>DASSNE010000002.1:0-9783 GCA_035688265.1 Gammaproteobacteria bacterium
CATTGTCGCAGTGGTTGAAGACGATGAAGACATTACTGCGCGCGAACGGCGTGATGTTCGAGTTCGAGCCGTGCATCAGGTTGCACTCGAAGAACGTCACCGAGCCGGCCGGGCCCACCGGCGTTTCGATGCCGCCTTCGGCCACCATCCGCGCGAGGTTGTCGTCGTCCGGCACGCCCAGCTCCTGGACCTTCAGCGATTGCTTGTAATGCTCTTCCGGCGTTTCGCCGACGCAGGCGAGAAACCGCTTGTGCGAGCCCGGAATCAGCATCAGCGGACCGTTTTCCGGCGTATTGGGCGTCAGGCTGATCGAGCAGCTCACTGCGCGCATGTTCGGCATGCCGTCTTCGACGTGCCAGGTTTCGAAGTCGGAATGCCAGTAGAACGGCTTGCCCTTGAAGCCGGGCTTGTAGTTGATGCGGCTTTGCGTAAAGTACACGTCGCCGCCGAGCAGCTGGCGCGCGATCGACACCAGCCGCGGGTCGCGGCACAGCCGCCCGAGCAGTTCGTTGTGTTCGTGGATCGCGAAAATCGACCGGACGTCGTCGTCGCTGCCGGGCTCGGTGATCGTCCACGGCATCGCCCGAATCGCCGGGTCCGCGCGCAGGCGGTCGAGTTCGGCGCGCCACGGCGCCAGCTCGTCTTCGGAGAAGAACCCTTCGAAGGCGAGAAAGCCGTTGTCGCGATAGCGGGTGAGAGCCTCGTTGTCGAGCGGACCGTCCTTGGCTGAACCGTAAACGACCGGGTCCATCCGGTCGCTCAGGGAGGGTTGCGGTGCTATCCGCGAAGGATAGCGATCTTCAGCGTGTTGGCGTATCTGATGTGCTGTAGTACCCATGATTGAATCGTTTGATCATGTCGATGTTCTCGAAATGGCGATTGCGTTCTGGGCGGGAGATCAGGCAGCGTCGTCTTCCATGAGAGGATAAACACCGCGTTCGTCGTGGACTTCCCGTCCGACGCAGGGCGGATTGAACACACAGACCATACGCATGTGCGTGCCCTTGTTGGCGCGCAGGTAATGCTCGTCGTGCTCGTTCAAGGCGTAGAGTGTGCCGACCTTGATCGGGTAGATCTTGCCGTCGGCGACAGTCTCGATTTCGCCTTCGCCTTCGATGCAGTATACCGCCTCGAAATGATTCTGATACCACATGTGGGTCTCAGTTCCAGCCTTGATAATGGTTTCGTGCATGGAGAAGCCCATGCCGTCCTTCTTCAGCAGGAAGCGGCGCGATTCCCAGGTTTCGGTATCGACGTGGTCTTCGGTGTTGGTCAGGTCTTCGACTTGCTTGACGATCATGTCTCAGGTCTCCGTTTTGAGGGTAAGAAAATTCAGGCGACGCTGCGTTCGTCCGCGGCGGCTTCAGCCACGGCCATGACGCTCGCCTCGATGATGTCGAGGCCGGCGTCGAGATCTGCGTCGCTGATGATCAGCGGCGGCAGCAGCTTCAGCACTTCGTCGTCGATGCCGGCGGTCTCGATGATCATGCCGCGCTTGAACGCTTCGGCCGACGCGGCGTTGGCAGCGGACCGGTCCTCGAAGGCCAGGCCCTGGATCAGGCCGCGGCCCCGCACGCTCGCACCGAGCGACGGGCAGCGCTTCGCAATCGCCTGCAGGCGCTCGCTGATGTGCGCCGCCTTGGCTTCGACGCCCCTGGTCAGCTGGTCGTCTGTCCAGAAATCCAGCGCGGCGGCGGCGGTGACGAACGCGGGATTATGGCCGCGGAACGTGCCGTTGTGCTCGCCCGGCTCCCAGACATCGTGCTCCGGCTTCATCAGCACCACCGCGAAGGGCAGGCCGTAGCCGGACAGCGATTTAGACAGGCAGACGATGTCGGGCTTGATGCCCGCCGGCTCGAAGCTGAAGAACGGCCCGGTGCGGCCGCAGCCGACCTGCACGTCGTCGACGATCAGCAGGATGTCGTGGCGCTTCAACAGCTTCGCGAGGCGCGTCAGCCAGTCGAAGCTCGCAACGTTGACACCGCCTTCGGCCTGCACGGTTTCGAGAATCACCGCGGCCGGCTTGTCGATACCGCTACCGGCATCCTCGAGCATCGCCTCGAGATAGGCGAGCGTATCGACATCGTCGCCGAGATAGCCGTCGAACGGCACGGCCGTGACGTTGCCGAGCGGCACGCCCGCGCCGGCGCGCTTGAACGAGTTGCCGGTGACGGACAGCGAACCCAGCGTCATGCCGTGAAAGCCGTTGGTGAACGCGATGATGCGCTCGCGGCCGGTGACCTTGCGCGCCAGCTTGAGCGCGGCCTCGACGGCATTGGTGCCGGTCGGGCCGGGGAACTGGACCTTGTAGTCCAACCCGCGCGGCTTGAGGATCACTTCGTTGAAGCGCTCGAGGAACGCGCGCTTGGCGGTCGTGAACATGTCCAGGCTGTGGGTGACGCCGTTGCGCTCGATGTAGTCGAGCAGCGCGGTCTTGAGCTGCGGATGATTGTGGCCGTAGTTCAGGACGCCGGCGCCGGCGAAGAAGTCGAGGTAGCGCTTGCCGTCCTCGGTGGTCAGGTGGACGCCTTCGGCAGTGTCGAACATGACCGGGAAGGCGCGGCAGTAGCCGCGGACCTGCGATTCATGGCGTTCGATTGTGTTCATTATGCGGTACTCCATTGTACAAATTCAGTCGGTCCTGACAGTGCTTAGGACTAAGTGCTTAGGACTGAGTCCGGAATCGCTTCTCCTTGACTCAGTCCTTAGTCCTTAGCACTCAGTCCTCACAGCGGACCGATGCGAAACAGCTTTTCGGTCTCGTGCTCGCCGGGAAATTCGGTGGCATTGATGAAATCGGCATCGGATTCGAGCGTCGCGTCGTGACGGCGCGCAAAGCCGGTAAACAGTGCGCGCGACGGCGCATTGCTCTCGCCGACGCTGGCTTCGAGGAAGCGCGCGCCGATGGTTCCGACCAGCGCGTCGAGCAGCCGGCCGGCGATGCCCTGGCCGCGCGCGGCGGCGGCGACGCCGATCTGCCAGACGAAGGCGGTATCCGGCTGCCGCGGCGGGCGGTAGCCCATCACGAAGCCGAGCAACTCATCGCCGCGCTCGGCGATGAGGCAGGTGTCGCCGAAGTGCCGCGCCATCAGCAGATAACAATACGCGGTGTTCGTCTCGAGCGCGTCGCTCGCGCGCACAAGTTCGTACATCCGCCCGCCGTCGGCGGGCACTGCGCGCCGGATTGTGACGTTGGTATCGCTCACGCTGCTGCGAGGTCGAGATCGTTTTCGACGAAATAGCGGTGCATGCCGCACAGCGCACGCTGCACGTGCGGGGTGTCGATCAGGCAGGTCACCGCGTGCGGCGATTCAAAGCTGTCGTGCACGTTGACGCCGTCCGCGATCGCGCGGCGCACATGCCGGCCGACGTGGGCCTCGCCGAGGCCGTAGCCGACCGCCGACACGGAGCCGAGGTCGTCGTCGACGTCGACGTGCCGGTCGAACTCGTCCTTCAGCCGCTGCACGAGTGCACTGGGATCCGCCAGCGCCGCGCTCGAAATCAGCAGTTCGCGCGCACTTGGAGACATGTTGTCCCGGAACAGGCTCGCGCGGCCGATCGAATCGATCAGCTCGTCGCCGAGGTTGCTGTCGACGGTTTCGCCATTGAGGCGGACGCGTAGCAATTCGCGGTGGCAGGCGACGCCGACGACTTCGGGGTCGCTCTCGGCATCGCGTTCGCCGTGAATGATGGTGCCGCCGGCGTCGGAAAACGTCGAGCGGGCATGGATCGTCACGCCGCGCTTGGCGGCGTACGTTACCGCGCGCGGGTTGAGCACCTTGGCGCCGTGGCGCGCCAGCTCCTGCATTTCCTCGTAGCCGATCGTCTGCAGGCGCGTGGCGCCGTCGACGATGCGCGGGTCGGCGCTGTAGATGCCGTCCACGTCGGAATAGATTTCGCAGCGTTCGGCATCGAGCGCGGCGGCCAGCGCGACGGCGGTCGTGTCCGAGCCGCCGCGACCGAGGGTCGCGACCTCGCCGTCGGGCGTTTCGCCCTGGAAGCCGGCGACGACGACCACGCGGCCATGGCCGAATTCGGCGTTGATCCGGTCCGGCTGCACCGCTTCGATGCGCGCGTCGTAGTGATCGGCCGTGGTTTTGATGCCACTCTGCGGGCCGGTCAGCGAGATTGCAGGCTCGCCGAGGTTTTCGATCGCCATGCTGAGCAGCGACATCGAGATGCGCTCGCCGGATGACAGCAACATGTCGAGTTCGCGCGGGCCGGGCTCATTGGAAAGCTGGCTCGCGAGATCGAGCAGTTCACTGGTCGTGTTGCCCATCGCGGATACCACCGCGACGACTTCGTGGCCCTGGCGCCGAGTCTCGACGATTTTGCCGGCCACGTGGCGCAACTTGTCGCCGGTCGCGACCGAGGAACCACCGTATTTTTGGACGATAATGGACATGCCTGTGTTACTCCCTGTTGGCTGAAAAAGAGTTGCAGGCGCCCCATTCGGCCTGTTGTGCAGGCCTGCGGGGAACTGCGGAGAAGGAAGGATGAAAAGGAACGGTTACGGCAAAACGAATCGGAAGCATCAATCTTTCGCAACGCTTGACTACGAAGCGTTACGTGTATTCGTCAGGGTGATTACTCTAACACGCTCGGCAGTATCTGTAAAATCAAGCACTTGCCTGCTACCATAGCGCGCGTTTTCGGGGGAATGGGCTGCAAGTGATTGCGTTCGCCATCAAATTTGTACTGGCTTATTTGCTCGGTTCCCTGTCGGGGAGCCTGCTGCTCGGGCGCCTGCGTGGTGTCGATATCCGCACGCTCGGCAGCGGCAACGCGGGCGGCACCAACGCGCTGCGCACGCAAGGCAAGGCTTTCGGCGTGGCCGTTCTGCTGATCGACATGCTCAAGGGCGTGATCGCGGCCGGCGGGATTCCGCTGCTGCCGCTCGGCCTGCCAACATCGGCTGCTTTCGCGCCGTGGCTCGGGGTTGGCTGTGCGGTCGCCGCGGTCGTGGGGCACGTCTGGCCGGTCTGGTTCGGCTTTCGCGGCGGCAAGGGCGCGGCAACGCTGGTCGGCGTGCTGCTGGTGCTCGCGCCGCTGGGTCTCTTGCCGGTGCTGGGCGTCTGGATCGCGGTGCTCGCGACGACCGGCTACGTCGGTCTCGCCACGATTTTCGGTGCGCTGGCTTTCGTCGCCTATGCGTTTCTCGTGCCGCTGCCGGCGCCGCTGGAGTGGTTCGCCGTGGTCATGGCGCTGTTCGTGATCTATACGCATCGCAGTAACCTTCGCCGGCTGTGGGCAGGCACCGAACACCGGGCCTCCAGGGCGATGCTGTTGCGCCGCCGCGGTAACCGCACTTGATGGCCGTGCAGGACGAGGGGCAGCAGGCGCTGCTTCGGGTGCTGGCCGACGGTCGCTTTCACTCCGGCCCCGCACTGGGTGCGACGCTCGGCCTCGGGCGCGGCGCGGTGTGGAAGCGCATCGCCAAGCTGACCGACTACGGCATCGACATCGATCGAGTGCGCGGACGCGGTTATCGGCTTTCGGCACCGCTTGATTTGCTCGATGCCGACCGGCTCCGCCAGGCGATGGGCACGGGTGTTGCCGAACGGCTGGCTTGTCTCGCGGTGCTGCCGGTCGTCGACTCGACCAGTCGCTGGATGGCGGAGCGGGCCGCGGGGTTTCAGCAGGGCGAAGCCGGCACGTGCCTGGCGGAATGCCAGACGGCGGGCCGCGGCCGCCGCGGGCGCGCCTGGATTTCGCCCTTCGGCGCCAATCTTTATTTATCGGTGGGCTGGCATTTGCGCGATTTGCCGCCGGATGTCGGCGCGCTGAGTCTGGCAGCCGGGCTGGCCGCGGCCGACGCGCTGGAGCAGTGCGGGTTCGGCGGGATCGGCATCAAATGGCCGAACGACATGGTGCATGACGGGCGCAAGCTGGGCGGCATCCTCGTCGATTTGCAGGGGCAGCCCGGCGGCGCCTGCCGGCTGGTGATCGGCGTCGGCATTAATGTTGCCATGCCGACCGCGGCCGGCGCGGCGATCGACCAGTCCTGGGTCGATCTCAAGACAATCGGCCCCGTGGCCGCGGGCTTGCGCAACCGTCTGGCTGGTCGGCTGATTGCGCGGCTGCTGCAGGCCGTGGCGCACTACAGTGAGCAGGGTTTTACGCCCTTCGCCGACGAGTGGCGCCGCCGCGACGCCGTGGCCGGGCGCGCCGTCGACGTGCTGCTGGCGGATCGCAAAGTCGCCGGTACGGCGCTCGGTGTCGATGCGCAGGGCGCGTTGCGGCTGCAAACGGACGCCGGCGTCCAACGCTATTTCAGCGGCGAAGTGAGCCTGCGCGCCCGATGAACCTGTTGATCGACATCGGCAACAGCCGGATCAAGTGGGCCTTCGCCGACGGGGCGACGCTGGGCGAAACGCAGGTCGCGCCCACCCGGCCTTTCCCCGACGGTTTTGCCGCCATCGGCGCAATGTCGGAAACGCCCGTCCGGATCATCTGCGCAAACGTCGCGGGCGCCGAGGCCGCCGAAGCGGTCACTGCGTGGGCCGACGAACGTTACAGTCTCGCTCCAATCCTGCTGCGGGCGGAAGGACACGCCTTCGGCATCCGCAATGCCTACGGCGAACCGGACCGGCTGGGCGCGGACCGCTGGGCTGCGCTGATTGGCGCTCGTCGGCGCAGCGACAAAGCCGTCTGCGTCGTCGACTGCGGCACGGCAATAACCGTGGATCTGCTGGACGACGACGGCCGTCACCGCGGCGGACTGATCGGGCCGGGCGTCGCGACGATGCGGCGAGCGCTGTACGGCACCACGGCCGGTATTGCCGACGAAGGCGAGGGCGCGGTCGCGCCGCTCGCCGCGGACACCCGTTCGGCCGTGACCGCGGGCACTCTATATATGGCGGCGGCATTCATCGATCGCGCCCGCGCCGAAACTGAAGCGACGCTCGCGCGCGATGTGCCGTGCCTGCTGACCGGCGGCGACGCACCGATCCTCGCGCCGTTGCTGCGTGGGCGCTACGAGATGGCGCCCGACCTGGTTCTGGAGGGATTGGCGGTGATTGCAGCATGAAAATCGTCTTTCTGGCATTGCTGCTGGCGAACCTCGGCCTGCTTGCCTGGCAAGCCTGGGTCGTGCCGACGCGGACGCGGGTGGCGCAGCCGGCGCCGTTCGATCTGCCGAAAGCGCCGGCGTTGAAGCTGTGGCAGCCGAGCGATGCGTCTGCAACGCCGGCGACAGGGACGGTTGTCGCACAGACGACATCAGCGCCGGCGGCGGACGAGCCGGTTTGCGTCGAATACGGGCCGTTCACAGACCAGGCCAGCGCTGCGGCCGCCGTGGCTCCCATGCAGCAGCAGGGCGCGGCGTTTGCGATCGTGCCGCAGAGCGCCGCCGTCGCCGACAGCTACCGCGTCTATTTTCCGCCGTTCCCGACATTTGCCGCTGCGCGCGACATGGCGAGCCGACTGCGCCAGGCAGGGGTGAACGATATCTACATCATTCGGGACGGCGACGAGCGTAACGCCGTGTCCGTCGGTGTCTTCAAGGACCGGAAAGGCGCCGAGCAGCGCCGGCGGCGGCTCAACGGCCTGGGTTTCAAGCCGGAGGTCGAGGTGCGCGACCAGCATCAGGCTGGCAGCTACTGGATCAAGACGACCACGGCGGCGGGCGCCGCCGTGCTGCGCAAGTTCGCTTCGGCCGATGCCGCGGCGGGACGGCAGCTCGACAGCTGTATCCGCGTTGCAGCCTCTGGTGCAAACCCATAGAATTTAAAAGTTAATAAGCACCATGGACGGTTCATGGTGTAACTTAATTGGCTGGCGTAGCTCAGCAGGGTGAGCCGGCAGGATCGAAGCACTGCTTCGATCCCGGCGAACGGCCGGACAGGAAGTCCGGGCTGGCGGGCGCACCATGGATGGTTCATGGTGTAACTTAATTGGCTGGCGTAGCTCAGCAGGTAGAGCAACTGATTTGTAATCAGTAGGTCGCAGGTTCGATTCCTGTCGCCAGCTCCAGTTGCGTCGGCTCATCCGGCGCAGGTAACTGTATTGATCACTTCGGACCTGACCACGATTCCGGCGGACGAGCGCCGCCGCCTTCCGCTTCGTGCGCGTGTGCTTCGCACATTGCGCACCGTCCTTCGCACCTGCAGCCATCCGCTGTACTGGTGGTACGAGAAGAAACTGGTTACGCAGGTCAGCGAACGTCCGGTCCCCGCGCACATCGGCCTGATTCTCGACGGCAACCGCCGGTTCGCGCGCGGCATCGGTCTCGATGTGCGCCAGGGCCACGAGTTCGGTGTCGAAAAGGTGCACGAACTGCTGGAATGGTGCCTGGAACTGGGCATCGCCCATGTCACCGTGTTCGTGTTCAGCGCGGAGAATTTCGATCGGCCGACCGCGGAAGTCGAATACCTGCTCGACCTGTTCGTGCGCGAAAGCCGCCGGCTGATCACCCATCCGCGTATCAAGGCGAACAAGGTGCGGGTCAAGGTGATCGGCCAGCGTGAGAAGTTGCCGGAAGCGGTCGTCGTGGCTTCCGAGGCGCTGGAGAACTCCACCGCCGAGCACGACGGTATGCTGCTGAACATCGCGCTCGCCTACGGCGGCCGCGAGGAGATCGTCGACGGCATCAAGAAGCTGCTGCAGCAGGCGGAGGCGGAGCACCGCTCGCCGGGCGATATCGCCGAAAAGCTCGACGCCGCCCAGATCAGCGACTGCCTCTACACCGCCGGCATCCCGGACCCCGACTTCATTATCCGCACCAGCGGAGAGGTGCGGCTGTCCGGCTTCTTCCTGTGGCAGGCGGCCTACAGCGAGTACTACTTCTGTGATGCGCTGTGGCCGGAATTCCGCCGAATCGACTTTTTGCGAGCCATCCGTAGTTACCAGGGCCGGGAGCGCCGTTACGGGCACTAAGGCCGGCGGCCATGTTAGAATGCCGCCCATTGAAAGGCATGGCCTGACGATCGTCCGAGTTTCCTGAAGCTGTCAGCTCCGGGAAAGTCTTCTTTTGCTCCGAAATCTGTTGACCCTCGCTTCGAAATGTTCCACAATTCGCAGCTTACGTTTTTTCGTCGTCTCCGGAGGTTTCCGCCGGTAGCGAGGTTTACGGTTTTACAGCGGAGGGGTACCCAAGCGGCCAACGGGGGCAGACTGTAAATCTGCTGGCTTACGCCTTCGGAGGTTCGAATCCTCCCCCCTCCACCAGATTGAGGATTGAGTAAACGTGGACCGTGGCGCAGCACTGGAGTTGAGGCGGCGTCAGGCGGGGAGGATTTGAACCGATAGAGGTTCGACAAATTTGTCTGGAACAAATTTGAACCGCCGAAAGGCGGGCCCCGCAGGGGTGGAGGGCAGGATGCCCGGAATAATCCTCCCCTCCACCACGTACGAAAGACCTGGAGCGCCAGAACTGGCTGCTCGGTCAAGACGGCTGAGAGAACGCGGGTGTAGTTCAATGGTAGAACCTCAGCCTTCCAAGCTGATGATGTGGGTTCGATTCCCATCACCCGCTCCAGCGGTGTTTATTGAGGAAGTTGCGTCGCCCATATAGCTCAGTCGGTAGAGCACTTCCTTGGTAAGGAAGAGGTCACCGGTTCAAATCCGGTTATGGGCTCCAGAAATAAAGTCGCTAGTTGCTAGTAGCTAGTGCTGAGTAAAGAGAAGCATCTCCACACCAGCCACTAGCTACTAGGCACTAGCGACTATGCAGAAGCCGCCGGGACGGCAAAGAGTTAAGAGAAGCGACAGAGTTTAATCGAGGAAAGACAATGTCCAAGGCAAAGTATGAGCGCACAAAGCCGCACGTGAACGTGGGCACGA
>DASSNE010000020.1:0-10177 GCA_035688265.1 Gammaproteobacteria bacterium
CACGTCGTTCTCGCGTTCAACCTCGCGTCCGACGTAGGCGCTGGCATAGACGGTCGTATCGTTGTCCGGGAACGCGTGTGCATACGCCGCGCCGATCACCGTGCGGTCGGCATCGCGCACGTGCTGTCCCGGGTAAGTCAGGCGCGCATATTGGACGTAGGCGCTGGTCTGGGTGCGCGGACCGATTTCGTGGGTCCACTGCCCATAGACGCCGTACGCATGCCGGTAGGTCTTGTCGTGCAGGAAAAACTGGTTGCCCTGGGCGCCGACGGTATAGGTTTCATAGCCGCGCTTGAAGCTCGCGCCGACGTTGCCGTCCCAGTACGAGGTCTCGAAATCGTTGTAATGGTTGTTCCAGCGCTTCGACAGGTTGAGCGCGCCGAATATGCTGACGCCACCCGGCAACGGCCGCACCGCGTTGATGCCGCCGTCGAGCGTCAGGAAATTGTCGGACACACCGGTGCTGCCGGCATTGAGATTGAAAATCGCACCCCCGAACGCCGGCAATGCCACCGCATCGATGCCGGGCCCGCTGTTGACGTTGGTGTCGTGGCCGAGCGTCGCCTGCACGTAGCCGTGGACAGTGATGTGGTCGGCGCTCGCGGTGCGGCCGATCGCATTCAGATAGCGGTCGATGGTGGCGATCGCCTGCTTCGGCACCCCTTCCCGCTTGACGGTCTCGAATTCCTGTTTCGAGGACTTCATCTCGCCCAGCGCGTAATAGGCACGGGCGATTTCGGCGCGGGCCAGTGTATTTTTCGGCTCGGCCGTCAGCACCCGCTCCAGCGCGAACACCGCCTCGGTCGGATGTCCGGCGTCGAGCGCGGCGATGCCCAGCAGATAGTCGAATTTCGGATCGCCGGCGCGTTGTGCTTCCTGCGGCTTGAGCAGCGCATAGGCGCGCTTTGCATCGTGCGCCGCCATGTACTGTTTCGCCTGCGCCAGCGCATCGTCTGCGGCGAACGCCGCTGCCGGTAGTCCGGCCAACAGCCAGATCACACACAGCCCTCTGCACAACCGCTTGCCGTTCATCCCCTCTCCCTGTCGTCTTCCCGGCCGCCGCGGTCCCCTGGCGCCCGGTTATCCGATTATTCGCCCCGGCCCGATTATGACGGCTATTTATCAGCGTATAAAGCCCGCCCGATATCAGTGACTTATTTCACGCTCCCGATGACGACTGCCCAAACGAAAGGCGGGCCGTCGGCCCGCCTTGCGCTGTCATACCGGGTATCCGGCATTCAGACCACGTGCACCTCCGGCAACGGAAAGCCGTTGAAGGTGCTCGCGTAGGCGGTGGTGTAGGCGCCGGCGTTCGGAATGTAGATGAAATCGCCTTCCTGGATGTCTTCCGGCAGCATTTCGTCGCGCATCAGGATATCGACCGAGTCGCAGGTGGGCCCGGCGATGCACCATGGGATGGTCGGGCCCTTGCGGTCGGTTTCGATGCCGTAGCGCAGGCCTTCGACGGTCTCGATCACGCCCCCGAACATGCCCGCATCCCAGTACATCCAGCGCTTGCCGGCGCGCGTCGCGGTGCCGACGACGCGGCACACGAAGTACGCGGCATCCGACACCATGTAGCGGCCGGGCTCGGCCATCACGCGCACGTCGGACGGCAGGTCGCGGATCGCGTGATTGACGATCGCACCGATGGTCTCGATCGACGGGATCGGCTTGGTGTGGCGCACCGGGTAGCCGCCGCCGATATTGAGCAGCCGCGGCTTGAGGCCGGCTAGGCGCATTTTCTTGAACAGGCGCTTCGCGTTGTTGATGCCGACACGCCAGTTGTCCGGATTGCGGCACTGCGAGCCAACGTGGAAGGTGACGCCGGCGAGGTCGGCATTGAGCTGCACCGCCTCGGCGATGATGCGCTCGACCTCGGCCGGATAGGCGCCGAATTTGCCGGACAGCGGCCAGTCGCTGCCGATGTTCGGCGTGTCGATGCGCACGTAGAGCTTGGCGTCCGGCTTCACCGACACGATCTTGCGCAATTCATCGACGCTGTCCAGCACGTACCACTCGATCCCCTTCGCCGCCGCGTATTCGAGATAGGCGCGCGATTTCATCGGATTGCTGTAATAGATGTCGCGCGGCGCGACGCCAAGACCGAGCAGCAGGTCGAGTTCGGCAATCGACGCGATTTCAAAGTTGACGCCTTCCTCGATCAGCGCCTTCAGCACGCGCGGATCGGGATTGGCCTTGACCGCGTAGTGCGGCTGCACGCGCGGCATCGCGGCCTTGAAGCGGCGGGCCTTGGTACGAACGATCTCGAGATCAACCAGCAGGAACGGCCGGTTGTAGCCGCGACTCAGCACTTCGCGCACGTGCGCGAAATCGAGGCGACTTTCGGGGTGGGTATCGAAGCGGTGAAGCTGTTCAGTTTCCTGCGCGGCGTTTTTTTTGACCGCGGCAGCGCGCATGGACATGGAAATCTCCTCTGGCTCAGGTGAACCTAGGTTTCGGGAACATCGATCACGATTTCGGCAACGACGTTGTAGCGGTTCCTCATAATTCTCATGATGACCTCCTTGTTCGGCCGCCGCGAACGGCGGACCGGCAACCATAAAAAAGTGAGCGAATTATAGGGCCGTTTGCCGCCGAATCAAGCGGAAAATGGCACACGAGTCAAAAAAAATTTCGGGCTGTTGCCGATGAGAGACAACACGGATGCCGACCGGTTCGCCAGACCGGCCGCCGCTGGACGAACGGTCGTGCACCGCGCCCCTGGCGTGTGAAGTGTCCTGCCGGGGCACAGCCCGGCTTTCGGTGTCAGATTTTGGGCAGTGTGACGCCGGACTGGCCCTGGTACTTGCCCTGGCGGTCCTTGTACGAGGTCTCGCACACGTCGTCCGACGCGGATTCGATGAAGATCACCTGGGCCACGCCTTCGTTGGCGTAGATGCGAGCCGGCAGCGGCGTCGTGTTGGAGAACTCCAGCGTCACATGCCCCTCCCACTCCGGCTCGAGCGGCGTGACGTTGACGATGATGCCGCAGCGGGCATAGGTCGATTTGCCGAGGCAGACGGTCAGCACATTGCGCGGGATGCGGAAGTACTCGACGGTGCGCGCCAGCGCGAACGAGTTCGGCGGAATGATGCAGACGTCGCCATGGAAATCGACGAACGAACCCTCGTCGAAATGCTTGGGGTCGACGATCGTGCTGTTGATGTTGGTAAAGACCTTGAATTCGTTCGAGCAGCGGATGTCGTAGCCGTAGCTCGAGGTGCCGTACGAAACGATGTTGCGGCCGTCGACGCACTTCACCTGGTTCGGCTCGAACGGCTCGATCATGCGCTGTTCCTGCGCCATGCGCCGGATCCAGCGGTCGGATTTGATGGACACGCGGGACTCCCCTCAGATTGCCTGCGGCGCCGGGACGAGCAGCCGCACGTCCCGCCAGCCGTAAGCCACTTCCGTCAATTTTGCACCACCGACCTCGGTAAAGCGCTCGCCGATCAGTTGGCCGCCCAGCGACTGGTAGAAGCCACGCGCCGGATTTTCGGCCAGCACCCACACCAGCATCCGCAACAGGCCGATGTCGGCCAACTGCGCCGCAAACGCAGTCACCAGCTGTCGTCCGACGCCGTGGCGCTGGTGCGCATCGAGCAGATACAGCACGTAAAGCTCGGCAAACCAGTTGCGGTTGCCGCTGCGCTCCGGGCCGCCGTTCGCAAATCCGATCACGCCCGCTTCCGGCACTTCGGCCACCAGCGTCACGTTGCCCGGAACACCGATCTGGCGTCGCCAGCCGCGCGTCTGCCGCTCGCGCGACAACCGGTCGAGGTACGCAGCCGGAATGATCCCGGCGTAGGTGGTGCGCCAGCTTTCGACGTAAACGCGCGCGATTGCGGCGGCATCCCGGGGCAGCGCGCGCCTTACCACCGCCTGCTGGCGGCGCTCACCGCCGGCATCTGTGCCGTCATCGGCATTCATCAATAGGGTCCCGTTCGCCACCGGGTGCCGCCAGCGTCCGGCAACCAAGGTGCGCAATCACGTATTCTCGATGACGATCTTCGGCAGCACCGACGACAGGTCCTGTGCCTTGTCGGCGACCTTGATCGCCACCTTGCGCGCGATCTCCTTGTAGATCTGCGCCACGCGCCCGTCCGGATCGGCGACCACGGTCGGCCTGCCGGAATCGGCCTGTTCGCGGATGTTGATATCGAGCGGCAGCGCGCCGAGGAAATCGACGTCGTAATCCTTGCCCATGCGCTCGCCGCCGCCTTCACCGAAGATGCGTTCCTCGTGGCCGCACTGCGAGCAGATGTGGATGCTCATGTTCTCGACGATGCCGAGGATCGGGATGCCCACTTTCTCGAACATCTTGAGCCCCTTGCGTGCATCAACCAGCGCGATATCCTGCGGCGTGGTGACGATGACCGCACCGGTCACCGGCACCCGCTGCGCCAGCGTCAACTGGATGTCGCCGGTGCCCGGCGGCAGGTCCACCACCAGATAATCGACGTCACGCCAGCGGGTCTCCCTCAGCAATTGTTCCAGCGCCTGCGTCACCATCGGCCCGCGCCACACCATCGGCGTTTCGGTATCGACCAGAAAGCCGATCGACATCGCCTGCACGCCGTGGCGCTCCATCGGCTCGATGCTCTTGCCGTCGCTCGACTCGGGACGGCCGCTGATGCCCAGCATCGTCGGCTGCGACGGGCCGTAGATGTCGGCGTCGAGCACGCCGACACTCGCCCCCTCCGCGGCCAGCGCCAGCGCCAGGTTGACCGCGGTGGTACTCTTGCCGACGCCGCCCTTGCCGGACGCCACCGCGATGATGTTCTTCACGTTCGGGATCAGCTTGACGCCACCCTGCACCGCATGTGCGGCGATTTTCATTGATACGCTGACGGCGACGTTGCCGACGCCCGGCAGCGTCTTCAGCTTCGCCGTCACCTGCTTGCGGATGTCTTCGATCACGCTTTTCGCCGGATAGCCGAGCAGGATGTCGACGGCGACGTCGGCGCCGTCGATGCGGATATTGCGAGCGGACTTGCTGCTGATGAAATCCTTCCCGGTGTTGGGGTCGGTAATTTCCTTGAGTGCGGTTTGCACCTGGGGTTCGGAGATGGCCACTGCGATACCTCTGATCTGTATTGACCATCTATTCTAGACGAATCGCACGGCCCGGCCTATGCCGTGCCGCCCGCTGTGCCGACTATTTGATAAACTTCAAAATTTCACCGGTAAATTGTTCATGACGCGCCGCATCCTCGTCACCTCCGCGCTGCCCTACGCCAACGGCGCGATCCACCTCGGGCATCTGGTCGAGTACATCCAGACCGATATCTGGGTGCGCTTCCAGAGAATGCGCGGCCACGACATCCGCTACGTCTGCGCCGACGACACGCACGGCACGCCGATCATGCTGCGCGCAGAAAAGGAAGGCATCACGCCGGAAGCGCTGATCGCGCGCGTGTGGCAGGAGCATACGCGGGACTTCGCCGGCTTCCACATCGGCTTCGACAACTATTACACCACCAACTCGACCGAAAATCGCGCATTCTGCGAGGGAATCTTCGCCGCGCTCGATCGGGCGGGGCTGATCGCGCGGCGCTCGGTCGAGCAGTTCTACGACCCGGCGAAGGAAATGTTCCTGCCCGACCGCTACATCAAGGGCGAATGCCCGAAGTGCGGTGCGAAGGACCAGTACGGCGATTCCTGCGAGGTATGCGGCTCGACCTACGCGCCGACCGATCTGATCAATCCGTACTCGGTGGTGTCGGGCGCGACGCCGGAACGCCGCGCATCGGAGCATTTCTTCTTTCGCCTGTCCGACGAGCGCTGCAAGGGTTTCCTGGAGAAATGGACGCAGCGGAGCGAGCGGCTGCAGCCGGAAGCGGCCAACAAGCTGAAGGAGTGGTTCGCCGCCGGCCTGCAGGACTGGGACATCTCGCGCGACGCGCCGTACTTCGGCTTTGAAATCCCGGGCGCGCCCGGGAAATACTTCTACGTCTGGCTCGACGCACCGGTCGGCTACATGGCGAGCCACAAGAACCTGTGCTTCCGCCTCACCAACGACGACCGGCCGCAGGCGCGCGCGCTGTTCGACTCGTACTGGCTGCGCGACGTCACCGACGCAGACGCCGAGCTCTATCATTTCATCGGCAAGGACATCCTCTACTTCCACGCGCTGTTCTGGCCGGCGATGCTGGAGCACGCCGGCTTCCGCACGCCGACCAAAATCTTCGCGCACGGCTTCCTCACCGTGAACGGCGAAAAGATGTCGAAGTCGCGCGGCACCTTCATCACCGCCGAAAGCTACCTGAAGCAGGGCCTCAACCCGGAATGGCTGCGCTATTACTACGCCGGCAAGCTCAACAGCACGATGGAGGACATCGATCTCAACCTCGATGACTTCGTCGCACGGGTGAACAGTGATCTGGTGGGGAAGTATGTGAATATTGCAAGTCGGTCAGCGGGGTTCATTCACAAGTTTTTTGACGGTCGGCTGTCTCCGTTAGCATCCGAAACTGGTGGCCCAGCTAAAAGATTTCATCGCGAGGAGGCAGCAATGCTGGAAGGCGACATATTAGAAGTCGCCAAAACGCGCGCCGAACAGGTCGGCACTTATTGTGATGCTCGCGAATATTCGAAGGCGATCAAGGAGATCATGGTGCTCGCCGATCTGGCTAATGCTAATTTTGACGACAAGCGCCCATGGGTACTAGCGCGCGATCCATCCGACGAATCTCGCCGATTGTTACAGGATGTCTGCACAGTCACTCTCAATCTTTTTCGCCTACTGACGATTTGTCTGAAGCCCGTGCTACCAGAAACTGCCGCGCGGGCCGAGCGCTTCCTGAACGTGCCGGAACTCGAATGGCGGCAGGCGGATGGGCTGCTACCAAGTGGGCACAAGATTAACCAGTACGAACACCTGATAACCCGCGTCGATCCAAAGCAGGTCGCTGCGCTGGTCGAGGCGAACAGGGAGAGTCTGCAAATCCCCCCCAGCCCCCCTTTTGCAAAGGGGGGAGCGGAAGATGCCGCCTCGAAGGAAAATTCGGAAGACGCCGCGAAAAAAGGGCGCAGCAAAAAAACGGCGCCGAGCCAGACCACCGCGGCAGTACAGTCCCCCCCTTCGAAAAAGGGGGGCGGAGGGGGGATTTCCGGCGCTCAAACATCCGCTGACGAAGGGAACAAATTGACCGACACCATCTCGATCGACGATTTTGGCAAAATCGACCTGCGCGTCGCGAAGATCATCAACGCCGAACACGTCGACGGCGCCGACAAGCTGTTGAAACTCACGCTCGACATCGGCACCGAAACCCGCACCGTGTTCGCCGGCATCAAGGCGGTCTATGATCCCGAAGCGCTGAAAGGCCGGCTCACCGTGATGGTCGCGAACCTGGCGCCGCGCAAGATGAAATTCGGCGTGTCCGAAGGAATGGTGCTCGCCGCGTCCGGCGATGCGCCGGGCATTTATCTGCTGGCGCCCGACTCCGGCGCAACGCCGGGGATGAAAATCAGATAGGTGTCAGGCTGATTTGAACCGCCGAGGCGCAAAGACGCAAAGGAAAACCAGATTCAAATCTGAAGTTCTTTGCGGCATTTCTTTGCGCCTTCGCGCCTTTACGGTTATAGCTTTTACACCACCCGGAAATTCTTGAACTGCCACGGATCATCGCGATCGACGTCTTCCGGGAAAAGCGTGCCGCGATCGCAGAGCGGTGTCCAGTCGCCATAAGCGCCGACCAGTTCGCCTAGATAGGGACGCGCAATCTCCAGCACGCGTTCGAACGGTATGTCGTCGGGTTCGATGATGCCGGCCTGCGGATTTTCCATCGCGTAGACCATGCCGCCGAGCACGCCGGCCGCGACCTGCAGGCTGGTCGCGTTGTTGAAGGGCGCCAGCTTGCGTGCCTCCTGTACCGACAGCCGCGAGCCGAACCAGTAGGCGCCCTTCGCATGACCCATCAGCAGCACACCGAGCTCGTCGATGCCGTCGGTGATTTCATCCATCAGCACCCGCGTCCGCGGCTGCACCTGCCAGTTGCGGCCGGCCAGCTCGTGCAGCGACAGCACCGCCCCGTCGCACGGGTGATACGCATAGTGCACGGTCGGACGGTACACGATGCGGTCGGCTTCGCGCACGGTGAAATAATCGGCCACCGAGATCGCCTCGCTGTGCGTGATCAGGAACCCGTGGTAGCAGCCTTCGAGCGGCGTCCACGAACGTACGCGCACCGATGCGCCGGGACGCTGCAGATAAATGGCCGCGTCGCAGCCGAATTCGTGATGCGCGCCGTCACAAGGAAAATGCCGTTCGTGCGTGCCCCAGCCCAGTTCGGCCGGCTGACAGCCCTCGCCGACGAAACCTTCGACCGACCAGGTATTGACGAATTCGTCGTGGCGCTTGCGCGGCTCGGCAATCTGGGTATCGCGCTCGGCACAGTGAATCACCTTGATGCCGAGCTGCATCGCGAGCTGTGCCCACTGCTCGCGCGTCTGCGGCGCCGCGTCGACACCGGTGTCGCGTGCAATGTTGATCAGCGCCTGCTTCACGAAATGCGAGATGAGGCCGGGATTCGCGCCATGGGTCGGGATCGCGGTCGCGCGGCCGGCGCCGCCCTGCCGGCGCAGCGCCAGCACCGCTTCGCGCAGCGCGTAGTTGGAACGCAGCGACGGCGACACCGACGTGTCGGTGTAGCCGCCGAGCCACGGCTCGATGCAGGTGTCGAGATAGCCCACGCCGCGCTGCTGGCAGAACTCGATCAGCGTGACGCTGCCGACGTCGACCGACAGATTGAGCAGAAAATCGCCATGCGCAAGCAGCGGTTCGAGTACCTGCCGGAAATTCTGCGGCGTCAGCGGCGACACGGTGAAACGGATGCCGAAGTGCCGCGCCTCGGCGACGCCGCGTTCGTCGGCGGTGATGATGGTGATCTGCCGCGGCTCGATGTCGAGATGCCGCAGCAGCAGCGGCAGGCTGCCCTGCGCCACCGAACCGCAACCGACGATGACGAGTCGCCCGCCGAACCGAATGTATTTTTTTTCGATCATGTCACCCCTGTATTGACTGCATTGTCGCCGACGCTCTACGACAGAAACCTGCCGGCAAGGTGTGAGGGATCGGCGCGAAACAGCTGCGCCGGACGGGCACGCAGCCTGCGTGACGACAGAATGATCAGCCGGACGTCCACCTGCCCGGCACGGGATGATCGATGGAAGGCAGCCCCGCCCCTGGTGCCCGCCGCATTATAAACGAAATGCGCGGGGCAGCAGAAGCGCCGCCCGCGTGACAGGCGCAACCGGCGCGCGCCGGCGCGGGGTAATCAGATTTTCAGCAGCAGCTTGCCGCGCGTTTTGCGCGCTTCCAAGTAACGGTGCGCGTCGGCCGCCTGCGCCAGCGGAAATTCGCGGTCGACCGGCACGGTGAGCCGGCCCTCGCGAATCCACTGAAACAGATCGGCGGCGCGCGCGCGCAGTTCTTCCGGCGTCGCCAGGTAATCGGCGAGATGCGGACGAGTGAAGAACACCGAGCCGGCTTCGGCCAGTTCCAGCGGCTCGATCGATTCGACCAGCCCCGATGCGCCACCGTAATTCACGCACAACCCGCGTCGCTTCAGGCTGCGGATGCTGCCGGCGATGGTGTCCTTGCCGACCGCGTCGTAGACAACGTCGACGCCGATGCCGCCCGTGAGCTCACGCACCGCGTCACGGAAATCGGTCTCGCGGTAGAGAACCACGTGATCGACGCCGCGCGCCTTCGCAATCTGCGCTTTCTCGTGGCTGCCGACGGTCCCGATCACCGTTGCGCCGGCGATCTTCGCGATCTGCGTCAGCAGCTGGCCGACCCCGCCGGCCGCGGCATGCACCAGGCAGCTCGTTCCCGCTTTCAATTGAAAAGCCGAATGCGCGAGATAGTGGGCGGTGAGCCCCTGCAGCATCAGCGCTGCGCCGGTCCGCACGTCAATGTCGTCCGGCAGCTTTACCAGCCGCCGCGCCGGCACCGCGGCGTATTCCGCATAGCTGCCGCGCACGATGCAGTACGCGACGCGCTCGCCCGGCCGGAAATCGGTGACGCCGTCGCCGACCGCGGCCACCGTACCCGCACCCTCCATGCCGATCACCATCGGCAGTGGTGTCTGGTAGGTATGCGAACGCGCATACAGCCCGCTGCGCTGATAGACGTCGGTGTAATTGATTCCGGCATAATCGAGCTTCA
>DASSNE010000032.1:0-13443 GCA_035688265.1 Gammaproteobacteria bacterium
GCGGTACTTTGATCAACTTGGACTGGTGTCGCTGCTGACACAACACCGTCGTCTGCAGTGTGCTTTATGAACCGCCGGATGCGGAACCGCATGTCCGGTGGTGTGGGAGGACGGCGGGGGTAACCCCGCCTCCTACCCAATCTCCTGTCGAGCGGTTAATATCCGCCGGTGGCCGAGACCGAATCACCTCAACAAGAAAAAGCCCCCGAGCGTAAGCCGCTACGTCTGCTGAAGCGCATCGCGTTCTGGACCGGCATCGTCATCCTCGTCATCCTGATTCTCGCCGGCGGCGCGATTTACGGCCTGTTGCGCGGCAGCCTGCCGCAGCTCGACGGCGGTGTTGCGCTCGTGGGCTTGAGCGCGCCGGTCAAGATCGAGCGCGACGCCAACGGTGTGCCGACGATCACCGCCGCGAACGAGCTGGACGCGGCGCGCGCGCTCGGCTACGTGCACGCCCAGGACCGCTTCTTCCAGATGGACCTGCTGCGCCGTGCGGCGGCCGGCGAACTCGCGCAACTGGCGGGGCCCGCACCGGCTATCGTCGATCACGATCGCGATCGCCGCCGCTTCCGGATGCGGGCGGTGGCGAAGCAGGTGCTCCGGCTGCTGCCGCCGCGCCAGCGGGCGCTGATCGGCGCCTACACGCTGGGCGTCAATGAAGGTCTCGCGGCGCTCGACGTGCGGCCATTCGAATACCTGCTGCTGCGCCAGAAGCCGGCGCGCTGGCAGCCGGAAGACTCGATCCTCGCGATCATGGCGATGTATTTCGACCTGCAGGACTCGACCGACCAGCGCGAGCAGGCGCTGGCGAAAATGAACGCGATCCTGCCGCCGGCGCTGTACGACTTCCTGACACCGCAGGGGACGCGCTGGGACGCCCCGATCAGCGGGAAGGCCTTTGCGCCGCCGCCGATTCCGGGGGCGGACGTTATTGACCTGCACGCGCAAAAAAAGGCAGTCGCCGACCTGTCCGACGCTCTCTCGCCCGACCCGGCACGCTACCTGGTCGCCGGCAGCAACAACTGGGCGGTGGCGGGCTCGCGCACCGCGAACGGCGTGCCGCTGGTCGCCAATGACATGCACCTGCATCTCGGCGTGCCGCCGATCTGGTATCGCGCGCGACTCATCTACAAGGAACTGCGCCCGCCGCACAAGGTGGTGAACGTCACCGGCATCACGCTGCCGGGCGTGCCGGGCATCGTTGCCGGCAGCAACGGCCACATCGCCTGGGGCTTCACCAATGCCGACGGCGACTGGGTGGATCTGGTCAAGGTCGAGACCGACCCGGCGCACCCGAACCGCTACCGCACGCCCGACGGCTGGCGGCTGTTCAAGGCTCACAACGAGGTAATTCATGTCCGTGGCGCCCCCGATGTAACGCTCAAGGTGCGCGGCACGATCTGGGGGCCGATCGTCGGCAAAAGCCTCGACGGCCAGCCGCTCGCGGTGCACTGGGTCGCGCAGCAGCCGTCGGCCACCAATCTCGAAATCTGGAACCTGCAGGGCGCGCAGACCACGAAAGAGGCGCTCGACATCGCCACACGTGCCGGTATGCCGGAGCTGAATTTCGTCGTCGCCGACACCGCCGGCCACATCGGCTGGACGCTGGCAGGGCGGATTCCGCACCGCATCGGCAACTACGATCCGTCGCTGCCGGCGTCGTGGGCCAACGGCGACAACGGCTGGGACGGCTGGCTCGACCCGGCGAAATACCCGCGTATCGTCGATCCCGACGGCGGCCTGGTCTGGACCGCCAATAACCGCGTGGTGGGCGGCAAGGCGCTGGCGAAGATGGGCGACGGCGGCTATGCGCTGGGCGCACGCGCGCAGCAGATTCATGCCGATCTGAAGCCGGTCCGGCACGCCACGCCGGCGGACATGCTCGCGATCCAGCTCGACGATCGCGCCCGCTTTTTGACCCGCTGGCGCGATCTGCTGCTGCGCCTGATCACGCCCAAGGCCGCCGCCGCGAACCCGCGCCGGGCGGCCTTCCGCCGCTACGTCGCCGCCTGGCAAGGCAAGGCCGCGGTGGATTCGGTCGGCTACCGGCTGGTGCGGTTGTTTCACGAAGACTTGCGCGCGCGCGTGCTGTCGGCGCTGCTCGCGCCGGTGCGGGCCAGGGCGCCGCATTTTAAGGCGCCGGCTCTGCCGCAATTCGAAGGGTCATTATGGGAGTTGGTCGAGAAGAAGCCTGCCAATCTGTTGCCGGCCGGCTACAAGAGCTGGGACGCGTTCATGCTGGCGGTCGGCGATTCGATAATCGCCGATCACTGGCAGGCCGAGGGCGGGCTGGCCCATTTCACTTGGGGCAAGCGCAACACGGTGCAGGTGCGCCATCCGCTGAGCTACGCGGTGCCGCTGCTCGGGCCGTGGCTCGACATGCCGGTGATGGAATTGCCGGGCGACCACAACATGCCGCGCGTGCAGGCCGTGTCGTTCGGCGCGTCAATGCGGATGGACGTGGCACCGGGCGACGAGCAGGATGGTATTTTCGAGCTGCCCGGCGGCCAGAGCGGCCACCCGATGTCGCCGTATTACGGCGACGAGTTCAAGGCCTGGGCCACCGGAAAGCCGACGCCGTTTCTGCCGGGGCCAAGCGAGCATGTACTGATGCTGGTGCCGAGCACGGAACAGGACTGAGGACTAAGGGCTCAGTATGGCGTGCCTTTCTGCCTCAGTCCTTAGCACTGAGTCCTCAGTCCTTGTCCGATCCAGCCACTCGAAAACGGGCCGCCACTGCATCTTGTCGGTGCGCACCCGCCGCGAATCCAACTCATGAATGCCGAGACCCTGCTCGGCGGCCAGAGCGTAATGTTGTGTATTGCGGAGCGTCGTAATGAACGGGATCGTGAGGCTGTCGAGAAACCGCACCAGCGCGTCGTAGACTTGCGTGTTGCGGCGCACGCGATTGGCGACGACTGCCACCCGCTGGTGGCGGCGCAACGAACTGGTTGCCAGCAGCAGGTCGCCGATGGCCCGTGAAGAAGCACGAATGTCAAATGCGGATGGCAATACCGGCACGATCACCGCGTCGGCGTCGCGGGTGACGTCGCGTAACTGCATGCGATCGAGTCCGGCCGGCGTATCGACGATCAGCCGCTCGGTCTCGGTCGGTACGCGGATCGCAAAGCTGCGCGTCATGCCTTCCATGCGCTGGTGCGTCCAGACGCCGGCGATCGGCGCCCGTTCCCGCGGCCGCGCGCCGAGCCATTCCGTGCTCGAGCCTTGCGGATCCATATCCAGCAGACACGTCGCGCGCCCGGCATTGGCATAATAGGCCGCGATTGTCGTCGCCAGCGTGGTCTTGCCACAGCCGCCTTTCAGGTTGACCAGCACAATACGCCGCATGTCGCACCGTGTTACCAGGTAAGGGGCTGATAATCTAACTTAATGCGACGATCAAAGCGAACGGGCGTGGGAGAATTGTCCTGATGGAAAACGATCAGCAGCCGGCTCCCGGCGAACAGTGCGGTCTGGTTCTGCCGGGCGGCGGTGCGCGCGCCGCTTACCAGGCGGGCGTCGTCAAGGCGGTCGCCGAGGTGCTGCCGCCGGGCGCACCCAATCCGTTTCCGATCATCACCGGCACGTCCGCCGGCGCAATCAATGCGGCGATGCTGGCGTCCCACGCGGTCGAATTCCAGCACGGTGCAAAGCGGCTCGCGGAAATCTGGGAAAACCTGACCGTGGAGCGCGTGTTCCGCGCCGACTTGTGGACCATGATCAGCACCGCGGCGCGGTGGTTGCTGACGCTGATTCACGGCGGCAACGGCCGTCATGTGCCGCGCGCGCTGCTCGACAACTCGCCGCTGCGCAAGCTGCTGGCCGACAATATCCCGTTCGCCGACGTCGATCGTGCCATCGACGCGGGTGCGCTGCGCGCCCTGGCGATCGTCGCATCCGGCTACAGTTCGGCCCGCTCGGTCGCGTTCTTCAACGGTTCCCGCGACATCGAGCCCTGGAGCCGCGAGCGCCGCGACGGCCGCCGGTCTCCAATCACGCTGGATCACATCATGGCGTCGATCGCGCTGCCGATCATCTTCCCGTCGGTACGCATCGAGCGCGAGTTTTTCGGCGACGGCTCGATGCGCCAGGCCGCGCCGCTCAGCGCAGCCATTCACCTGGGCGCGCGCAAGATTCTGATCGTCGCAGTGCGCAATGAACAGGCAAACGTGATGCCACAGATGGCGGTGTATCCGAGCTTCGGCGAAATCGCCGGCTACGTACTCGACACGCTGTTCATGGACACGCTGTATACCGACCTCGAACGGCTGAAGCGCATCAACCAGACGTACGAGCACGTACCGGAGGCCGCGCGCGAGCCGGGCACGCCCGATCTGCGCATCATCGACACGCTGGTGATCGCGCCGAGTGTCGACATCAGTGAGATTGCCGACCGTCATCGCCGCGAATTCCCGCACGCGGTCAACGTGCTGCTGAAACGCATGGGCGCACACCGCTCCGACGGCAATCAACTGATCAGCTACCTGCTGTTCAGCGGCTCATTCTGCAGCGAGCTGATCGAACTCGGCTACCGCGACGGCCTGGCAAATCGGGTCCGTCTCCGCGAGTTTCTGGGTGTCAATGACGACGCAGATGTCTGATCAGTTGATTTCGTTGTGGCGCACGATCACGTTGTCGTGGCTGGCGCGCAGGCGCTCGGCGAGGCGTTCGGCTAAATAGACCGAGCGGTGGAAGCCGCCGGTGCAGCCGATCGCGATGGTGAGGTAGCTGCGGTCGTTGGCTTCGAAGCGGGGGATCCATTTGTCGAGAAAGGCGCCGATGTCGGCGAGCATTTCGCCGGCTTCGGGCTGGCTTTCGAGGAAGGTGATGACCTGTGGTTCGCGCCCGGACAGCGGGCGCAGTCGGAGGTCCCAGTAGGGGTTGGGCAGGCAGCGGGCGTCGAACACGAAATCGGCGTCCGGCGGTACGCCGTGGCGGAACGCGAACGACTGGATCAGGATCGACAGCGCGTTTTGCGGCGAACGATGCACGCGGTCGCGAATCATCGTGCGCAGGTCGTGGATGCTGGTGTCGGTGGTGTCGATGGTCAGGTCGGCCTGCTCGGCGACCGGTGCGAGCAGGTCGCGCTCGGTGCGAATTGCGTCGCGCAGCGACATCTTGTTGTGCGACAGCGGGTGACGGCGGCGTGTTTCGCTGTAGCGCTTGACGAGTTTTTCCTCGGCCGCGTGCAGGAAGACGAGATCGCAATCGACGCCGGCGCGTTCGAGTTCCTGCACGGCGCCGGCGAGCGCCGCGATATCCTCGCCGCGGTTGCGCGCATCGACGCCCAGCGCCATCAGTTTGAATTGCGGTTCGCCGGTGAGAATGGTGGCGCGCGCGACGCTCGCGATCAGCGTGATCGGCAGGTTGTCGATGCAGTAGTAGCCGAGATCCTCGAGCATGTTGAGTGCGACGGATTTGCCGGAGCCCGACAGGCCGCTGAGGATGACCAGCTTCATGCGTGCAGGCCCACCCGCAATTCGCGCGCGCAGGCTTCGTCGTCCGCGAAGCAGGCGTAGAGCGCCTTGCTGGTTTTCGCTTCCCGCAGGTGGCGGCATACGTCCGGGTCGCTCAGGCGCAGCGTGACCTGCGATACGAACTGGGCATGCGCCTCGGTGCATTCGAGCGGCACCAGGATCGCGAACATCAGGTCGACCGGCACGCCGTCCTCGGCGCCGTAATTGACCGGGTCGTTCAACCGGATCAGCGCGCCGATGACTTGCGTGATGCCGGCGGCGCGCCCGTGAGGCACGGCGATGCCACCACCGATCGCCGTGCTGCCGAGTCGCTCCCGCGACACCAGTCCCTGCATGACCTCGGCTTGCGACAGATCGGGCTGGTCCTTGCTCAACAGCTCGCTCAGCACTTCGAGTGCGCGCTTGCGACTGTCCGCCTTGGCATTGGCGAGTACACGAGCGGGAACGATCAGTTCATTGAGATGATTCATCGGGCGGCCCAAAAGCAATGCCGGCTGCCGCAAAGCGACAGCCGGCCGTGATCGGGTTCGGCGTTAATCAGCCGTGCGGGTGGTGGTTGGTTTTCTTTTCCTTGAACGTCTTGACCTGGCGGTCCAGCTTGTCGACCAGTTGATCGATCGCCGCGTACATGTCCTCCTCGACGGCATCGGCGAACAATTCGTCGCCCGGCAGATTCATGCGGGCTTCCGCCTTGTGGCGCAGTTTTTCTACCGACAGTATGACATGAATGTCGGTGGCATGGTCGAAGTGGCGCTCCAGGCGCTCGACCTTGTTGTCCACGTAACTGCGGAGTGAGGGGCTGATATCGACGTGATGACCAGTCAGGCTCATTTCCATGACAATCTCCTTCGTTCACGACTCGACGTGAGTCTGTTTGCGCAGGTGAGAGGGCGGGATCGACAACGCCTCGCGGTACTTGGCGACCGTGCGGCGTGCGACGTCCACTCCCTGGTTCTTCAGAACCGCGCTGATGCGGCTGTCGCTTAGCGGTTTGGCGGCGTTTTCGTCCGCGATCAGCTTGCGGATCATCGCCCGGATGGCCGTGGCCGAATGGTCCTCCATGGCGCCATTCGATACGGCATTCGAGAAGAAATAACGGAATTCGAGCATGCCGCGCGGCGTCGCCATGACCTTGTTGGCGCACACGCGCGACACGGTGGATTCATGCATCTTGAGGCGCTCGGCGATGCTTTTGAGGCCGAGTGGCTTCATCGCTTCTTCGCCGAAGTCGAAGAAGTCCTGCTGGTGCGCAACGATCGCGCCGGCGACGCGGAGCAGGGTTTCGCTGCGCATTTTGATGCTGCGCAACAGCCAGCGCGCTTCGTCGAGCTGCTGGCGCAACGCGGCCTGGCTGCCATCGCCGCGGCTGTCGCGCACGCATCGTTCGTACAACGGGTTGATTCTCAGGCGGGGCGCGCTGTCCGGATTCATCCGGCACTGCCAGTGGCCGTCACGGCGCTCGACCAGCACGTCCGGCACAAGGTAGTCGGCGGTCGTGCCGCCGGCCGCGGCGCCCGGGCACGGGTCGAGGCTGTGGATCAGCGCGGTGGCGGCGGCGAAGGTCGCGTCGTCGAGTTCGAGTTCGTCCTGGATTTGCCGGCGCCGACCGGCGCCCAGTGCTTCGAGGTATTTCGCGGCGATGGCCAGTGCGGCGGCCTTGCCCGGGGTCGTGGCGGCGCAGGCGGCAAGCTGCACGCTGAGGCATTCCGCCAGCGACCGTGCGCCGACGCCGAGCGGGTCGAAGGCCTGGATGCGGTGCAGCACGGCTTCGACCTCGGCCGGCCCGACGGAGACGTCCGGCTTGAGGCCCGTGGCGATGTCGGCGAGATCGGCGCGGAGATAACCGTTGTCGTCGATGCTGTCGATGAGGGCCGAGCCGATGGCGAAGTCGTCCTCGGACATCGGCGAGAGGCGCAACTGCCAGAGCAGGTAGTCCTGCAGCGACTCCTCGCTCGCGGCGGCGCGGTCGCGCCAGGCGTCGGGATCGCCCGACCAGCCGTCCCCACCACCGGCGAAATCGGGCATGTCCAGGTCGAGGCCGCCATCGTCCTGGTGTTCCGCGGGCTCGGCGTCGGCCTCAATCCTGTCGGGCTCGCCGTCGGCGCCGTCCGGGCCGGATTCGACCGGCTCCAGCATGACGTTGCCGGCCAGCACCTCGTTCACATTTTCCTGCAGTTCGAGCGCCGAAAACTGCAGCAGCTTGAGCGCCTGACGCAACTGCGGCGTCATCGTCAGCTGCTGGCCGAGGCCCAGTTGCAGACCCGGTTTGATCATGGTTCTAGTTTACTGCCTCGCCTCCGAACCGGCCACAGCGGGGATGACCCCACCCGGGACCGCCTCAAAGCCGAAAATCCTCGCCCAGGTAGACCTCGCGGACGCGCCGGTCCTCGAGCACCGCCTCCGGCGTCCCCGCCGCGATCACCTGCCCTTCACTTAATATATAGGCGCGCGAGCAGATGCCAAGCGTCTCGCGGACATTGTGGTCGGTGATCAGCACGCCGATATTGCGCTGCTGCAGGTGATCGATGATCCGGCGGATGTCGATGACCGAGATCGGGTCGACGCCGGCGAACGGCTCGTCGAGCAGGATGAAGCGCGGTTCGGCGGCCAGCGCCCGGGCGATTTCGACGCGGCGGCGCTCGCCGCCCGACAGGCTGATGCCGAGGCTGTCGCGGATATGGCTGATGTGCAGTTCCTCGAGCAGCTCGTCCAGCGCGGGCCCGCGCTCGCTGCGTTTCAAGTCGCGGCGGGTCTCGAGGATCGCGGTGATATTCTCGGCCACCGTCAGCTTGCGGAATACTGAAGCTTCCTGCGGCAGGTAGCCCAGCCCGAGGCGCGCCCGGGCGTGGACCGGCAGCTTCGTGATGTCGCGGCCGTCGATATGAATCGTGCCGCCGTCGGACGGGATCAGCCCGACGATCATGTAGAATGAGGTCGTCTTGCCGGCGCCGTTCGGCCCCAGCAGACCCACGACTTCGCCGCTTTCCACCTGCAGCGAGACGTCCTTGACGACCTCGCGCTTGCGATAGCGCTTGAGCAGCCCGTCAGCGGCCAGCTTCATTGGTGGCCGGAACCGTTGTCTTTGGGCGGAATGACGATGTGCACGCGGCCTTTCTTCTGCTTCGCGCGGTGCGCGACGACCTTGCCGGCCTGCGTGTTGTAGCGGATGTAGTTCGCCGTAATCAGCTGGCCGCCCTGGTCCACGCGGGCATTGTCGATCAATTCCACGGTGCTCGTGTCGGTGTCGTAATGAATCTCGCGCGCGTGGCCATGCACGGGCTTGGCGTCTTCCTTGGCCTGGTAAAAGGTCGCCGGTCTGCCGACGATTACCGCCTTCTTGAGCTTGCCGTTTTTGAGCGTTAGCGTCGCCTGGTCGGCCGTAATGCGGATGCTGCCCTGGGTGATGACGACGTGGCCGGTATAGACGCTCGTGCCGTTGTCGCCGTTGGCCGAGCCGGTATGGTCCCAGCGGTCGGCGGAGATTTTGATTGGCTGCTTCGCATCGGATTTGAGCGCCCACGCCGGCCGCGGCAGCGCCCAGGCGCAGAGACAGACAACCAGCAAGCCGAGGAGTTTGAGTTGCGTCGTGCGATCAGTGCGCATAAACCCCCCGTACAGCGGATTTCAACCTCATATGGTTCTGCTGCATGTCGATCACCATCCCCACAGCGTGCACGTGGCTCGGGCCCTGCACAATCCGGACCGGATCGGCGGTGCGCGCCTCGCGCTTCTTCGTGTACAAGTCGAGCGTCGGCGCGAAAACCTTCAGTAGCTCGCCGTTTTGCGCCGGATGCGTCACAACAACGTCCCCACGCAAATGCACGATGTCGCCGCCGGCGGGAATGGTACCGTGCCGGGCAGTCACGTGCCACGGCGCTGCCGGATCGGCCGGGGAGTACCAGGTGAAGCGCGGGGCGGTGAGATCGACGCTGCCATCGTCGGGATGATGCGTGACCGTATCCGCCAGCAGCTTGTATTCGAGCTTTCCGGCGGTGTCCATCTGCGTGATCGTCGCGCCCTTGAACCAGTAGTCCGGCGCGTGGCTCACGGCCTGCGTCGGCGCCTGCGCCGACGGGCTGATGTGGCGCAGCAACCAGTAGGTGCCGCCGGCCAGCACGGCCAGCAGGACGAGCGTCAGCCAGAGCCGCATAGGCCGGTCAGCGCGCCGAAAGCAGCAGGTCCGCCACGTCGCGTACCGCGCCATAACCGCCGCGGGCGGGCGTCACCCAGTGTGCGGCATGGCGGATGTCGGGATGCGCGTTGGCGACCGCGATCGCCAGGCCCGCCGCCTGCAGCAGCGGCAGGTCCGGCAGGTCGTCGCCCACCGCGGCACAGTCGGCCGCGTCAAGCTCGTAGCGGGCCAGCAATTCGTTGAATACCGGCAGCTTGTCGGAACGGTTCTGCACCACGTCGCCGACGCCGAGTTCGGCCATGCGGCGGGTGACGGCCACGGACTCGCGCCCGGAAATGACGGCGGTGCGGAGGCCGGCTGCGTGCAGCAGCTTGATGCCGTGACCGTCGCGGGTGTGAAACGCCTTCAGTTCGAGGTCGCCGGGACCGTAATAAAAGCGGCCGTCGGTGAAGACGCCGTCGACGTCGAACACCACGAACTTGATGCGCGCCGCGCGCCTTGCCAGCTCAGCGTCCATCAAACCACGCCCGCGCGCAGCAGGTCGTGCATGTGCAGGACACCGGTAAGCCTGCCGTCGGGATCGGTAACCAGCAGCACCGTGATCTTGTGCTGCTGCATCAGCTTGACGGCCTCGCCGGCGAGTGTATCGGCGGCGATCGTCTTGCCGCCCGGCGTCATCACGTCGCGAATCGGCGTCGTATGCACATCGGCGCCGCGGTCGAGCGTCCGCCTGAGGTCGCCGTCGGTGTAGACGCCGAGGACGTGGAAATCGGCATCGACGATCGCAGTCATGCCAAGGCCTTTCTGCGTCATTTCGAGCAGCGCCCGGCTGAGCGGAACGTCGGCCGCCACGGCGGGAATCTCGTCGTTCGTGTGCATCAGGTCGCCCGCGTGCAGCAGCAGCCGCCGGCCGAGCGTGCCGCCGGGATGGGAGCGGGCGAAATCCTGTTCGGTAAAGCCGCGGCTTTCGAGCAGCGCGATCGCCAGCGCATCGCCCATCGCCAGCGCCGCCGTCGTGCTCGCGGTCGGGGCCAGGTTGAGCGGGCAGGCTTCCTCGGCGACGCTGACGTCGAGGTTGACATCGGCCGCCGTGGCGAGCGTCGAATCCGGCTTGCCGGTCAGCGTGACCAGCGGTACGCCGAGACGCTTGATCAGCGGCAGCAGCGTCACCAGTTCCTGCGTCTCGCCCGAGTTCGACAGTGTCAGTACCACGTCGTCGCCGGTGATCATGCCGAGATCGCCATGGCTCGCTTCGCCAGGATGCACGAAGAACGCCGGCGTACCGGTGCTCGCGAGCGTCGCCGCGATCTTGCTCGCGACGTGGCCGGACTTGCCCATGCCGCTGACGACAATGCGGCCGCGGCAGGCCAGGCACAGGCGGCAAGCCTCCGCGAAGTCGTCGCCCAGCCGCGCGGCCAGTGCGCCGACGGCCGCCGCTTCGACTTCGAGCACGCGCCGCGCGCGCGTTACCGCCGCCGTCGCGTCGAAGGACTGGGAGGGGGAATCGATCATCGCGCAGAGGATACCGGAATACCCCTGGACGGGCCATAACCGGTGCTTCGGCAGCGGGACGGGACGTAAGACTGAAATATCTATAAAATAGCCGGCTTCCCCAGGACAACGGACAAACCGAATGGACGCCGCTCAAGTCAAACGGCTGATCGAGGAGGCGCTGCCCGCTGCCGAAGTGGCGGTCGAGAGCCCGGACAACACGCATTTCACCGCGGTGATCGTGGCTCCCGATTTCGACGGCAAGAGCCGCATCGCGCGCCACCAGCTGGTTTACGCCGCGCTGGGCGGACGCGTGGGCGGCGAGATTCACGCGCTGTCGATGCAGACTTTCACGCCGGCCGAGTACCGCGATCTTGGATAAGTTATTGATTCAGGGCGGCCGCCGCCTTGAAGGGGAGATCCGGATTTCCGGCGCGAAGAACGCGACGCTGCCGATCCTGGCAGCGACCTTGCTGGCCGACAGCCCGATGACGGTCGGCAACGTGCCGCATCTGCACGATGTCACGACGACGATCGAACTGCTTGGCCGGATGGGCGTCGGCCTGACGATCGACGAGCGCCTGCGCATCGAGGCGGACGCCAACACGATCCGCGAGCTGTACGCACCGTACGAACTGGTCAAGACGATGCGCGCGTCGATTCTCGTGCTCGGGCCGCTGCTGGCGCGTCACGGCCGCGCGGATGTGTCGATGCCCGGCGGCTGCGCGATCGGCACCCGGCCGGTCAACCTGCACATCGCGGGGCTCGAGGCGATGGGCGCGGACATCACCGTCGACAGCGGTTACATTCGCGCCAAGGCCGACCGGCTGCGCGGAGCCCACCTGGTCATGGACCTGGTGTCCGTCACCGGCACCGAGAACCTGATGATGGCCGCGGCGCTCGCCGACGGCGTGACGACGATTGAAAACGCCGCGCGCGAGCCGGAAGTCGTCGACCTGGCCAACTGCCTGAACCAGATGGGCGCAAAGGTCCGCGGCGCCGGCACCGGTACGCTCACGATCGAGGGCGTCGAGAAGCTGCACGGCACCGATTACAACGTGCTGCCGGACCGGATCGAAACCGGGACTTATTTGGTGGCCGCGGCGCTGACCGGCGGTCACGTGCGCCTGCGCGATACGCGCCCCGAATTGCTGGACGCAGTGATCGGGAAGCTGCGCGAGGCGGGCGCCGACATTCATTGCGGCGACGACTGGATCGAACTGGACATGCACGGCCAGCGCGCGAAGGCGGTGGACCTGCGCACGGCGCCGTACCCGGCATTCCCGACCGACATGCAGGCGCAGTTCACGGCGCTCAACGTGGTCGCGGAAGGCTCCGGCACCATCACCGAAACCGTGTTCGAAAACCGCTTCATGCACGTGCTCGAGATGCAGCGCATGGGCGCGGATATCCGCCTGGAAGGCAACACGGCGATCAGCCGCGGCGTCGACAACCTGACCGCCGCACCGGTCATGGCGACGGACCTGCGCGCCTCGGCAAGCCTGGTACTGGCAGGCCTGGTCGCCGACGGCGAAACCATGGTCGAGCGTATCTACCACATCGACCGCGGCTATGAATGCATCGAGGAAAAGCTCCAGCAACTGGGCGCGAAGATCCGGCGGGTGCCGGATTGACTTAAACAGGCTGTGACGCTCGAGTTATGCATGCGACGGTTAATTTGCCTTACCGTTGTGGTTGCCCTAGGGGCTGCGGTCCTCGTTGCGTGTGGTGTGAGAAGTAGCGAAGCTATATATAGAAAGCCTCCGGCTGGCGTTGTCGCGTACGGAAGTGGGCTAAAGCCCGTCAATCCGGATGCCTTTTCTGTTAATCCGAATCGCTATCCAAAATTCCGAAGCTTGAAAGACTTCAAGCCGCCGCCTGCGCAAAACTGCCGGATTGATGAATGTCCTGATTTTCCAGTGACAAAGATACTTTCTTCTGATATATGGCGTGTAACCCACGTTTTTCGCCATCATTATTTGATCGAGTCTCGTACCTACAACAAGCGAGAATGTCGGTACCTTGCCAAGTATGGTAGCGGTTACGCCCAAATAAGTATCTTTAACAAGTGCGGAACCGATTCCAGCTACGCGATCTATATAACCAGCGGAGGGATAGTTTCTGGAGGATGGGAGCTCTTACCTAGTGCCTCTTTGGTGTTTTCCGCACGCTATATGTACCTCAGCTTTGATCCCGATAAAAACATCGGTTGGCCCAAGGGTCAAGTCTTTTATCCCATCCAGGATTCAGACACAGGTGACAGCAAGGACTAGGAATAGGAGGAATAGGGGTCGAATAGGAGGAATAGGGGTCGCAGCTTGATCTTGCACTCAACTCAGACGG
>DASSNE010000045.1:0-32764 GCA_035688265.1 Gammaproteobacteria bacterium
GACAATCGAGCGCTACATTGATCAACACAACCAACAACCCAAGCCTTTCATTTGGACCGCCAGCGCCAACGACATCCTGGAAAAGGTCGTCCGCGCAAATCGCCGATTAAGCGCCAAACAGAATGACGCACTACACTAGCAACTTCTCACTCCACCGGCGGCGCTTTGCGCAGGCTCTTTCTTTTGCCCTGCGCACGCTTCTGCTCGATGCGCTTTCGCTTCGCCGCCGCGCTCACCTTCGTCTTCTTGCGCGGTTTCGGCACCACGGTCGCCCGTTGCAGCAACCGCACCAGCCGCTCGACCGCATCGTCGCGATTGCGCTCCTGCGAGCGGTAGCGCTTCGCTTCGATCACGATCACGCCCTCTTTCGTCGCGCGCCGGCCGGCGAGACGGATCGCGCGGGCGCGCACCTCGTCCGGCAACGAGTCGGCATGGCGCGCATCGAAGCGCAGCTGCACCGCGGTCGCGACCTTGTTGACGTTCTGCCCGCCCGGCCCCGATGCACGAACGAAATCGAATTCGAGCGCGTCGTCGGGGATAGACAGGTTCGGGGTGATTTGAATCATGTCATGTCGTGGCTGAAGACTTCTTCCAGCTCGGGGTTGTCCGGCGTTTCGCCGGCTATGGTTTTTTCGATTTTCAGACGCGCATTATCGCCTTGCAATTCCAGCACTGCGATCTGATTGTTGAACCATGGCTCCGGATGCATCAACCGCCACTCCATCTCCGGCTTCCGGATACCGGCCGCACGCGCGAGACCTCTTAATATGGCCGGCGCAACGCGGTGCCAGCCGGCGCGCATGATAACCCTTTCCTTCTTGCCCAGCGCATTCCGGAACGGCGAACAGACTAGCTGGTAGATGGTGCTGTTCGGCTGCGACGCCCGCCGAAAGTTGGCGCGGCTGACGTAGGCATGATGCACGTCGCCGGACAGCAGCACGATCGACGCCGGCGCCCGGCCGCGTTTGCCGGCAGCGATGGCGCGCAGCAAGTCGGCGAGCGCATGGTACGAATGCTGGAACGCCGGCCAGTGTTCGAGGTCGAGCCAGCGGCGCAGGCTTTCGCCCCAGCGCGCGAAGCGTCGGCCCCAGACGCCGCGACACAAAGCTTCGTCGAAGGCTTCCAGATAATGGATGCCGGGCGAGGTGATGAACGGCAGCGACGTGCCGATCAGCAAATGGTCGAAGCCGCCGGTGGCGTAGCGCTCGACCCAGTGCCATTCCTGGTCGTCGATCATCGCCCGCTCGTCTTCTTCCAGCACCCGGCTCGCACGCGAGTCGAGCATCACCAGCCGGGTGTTGCCGAAGTCGCGGTGATAACTCCAGCGGCAGGTGTGCGACTGGCGGTCGGCGCGATACGCAAAGTCGCGCAGCAAATCGCCGGCGTCTTCCGCCTCCCGCACCTGGCGATACAACTCGTCATTGTAGAGTTCATCCGGGGACAGGTTGCCGAGGTGCTGGTAGAGCCAGTAGCTCATGAACGCGCCGCTGATGCGCGCATCCCACCACGGCTTGTCGCGCATCTCGTGAACCCAGGCCTCGGATATGTTCCAGTCGTCGCTGACATCGTGGTCGTCGAAGATCATCACGCTGGAGACGGTCGACAGCAGCCAGCGCACCGCCGGGTCGCGCCACGATTCGCGGTACAGGTGCGTGTATTCCTCGAAATCGGCGATTTCGTAGCCGGGCGGCTTGTCGGGGTCGCGGCGCCGGCGAATGAATTCCTTTGTCCCCGGCGATACGTCGTCGCCGTAGATCTGGTCGCCGACGAGCAGCAGCAAGTCCGGCCAAAGCGCCGGGTCCTGCTCGCGCATGCGCAGCGCGAACGCGTTGAGCGCGTCGATGCCGCGGCCGCGCGGGTCTTCGTCGTTCGGGTTGGTGTACGGCGGCTCGTGCGGTACATAGACGCGGCATGAGCCGAACGCGATGCGCAGCGCGCCGGGCGCAATCGTGCGGATCACGCTGCCGGGAAATGAGCTATCGGGTTCCGGCCAAACCGGCTCGCCATCGAGCCGTACCGTATAGGGATAGTCGCGAGCGGGCTCGAGATCGGTCAGCCTCACGATGGCGTAATGATGATCCAGTACGCGGAACGTGCGCGCCGTGTGGCCGTTGATATCCACCTCGCACGGCGAACCCGCTTCGACCCACACGGTCGCTTCGTGCGCACCGACGTAACGTAGCATCGGACCGAGAACCAGTTCAGCCGCCACCCTGATCCTCTTGCTCTTCGACGCGTGGCGACTCCGCCAGCCCGAACGCGCTGACGGCGATCGCCGCCGCGCTGATCATCGCGAGCAGTATGTACAGGCCGCCGCGCATGCGCTCGTCGAACACCAGCGCGCCCCAGACAATCGACACCGCCGGGTCGAGCAGCGTGATCCCCGGTTGCGCGGCGACCAGCTTGCCGGCGTGCACGGCGTTTTGCAGCAGCCACATGCCGGCGACGGCCGCGACGATCGCGAGATAGATCTGCCACGACGTAATGACGGCGATGAAGCCCTGGTGAAACTGCAGCGTGACGCCTTTCATCAACGCCGCGAACAGCGCAAAGCAGATGCCGGTGGCCGCGCCGAGCAGCGCCGCGTCACGCGCGCTCTCGCCGCGGCGCGTGAAGTAGTACAGCACGATGATCGGCAATGTGGTCGCGCCCACCGCCACGCCCCACGCCAGCGGGCTGACATCCGACGCTTGCCCGCCGCGCGGTTGCAGAAAGGCGACCACGCCGGCGGTGCCCGCCGTCATCACCGCAATGTAAATCCAGTCGCGCCAGCGCAGCTTGCTGCCGAGAAACCAGGATGCGCCGATGAGCGTGAACGGCAGTTCCAGAATCACCAGCGTCTGCACCGTCGCCAGCGCACCGAAGTTGAGCGCGCCGATCTGGAACACCGAACCGAGCACGACGCAGGCGATGCCGGCCAGCCACAGCGGCTTTCGGGCCAGATCGAGAAACAGCCGCGCGCTTTCCTGCGCCTCCTCCGGCTCCTCGCGGCTCGGCTTGCGCTGCAGAATCTGGCCGGCGGCATTCGCGAGCGCCGCTAGCAGCGCGAGCGCGTAGGCCGCGTACTCGCCGAATCCGCCACTCAGGATGTGCATCGATTCTCCTTGTCGTTAATCAGCACGGCTGCCGGCAGCGTATCGAACAGTTCCGCAAGTTCGATCGTCGCCGCCGACGCCACCGGCTGATCACGAATGACCTCGTGCCATTCCGCGGGCTCGCTTTGCAGCACCGCTTCGGCCCAGCCGCCCGCTTCCGCTCGCGGCCGCGCGACGACGACCATGATCCGGCAACTTTCGTGCGCGCGCTCAAAGGCACAGATGCGCTCGGCCCGCGGCCCGTCGGTCTCCAGCGCAATGTACGCGCCATCCGTAAAGACCTGCGGGTAGCGGCGTCGCAGTTGCAGCAGCTTGTGGAGCACGAACAGCTTGATGCGGCCGTCGCGCCAGTGCGCGCGCATGTCGCGCAACACGGCGGCGCGTTCGGCGCCCTGCAGTCGATCCGCCCGCTTCACTTCCGCGAGCAGGCGCCGGCGCACCTCGAAATTCACCGGCCGGCGGTTGTCCGGATCCACCAGATTGAGATCCCACAATTCGCCGCCCTGGTACACGTCCGGAATCCCCGGGCAGGTGAGCTTGAGCGTCAACTGGACCAGGCTCGCGTCCACGGCGGCCTCGGCAATCTGACGCGCGAACGGCACGCAATCGTCGATGAACAGGCGGCTGCCCGCGGGGTCGAGAATACGAGCGATGAAATCGGCGATAGCCTGTTCGTACGCCTCGTCCGGATTGGTCCACGACGAATTCCGCTTGGCTTCGCGAACCGCTTTGTTCATGTAGCCCTGCACGCGACTGATGAAATTGCCGGCCGCGTCGGTGTTCCAATCGGGGTCCAGTAGTTCGACCGGCCAGGCCCCGACCAGCGTCTGGTACAACAGGTACTCGTCCTCGCGATCCGGCGCCGGCCGCTCGTCGACCGGCTGCTTCTTGCGCCGGTTGTAGCGCGCCCAGAGGCGTACGTGTTGCTCCCAGGCCTCCGGCGCGGCGGCCACGATCGCCAGACGGGCGCGCACATCTTCGCCGCGCTTGGTGTCATGCGTCGCGGTGGTCAGTTGCGCGTGCGGCCAATGCTCGGCGCGCTCGGTGTTGGCATGATGAAACGCGGCGACCGAGATGCCGAACTGCGTCGGGTCGCCCCCGACTTCGTTCAGACCGATCAGCCGGTTGTAGCGGTACAGCGCCGTATCCTCAAAACCCTTCGCCATGACGGGGCTGGTGTACTGCTGAAACTTCATCGCGAAACGCAGCACCTGGCGGCGGCTGTAGCCGCTGGCGGGTTCGCGCACCAGATCGGTCGTCAGCGCCGCTTCGACGAAATCGAAAATGTCCTTGTCCGCCGCTTCCCAGCGACGGCGCGCCTGCGCGATCGCCCAGCCGATGTCGCGGCGGTCATCGGCGCTCGCGCCGCGCGGGTCGACGTAGGTGCGGTACACCGGGAAGCAGGCGACGACTTCGCGCAGCGCCGCGGTCAGGCTTTCGAGGGTGTAATCGCGGGTGTTCCAGTGGCGCTCGGCGATCCGGTTAAGGTCGCGCGCGAGCACGTGCAACTCGCTGGAGAGCTTGGTATCGATGACCTGTTTTTTGGCCCGATACGCCAGTTCGCCGAAGTCGATCTCACGGCCGATGAAGCGGTGATACGTGCGCGTCATTGCGGCCTCACCGCGCGGATCGACCAGGAACGCGTTCACCTGGTTCATGAAGTCGTAACCGGTGGTGCCGGCGACGGGCCAGTCGCGCAGGTGCTCGTGGTGGGCGAGGATTTTTTCGACGGAGATGTAGAACGGCTTGTCGACCAGCGCGGCGAGACGCCGGCAATACTCGCCGGGGTCGAACAGGCCGTCGATGTGGTCGAGGCGCAGCCCGTCGAGCCGGCCCGCGTTCAGCAGGCGGCCGACGAGGCGGTGCGCGGCATCGAACAGCGCCGGGTTTTCGATGCGAATCCCCGCCAGGTCGTTGATGTCGAAAAACCGGCGGTAGTTGATCTCGTCGGCCGCGACCCGCCAATAAGCCAGCCGGTAAGCCTGGCGCTCCAATAATCGGTGGAGCGGCCGGAAGCTTTCCGGTTCGCCGGCGCGCCCGGCAAACACCTCGAGCCCGGCGTCGATCGAAGCGCGCGCTGCCGGTTCGGCAGCCAACGTGGCGAGACGCGCTTTAAGCTCAGCCGCCCGGCGGCGCACATCGTTGACGCGTCGGGCGGAAGCGGTCGGGCTCACCCGCAGCCCGGCAAACTGCTCGGCCAGCGTGGCCAGTTCCACGGGCGCATCGCTCCCCTCGGTGCCGCCGCGAATCAGCAGCGCGTAGTCGCGCGGTGCAACCGGAAAACGATGTTCGAAATACCAGACGCTGAAAGTGCCGTTGTCGGCGTCGAAGCGCGGCTGCAGGTCGCCGGCCTCCAGCACCTGCCCGTAGTGGTTGCCGAGAAACGGCAGCAGCACCTTGTTGCGCAGGTGCGGGTCGGTCGGGTTCCAGTCGATATCGAAATAGTCGGCGTACGGGGACGCATGCCCCCATTCGAGCACGTCCAGCCACCATTCATTGTCGGCTTCCGCAATCCCCATGTGGTTGGGCACGAAGTCGAGAATGTGGCCGAAGCCGTATTGCTCGAGCGCCCGGCTCAGCCGTTCGAAATCTTCGGCGCTGCCGACTTCGGGATTGAATTCATTGTGGTCGATGATGTCGTAGCCGTGCAGGCTGCCGGCGCGTGCCTTGAGCCACGGGGAAGCATAGAGGTGGCTGATGCCCAGGTCGGCAAGGTACGGCACGAGGCGTTCCGCATCGGCGAAGGTAAAGTCGTGGTTGAATTGGAGGCGATACGTGGCTGTTGGTAATGTCGATTCGTTTGGCATCTCATTCTTCTTGAACGTCGTGCACAGTGCTCAGGACTGAGTGCTAAGGACTGAGTATAAGAATCGCCGCATTCTTACTCAGTCCTGAGTCCTGAGTCCTTAGCACTTCTTTCCTCGTTAAGCGCCTTAGCCAATTCCCGCATCCGAGGATCGGCCAACATCGCGCTAACGGAAACCTTCATGCGCTGTCGCCAGTTTGGATATTCATCTGTCGTGCCTGGCACGTTGAGTTGCTCGCGCTGACCCAGCACGTCTTCGAGCTGCACCATTAACAGGCGCGACGGGGCTTGCGCGAGATAACTATAGATCGCCATCACTGGCGGCTCGTCAGGCACGCTCGTTTCATCCACCAGTTGCGCGTCGCGCAGCGCGTTCATCAGCACTTTGCGATCCCGTTCCCGTTCGGTGCAGGCTTCGTCGCGCTTTTTCTTGCTTGGCCACAAGTCGAGTTGGTCACGTAACGCGATGTCATCGCTGTGCCACCAGCCGGGCAGCGTCGGCAGATCGTGCGTGCCGACGGCGGCGAGTGCCTCGGTCGGATAATCGCCCGGTGCACGAAAGCTGTTGCCATCGCGCTCGAAGTACAGCAGCCGGTACGACAGGATCCCGTTCTCCATCATCGCTTCGCGCAGGCCCTCGGGAACCGTGCCGAGATCTTCGCCGATGACCAGACAACGGCTGCGCCGGCTTTGGGCGGCGACCACCGCCAGCAGATCGCGCCACGGGTAGCGGACGTAGGCGCCTTCCTTTGCCGACATGCCGGCCGGTATCCAGTAGAGTCGTATGAGGCCGAGGATGTGATCGATGCGGATGGCACCCGCGTGGCGCATGTTGGCGTCGAGCAGTTCGATGAATGGCGCGTAGGCCTGGGCCTGCCATGCCAGCGGGTCGGGCGGCGGCAGGCCCCAGTCCTGGCCGTGCAGGTTTAACTGGTCCGGCGGTGCGCCGACGCTGGCGCCCTGTACTGTCGCCTGCTGATGCCCCCATGCCTCGGCGCCGGTGGGATCGGCGCCGACGGCGAGGTCGGTATACAAGCCGACGCTCATGCCGCTTTCGCGTGCCAGTTCGGCGGCGGCGCGCAGTTGCCAGTCAGCCTGCCATTGCAGGTATTCGTGAAACTCGACGCGTTCGACGTGGCGCTCGACAAATACCGCGATCGTGTCGCTGTCCGGGTCGCGCCATTCATGCGGCCAATCGCGCCATGCGACCGTGTCGGTTTGTTCGGCCAGCGCATGGAACGTGGCGAAACGGCGCAACGCGCCGCCCCGCTCTGCCTGGAACTCGCGAAATGCGCGGGTGCGCGGATGCGCGGGATCGGCGAGACAGGTTTTGCGGAAGTAAGCATAGAGTTGTTCAAGTATGGCGAACTTTGCTTCGGCAACGCCGGGATAATCGATCAGCCGGGCTTCGCGCAGTGCGCGCAACTGCGCCTGGAACGCCGCGGACTCGACCTTGCGTCGCGCCGCCACGCAATCGGCAAAGTCGGGCACCGCTTCCACGTCGACGTACATCGGGTTCAGGAACAGTCGGCTGCTGGGCGAATAAGGACTGATGTGACGGGGCCGCGTCGGGAATAACGCATGCAGCGGGTTGAGCCCGACCGCCGCGGCGCCGAGTTCGGCCGCACCCGCGACCAGCTCGGCCAGATCGGTAAAGTCGCCGATGCCCCAGTTATGCGTCGAGCGCAGGCCGTAAAGCTGCACCTGGATGCCCCAGCGGCGGCCATCGCCCTGCAAAGCTTGCGGGCGCCAGGCGGGCTCGGAAGGCATGTCGAGCGGCGGCATCTGCCGCTCGCGCGCCTCAAGCTTGTCGAGCGAGGCACGGATCTGTGCCTCATCGTCAGCCGGCAGTCCGAGGATTTTGAGTACGGCGCGTTGCGTGTCGGCGCTGGTTTGGTGCCGGTTGCCCCACGTGTCGGTGTAGCCTGCCTCGATACCGGCCGCATCGGCAAGTTGTTCAAGCGGCGAGGTGTTCATGGCGCGCAGGTCCAGATCACCGCCCACGATGGCAGTACGTTGAGCATCGCTTTCTTCGGGTGGACGAATAATATGTTGCCGGGAAGCGTCCAATCGAGACCGTTAACCGGCTGCGGACTCAGGTTGGCAGCAAGATATAACCTTGCGCCATCCGCCAACGTCCATTCGACCCGCAACGCATGATGCTGCATGTCATAGCGCGCGCCGACGGCGTCCAGGTGCGGCACGATCTCGCGCCGGCGGATGTCGAGCAGTCTGCTGACGAATTGGAGCCGCCGCTGGCCGGCGAGCCGCTCGGCGGCGAGCCAGTCTATGCACGACGCCACGAACGTCTCGTCGGCATTCGGATCGGGAATACGCTCGCGCGCTTCCGGATCGGCAAACTCGGCGAAGCGCGAAAATTCCTCGCGGCGACCTTCGCGCACGGCGTCGGCCAATTCACCATCGTAGTCGCAGAAATAATAGAACGGCTGCGGCGCGCCCCACTCTTCTCCCATGAACAGAAGCGGCACTTGCGGTGCGAGCAGCAGGATCGCGGTCAGCGCTTCGACCGCCTCGGCATCGGCCAGTGCATTCAACCGCTCGCCGAAGGCGCGGTTGCCGATCTGGTCGTGGTTCTGGAGAAAATCGACGAACGCGCTGCTCGGCAGTTGTGCACTCGACTCGCCGCGGTTGCGGTTGCGGTATCGCGACTGTTCGCCCTGGTAGATGAAACCTTCGCTGAGCGCGCGACCGAACGCTTTGAGTGGCTTGTCGGCATAGTCGACGTAGTAGCCGCTGTCTTCGGCGGTGGCGATGACGTGGGCGGCGTGATGAAAGTCGTCGTTCCACTGGGCGCTGAAAAGCACGGGCTGCGCTGTGGCATTCCGTTCCAGGTAATGCGCCGCGTTGTCGTCATTCTCCAGTACCAGATGAACGTGCCGGTCGGTAATTTGCGACCTGACCGTTTGCGCAAGCTCGGTCAGAAAATGCGTCTCGCCCGGATCATGAATCTGGTCCACCGCATCAAGGCGCAATCCATCGAAGCGGTACTCTTCGAGCCAATACAACGCGTTGTGGATGAAAAACTGCCGCACCTCGGGGTGCGTAAAATCGATGGCGTCGCCCCACGGGGTGTGGAAGCGGTCGGTAAAGAAATTCGGCGCATACCGGGCCAGGTAATTGCCGCTCGGGCCGAAGTGGTTGTACACCACATCGAGGAACATCATCAGTCCACGCTCGTGGGCGGAGTCGATCAGTTGCTTGAGCGCGTCGGGCGTGCCGTAACTCGAATCAGGCGCGAACGGCAGCACGCCGTCGTAGCCCCAGTTGCGGCGACCTTCGAAATCCGACAGCGGCATGAGTTCGACGGCGGTGATGCCGATGCCCGCGAGATAGTCGAGCTTGCGGCGCAGGCTGTCGTAATCGCCGGAGGTGGTGAACGCGCCGACGTGGGTTTCGTAGAGGGCTGCTTCACGCCACGGCCGACCGCGCCAGTCGGTTTGCCGCCATTCGTAGGCACGCGGATCGATGACCTGGCTTGGGCCGTGGACGTCGTCCGGCTGGAAACGCGACGCCGGGTCGGGCACGCGCAGGCCGTTTGCGAGTTGATAACAATAGCGGTCGCCGGCCGTGGCGGCGTCCGTCGTGAGTTCAAACCAGCCGTCGCCGACCGGCGCCATCGGCAGCGCCTGCTCGCCGGCCGATCCGAGGATCAGGTCAAGCACGTCCTGCGCCGGCGCCCAGATGCGGAAACGGACATGACCGTCTTCGGACTGGGCGCCATAGGGCATGCTGTGTGAATAGGTTGCCGTCATTCCCTTGCCAGCCTGTCAAGAAAGAAACTACTCCTCGACCGCCAGGTGATACAGAACCACCGCGCGGCCCTCCAGTTGAATCTCTTCGCCGAATTCGTGCAACGTCGATTGCGGCCGCCGATCCGCCGCGAGCAACTCGACCCAGCCGGAGCCGAACGGCAGCGCCGGCAGCTTGAAGGGCACATTGTCCGCATGCGCGTTCAAGAGTAACAGCAGGATCTCATCCGGCGGCGGCGCGACGGCGGCCGGCGACTGGCCCGCGCGGCCGTTCAGCAACAGGCCGATCGTGCGCGCGCCGGGGTCGCGCCAGCGCTCTTCCCGCACTTCGCCACCGTCCGGCGCAATCCAAGTGATGTCCTTGACACCCTGCTCGCATTGCGCACAACCGTGCAGAAAGCGCGGCCAGCGCAATGCCGGGTGACGCTGGCGCAGCCGCAGCAGGCGGCGCACGAAGCCGATGTCGCCGCGCGCGCGCTCGTCGATCGCGTCCCAGTTCACCCAACTGATGTCGTTATCCTGGCAATACGCATTGTTGTTGCCGCCCTGCGTGCGGCCGAACTCGTCGCCGGCGAGCAGCATCGGCGTGCCCTGCGAGAACAGCAGCGTGGCGAGAAAATTGCGCCGCTGGCGACGGCGCAGCAGGTTGATGCCTTCGTCGTCAGTCGGCCCGTCGACACCGTAGTTGGCGCTCAATTCGTCATCGCGGCCGTCGCGATTATCCTCACCGTTGGCCTCATTGTGCTTGTACGCATAGGAAACCAGGTCGGTCAGCGTGAAGCCATCGTGGGCGGTAACAAAATTGATGCTCGCGCGCGGACGGCGGCCGTCGTGGTCGAACAGGTCGGCCGAGCCGGTGATGCGCGTGGCGAGTTCCGGGAGCATGCCTTCATCGCCCCGCCAGAAGCGGCGCACGGTATCGCGATAGCGGTCGTTCCATTCCGACCAGCCGGGGCCGTAGTGACCGAGCTGATAGCCGCCCGGACCGAGATCCCAAGGCTCGGCAATCAGTTTGACGTTCGCGAGCAGCGGGTCCTGGCCGAGCGCATCGAGAAAGCTGCAATGCGGGTTGAAACCCTGCGGCCCGCGTGCGAGCGCCGAGGCGAGGTCGAAGCGGAACCCGTCGACGTGCATCTCGCCCGCCCAGTAGCGCAGGCTGTCCATCACCATTTGCAGCGCGCGCGGGTGACCGAGGTTGAAGGTGTTGCCGGTGCCGGTGTCGTCGGTGTAATAACGCTGCGCGTCGGGCTGCAGCCGGTAATAGCTCGCGTTATCGATGCCGCGGAAGCACAGTGTCGGGCCGAGATGGTTGCCCTCGCCGGTGTGGTTGTACACCACGTCGAGAATCACCTCGAGTCCCACATCGTGCAGCCGCGCGACCATCGTCTTGAATTCGTACAACTGGCCGCTGGCGAGGTAGCCGGGTTCCGGTGCAAAAAAGCCGATGCTGTTGTAGCCCCAGTAGTTGCTGAGACCCTTGTCCACCAGGTGACGGCCGTTGACGTAGGCATGCACCGGCAACAGCTCAACGCTGGTGATGCCGAGGCTCTTGAGATAGTCGACGACCGGGCGGGACGCAAAACCGGCGGCCGTGCCGCGCAAGCTCTTCGGCACTTCGGGATGACGCATCGTGTAGCCACGCAGATGCGCCTCGTAAAGGACCGTCTCGCTCCACGGCCGCGCCGGTTTTGGATCCAGCCCCCAGCTGAACGCCGGGTCGACGACCTGGCACTTCGGCATCGCGCGGGCGTTGTCGCGACGATCGAACGACAGATCTTCGCGCGGCGAGCCGATGCGGTAGCCGAAGTGCGCGTCCGACCACTTCAGGCGACCGCGCAGGAGGCGCGCGTACGGGTCGAGCAGCAGCTTGTGATGATTGAATCGATGGCCGTGCTCCGGGTCGTAGGGGCCGTAAACGCGGTAGCCGTACAGCGTGCCCGGCCGTGCATCCGGCAAATAGCCGTGCCAGATCTGGTCGGTGCATTCCGGCAACACCACGCGCTCCATTTCCCGCGAGCGGGTGTTCTCGAACAGGCACAATTCGACCTTTTCCGCGTGCGCCGAAAACAGGGCAAAGTTGACCCCGCGTCCGTCCCAGGTCGCGCCGAGCGGGTAAGGCTTGCCGGGGAGGACGCGGAGGTGATTTTTAGTTGCCATGCGGGTTCCTTTCCAGGATAAGTGTCGCCAATGGCGGCAACGTCAGCACCACCGAATGCGGCCGCCCGTGAGCAGCGACCTCCTGGCTGTGCACGCCGCCCTGGTTGCCGACATCGCTGCCGCCGTAAAGGCTTGAATCGGTGTTCAACCGCTCCCGCCACAATCCCGGCAGCGGGACACCGACGCGGTAGCCGTGACGCGGCACCGGCGTGAAATTGCACACCGCGAGCGCCGGCCGCTCACGTTCGCGGCCGAACCGCAGAAACGCGATCACGCTGTTCTGCTCGTCACTCGCCTCGACCCATTCAAATCCTGCCGACTCGCAGTCGCACTCGTGCAACGCAGGCAGCCCGCGGTACAAGCAGTTCAGATCGCGCACAAGTTTTTGGATGCCCTCGTGCGCCGGGTCGTTGAGCAAATGCCAGTCGAGGCTCGCGTCGTGATTCCACTCGCGCTCCTGGGCGAACTCGCCGCCCATGAACAGCAGCTTCTTGCCGGGGTGCGCCCACATGAAGCCGAAGTACGCGCGCAGGTTCGCGAACCGCTGCCAGCGGTCGCCGGGCATCTTGCCGATGAGCGAGCCCTTGCCGTGCACGACCTCATCGTGCGACAGCGGCAGGATGAAGTTTTCGCTGAACGCGTACAAAAGCCCGAATGTCAGGCTGTGGTGATGCCAGCGCCGGTGGATCGGGTTCTCCTGCATGTAGGCGAGCGTGTCGTGCATCCAGCCCATGTTCCACTTGTAGCCGAACCCGAGGCCGCCGAGATACGTCGGCCGCGACACGCCCGGCCACGCCGTGGACTCTTCGGCCACGGTCGTCGCGCCCGGGTGCCGGCCGAACACCTGTTCGTTCATCTGCTTGAGGAAATCGATCGCCTCGAGGTTCTCGCGCCCGCCGAAACGGTTCGGCAACCACTCGCCCGCCTTCCGGCTGTAGTCGAGATATAGCATCGACGCAACCGCGTCCACGCGCAAGCCGTCCACGTGAAATCGTTCCAGCCAGAAGAGTGCGTTGCCGAGCAGATAGTTCAACACCTCGCGGCGGCCGTAATTGAAGATCAACGTGTTCCAGTCCTGGTGGAAGCCCTGGCGCGGGTCGGCGTGCTCGTAGAGGTGCGTCCCGTCGAAAAGCCCTAAACCGTGCGGATCGGTCGGGAAGTGACCCGGCACCCAGTCGAGCAGCAGGCCGACGCCCTCGCGGTGGCAGCGATCGACGAAGTGCGCGAAGTCCAAAGGGGTGCCGAAGCGGCTGGTGGGCGCGTAGAGGCCGATCGGCTGGTAGCCCCACGAACCGTCGAACGGGTACTCGCTGATCGGCATCAGTTCGATATGGGTAAAACCCATCTCCCTGACGTAGGGCACCAGGACGTCGGCCAGCTCCCGGTAGCTCAGGTAGCGATTGCCGTCGGCGCGCCGCCACGAGCCGAGGTGGACCTCGTAAATCGAGACCGGCGCGGACAGTGCATGCACCGCCGGCCGCGCCGTCATCCACGCCTCGTCCTGCCAGGGCGGTTCGGCCAGCGGTTCGACGACCGAGGCGGTACGCGGCGGATGCTCGGCGTAAAAACCGTACGGATCGGCCTTGAGCGGCAGCAGCGCGCCGTCGCGGCTCTTGATTTCGTATTTGTAAATCGCGCCTGCGCCCACGTGCGGCACGAACAACTCCCAGCAACCGCACTCGTGACGGCGGCGCATCGGCAGCCGACGCCCGTCCCAGTTGCAGAAGTCGCCGACCACGCTCACCCGGCGCGCGTTCGGCGCCCAGACGGCAAACGCGGTGCCGGCCACGCCGTCCATTTCGGTCGGATGCGCACCCAGGCGTTCGAAGTTGCGCAGGTGGCGGCCTTCGGCGAGCAGATGCACGTCGAGTTCGCCCAGCACTTCGCCGAAGCGGTACACGTCCTCGCACTCGAACTCGCTGCCGAGGACTTTCGCGTGCAGGCGATAACGCGCCGGCTCTGCCAGCGTCGCTTCCCACAGCCCGGCAGGATGGATGCGCTTGCAGTCTGCAAGCTTGCCGCCGCGCGAATCGACCAGGCTGAGCTGCGTGGCATCGGGGAGAAAAACGCGCACGATAATCCGGCCATCGGCACTTTCGTGCGGGCCGAGCAGCGAAAACGGGTCGCCGTGATCGCCGGTGATCAAGGCTTCGATGGCGGGATCGAGGCCGGCGGGTTGTTGTGCCAATGAGCTCATCGGTCTATCCATATTCGGGACTCGGGGTTCGGGATTCGGGGTTCGGGCAAAGAGAAGCCTTGTCCGACCATTGTGCCTTCGTGGTGTTGCGGCTTGGACTCGCCCGGGCACCCGGATGATTGAATTCCAATCCCGAACCCCGAATCCCGAATCCCGAACCCCGCTTTATCCATGGGCATGCGCATCCAGTATCGCCATCACCCCGCGCACCGGAATGGGCAACCAGTCGGGCCGGTTGTTGGCCTCGTAGACAATCTCGTAACACGCCTTTTCGAGCATGAACAAGTCCAGCCAGCGGCGCGCGGCGACGGCGTCGTCCGGCCAGCTTGATGCGCCCAGGATGGCTTCGTGGTAGGCGGTTAGAAAAGCTTGTGCGGCGGCATCGCGCCATTCGCGCGCGAAACCGACCACGGCTTCGGCCGGCGGCGTCGTGTCGCGATCCAGCCTGCTGAGCGCGGTCCAGGAGGCGTAGTCGAACGAGCGCAGCATGCCGGCAACATCACGCAGCGGCGAATATTTGCCACGCCGTTCGACCAGGGTTCTGGCCGGCTCGCCTTCGAAGTCAAGAATGACCCAGTCGTTCTGCGCGATGAGCACCTGGCCGAGGTGATAGTCACCGTGGATGCGCGTTTTGGTCGCGCCGTAGCTGCCTTCGCTGAGCGCGTCGATCGTCGCCATGCATTCGGCCTTGCGCGCCGTGAGCGCATCGATCGTGACGCGTCCTGCTGCAGGCAGGCTGGCCCGGACGCGGCGCAACGTCGAGAAAGCCCCGCGCGCCTGCTTGCGCGCCGCCGCCCGCCAGGCGCGCGTATCGGCGGCGCGCGCCGGCTCCGGATCGAAAGCCGGATCGCCGGTTTCGGTGGCCAGCGCGTGATGCAGTTCGGCGGTACGACGACCGAGCGTCGCGAGCAGGTTGGTGAAGAAGTCGTGCAGCGGCGGCGCTTCGCTGTCGTCGTCGCCGGGCGTCACCAGCGCACGCTCCTCCAGCCGCCGTTCCAGGTGCTCGACGGTTTCGCGGAATCCGTCCCCTTGGTTTTCGACGAAGCCCTGCAAGATCGCGAGCGCGGTTGGGGCGCCGTCGGCGTCGACATGCTCCACTGCGCCCAGCAGCGGCGGCGTGTTATCGAAGCCGACACGCGTCAGGAACCGCTCGACTTCGACTTCCGGATGAATGCCCGGCGTCAGCTTGCGGTACAACTTGAGGATGATCGCCTCGCCGATCATGATCGACGAGTTGCTTTGATCGATGCCCAGCCGCCGGACCTCGGCATCCGGCGCAAGCTCGACCGCTGCCAGCCGGTCGGTTGCTTCGCACACCAGCCGGCCGGGATCCATGGCCATTTCGCGCTGCTCGCGAACCGCCGCGATGAGCGCGCGCACGAACCCGTCCGCCGCCGCGGCATCGACCAGCGCCCACAGCCGCTGGCCACGGCGCAGGCGCGCGAGCGTGTAAGGCAGCAGCACGTGTGTCGCGCCGTCGGCCTCCTCGACGGCCAGCGCGAGCGGCACGAAATAACGTTGTTCTTCGCCGCCGGACAGGCTGACGACCACTTCGGACAGCAGCGCGTTGTCGCCGAGCCCGGTACAGGAGGCGATTGCCGCGGTGTCGATGCGCTCGCCCTTGGCTGCGAACCAGCGCTGGCGGGTCAGAAATTCCGGCAGGATCTCGGTTTCGAGCTGGCGCCGTGCCGGTTGACGCGCGATGTCGCGAAGCCCGTTGCGCGCAACCAGCGTGACGAACTCCGGCGCGATCGGCGGCAGTTGCTGGTGCCAGTCGGGCACTTGCTCCTCCTCTTCAAGGAGGAACCAGTAGAAGCCGTACGCCGGCAACGTCAGCAGGTAATACAGCTCCCCGATCGGCGGAAAGACGCTGCGACCGGACAACTCGATCGGCACGCGGCCCTTGAACTGCGCCAGGTCGAGTTCGACCGCCTGGGCTGCGCGCGACAGATTGAATACGCACAGGATCGCTTCGCCGTCGTGCTCGCGCAGGTAGGCAAGAATCTTGCGGTTGCCGGGGAACAGGAAGCGGATCGTGCCGCGGCCGAACGAGCGCTGGCGCTGGCGCACCGCGATCATGCGCCTGGTCCAGTTCAGGAGGCTTGCCGGCGAGCGCGCCTGGGCTTCGACGTTAAGCGCTTCGTAGCCGTAGATCGGGTCCATGATCGGCGGCAGGTACAGACGCGGAGGGTCGGCCTTGGAAAAGCCGCCGTTGCGGTCGGGCGACCATTGCATTGGCGTGCGCACGCCGTCGCGGTCGCCGAGAAAGACGTTGTCGCCCATGCCGATTTCGTCGCCGTAATAGACGATCGGGGTGCCCGGCAGCGAGAACAGCAGACCGCTCATCAGTTCGATCTTGCGGCGGTCGTTGTCCATCAGCGGCGCGAGGCGACGGCGGATGCCGAGGTTGATGCGCATGCGTCGGTCGTGGGCGTACACCTGCCACAGATAATCGCGCTCGCGCTCGGTGACCATTTCGAGCGTCAGTTCGTCGTGGTTGCGCAGGAAGATTGCCCACTGGCAGTTGTCGGGGATGTCGGGCGTCTGGCGCATGATGTCGGTGACCGGGTGGCGGTCTTCCTGGGCGATGGCCATGTAGATGCGCGGCATCAGCGGGAAGTGGAACGCCATGTGGCATTCGTCGCCGTCGCCGAAATACGGCAGCACGTCTTCGGGCCACTGGTTGGCTTCGGCGAGCAGCATGCGATCGGGGAAATGCGCGTCGACTTCGGCACGGATTTTTTTCAGGACCGCATGTGTTTCGGGCAGGTTTTCGTTGTTGGTGCCCTCGCGTTCGACGAGGTAGGGCACCGCGTCGAGGCGCAGCCCGTCGACGCCCATGTCGAGCCAGTAACGCAGGATGCGGGTCATTTCCTTGAGGACGCGCGGGTTGTCGTAATTGAGGTCCGGTTGGTGCGAGTAGAACCGGTGCCAGTAATAGGCCTGCGCTTCCGTATCCCAGGACCAGTTGGAGCGTTCGGTGTCCAGAAAGATGATGCGGGTCCCTTCGTAGCGTTGTTCTGTGTCGCTCCAGACGTAGAAGTTGTGATACGCCGAGCCTGGTTTGGCTCTGCGTGCGCGCTGAAACCAGGGGTGCTGGTCGGAGGTATGGTTGACGACGAGTTCGGTGATGACGCGCAGGCCGCGACGATGGCATTCGCGCACGAGTTGGCGGAAGTCGCGCAGGTGGCCGTAGCTCGGGTTGATCTGGCGATAGTCGGCGATGTCGTAGCCGTCGTCTTTTAGCGGCGATGGATAGAACGGCAACAGCCAGATGGCGGTGACACCGAGGTCTTGCAGGTAGTCGAGCTTGGCGGCGAGGCCGGCGAAGTCGCCTACTCCGTCGTTGTTCGAGTCGAAAAACGCCTTGACGTGCAGTTGGTAGATGACCGCGTCCTTGTACCACAGCGGATCGTCGCGCGTGATGCCATTCTGACCCGTTTGTTGCGTCCTTGCGTCCATATTTTCCTTAATTAGTGCTAAGGACTAAGTACCGAGGACTGAGCAAAAAGAACAACTCCACACTAAGTCCTAAGCACTTAGTCCTAAGCACTTCGTATTCGCCATATCGCACACGGCTTGAACTGCGGGTTCAGGCGTATGCGTTGCCATTTTCCTTGCCAGGAAAAGATATCGCCGTCGAGCAGGCTTTCGACTTCGACTGTCGCGTGGTCGTCGAGGCCCAGCATGTAAAACGGTAATTCGATGTCTGCCTCATGTGTGTTGTGTGGGTCCACGTTTATTGCGATCCAGATGACGTTGTCGCCGTTCGCAGTCTGTTTGCCGTAGAACAGAATGTTGTCGTCGCTCGACGGATGAAACTTCAGGTTCGTCAGTTCATGTAAAGCCGGGTTGTCGCGGCGGATTTGATTGAGCTTCGCGATCTCCTTGCGAATGTTGCCCGGCTGGTCGTAGTTGCGCGCCTTGATCTCGTATTTTTCGGCATCGAGGTATTCCTCGCGACCCGGAACGGGCGTTGCCTCGCAAAGCTCAAAGCCACTGTAGACGCCCCAGATGCTGGAGAGTGTGGCGGCAAGTGTGGCGCGGGTGATGAACGCGGGGCGACCGCCGGTTTGCAGGATCGGCGGGTTGATGTCGGGTGTGTTGACGAAGAAATTCGGGCGCATGTATTCCTTCGGGATATCCTGCGTCAGTTCGGTCAGGTATTCGATCAGTTCGTGCTTTGTGTTGCGCCAGGTGAAGTAGGTGTAGGACTGGGTGAAGCCGACCTTGGCGAGTTTTTTCATCATCTTGGGGCGCGTGAACGCTTCGGCGAGGAAGATGACGTCGGGGTGGCGCGCCTGCACGTCGCCGATCAGCCATTCCCAGAACGGCACCGGCTTGGTGTGGGGATTGTCGACGCGGAAGATGCGCACGCCGGTGTCGACCCAGAACAGCACGACGTCGCGCAGCGTGGTCCACAGCGACGGCAGCGACTCGCCGTAGAAATGCACATTGACGATGTCCTGGTATTTTTTCGGCGGGTTTTCGGCATATTTGATCGTGCCGTCGGGGCGCCAGTCGAACCACTCCGGGTGCTCCTTGATCCACGGGTGGTCGCGCGAGCACTGGATCGCGAAGTCGAGGGCGATTTCGAGACCGTGGTCACGCGCGGCGGCGATCAGGCGCTTGAAGTCGTCCAGCGTGCCAAGCTGGGGATGGATGGCGGTGTGGCCGCCTTCCGGGGCGCCGATCGCCCAGGGGCTGCCGGGATCCTCGGGTCGCGCTTGAAGCACATTGTTTTTGCCCTTGCGGTGGCTTTTGCCGATCGGGTGGATCGGCGGCAGGTAGAGCACGTCGAAACCCATGTCGCGAACGTACGGCAGGTGGGCGATGACGTCGTCGAAGGTGCCGTGGCGATGTGGGTCGCCGCTGGTCGAGCGCGGGAACAGTTCGTACCAGGCGCCGAAGCGTGCGGCGGTGCGGTCGACAACAACTTCAAGATCGTGCCGGTAGCGCGACAGGTTGGCGCGCGGTGCGGCACGGTGCATCAGGTTGGCCAGGCGCTCGGACAGCAGGATCGCTTCAGCGCGCGGGGTGTCGTCGGTGGCGACTTCGATCTCCATCAGCAGCGCGCTCAAATCAGCCTGATCGCGGTCCCCTGCGTGCTCCACCGCTTCGGCGAGGAGTTCGCGGCCTTCAATTCGTTCGAGGTCAACCTTTTGCCCCGCGTCGCGCTTCTTGATGAAGTCGTCGCGCCAGGTGGCGAAGCGGTCGCGCCAGGCTTCGATGGTGTAGCGGTAGCGGCTGTTGTGGGCGAGCGGCACGATGCCCTGCCAGCGATCATTGTCGACGTGCGCCATCGGCGCTTCGTTCCAGATGCCACCGCAGGTGTCGCGCCAGCGCACGCACGCAGCGAGCTTGTCGTGGCCGTCGGAGAAGATGTCTGCCCAGACGTCGAGCACGTCCCCGGCGACCCGCTTGACCGGGTGGCGGCCGCCGTCGATTTCCGGCCAGACGTTTTCGATCACGACACGTTCGCCCGCCAGCCGCTTGAGCCGCGCGGCGCTGTTGCGCGGGTTGACGGCACGGCCGCGCGTCGTGCGCTCGCCACGAAAGACGCGCGCTTCCAGCGGATCGAGCCGGAGCGGCCGGCCCGGGATCAGTTCCGCCGGGCTGGTTTCGGGCGTGACGTCGGCGAAGCGCGCGCAGACGCCGCCCGCCGCGGCGAGCAGCCTGCCGCCGTCAATCGCATGACTGCGCTCGGCGTCGGGATTCATCAGCAGCAGCGTGCATTCGCTCCCGTCGCGGCTGTCGCGCAACAAGCCGACCAGCGGCGATGATGGCGCAGTAAATCGCCGTTGCGGCCCCTCCTCGTTCAGCGCCGGGACTGCCGCTTTCATGGCATTGACCGCGGCGATCCAGGCGGACAGGTCAATACTGCTCTCTTCCCAGTCCTCGGGCCGGGTCTGGACGACATTGAGCGGTTTGCGAAACGCATACTCGTAGCCGACCGGCATCATGACGCCGGTCGAGAAGCACGCGGCGAACAGGTAGCGCAGGCGGTAGTGGCGCGCCAGGGTCTCGGCATCGGCGGCCTCGACCTCGCTCGCAAGGCGCGGCGTGTCGTGGCTTTCCGGGAAGGCAATCGACGGGCCGATGCTGCGGAAATCGTTGTACTGCTCCAGCAGCCAGCCGCTGCGGAAATCCCACCATTTACTGCTGTTGTACAGGTAGTCGAAACCGGCGGCTTCGAGCGCCTGGACTTCGTCGACCGTGCAGCCGAGCGTTTCGGCGAAGAAGGTCGCTTCCGGATCGACGGCCCGCGCCGCGGCAATCAGCTCTTCCCAGACGGTCGCCGGTACTTTGTAGGCGGCGTCGCAGCGGAAGCCGCTGACACCGAGACCAATGATGTGGCTGAGGTAGCGCGACCAGTAGTCGATCAGGCGGGTGCGCGTTTGCGGTTTCTCGTAATCGAGTTCCGCGAGGTCGCCCCAGACAGTCACTTTTTCCGGGTCATCCGGATCGACGGCGCGGGGACTGTACAGGTCGCCGTTCAGGTCGCGCCGGTACCAGCCGGGATGTTTGTCGGCGAGCAGCGCGTCGCGGGCGGTGTGGTTGACGACCAGGTCGGTCATCACGCGCAGGCCATTGTCCCTGGCCGCGGTGGTGAATTGGCGCAGAAGGTCGTCGGCGTCGCCGCCGTCGGCAAACAGGTCGTGGAGACGGTAGGGGTCCTTGATGGCGTAGAGGCTGCCTGAGAAGCCGGGGTAGTGAAGCGGGTTGACGTAAACCCAGTCGAAGTTGAGCGCGGCGATGCGCGGCAGCTGCGCGCACCATTTGCGCACCGGGCCGATGAGCAGCGGAAACAGGTTATAGATGCGCGGACCCGTGCTATCCATGTAAGGGCATCCCGACGTTCGTTTGAAGCTGCCGCGCGATCCTGCGCGGCTTGTCGATACTATAACAGGGTCAGTTCACTAACCACGAAGATACTCTCGCGCGATTTCATCCAGCTTTTCGATGGTGCCGGCGATATCTTCGTCCCTCGTGCGCGGATTGATCGTGCAAAGACGCAGCGCGGTGCGGCCGTTGAGGCGCGTCGAACTCAGCATCGCGTAACCGTCGGCGCTCAGGCGTCGGACGATCTCCGCGTTAAGTGCATCAGCCTGCTCCGGCGCCACGTCCGGCGGCGTATAGCGAAACGCGACCATCGCCATTTGCGCCGGGCTGACAATCTCCCAATGCTTCCTGTCGCTCAACAGCCGCTCGGCCTGCTCCGCCAGTTCAAAACCATGCTCGATGGCAGCGGCCAGCGCGTCGCGGCCGAAGATGCGCAGCGTCATCCACAGTTTGAGCGCGCGGAATGATCTCGTCAGTTGCGGGCCGTATTCGCCGAGATTGATGGTTTCCTCTTCCGCGCGAGTGTCCTGCATGTAGTCCGGCAGGACGTGGAAGGCGTCGCGCAGCCAGTTGCGCTCGCGGACCAGCACGCAGCCGATTTCGAACGGCTGGAACAGCCATTTGTGTGGATCAATTGAGAGTGAGTCGACCTGATCGAGACCCGCCAGTGCCAGGCGGCCGCGCTCGCTGACGGCGGCCGCGGCACCGAATGCGCCGTCGGCGTGCAGCCATAGGCCTTCCTCGCGGCACAGCCGGGCGAGTTCGGGCAGCGGGTCGATGGCGCCAGTGTTGGTGGTGCCGGCATTGGCGACGACGCAGAACGGTTGGAGACCTGCGGCGCGATCGGCCTGGATACGCCCAGCCAGTGCCTTGAGGTCGAGTCGGAAATCGTGACCGACCGGCAGGCGCACCGATTGCTCGTCGGCAAAGCCGAGCAGTCGCAGGCCGCGGTCTATTGACAAATGGGTCTGGTCGGAAAAGTAGACGCGGGCCTTCCCGTTGGGGCCGTCGAGCCGGCGGTGGCGCGCGACGGCCAGTGCGACGATATTGGCCATCGAGCCACCGCTGACGAACAGGCCGCCCGCGCCCTCCGGAAAGCCGCAGATGCGGCGCAGCCAGTCGACGATCGCCAGCTCGATCTGCGCAGCGCCCGATGCCGCCAACCAGGTACCGTTGAAGACGTTGTAACCGGCAGCAAGCGCTTCGCCCATCACGCCGACAAAATTGGCCGGGCTGGGCACGAAGGCGAAAAAGCGCGGGTGGTTGACGTGCGCGATATGGCTGAAGACGTCCCGCTGCAAGCCTTCCAGCACCTTGTCGAACGGGACCGGCCCGTCGGGCGGCGGCGCGGCGAGCGCCTGCGATACTCCGCCCGGCGCGGGCGTCTGCGCGACGGGCTTGTCTGCCAGATCCATCCAGTGGTCCGCGATCATGTCGACGACGCGGTAGCCGAACGCGCGCATCTCCTCGCGGTCCAACGCGAGGCGGGTCAAATCGGGCATGGGCAGTTCCTTGGCCGGAATACAGTTAAAATAGGAGAATACCCTATATGCGAATCGGTAGCTTGACACGGCACAGGCCGTAGCCGAAAGTTTGCATGGCTCCCGAACTCGGGTTTTCCCTTCGATTAAGTCAACTCTTAATGAATGCCATACCCGAAAGCAGTTCGCTGCTGCGACACACTTTACAGGAAGTCGGCATCGGCCTCTGGTGGTTCGACTTTGCGAGCCGCAAATTGCACTGGGCGAGCGCACGCAAGGCGCATTTCGGGCTGGCCGCGGCAGCGCCCACGACCTACGAGCACTTCCTCGAGCTGATCCATCCGGACGATCGCGCCCGCATCCGCGCCGCGATCGAACAGGCGGTGGATCAACATGAGCCTTATCGCACCGAATATCGCGTAATCTGGCCGGACGGCAGCGTGCACTGGATCGAGGCACGCGGCGAGACCCGCTACGATGCCGCCGGCAAGCCGGTCGAGATGGCCGGTGTCACCATCGACGTCACCGACCGCAAGGCGGCCGAACTTTCCCTGGGCGATACACGCGACAGACTTGCGCGGGCCATGAACTACGGTCGCGTCGGTACCTGGACGATCGTCTGGCCGAGCGAGAAAGTCTACACGGACCCATTGATCGCCCGGCTGTTTCAGGTGCCGCCCGAAGACGAGCAAGGCGGCCCGCTGGAACATTACCTGGCGGCGATCCGTCCGGACGACCACGACCGGGTGGCGACGGAGATCGCCGAGGCGTTCGCGCAGGGCGGAGGCTATCACCAGAGCCAGTACCGCATCTCACAGCCGGACGGCACGGACTGCTGGGTGGAGGCCCGTTTCCAAGTGGACTGCACCGCGGACGGCGAGCCGCTGCGCATGGCCGGCGTGCTGCTCGATGTAACCGACCGCAAGCGTGCCAACGACGCGCTGCGCGCGAGCGAAGAGCACCTCAACCTCGCGATGCATGCCGCAGACCTCGGCAGCTGGGACAGCACCATTGTGAATGGCGAGCTTCGCATCGACTGGTCGCCGCGCTGCAAGACGATGTTCGGCTTGCCGGCAGATGCGGAAGTTGATTTGACGCTGCACGAGTCGCTGATTCACCCGCAGGATCGCGAGCAGGTCAACCGCGCGATTGAAAGGGCGCTCGACCCGGCCGGCGATGGCGAATACGACACCGACTATCGGGTCATCTGGCCGGACGGCACGACGCATTGGCTGAATTCGCGCGGCCGTTGCATCTTCGACAACGACGGTGGCAACCGGCGACCGGCGCGTTTGATCGGGGTAGTGCTGGATATTACCGAGCGTCGCCTGGCGGCGGCGGACCGCCGTCGGCGCCAGGAAAACGAGCGCTTCCTGAACCGCACCAGCGCGATCCTCGCCGCGTCGCTCGATTACGACGAAACCCTGCGCCATATTGCACGCCTCAGCGTACCTTATCTGGCGGATTGGACGTTCATTGATCTGCTGGAAGACGATCGGACCTTGCGCCGCATCGAAGTGGCGCACGCCGATCCGGCGCACGCGGACCTGGCCGCAATGTTTCGTGCCGAGCCGCCGCCGCCCGAGCGACTCGAAACGCCGCAGGCGCAAGCGCTGCTGGAGGGTCATCCGCTGCTGGTTCCGGACGTGACCGATATGCTTCGCGAAGCCATCGCGCAACAGCCCCTCGCGCCGCGCGTCGAACGCATGGCGCGGCTCATCGGCGACAAGCCGGCATCGCTGATTTGCGTGCCGCTGGTCGCGCGCGGCAAGACTCTCGGCCTGCTGACGCTGCTGGCGATCGAATCGGGCCGGCGTTACGGCCGGAACGACCTGGCCTTCGCCCAGGATCTGGCGGGGCGCGCGGCGCTGGCGATGGACAACGCGCGCCTCTATCGCGAGGCGGAGGACGCCGCCGCGGCACTGCGCGAGCAGGCCGAGGAACTGCTGCAGGCCGATCGCCGCAAGGATGAATTCCTGGCGACGCTGGCGCACGAACTGCGCAACCCGCTGGCGCCGCTCAGCACGAACCTGCAACTGCTGCGCCTCGCCGGCGCCGACAGCCAGACTGCCCATAAGGCACAGGCGGTCATGGAGCGCCAGGTCAATCATCTGGTACGGCTGCTGGACGATCTGCTCGACGTCTCGCGCGTCAGCCGCGGGCGCATCGAATTGCGCAAGTCGCGTGTCGACCTGTCGACGATCATCACCGATGCGGTCGAAATCAGCCGGCCCGCAATCGACACGTACGGGCATCGGCTGGACGTGGATATTCCGCCGGAACCGGTGTTTGTCGATGCCGACCCGGCGCGGCTCAAGCAGGTGTTCGTCAACCTGCTCAACAATGGCGCAAAATTCACGCCGCGCGGCGGCCGCCTGTCCCTCGACATTGCCGTCGCCGATGGCAGTGTGCGCGTCCGGGTGTGCGACAGCGGCGTCGGCATTGCGCCCGAGGATCTGACGCAGATATTCGACATGTTCAGCCAGGCCGAGAACGAGCTTCAAAGCGGCACCGGCGGCCTCGGAATCGGCCTGACACTGACGAAACAACTGGTGGAAATGCACGGCGGCAGTATCGAGGCCGCCAGCCACGGTCGGGGCCGCGGCAGCGAATTCGTCGTGCGGCTGCCATTGGCGACGGCGCCGACCAATGCGCGGCCGGCGGCCGATCGCGCCAATGGCCCGGCCGAGACGCCGTGCCGCCGCGTGCTGGTGATCGACGACAATGAGGATATTGCCGACAGCCTGGCGATGCTGCTCGAAATGATGAACCACGATGTGCGTGCCGTGTACAGCGGCGCCGCCGGGCTCGAAGCCGGCGCAGACTTCAAGCCTCATATCGTTTTCATGGATATCGGCATGCCGGAGATGAACGGCCACGAGGCTGCGCGGGAAATTCGGCAGCAGCCGTGGGGCGAGAATGTGAGCCTCATCGCGCTGACCGGCTGGGGCCAGAACGAAGACCGCCGCCGCTCGCACGAGGCGGGTTTCGACCGGCACCTGGTCAAGCCGATTGATCCGGCGATGCTGGAACAGGTTATCCGCGAGGCCGGCGGCGGCGAATAAACCTAAAAGGGCTTGACAAACCATGCCGATGCGGGGATTCTGGTGCAACTTCGCAGGGTTACCCCTTGATAAGGCGGGAAAAACCCCATGTTGCAAGGATGGTTCACAACGTGATGGAAACACCTCCGCCGGAATCCGCCGCGGACCGCCGCAGCCGGCGTGACCACATTCGCGCCGCGCTCGACGCCGCGGCCGTCGGCACCTGGGTCTGGAATCTCAGGACCCGGCGCATCTTCATTGACAGCGGCATGGCCCGATTGCTGCACATCGCTCCCGGGGTATCCGGGCAGGGCGAACTTGACATCGCGCAGGTACAGGCCGCGATTCATCGCGACGATCGCCGGCGGGCACAAGCCGATCTCGACCGCGCCCTCAGCGGCGCCGCCTACGTCTCTGAATTCCGCCTCGAACGCGGTGACGGCTCGACCTGCTGGGTGATCGCGCGCGGCCAGCTCGAATATGACGCGGCCGGCCGGCCGGCGCGGCTGTCGGGTGCGCTGGTGGATATCAGCGAGCGCAAGCGCAGCGAAGATGCGCTGCGGTTTCTTGCCCGCGCCGGCAAGCTGCTCGGCAGTTCGCTGGATGTGGACGTGACACTCAAAAGCGTCGCCCGCCTGGCGATCGAAAACATTGCCGACGTGTGCCTGTTCGACCTGATCGATGCCCGGGGCGACAGCCGCCGCGTCGCCTGCGCACACTGCGATCCTGCGCAACAGCGCAAGCTGGAAACCAACCCACGGTTCCTGTCGTCGCCGGCCCACCTGCAACAGCCGCTGGTACAGCGCATGCTCGCCGGCGAGAGCATCTATGTTCCGCGCGTCGAGGATGCGTGGCTGCACGCGATGACCGCAGGCGACACGGAGCGTGCGGCGCGCGAGCACCAGGTCAAATCGCTGCTGGTCGTGCCGGTGGCGGCTGAAAGGGAAGTGCTGGGCGGACTCGTGCTTTGCCGACTGCAAGGCAACCCGCGCCTGTTCACCGAAACCGACCGGCATCTCGCCGAGGAACTCGGCCGCCGCGCCGGCTTCGCGCTGCGGCGCGCGTTGCTGCATCGCGAAGTGCAGACCGCCAATCGCCACAAGGACGAATTCCTCGCGACGCTCGCCCACGAGCTGCGCAACCCGCTGGCACCGCTGACGACGGCACTCGAAGTGCTGCAGCGCGCGGACGACCCGGTCGTACTGGAGCGTACGCGTGGATTGATGGAACGACAGGTGCGGCAGATGAGCCGGCTGATCGAGGATCTGCTGGACCTGTCGCGGGCCGGCCAGGGCAAAATCAGCCTGCGCAAGGAGCGCATCAACCTGGTCGCAGCGGTGAGCCAGGCGGTCGAAACCACGGAGCCGGTCATCGCCGCGAACAATCAGAACCTCAGCGTGACGTTGCCGAGTGCGGCGATTCTGCTTGATGCCGATCCGGCGCGACTGACACAGGTATTCGTCAACCTGCTGACCAACGCCGCCAAGTTCACGCCGGCGGGCGGCCACATCTGGCTGACGGTCAAAGATACCCGACCCGACGCTGTCATTTCGGTGCGCGACGACGGCATCGGCATTCCGCCGAACCGGATGGCGGGCATTTTCGAGATGTTCGCGCAGGTCAACAATGCCACCGAACGCACCGGCGGGCTCGGCATCGGTCTCGCGCTGGTCCGTCGACTGATCGACATGCACGGCGGTGCAATCGAAGCGCGCAGCGAGGGCACCGGGCATGGCAGCGAATTCATCGTGCGCCTGCCGCGGATTGTTGAGGACGCCGCGTCGTTCGATCCGCCCGCACGCGAATCCTTGCACTGGGCGCAGCACGCCGCGCCGCTGCCGATGCACGATTCGCCGCCACGGCGCCACCACGGCGGCGCCAGCCACTTGATTTACGGGCCCGATAAGTAGGCGAAGCGCCGCATTGCGGGGTCGTGCGAACGGCTCTACGATACGGCGATGCCTCGTTCTATCCGCAATCATGCAGGGCGTGGAGCCCTGACCAACCCCACAGGCCGCTTCGAAAGCCAAACCGCGGAACGCACCGATGACGGCTGGGGCAGCCTCGAAGAGGAGCTGCCGCCGCTCGCCACTACCGTCATGCCCGAGCAGGCACGCTCGATCATCAGCCGCAACCGCTCCCCGGATATCCCGTTCGAGCAGTCGATCAACCCGTACCGGGGCTGCGAGCATGTTATCAGGGGCAGTTATTCCGTGTTCACCTGAACGCCGCTTACGATTAAGAAAACCGCTCTGTACAACACCTAAACCCATAACTAAACTTCACGTCCGGAGGTTTGCGCTGTTCACTAGATCTGAATATACTTGCCGATATTTTCGGGGTGTCCGCACTGTTCATTAGCTGACAAATAACGGCTGCGGATACCGAAAGCTCGATCGGAGAAGGGGATGCTTCTTGGGGCTTTATATAGTTGAGAGAACTGTCGCCTTAGCTGAGGGCACAGATCCGGATATCGCCGAGTTCGCAGCGTTACCCGGTTTCCCGTTTTTAATCCATGTAAAGGAGGAGGAAACAGCGCTTGTCGAGCCGGCATCGCTTTTCCTGTGCTCAAAGTTTCTGCTGGGACCAAAGATAACTCGAACGTCACGAACCCGCATACGACGGTTCTCAAACAACACTGCCTTGGCAAACGCAAATGACCTAAAGGATTGGTGGGAGTATCTAAACCATTTCGGTCTGCGATGGGACGAAGTCTGCCGCAAGGACATGCGGCAGTACCGCGACGTCATGCTCCAAACGGTGTCGCCGCGAACCCACGCCCCGTATGCGCGGCAGACAATCCGTCGCCGATTGTCAACGATAATCGATTTCTATCGGTGGGCTGCTACTGAAGGTCGAATGCGGGGCCAATCTCCATTCGGCGCTTGGCAAGGGGCTGAGCGCTTCCTTCCGATAGACCGGCGCCCTTTGGCGCATATCTCAGGAAATGTAGCGATAATCCAAAATGACCTCCTGCCTTCGATGAAAACGGGCCAGACGACTTCGTACGTGCCTTTCAGCCCTCCGAATATCGAAAACTGGCTGAACAGTTAGGGCCGCTGCCTTCCGAATCAGCAGGTCAGCCGTCGAGGGATCGACTTGCTGTTGAGCTGTCGTTGAATTCCGGGATGCGCATCGATGAAGTGACGAACCTCAGAACATGGCAGATCCTTGACTTCGCTGCCACCTCGGGGACTGATTACTCCGTACACCTAATGGCCATTACCAAGACAAAAGGTCTTAAAGCCAGACATGTCGAAGTCCCGCACTGGTTGCTGAAAGAACTCCTCGCCTACATCGATAGAGAACGCAACCATGCAATTTCCGCAGGTCGAAAGTACGGGCTAAAGAAAGACACCGCAGCGCTTTTCGTGAATGGCGTCAGCGCGAGGCAAAACGCCGGCAAGCGATTCACAGCAGATTCACTTGATGACGTATTCCGGCGTGCCACCGTTTCTGCAGGTTTAGTACGAACCATTGAGAAAATGGACCCGGTAACCGGAGAACCGTATTTAGTGCAGCATCCGCGCTTCAGTTTCCACTGTTTGCGGCATTCTTTTGCGATATGGCGCTACTATGCCGAGCGGCAAGGAGGAAATCCCGAGCCGTGGAAGATCATTCAGTCGCTACTCGGTCATCGCGCTTTGAGTACTACTACTGATTTATACCTGCGCGCGACCTCTGTATTTGAGGCGCAAGTAAGCGATGAGGTTCTCCGCTTCTTTGGCGCAATCCGGAATGCCTAGGCTAAGCGACTCTAATCAGCCCTCCCGTTATGATCAGATTAACTCTGATAGTGTCATCGACTTCACAGCGGCAAGGAAGTCCGCCAGAAACGGAGTAAGACGCTCTCTCGCTAAGCGTGGCGTAAGGCAGTCTGCTCAGCTACTCTTCGTTGATCCATCACTGACCCCGCCTCAGCAGTTGATAGACATTACTAGTTGGTTAGACTTTGCAAAGCTTTGGCAGCCATTCGCTGAGGCTACGCTATCTTGGGGAGCGGATCGTTCGGCAAGGAGCCGCTATGAGCGAGTAAGAGACTTATCCCGAGGTTGGTTCGCCTTTCTGGATTCCGCGGCCGTCGACGATACGATCGGTATCGATAAACTGGACGCTGCGCTCGTCAGTCGGTTCATAAGATGGTTGAACCAAACCGACAAGAACGGCCATTCACGATGGGCAGTTGCAACAAGAAGAAATCGACTGAAGGCTCTGAAGTCTATTTTCGTGCACATACCGGAAGCGCTCCAACTGAAGGGTGGCACGAGGCTGTCCACCATCGTCCCGAAATTCTCTTGGTACGGCGCAAGCCGCGCTGCTACACCAACCGCGGTTGTTTCCTCTGGTGTGCTTGCGGACATATACAACGCGTGCATGAGCGAGATAACGACCACCATGGATTTTGTTGCTGAAGGCAAGCGTCTCATTGGAGAAAACAAAGCCAGGATTCCGACGAAGCCTTTGCAGCAGGGAGATTATAAGGATCTTGGTGTTTGCCTAGCGGCATTAGATCAAGAATTCGCGGGCGTTATTCCTGATCGATGGGGCATCCGTAGAGTAAATAACCACCTTCACAATGCAATTCTTGCGTATCATGGTTTTTCGGAGGTGCCAAATTACTTCTACCCGCAGCCGCGCTTGCTCGTCCCATTCGTCCTTTTATTTGCACTCTACACATCTGCCAATGGCGACATGTTGCTCGATATGAAGCATAGCGATTTCTCCATCGAAAGCGGCTTGGGACAAGAGCGGCTCGTCTGGAGAGGCTATAAATCACGAGCAGCCCGAAGGCAGCGAAGAAGCTTTCCCATGGATGATTCGGATGACAATCCAGCCACCTTACTCTCGTTCCTTAAACAATGGACGAGACGACTTCGCGCCGAGGCGAGCAGTCAAATCACGGATTACGTGTTTCTCTTTGTCCCGCGGTGGGGAGGTGGGAAGCATGTAGGATCGTTCCGCGCGACCAAAGATTCGAGAAATATCTCGATATGGACGCAGAATCTCCGTCGCTTTCTAATCGATCACGATCTCGACCGGGTCACTCTTCGCATCTTGCGGGCGAGCGGCCTCGACCTTGTCCACGATTTGTTTGACGGTGATATCCGAGCGATAAAGGCTGCGGGCGGTCAAAGGCGCGACGCAACTATTTATAGCCACTATACCTCGGATTCTGCACGGCAACGAAATGCGGAGCGGACAGCCGCTACTTTACAGCTCTATGATCGATGGCGTGAAACAGACGGCAGAAACGACTCCCGTAGGACCGGAAGTCAAGAAGATTACGGATCATGCACACCAGGCTGGAGGTGCCTCGACCCGTTCAGCAGTCCTATCCTAGGCCAAAAGCATGGAAAATTGTGTACCGCCTACGGAGCGTGTCCAGTATGCCCGCTTGCACACATAGACGTAGGCTCAGCATATGCCTTAGCTAGGCTTCTGCAACTTAGGGTAGCTATTGAGCATGCTCAATCTATCCTACCGGCTGAGCGGTGGTTGTACGTATGGGCGCCTCGGCTTGGTGCCCTCAATCAGACCTGGATTCCCCGCTTTTCTTCCGTAGTCATGGACGATGCGGCGAAGCTGGATCTTCCTCCATTGGCGGGGTTGGAATGAGGCCAGAAACAGCACATCATATAGCGCAAAAGTCGTACTACCACCTTGCACCTGAACGTGAATTGTGCAACGTATGGGTGTCATCGACCAGCAGATGGAACGACAGAGACTGGTATTTCGATAATCCGACGCCAGGCCAATCAAAGACCGTATCTTATCTCAGTTGGCGTATCCCATTTGCTGACGGATCAACGCTCACGGACGAACAATATGCGAGCTTGCTAGAGTCATTGCGACGGCTCGTCTGGTCTCTTTTCGTCGACCCCAAGCAGAGCCGCCCATTCAAACCGGGAACATTAGGATCTCTTGCCTATGGGCTCCGGAGCTTGGTGCAGTGGATGCATTCCAGCGAGGTAAAGTCGCTGAGCGAACTCACTCCTTCTGTATGTGACAAGTACATCACTTACACCATTGACAGGCTGGCGGAGCGACAGGATCAAGATGCCGAACGACAAAATATTTACAATCGGCTTTTCAAGGCGGCTCGATTTATTGAACTTCTCTACTTGCAGGGTCCGGTACTAACCGCGATTGGAATGCGCGGTATTCCCGCTCATCCCCTAGGAGGATCAAGAGCGGGCGAAGTTGCCGCCGAATGTGCTGGTCGAAATTTAGGATGGATACCGCCTCTCCCGGATGAAGTGGCCCTACCCATCATGAACGCAGCTTGGAGGATGCTTGGCGAACCCGCAGAAGATGTCATTGCACTACAGGAGCAGTGCCTAAGAGCCTATCACTTTAGACTGTCCGGGAAACCGCGGTCAGCAACACCTGACGGGAAGGCGAAAGCTGCTGCAGCTGTGGTGATGGCGTTCCGTTTTTCAGTGATCGATGGCGAAACCACGCCTTGGCGGGAGCCCGTGACCCACGAGGTGGTCGAGGCATTGCATAAAAAACGGTCAAGGTTCAAATCGAAGCGCGAACCATTACAAGTATTTCGCAATCTTATTTGTGATATCCGCGACGCTGCGGTCATAACCTTGCAATCGCAGGTGGGTCTCAGAGTAAACGAGATCTGTGGCTTAGATGGCGAGTGGAATGGCGCAACTCGATGTCCAAGTTGTATTGACGTTCGATTATCTAAAACCGAACTCAATGAAGTCTTCTTTCTGAAAGGCTGGCTCTCGAAGACAAGATCAGCGAAAGAGCCCGTCGAATGGGTGATGGGAATGCGCCCCGTCGGAAGCAATCAGATACCGCCTGCCGTTCATGCCGTCAACGTATTATTTCGACTGTATCAGCCGTGGCGCGATCTAGCGGTCACACGACGTAGCCTCATCGTGGGGTTCCGCCATCCTCGGGGCGTCCCCCGCGTCCCGGAGTCCACAGGCCCGATTAGCGCCGTCGGCCTCCTTAACGGGTTCAAGAGCTTTGTATTCAGACATGTAGATTTAAGCCGTCTTCCAGAAAGGAGCGCTCTTGGAGAAGATCTGCGGGAGTATCGGTCAAGCCGAGGTAGATGCCTCCGAACGCACCAATGGCGGAAGACATGGGCACATTACATATACCGCACTGATACTCGAATGGTCGCGGCTATAGCGCAGCAGTTCAAGCATCTCAGCTTAGCCATGACTGAGCAGAACTACATCGGCAGCGATCCGTACTTGATCAGCACAGTAACCATCCCCCGGCAAAGCCGGGGGCTTTAATTGTGAGCCGCTCAAAGCGGCATGGACGGGACCGCTACGCGGCCCCTTGCGCCCCCTAAAGGGGGCCGTTTACATCAGGTTCAGTTGATCGATTCGACGATCTTCC
>DASSNE010000047.1:0-45587 GCA_035688265.1 Gammaproteobacteria bacterium
CATCCGCGACCGGTCTGCCGACATTCTCGATCGATCCGCAGACATCGTCGAGCGGTCCGCCGACATGCGGGTCCGCTCGGCCGACATGTCCCGCTGCTCGGTCGCGAGCTCGACCATGCGCTTCATGAGCTTGAGTTGTTCGGGTTCGTTCTGCTCCGGTTCGTCCGCCATCGCGCTTCTCCCCAATATTCGGGAAGAAGCTTAGTCGCTTGCTCGCGCGAAGGGAACCGCCGGCTCAGCCGGCGGTTAGGGGTACTACAGCCTGCCTGCCTGAAAGTCGGCGACGGCTTCGTGGAGTTGCTCCGTGGTGTTCATCACGAACGGCCCGTAGCGCGCCACCGGCTCCCCGAGCGGCCGGCCGGCCACCAGCAGCAGCCGTGCGGGCACATCACCCACCGCGGCGAGATGCACCGAATCGCCACCCTGCTCCAGCACCGCCAGCTCGCGACTGGCGGTGCGTTCCGCCGGCGTCCCGATATCGGCCGCGCCCGCATACACGTAGGCGAACGCGTTGTGTCCCGGCGGCAGAGCAGCGACATATTCGGCGCCCGGTTGCAACTCGATATCCAGGTAAACCGGCTCGGTCGCCACCGCCGACACCGGACCGCGCGCATCGTTCACCTCGCCCGCGACTACTTTGACCCGCACGCCCATCGCGACCTCGACCACCGGAATCGCCTCCGGCCCGATGTCCTGGTAGCGCGGCGCCGTCATCTTGTCCTTGGCCGGCAGGTTGACCCAGAGCTGAAAACCCCACATCAGGCCGTCTTCCTGCTCCGGCATTTCCGAATGCACGATGCCGCGCCCGGCGGTCATCCACTGCACGCTGCCGGCAGTCAGCAGGCCGCTGTTGCCCTGGTTGTCACCGTGGCGCATGCGCCCGGCAAGCATGTAGGTCACGGTCTCGAAGCCCCGATGCGGGTGGTTCGGAAAGCCGGCGATGTAGTCGTTGGCATCGTCCGAGCGGAACTCGTCGAGCATCAGGAACGGGTCGAGATCGGGCAGCTGCGGCGTGCCCATCATCCGGTTCAGGCGCACTCCGGCGCCGTCGCTGGTCGGGCGGCCGCGCACCGTCTTGATGACAGCCCGCTCGCCGTCGATTGTCTTGGCTGCTTCCATCTGGAATCTCCAACAAGGTGGGTGATGAACCCAAGATAAGGCCGCAACCCGTTTAATGGAACCAGGCGGATGCCGAACACCGCGTTCGCCAGTCGAATCAGTCTTCCGAATTCGGGTCGAGCCTTTCGGGTCGAGCCTGGAGTCACCCGCTCAGGCGCAACAAGCGGCCGGGGTTACTGTCCTCAATGATCCAGACGGCGCCGTCCGGCGCAACGGCGACATCGCGTATACGAGCCTCCATATCCCAGCGATCGGCTTCGTGGGGGTGTCCATTGGCATCGAACGCGATGCGGATAAGAGAGTGCGAGGAGAGGCCGCCGATCAAGGCGGAACCTTGCCATTGAGGGGACATTGCACCTTCGTAAAACGCGAGACCCGCAGGCGAGATCACCGGCGTCCAGTAAATAGCCGGTGCCGCGAATTCCGGTCTCGTATCGTGATCGGGGATGGGGAAACCGCTATATTGGCTGCCATTGGAAACGATGGGCCAACCATAGTTTCGACCTTCCTTGATCAGATTCAGCTCATCGCCACCGCGCGGTCCCATTTCAATCAGCCAGAGTCGGCCGTCGGGCGCGAAGGCCAGGCCATAGGGGTTGCGATGGCCGATCGTCCAGATCTCAGCCCGCACTCCGCCTTGTGCCGCGAAGGGATTGTCCCCGGGTGTGCTGCCATCCAGATTGAGGCGCAGCACCTTGCCGCATGCCTGGTCGGGGTCCTGCGCACTCTGTGGCCGCATACGATCGCCGACAGTCAGAAAGAGATGCCTCCCTTGCGGGTCGAATGCAATGACACCGCCTGGCTGGCCGCCTCCGCCCGCCGGTGTCTGCCGCCAGATCACCGTGCGATTTTTTAGCGTGGCACTGTCATGCGAAATGGAAAGCGTGGCGCGGGCCAACACAAGGCGGCTGCCGTTGTCGCCGGGTTCGACATAGGTGAAGTAGACGCGCGAATGGGTTTTGAAATCCGGGGCGACCGCGATGTCCAGAAGGCCGTTCTGGCCGGATGCGGCGACGTCGGGCACGTTGCCGACTTCAACCTTCGAGCCCGTTTGAGTGACAAGATAGACCCGCCCCGGTTTCTCGGTCACAAGCATCCTTCCATCCGGAAGGAATGCGATCGCCCAGGGTGTATTGAAATCGGCGACAGCCTGGACGGTGAAAGGACGAGTGGTGCTTGCCGGCCTGTCGCCGGCATTGATGCTTTGAGCCGGGGCGGCGCTGGTGAAAATGAGCGCAGCCGCCAGTATAGTCAATGTCACGGATGTTTTGCGCCCGGCCATGTTTCCTCCGATTCGCACGTACTTCGCCTTAACGATGAACAATGTTTGCGTGTTCGCGACTCTTTGTGTATCAGGCCTCACCCCACATAAAGGTATCGTCGCGAGCGAGATAAAATTTTTGTTGCCACGGGTCCATGGACAGATGAAACCGAGAGCGGCCCGGCCATGATCAGCCTCGGGAGGGCACCTTGCGACGAGGGACTGGTTCGGGCCGCGAGTGCCACGCCCGGCTGTGCCGAGCGTGCCAAACCATGGGTGCTGGCCGCGACCATTCTGGGCTCCAGCATGGCCTTCATCGACGGCTCGGTCGTGAATGTCGCCCTGCCGGCGATTCAATCCGAATTCGGCACCTCGATCGCTGGCGCGCAATGGGTCGTCAATGCCTATCTGCTCATACTGGGTGCGCTCGTCCTGCTCGGTGGATCGGCGGGCGATCATTTCGGGCGGCGACGCATATTTGCCTTGGGCATCGTCATCTTTACGTTGGCTTCGGTCGCGTGTGGGCTGGCCGCCAACGTTCTGTTTCTGATCATCGCCCGGCTTGCCAGGGCGCCGGCGCGGCGCTGCTCGTTCCGGGCAGCCTGGCGATCATTAGTGCGGCTTTCGACGAGGTCGATCGGGGCCGGGCCATCGGCACCTGGGCGGGCTTTTCCGCCATCACCTCGGCACTGGGCCCGGTGCTCGGCGGCTGGATCGTCGATGTCTGGTCGTGGCGCGTGATCTTCTATATCAATGTACCGCTGGCGCTGGTAACTCTTGCCATTACCGTCCGCCACGTGCCGGAAAGCCTCGACGAGCAGCATAAGGCGCGGCTCGACTGGCTGGGCGGCGGCCTGGCGGCAGCGGGACTCGGCGCTCTGGTCTATGGATTGAGCACTGCGTCCACCCGTGGCTGGACAAACCCGGCCGCGCTGGCCGCACTGCCCGCCGCTGTCGTGCTCCTGGTCATGTTTCTCCGGCGCCAGGCCAGCGCCGCCGCACCGATGATGCCACTGGAACTATTCCGGTCGCGACGCTTCAGCGGCGCCAACGGCATGACGCTGATGCTCTATGCGGCGCTGGGCGGTACGTTGTTCTTTTTGCCATTTTACTTGATCGACATACAAGGCTACTCGGCCACCTTCGCAGGCGCCGCATTTCTGCCGTTCACGGTGATCATGGGGACGCTGTCGCGTTGGTCCGGCGGTTTGCTCTATCGCTTCGGTGCCCGACTTCCGCTCACAATCGGTCCCGCCGTGGCCGCGGCCGGTTTTGCGTTGTTCGCAATACTGGCCGGCAAAGGCCCCTACTGGACGACGTTTCTGCCGGCGATGGCCGTGCTGGGATTGGGCATGGCGATCAGCGTCGCGCCGCTCACTACAACCGTCATGGATGCAGTGGCGCAAAACCGTGCGGGTATCGCGTCCGGCATCAACAACGCCACATCGCGTATCGGCAGCATGCTGGCGGTCGCCGTATTTGTGACGGTCGCTGTCGGAGTCTTCGCCACGGCGCTCGATACACGCTTGCAGCACATGCCCGTGTCAACGGAGGTACGACAAACGCTCAATGCCGAGATCGCCAAGCTCACCGAAGTGACGCTTCCGCCGCAAATCAAAGGCACGGAACGCCAAGCCCTTCAACAAGCCGTCGATGAGTCGTTCACCCTCAGCTTTCGAGTCATCATGTGGTTGGCTGCGGGGCTGGCGTTATTAAGTGCGTTTTGCGCCGCGGTCACGATGCGGAACGGGCGTGGCACGCGCCCCTGATGGGTACAGACTATCGGCCTTGGGTTAAACTGCAAAACAACGAAGGAGAACCCTCAAGTCCCAGGAGCAAAATCATGAAACTGTTTAACAGGTCGCTATCGATACTGCTTCTCGCGGGTCTGCTCGCGGCGGTTGCCGTCCCGGCGTTCGCCGCCACCGAGACATTCGCGCTGGATCCCAATCACACGCAGGTGCATGTCAACTGGAATCACTTCGGCTTCTCGAACCCGGGCGCGACCTTCGACATCAGCAAGGGCACGTTGATCTGGGATGAGAAAGATCCGACCCGGTCGTCGGTGAAGGTCACGATTCCGGTCGCGAGCGTGGATACGCAAGTGCCGGCGCTTGACGCGCGCTTCAAATCGGAGTTCTTCGAAGTCAACAAGTACCCCACCATCACATTCAGGAGTACCAGCGTCAATCGCATCGGCCTGTCCAACCGTTATCGCGTCCGCGGCAAGCTGACCGTGCACGGCGTCACCAGACCGGTAACGCTGCATGCGACGCTCAACAAGATCGGTGAGCAACCGATGCTGCACGCGCCCGCGATCGGCTTCGATGCGACGGCGACTATCAAGCGTTCGGAATTCGGATTGAGCGCCTATATCCCGGTCGTCAGCGATCTCGTGCGCATCCATATCACTGCCGAGGGCGTCGAGGCGGCGGCGCTGGCGAGGGAAGAAAAGGCGATCAAGGCCGAAGGTCACTCGAAGTAACGCCATGGGCGAGGACAATTTACTACAGCGTGCATCACAAGCAAGAAGCACAATACGATGAGTTGGCGCAATTACAACGAACCTGAGTGCCTCAACGGGCCAGGTCCGGTCGTACTCGAGATCAAGCCGCGGCCGCGCGATCTCGGCGGTTTCGAAGTGGCGCGAGTGCTGCCGGCGCGGCAGCGGCGCATGGTTGGACCGTTCATCTTTCTCGACCATATCGGGCCGGCGCAGTTCGATCCCGGCCAGGGCGCCGACGTGCGCCCGCATCCGCATATCGGGCTCGCGACGGTCACCTATTTGTTCGACGGGTCGTTCCTGCACCGCGACAGTCTCGGTACCGAACAACTCGTGGAACCGGGCGCCGTCAACTGGATGAGCGCCGGCCGCGGCATCGTCCACTCGGAGCGCACCCCGGCGGCGGAACGGCAGCACGCGCACCGCCTGTACGGTCTCCAGTCGTGGGTAGCGCTGCCGAAGGCGCAGGAAGATGCCGCGCCGAGTTTTCAGCATCATGCGCGCAACACACTGCCGGAAATCGAGCGGCCGGGCATCACGATGCGGCTGATCGCCGGCTCTGCCTTCGGCGAAACCTCGCCCGTCGCGATTCAGTCACCGCTGTTTTACCTCGACATCGCGATGTCGGCGGGCAGCCGCTTTGTGCTTCCTGCGGATTACAGCGAACGGGCGCTGTACACTGTGGACGCGCCCGTCACCGCTGATGGCGTTGTCTGCGACGCACGATCGCTCGCCGTACTCAAGGGCGGCGCGGCGGTGGAAATCGCGGCGTGCAATCCGACGCGGCTGATGATCCTGGGCGGTGAACCGCTGGAGGGCGAGCGCTTCATCTGGTGGAATCTGGTGTCGAGCTCGAAAGAGCGAATCGAGAAGGCCAAAAAGGATTGGGCCGGCGGCCATTTCCCGAAAGTGCCGGGAGATGAAAATGAGTTTATCCCGCTGCCCCAGCATTTATAGATAAACCGGAGTGACCCTAGCCCTGCAATACAGCCGATTGGGATCGGCAAGCGCTAAATGGTTGACTGAGATGGAAGACTACCAATCAGTGCTGAACGATTTATCCGCCATCCTGCGCCGCCTGCACAAGGCGCTGCTCGACAAGGAAGCGGAAAATTTCGGGCCGGTGAGCGGACCTTATCAACTCCTCAACCTGGTGGCGAACCACGAACACTTTGCGTGGCTGCGGCACCTGTCCGAACTGATGGTGGAAATCGACGAGCGCCGCGACGCGGCCGAACCGATCGGTGCCGGGCAAGCCGGCGCTTTCCGGGCGACGATTGAAGATCTGGTCGGGCCACGCGAGGCGTCGGTGCCGGAGTTCCGCGCGCGTTTCGCAACGCTGCTGCAGCAATCGCCGGATGCCGCGATGGCACACGGCGATTTGCGCCGCCTGCTCGATAAACTGCCGGCTTCAATCGACGGACAAGGCTCACAGCAGCCATTCAATCGGCAGAAATGACAGCACAAATACGATAGCGCGCCGTCGAAGACCGGCGTCCGGTTCCTTGTTGTGTATGATTCGGCTGCCGTTTTGCTGTTCGATCCACTGGAGCTCGCCCGCGTCGCTCAGACGTACCTCGTACATGCGTTCGAACAGATCGCTCGCAAAGGTATCCGCGAGCGCGTCGGCCAGCTGTGGACTGTCTATTACAAACCCCATCTCGGTGTTGAGCCTGGCGGAGCGGGGGTCAAAATTCAGCGAGCCGATAAAGATGCGCGAACGATCAACCGACAAAGCCTTTGCGTGCAGGCTGGACGCGGAATGTCCGGTCAGCCCGCGGTCCCGGACTGCCGGCGGTGATGACAGGCGCTTTAATTCGAACAGCTTGATACCGGCTTTCAGCAGCGATTTGCGCCACTTGGCATAGCCGGCATGCACTGCGGCGACGTCCGTAGCTTCGAGCGCGTTGGTCATTACGCTGATCGCCACGCCGCGCTTTGCGGTGTCGGTAAAATAATCGACACCTGCCCCGGTGGGTACAAAATAGGGCGAGACGAGTTCAAGCTCGTGTTCCGGCCGGCCCAGTATGCGGCGGAGCCGCGGCCACAATAATGCCTCCCCGGCCGCACGCCCCAGTGCCTTCGCCGGATCGTCACTCACCAGATGCGTATCCACCCAATCAAATTCCAGGCGCCCGGCGAGCAGGTCATCCACGAACGGCCGCCGTGCCAGCGCCTGCATGTAAGACTGCGCCGCCGGCGCATGCCGGACGCGGGACGCGATGGTGGGCAATCCGGCAATGGCCAGGCTGTCGACCGCGGGCAACACGCACTCCGCGGGCCGGGACGGCTCGCTCTCCCAGTAGCGCTCGAAATCGTGCGCTACCTCGCTTATGACCGGGCCGATGGCAAGCACGTCGAGATCGACAAACCATGGCGCTTCGCCCGCATCGAAGTACTCGTCGCCGATGTTGCGGCCGCCCACAATGGCGGCTTCGTTGTCGGCAATGAATGCCTTGTTGTGCATGCGCCGATTCAATCGCGCGAAGTCGGTCAGGTAGCCAAACGCGCGCCAGCGGCGGAATCGGAACGGGTTGAACAGGCGAACCTCGATGTTGGGGTGCCCGTTCAGTGCAGCGAGCAGCTTATCAAGGCCGGTGGTGTTGTTGTCATCGAGCAGCAGGCGTACCCGTACCCCGCGTTCGGCCGCGCGGTGCAGCGCTTCGAATAACAACGTGCCCGACTGATCCTGGTGCCAGATGTAGTATTGGGCATCGAGGGTCCGCTCGGCTGCATCGGCAAGCAATACCCGGGCGGCAAAGGCGTCGCGCCCGTCCGGCAACGTCACCACTCCGGACCGGGTCGGATGCGACCGAACCAGAGGCTCGATCGCTTTGTCGAGGCGGGCATCGTCGGCCACACCGCCCCCTGTTACGTCGAACGGGTCCATGCCAACGCTGCACTCCTTTACATCGAGAACGGCAAAAACATCCGGCGCATCCTCAGTCGCCCGGCAAGACAAATGTATCATCCCCGGACGATTTGTTGACATCGGAACTGCGAGTGGAGATGCTTCTAGCTTGTACACCGGAGCCAGAACCCGCCCCGCCGCCCTTTTCGACTCATGAGTAGCAACACGCGATGCCGCATCAGATCGCCCTCATCGCGATAGTTGCACTGCCCTTCGCGGGAGGCTGCGCGGCCGCGCTGTTCCGGAGTAACGGCCGCAATGCGGAAGCGTGGCTGGGGGGCGCTGTTGCGGTTGCCGCGTTCGCGCTCACAGCATCGTGTTATCCCGCCGTCGCCTCCGGCGGCGCTATCCGGTACGAACTGCCGTGGCTGCCGGCGCTGGGTCTCAATTTCGTGCTGCGCATGGATGGCTTCGCCTGGCTGTTCGCCATGCTGATCACGGGAATTGGGGGCCTGGTGGTGCTCTATGCCCGCTACTACATGTCGCCGTCCGACCCGGTGCCGCGCTTCTTTGCGTTCCTGCTGGCGTTTATGGGCGCGATGCTGGGGCTGGTGCTCTCGGGAAACCTGATTCAGCTCGTTTTTTTCTGGGAGCTGACCAGCGTCTTTTCCTTCCTCCTGATCGGCTACTGGCACCAGAACGCCGGTGCGCGCGAAGGGGCGCGCATGGCGCTGACTATCACAGTCGCCGGCGGGTTGTGCCTGTTCGCCGGCATCCTGATACTCGGACACATCGTCGGCAGCTATGACCTGGACATAGTGCTGGCGTCAGGCGATTCGATCCGTTCGAGTCCGCTTTATCTGCCGACCTTGATTCTCATCCTGCTCGGTGCACTGACCAAGAGCGCCCAGTTCCCGTTCCATTTCTGGCTGCCCAACGCGATGACGGCGCCGACCCCGGTGTCGGCCTACCTGCATTCGGCCACGCTGGTCAAGGCGGGCGTGTTTCTGCTGGTGCGCTTGTGGCCGGTGCTCGGCGGGACCCACTACTGGCTGTGGCTCGTGGGCCTGCCCGGCCTGATCACCTTTGTGCTCGGGGCCTGGTTTGCCATTTTTCAGCAGGACCTGAAGAGACTGCTGGCGTATTCGACCATTACCCACCTTGGACTGATCACGCTGCTGATCGGGCTCGACGCGCCGCTCGCGCTGGTGGCTGCGATCTTCCACATCGTGAACCACGCGACATTCAAGGCGTCGCTGTTCATGGGCACGGGAATCGTCGAGCACGAAAGCGGAACTCGCGACATCCGGCGCCTCGGCGGGCTGTGGTCCATGATCCCCGTCAGCGCCACGCTGGCCATGGTCGCGGCGGCGGCGATGGCCGGTGTGCCGCTGCTGAACGGATTTCTGTCCAAGGAGATGTTCTTTGCCGAGACCATTGAAGCCCACAGTGGTTCGTTTGTGGATGTCGCGCTGCCCTACGTCGCGACGCTGGCCAGCATCTTCAGCGTGACGTACTCCGTGCACTATATTCGCGGGACATTTTTCGGGCGGCGGACGGGAGACTTGCCGCGAATACCGCACGAGCCGCCGCGCTGGATGCGCTTCCCGGTGGAGTTCCTCGTGCTGGTTTGCCTGGTGGTCGGAATCATTCCGGCACTGACGGTGGGCCCGTTCCTGAATTCGGCAGCGCGCGCCGTCCTCGGCGCCGCCACGCCGACCTATAGCCTGGCTGTATGGCACGGCTTGACGCAGCCGCTCTTGATGAGCGCAATCGCGCTGGCCGGCGGTGCCTTGCTGTACCTCGGACTGCGGCGCTACCTTTCCAGCGGCGTCGAGGGCGCTCCGCTGTTCCGGCGCATCAAGGGCCGGCGCATCTTCGACAGCGTCATGAGCACCTTGTCCTGGCGCTGGGCGCGACTCCTCGAACGACTGCTGGGAACGCGCCGCCTGCAACCCCAGTTGCAGCTCCTGCTGTGCGTCGCATTGATTGCAGCCGCCTGGCCGCTCGTTTCGCACGGGCTTCAAGTCGGCGGAGTCGTTTCGCACCCATTCGATCCGGCCTTCGCACTGTTATGGGCAGTCGGCATCACCTGCGCCATCGGCAGCGCGTGGCTCGCAAAATTTCACCGGCTGGCTGCCCTGATCCTGGCGGGCGGCGCGGGCCTGATCACCTGCATTACCTTTGTCTGGCTGTCCGCGCCCGACCTGGGGCTGACGCAGTTGCTGGTGGAAGCTGTCACCACCGTGCTGCTGCTGCTTGGCCTGCGCTGGCTGCCGAAGCGAATCGAGGGCGCCGACGCCGGTGCGCGCAAGACTACGGCGGCGCGCGCGCGGCGCCTGCGCGACTTTCTGATCGCGCTCGTATCGGGCGCCGGCGTGTCGGCACTGGCATACGCGGTGATGACGCGGCCGGCGCCCGAAAGCGTGTCGCGTTTTTTTGTGGAGCGGGCCTATACCGAAGGCGGCGGTACAAACATCGTCAACGTGATTCTGGTGGACTTTCGAGGCTTTGACACGCTCGGAGAGATTACCGTTCTAGGCGTGGTCGCGTTGACGGTTTTTGCGTTGCTGCGCCGCTTTCGTCCGGCACAGGAAAGCATTGGCCTGCCCCCGCAACAGCGTCTCCAGAATGCCGCCGACGACGGCAATGCCGCCCCGCAATACCTGCTCGTTCCCGCGGTCATCATGCAATTACTGTTTCCATTCATCGCGATATTCGGCGTATTTCTGTTCGTCCGCGGGCACAACCTGCCTGGCGGTGGTTTCGCGGCCGGCATCGCGGTCGCCGCCGGCCTGATCCTGCAATACATGGCGGGCGGGATTCGCGAGGTGGAAGCGCGGTGGCGCATCCGCCCGCTACGCTGGATCGGTACAGGGCTGCTGCTCGCGGTGGCGGCAGGAATGGGGTCGTGGGTGTTTTCGCGGCCGTTCCTGACGTCATACTTCAGCCATGCCGAACTACCCTTTGTAGGCGCGGTGTCGTTGGCCAGTGCCGTGGTTTTCGACCTGGGCGTATTTGTGCTCGTGGTGGGCGCGACCAACCTGATCCTGATTGCGCTGGCCCACCAGTCGATCCGGGTTCACCGGGTGCCGGAACAAACGCCGGCGCCAACCGCGGACAAGGAGGGCTGATGGAACTCATCCTGTCGCTCGGTATTGGCGTGCTGGCCGGTTCCGGCGTCTGGCTGTTGCTGCGGCCGCGCACCTTCCAGGTAATCATCGGCCTGACCTTGCTGTCCTACGCGGTCAATCTTTTCATCGTCGCGATGGGGCGGCTGCGGATCGGCATGCCGCCGATTCTGGCCGCGTCGCAGGCGGGCGATCCCGCGCATTATGCCGACCCGCTGCCGCAGGCCCTGGTGCTGACCGCGATCGTGATCAGCTTTGCCACTACGGCGCTGTTCCTGGTCGTCCTGCTCGCGTCGCGCGGATTCACCGGAACCGATCATGTCGATGGCAAGGAGCGGGAACGGTGACCTCGGCGATCCAGCATCTGCTGATCGTGCCAATCCTTTTACCGTTGGCCGCGGGCGCGGTGCTGCTGTTTATCGACGAACGCGGCCGCGGACTCAAGGCAGCAATCAATGTCGGCTCGACCGTTGCCCTGGTTGTCGTGGCATTTGCGCTGTTGACTCTCGCCGGCAACCGGACCGGCGTTTATCGGCTGGGCGGCTGGCCGGCCCCGTTCGGGATCGTGCTGGTCGTGGATCGCCTGGCGGCGGTGATGCTGGTTCTGACCAGCCTGCTGGCATTGGCTTCGGTCGTATTTTCGCTGGCACGCTGGCATCGCGCCGGCAGGCATTTCCATTCGATGTTCCTGTTTTTGCTGATGGGGCTCAATGGCGCCTTTCTCACCGGGGACCTGTTCAACCTTTTCGTTTTCTTCGAAGTGCTGCTGGCGGCATCGTACGGACTGGCGCTGCATGGCTCGGGCGTGACCCGCGTCAAGGCGGGGCTGCACTACATCGCCGTCAACCTCGCCGGATCGCTGCTGTTTCTGATCGGCGTGAGCCTGATCTATGGCGTCACCGGCACCCTGAACATGGCAGATCTCGCCACCCGCATCCCGCAACTGTCGACGGACAACCGGATGCTGCTGGAGACCGGCACGGCCATCCTCGGCATCGCCCTGTTGCTCAAGGCCGGCATATGGCCGCTGAGCTTCTGGCTGCCGACCACCTATTCCGCCGCGGCTTCGCCGGTGGCCGCGCTGTTCTCGATCATGACCAAGGTCGGCATCTACCTGGTGCTGCGGCTCTGGCTGCTGCTGTTCGGCGCGGGCAGCGGCGCGTCCGCGCACTTCGGCGGCAACTGGCTGCTGCTGGGCGGAATGGCGACGATTGCCTTCGGCGTCATCGGCGTGCTGTCATCGCGGCGGCTGGGGTGGCTGGCGGCCTACTGCGTGCTGGTATCCACGGGCACCGTGCTGGCGGCGATCGCCATCGGCGGGATCGGCGTCACCGGCTCCGCGCTGTTTTACCTGGTCAGTTCGACGCTGGCGCTCGGCGCCTTCTTCATGCTGATCGAACTGGTGGAACGCGGCCGCACGCGACAGGTGGATGCCATCGCGGTCGCCCGGGAAACGATTGACGGTGCGGAAGAGCATGATATGAGCGAGCCGGAGGAAATCGGCATCACGATTCCCGCCACCATGGCGGTTCTGGGCATGGCCTTTCTGGGCTGCGCGCTGCTGCTCGCGGGGTTGCCGCCGCTGTCCGGCTTCATCGCCAAATTCTCACTGCTGGCCGCGCTGCTCGATCTCGGCGCGCCCGGCGGAGCAGGCCCGGTCGCGACGTCTTCATGGGCGTTTCTCGCCTTGGTCATCGTCTCGGGCCTCGCGACGCTGATTGCGATGACCCGGGCGGGCATACGCGTCTTCTGGAGATCATCGGGTCGCGTCGTGCCGCGAGTGCGCGTCATTGAGATGGCGCCGGTGGCTGCGCTGTTATGCGCCTGCGTGGTCCTGACCATCGAGGCCGGGCCGGTCATGAGCTATATGCGAGCGGCCTCCCGGTCCGTCTACCAACCGCAAAACTATGTCCGAAGCGTGCTGGCCGCACCCGCTGAACACGAGCCGGCTAATGGGAGTGGCTCGTGAGGCGCTGGCTGCCGTTCCCGTTGCTGTCCGTCAGCCTGCTGGCGGTATGGTTGCTGCTCAACCAGTCGGTGGCCGTGGGAGAGGTTCTGTTGGGATGCGTTCTTGCATTGGCGGGTCCCCGGCTCATGCTGGCGCCGCCGGAGCCGGCAGGCCGACGCCGGCGACTGCGGCGAGCGGCAGCCGCCGTGCGGCTGTTTTTCGCGGTCCTGACCGACATCATCCGGTCCAATGGCGCGGTGGCAGCCATCATTTTGGGCTTGCCCCATCGGCGGCAGACCGCCGGTTTTCTCGATATTCCGCTGGACTTGCGTCACCGGTACGGCCTGGCGACGCTGGCCTGCATCATCACCTCCACCCCCGGTACGCTCTGGGTGGCCTATGATCCCGTTCGCGGCATCCTGACCCTCCATATCCTCGACCTGGTCGACGAGAAGGCCTGGATCGATACCATCAAGGGCCGTTACGAGCGCAGGCTGCTGGAGATCTTCGAATGACGAACGTGCTCGCCGGGTCGCTTGCAATCGCGCAGATCCTGCTGGCGCTCGCCATGACATGCGCGATTTACCGGATGATTCGCGGACCGCGGGCGCAGGATCGGGTGCTGGGCTTCGACGCGCTGTACGTCGACGGCATGCTCCTGCTGCTCACAATCGGCATCCGCACCGGCAGCACGCTGTACTTCGAGACTGCGCTCGTCATCGCGCTGCTGGGCTTCATCGGCACGGTGGCACTGGCGAAGTTCCTGATGCGCGGAGAGGTGATCGAATGAACGCCGCCGCATCACTGCCGCCATGGCTCGCGCTGTTGATTGCCGCGCTGGTTCTGCTGGGCGCCGGGCTTGCCCTGACGGGCGCGCTGGGACTGTTGCGGTTCAAGAGCTTTTATGAGCGAGTGCATGCGCCGACACTGGGCGCGACGCTCGGCACCGGCTGCATATTGATCGCGTCGATGATCTACTTTTCCGTGCTCGGGAGCCGGCCCGTGGTGCACGAGATACTGATCGCCGTCTTCCTCACGATAACCACGCCGGCGACCCTGATGTTGCTCGTGCGCGCCGCCCTGTTTCGGGATCGTGCAGAGCGCCGTGTGGCTACCGCACCGGACGGTGAAGACAAGTAAAGGTAGCCTTCAACGAAGCGGCGGAACCACAAGTATGTCGGTTTCCACGGACCGTAAAACGTCCATGGCGACGCTCCCCAGGAAGGCTGTGGCGATCACATTTCGGCCCTGAGTACCTACGATGACCAAGTCGGCGACCGTTTCCTTTACGGCATCGGCAATTACCACAATCGGCCGGCCCTCGTCGGCCCGCAAGGTCCATCTGTCGATGTCTATCGCGTTCGCCTCGAGGAACGCCTCAAGTTTCGGGATGATTGTTCGGCTCTCATCGGCCACGTGCTCGTCGACCTGCCCGGTTTCGACGCCGGCATAGACCATTTTCCTCCTGGCCGTGGATTCGAATGCGTGAACCGCCGTGAGATTGGCCCCATCGAAAAATCCCAGCGCGTCGGCGGTCCTGATCGCTCTCGCGGCCGGCGGTACCATGTCCACGGCGGCAACCACCCGCCGGTAGGATGTCGCCGCTTCGTCGTTCACCATCAGGACCGGAAATGACCCGGTACGGATCACGCGTTCGATAGTCGTACCGGTGAAGACGTCGCGCAGGAGTTGCTTGCGGTGTGACCCCATTATGATCAGGTCGGCACCCACCAGATCCGCAGCTCTCAGGATTCCGTCGAACGCTTCGCCGGTGACAGCGGTCGGGCGGCAATTTACGCCCTGCATTTCCGGTAGCACGGCGGTATGTTCCGCAAGATATCGCTCGGCTTCACGTCGCTCCAGATCAACCAGACGCTCAGGCTGATCATCGTCCACGACATGAACGACGGTGAGATCAGCATCCCTTTCCCGCGCCAGCAGCCCGGCTTGCCGAAGCGCGCGTTGCGAGCGGGTCGAGAAATCCGTAGCCGCCAGAATTCGCATAGTCTCACTCCCGCTCACTCGGGCATCAGCGGTACACCAACCCGCCGTCGGTAATCCGGGCCTGGCCTGTCGATCTCCTCCCACATGCCCGTGTCACGGCCACCACGTCGTCGCGTTTGGAGACATCGGCCTTGAGCGTGGTCGCCTTTCTCCCCAGCGCCTTCACTTCCTCCGCGACCTCGCCCATCGTCTCGTCCTTGACGTCCACGACTCAACCTTCTCCCATCCCCTCCGCGGGTTGCGAGGCGCTGCCGGCGCGAACCTTTTGCTCTATCCGCCGGCCGACATCGGCATCGATGTTGTTCCAATACTGGAAGGCGCGGTCGAGCACCTCGCCATGCACGCCGTTGAGCAGGCTGCCCGAAACCTGTTCGACCAGCTTCGCGCGCTGCTCGTCGTTGAAGACGTCGCGCACCAGGGTACCGGGCTGGGAAAAATCGTCATCATCGGCACGCAACGTATAGGCACTGCGCACCATGTCTCCGTCGGCCTCCCAGCCGTCCGGTACCGGCCCGGTCTCGTCCGCCCAGCGGCGGCCGCCGCTGTTGGGCGCATACACTGGTGCATCGCCGCTGTGCTCGTAGGCCATCTGGCCGTCGAACAGGTAGCTGTTGACCGGTACCCTGGGGCGGTTCACGGGAAGCTGGTGAAAGTTGGTGCCGATGCGATTGCGCTGCGCGTCGTTGTAGGCAAACGCGCGGCCGAGCAGCATCTTGTCCGGCGACAGCCCGATGCCCGGCACCGTGTTCCCTGGCGAAAACGCCGCCTGCTCGATCTGGGCGAAGAAGTTCTCCGGGTTGCGGTTGAGCGTCATCGTGCCGACCGGGATCAACGGGTAATCCTTGTGCGGCCAGACCTTGGTCAGGTCGAACGGATTAAACCGGTAGGTCCGGGCGTCTTCGTAGGGCATGATCTGAACGGACAACGTCCAGCTTGGGTGCTCGCCGCGCGCGATCGCTTCAAACAGATCGCGTCGATGAAAATCGGCGTCCCGGCCCGCCATCTCCGCGGCTTCGGCATTGGTGAAGAACGCCATGCCCTGGTTCGTATGGAAATGATATTTCACCCAGAACTTCTCACCGGCGGCGTTAATCCACATGTAGGTGTGCGAACCGTAGCCGTTCATGTTGCGCCAGGTCCGTGGCAGGCCACGCTCGCCCATCAGGTAGGCCACCTGATGCGCGGATTCCGGATTGCTCGTCCAGAAGTCCCACTGCATGTGATTGTCGCGCAGACCCGAATCGGGCAGGCGTTTCTGGCTGCGGATGAAGTGCGGGAACTTCATCGGATCGCGCACAAAGAATACCGGCGTGTTGTTGCCGACCAGGTCGTAATTGCCTTCGTCGGTGTAGAACTTTAGCGAGAAGCCGCGCACGTCGCGCCAAGTGTCGGGGCTGCCCATTTCGCCGGCTACGGTCGAAAAACGCGCGAGCATCTCGGTCTTTGCACCCTTCTGGAATAGGGCTGCCCGGGTGTACGCGGAAACGTCTTCAGTTGTTTCGAAAAGACCGAAAGCGCCCGCGCCCTTTGCGTGCGGCTGTCGCTCGGGAACCTTTTCGCGATTGAAATGCGCCATTTGCTCCAGGAAATGGACATCGTGAAGCAGGATGGGGCCATCGGAACCGATGGTAAGCGAGTTGCGGTCGCTCGACGCTGGAGCGCCACTGCCCGTCGTGGAGCCGGTGGCGCGGGAATCCTTTGAAGGTGCCATGGCGTTACCTCCTTGTAATCCACAGTCCGAGCATACCTCGTGCGGCCGGACCTGGCCAGGAGCATTCACCGTCGCAGGCTGCCGCGTTTCCTAGGAGCCGGAATGGGATGTCCGGGCGGTCGGCAGGTGCCAGTTGTAGCGAATGGCCATAAAACGCAGCGCGAAACACAGAACCCCGCCAAGAATCGTGGTCGCCACAGGCGAAACACCCAGAACATGGCCGATCACCACCACGGCCGCGCCGACCAGCGCCGCCAGCGCGTAGATGTCGGCGCGCAGCACGACCGGGATATCACGGACCAGGATGTCGCGCAGCATGCCGCCGCCGATGCCCGTCAGCATGCCGAGCAACGCGGCCATGATCGGGATGAGCCCGTAGACAAGCGCTTTCTCGGTGCCGGACACGGCGAAGAACGCCAGGCCGACGGCGTCGAACAACAGCACGTCCTTGCGAAAGCGGTCGGTGATCGGATACCAGAAGAATGTGATCAAGCCGGCCGCCACCGATACGGCGAGGTACTTCCAGTCGGCAATCGCCGCGGGCGGCACGGCGCCGATGAGCAGATCGCGCGTAATACCACCCGCGTTACCAGCCGCGAATGACAGCACCAGTACGCCGAAGATATCGAGGCGGTACTTGACCGCCGCCATGCCGCCGCTGATCGCGAATACGAACGTGCCGCCCAGGTCGAGTACGAGCAACAATAAGTGCGGCATCTGGGGCATAGTTCGTGTCGCTAAGCCGCCAGCCACGCGCGCGCGGCGACCACGAGGGTTTCGACGCCGGTTTCCAGCGTCGGATGAATGACCGGCAGGAAACGCGGGTTGTGGTTGGTAGGAATCTCGTTGAGCCGATTCGCCGCTTTCGCTTTCGCATAAGCCTCGGGATCCGTGCCGCCGACGAACCAGAAAACCGACGGCGCCCCCCACTCCGCACCGAATGAACCGAAATCCTCGCTTGCCGATGCCGCGCCCGTCTGGTGGATGCGGTCGGCCGGGAAGTGCTGCCGGAAAGCGTCGACGACCTTTGCGGTCGCGTCCTTGTCGTTCGATACCAGCGAGTACCGGTCGAGCGGCGTGATCTCGGGCGGCTTCGGCGCGCCCGACGCCGCCGCCTCGGCATTGACGATCCGTGTGATCGCATCCAGGACGCGTTTGCGCACACCCTCATCGAACGTGCGCACGTTTAGCTTGATGACAGCTTCGTCGGGAATGACATTTTCCTTGCTGCCGGCCTGCAGCGAGCCGACCGTTACGACTGCCGCTTCCGCCGGCGCCACTTCGCGCGCGACGATGGTCTGCAACCGCAGCACGACACTCGCGGCCATTACCACCGGATCGATGCTGGCCTGCGGCATCGAGCCGTGCGCGCCGCGCCCGAACAGGCGAATCTGCAGGCTGTCGGCAGCCGACGTGATCACCCCGGTCCGCCCGCCGATCGCGCCGGCCGGCCCCACCATCACGTGCTGGCCCAGCACGACATCCGGCTTGGGGAAGCGGTCGAACAGGCCGTCGTCGATCATCGCCTGCGAACCCGCGGCGGTTTCTTCCGCCGGCTGAAATACCGCCATCAGCGTGCCCCGCCAGTCGTCGCGGCTCTGTGCCAGCAGCGCCGTCGCCCCCACCAGCCAGGTCACATGCATGTCGTGGCCGCAGGCATGCATGACCGGAACGGTCTTCCCGTCGGAGTCCGTGACAGTGATTTTGCTCGCGTACGATACCCCAGTCGCCTCCTCAACCGGCAGCGCATCCATGTCGGCACGCAGCATCACGGTTGGCCCGTCGCCGTTGCGCAGCAGCCCGACGACGCCCGTCCTGCCGATGCCGGTAGTGACTTCGTAACCTGCCGCGCGCAACCGATCGGCGGCCAGCCCTGCGGTCCGGGTTTCCTGCATCGATAGTTCCGGATGCGCGTGGATGTCCATGTACAGCTTCTCCAGGTCGGGCAGCAAGCTGCTGAGATTCGTATTCATGTTCGGATCCCTCCGCTGTTCGTCCGCCCATGATAGACGTTAGCGGCGAGCGGAAGCCATCAGCGCTTGTAGCGGACCACGCGCCAGATGTAGGTGGCGACGATCGCCGCGATGATCACGTCGGTGACCGGCGTCAGGAATTGATCGACGAGCTGATAGTGCGCTTCGAGCATCACGCCCAGGTACGTCAGCACGCAGACCCACAGCAGCGAGCCTAGCGTCGTGGAACGTGCCGGCGACCGAACCGAGCGTGCCGGAGGCGACGACGCCGATCAGCGTAAGCTTGCCTTGTGCGGCGGCATAACCCGCGAACGGCACGATGATTTCCGATGGCAGCGGCGGAAAGACATTCTCGAGAAACATCAGCAGCACGATGCCCGGATAGCCGCCGGTCTCGATCGTGCGCGTGATGTATTCAATCACGTCAGCACGGTCGCCAGATAACCGCCGTAGAGCACGCCGTTGGCGATCAGATGCCAGACCTTCAGTTGGCCGCGCAGTAGCAGCACGCGTAGCCATGCGGCAGCCGCCAGCGTGGCGGCGACCGACGCCAGCACCGTCGGTTGTGCCACCCACGGCATCGTGGCGATACCCAGCGCGGGCAGCAACGTACCCTGGAACACCATCGCGCCGGTGACGTTGCCGAAGGCGAGCGTGTCACGATCGTGCCGCATCCACAGGACGCTGTTGACCTTCTCCGGCAGCTCGGTCGCAACCGGCGCAATCACGAGCGACAACAGCAGCGCCGAAATGCCGAGCTGGTGCGAAATGCCTTCGATGCCCTGGATGAAGCCTTCCGCGCCCAGCACCAGCAGCACGATCCCGACCAGCACCTGCAGGCCGATCGTCGCAAAATTGACGGGCAGACCGAGCCGGGTCGCGTACAGCCGGCCGGGCGCATCGGTATCGTGACCGGCTTTGACCAGTTCGGACGACGCGCGCAACGTGGCAACCAGATAAGCACAGTAGATCGCCACCAGCAGCAGCGCGACGGCGACGCGCAGCCAGGTCAGCGGCGGCGGTATAAACAGCGCGACCGTGGCGATCACGTACGCGGCGAGGAAAAAGTCCAGGTCGCGCACCAGGCCCGACGGCTCCGGCTGCATCACGCCGCGCAGTCCGCGCGAGCCGACGACCGCGAGCATTATCAGGAACATCGCCAGCGTCGTCAGCAACAGCGGCGCCCCCAGAATCGCGCCGACGCCGATTTCGTGGGCGGCATTACCGTTCTGCCCCGCTGCGAACAGCGCGAGGATCGGAATCATCGCTTCCGGCAATGCGGTACCCACGGCCGCGAAAATCGACCCCGTTACGCCTTCGGAAATATTCAGCCGGTCGCCAAAGTGCTCCAGCGCGTTGGTGAAGATCAGCGCGGCGGCCAGAATGACGGCCAGCGAGACCAGGGCTTCGAGGTAAATCATCGCGATTCCCAATAACTCGGGGTCGGTGTAGGCTGAACGCCGGATTCTAGCAAATGGTGGCGGTATGACGATTCAAGCCGAACGCGATCTGGCGGAGGCCGTTCGGGACGCCTGCATCAACGCTGCGAAAGCCGGTTATCAGAACGCGGCAATGGCCGGATTATGCCATGACGGCGCGTGGGAAGCCGCGATCGGCGCGATTCAGATGCTGGATGTGGATGCGGTCATCGAGCAGGCTTTGGGTTCGCCCGGGTAGCGATCCGGCGGCGGCCGCCGTACGGTAGGTGGTATTGGCTGGCAGACATGGAGGTCGTCGTGCCGGACACAAATGAACTGCGCCTTAACGCGCCAGGTGCCGCCACCGATCTGGCATCCGGCTCCATCTTCTTCATCGGCACAGCGACGGTGCTGCTCCGCTACGCCGGCTTCACGATCCTGACCGACCCGAACTTCCTGCACGCGGGCGACCACGCGCATCTCGGCCACGGACTCACATCCACGCGGCTGACCGACCCGGCGATCGAGATCGAGGCGCTGCCGCCGATCGATTTTGTCGTACTGTCGCATTATCACGGCGATCATTTCGACCAGGTGGTCGAGGAAAAGCTGCGCAAGGATGTGCCGATCATCACCAATGGTTACGCGAAGACGGAACTGCACGACAAGGGGTTTCGCGAAGCGCGCGCGCTCGACACGTGGGAGTCGATCACGATCCACAAAGGCGCGGCGCAAGTGCGCGTCACCTCAATGCCGGGCAAACATGCACCGACCGCAATCGAGCCGCTGCTGCCGCCGGTGATGGGCAGCATGCTCGAATTTCACGGAGGTGCCGGCACGATCGCGTTGCGCCTCTACATCACCGGGGACACGCTGATGCACGACGCGCTGCACGAAATCCCGAAGCGCTATCCCGAAATCGATCTCGCGCTGTTTCACCTCGGCGGCACGAAGATTCTCGGCATCCTGCTGACGATGGATGCGGAACAGGGCGTCGAGGCGGTCAAGGTAATCAACCCGCGCGAACTCATCCCGATTCATTACAACGACTACGGCGTGTTCAAGTCGCCGCTGGACGATTTCAAACGCGCGGTGACGGAAGCCGGTTACGCCGACCGGGTGCATTACCTCAACCACGGCGAGACCTACAACTTCGCGATTCCACCGTCGCGCCTGCAATAGCCACGGAGACACCATGCAGCCACAACCTTTACAGCCATCACCGGAATTGGATTACACACCGGGCGAACAGGCCAACATCGACCTGGTGCGCCAATACATGGAGATCGCCTACACTCCCGGCCGCGCCAGCGCCCAAGCTGTCGAAGCTTTGTGCACGCCGAACAACCGCTTCATCGCACCGAGCACATTCCCGAACGTCCATACATTGGAAGAGTACGCGGAAGATCACGGCCAGTTGATGGAACAGGTGAACGACCTGCATCTCGTCAATTTCGACGTGCTGTTCGCGAAAGGCGATCGTGTCTGCCTGCGTTACACCGCCGAAGGCGGCCACCATGGCAAGCCGCACAAGGATATCGCGCCGACGGGTCGCACGGCGCGCTGGACCGCCGCCGCGATATTCGAGGTGCAGGACGGTAAGCTCAGCGAGTTCATCAAGGACTGGAACAAGTTGGAGATGTGGGAGCAGCTGGGCTGGCCGATCGAGGAGTGCCTGACGCAGCAGTGACCACTGACGTCCGTCTGGACCAACTCGCGATATCGCCGCCGCCTCGGAGGGCTCCGCCGGCAGCGCTGGAGCCGCGGCATCGAAAGCGTTCAGACCGCCTTGGCGGTTGCGTGGATATCGGCCAGCGCCCGCGTCAGTTCCTCGATCTCGGCAGTTGAGAAAACGTCTTCCGGTCCTCGCGGCGCCAAACCCGTAAACGGCGATTCATACAGCCGTTCCTGCTCCATGATGCCGTTTTGCGTCAAGTGGTCGACGATGAGATTGACGAAGTCGATCTGGTTCGCTGATAGTATCTTGCCCTGCAGGAAGCCGGCAAACGCCTCCTTTGCCGCGGCTTGATCCAAGCCAACCAGCGAACGTACGAACAGGCCGAGCCCGTGTGCCTGCTCCGCCGCCTGGTGGAAATCGTCGGCGCTGCCGAGTCCACTTTGGGCAAGCACGCGTTCCAGTTCCGCCAGGTCGCTCTTGGTCAGCGGCTTGTTACGCCGCAGCTTCTGGATCGCAATGTGATCCAGGTGCGCGCGCAGAAAGTCGCGAACCTTACTCCGGAACCGCTCAAAATTGGTCCCAACCGCGAAGCCCGGTAAATCGAAATCCGCCCCTTCACCCATTTCATCTTCAAAATCGGTGTAGATCGGCTTCCGCTTGTGCTTATCGATCAGGCGCACCAGGCCGCGCAGCCGGCGACGCAGCACTTCGAGAATGGGCACGGTCACGTCCTGCCAGTATTCGTCACCCTGCACAGCCTGAATGAGCGCCATCTGCTCCCGGATCATCGGAATCGATGCTTGCTCTTCGAGCAACCCGGCAATTGCCTGCACCTTCTCCCGAAGGCGATTGAAGCCGGGCTCCTCGTTCAGCAGCGCGAGCTGAAGGTTCAGCACCAGCAGATCGAAACGCTTGGCCTCCTCGTCTTCCGGCTCGAGTTCAGATGGCAAACCGGCGACCTCGGCGGCCAACTCCTGCAACGCCTCATCCGACAGCCTGTGCCACGTGTCCGCTATTGCGTATTTCTCCACAGCACGGCGCCGTGGCCGCACCTCGACGTTATCGAGCTTCATTGCCGCCACTTCGTCGTGCAGAAGAGCCGCAGTTTCTACCCGCACCTGAATATCAGACTCGGGCAGGCCTGCCAACAACCGCAGCGGCAACTCCATTACGCCTTCCGGATGCTCCTGCGCCAGCCGCCGATCGAGCGCGCCGATCAATTCGAGCCGCGACTTGAACAGCCGCTTGCCAAGCGGCTCCGCCGCCGAATTCTCGGCCGCCGGCAAGTTCTGGCTGAAGTACTCCAGATTCTGGCAATAGTCGAAGACGTAGAACAATTCCTTGTCCTTACCCGGCCCGAACAGTCCGGGGCACAGCCGCGTGCCGCGCCCCAGCATCTGCCAGAACTTCGTTTTCGAGCGCACCAGCTTGAAGAACACCAGGTTAACGACTTCGGGCACGTCGATGCCCGTATCCAGCATGTCCACGGAGATGGCGATGTGCGGCGCCCTGTCCTTGTAACTGAAATTGTCGATGAGGCTTTGCGCGTACTCGGTCTTGAAGGTGATAACGCGCGCAAACTTTCCAGCCTCGCGAGGATAATTGGCGTCGAAGCGTTCCGCGATAAACACGGCATGCGCCTGATTCTTGGCAAAAATGATCGTCTTGCCGAGCCTGTCGCCACCCGCCACCTTCAGCCCCTCGGTCATCAGGTTGGCGAGAACCTTGTCTACCGTATCCTTGTTGAACAGCCACTTGTTGACCGCCTCGGCAGCGACACTGTCCGGCACATCCCCGTCTTCATCCCATTCCAGCGCGTCCCACTGATCCTTGTCCTCGTCCGACAAGTCGTCGTAACGAATACCCTCGCGCTGGAATTTGAGCGGCACCGACACCGCGCGCGGCGGCACCAGATAGCCATCGCGCACCGCCTCCTCCAGCGAATACGCATCGGTCGGCACGCCGTCTTCCAGGTCGAACAGGCGGTAAGTGTTCCGATCGACCTCATCCTTGGGCGTCGCCGTCAGCCCTACGAGCAGCGAATCGAAGTAATCCAGGATTGCGCCGTACTTCTGGAACACCGACCGGTGCGCCTCGTCGATCACGACCAGGTCGAAATGGCCGACGCCGAAGCGCCGCTCGCCGTCCCCCGCGTCGTCGATCAAACCCATCATCGTCGGATAGGTGGAGACGAATACACGGCCTTCGCCGCTTCGCTCCGTCACCAAATTCACGGGCGACGCATCGGGCAGGAACGATTTGAAGGCGTTGACCGCCTGATTGACCAGCGCCACGCGATCGGCGAGAAACAGCACGCGCTTGACCCGGTTGCAGCGCATCAGCAAGTCGCACAAAGCGATGACAGTGCGCGTCTTGCCGGCGCCGGTCGCCATCACCAGCAGCGCCTTGCGCTCGCGGTCCTTCTCGAACGATTCGCCGATGCGGCGGATGGCGCGCGTCTGATAATACCGTTCGATGATCGTGTTACTGATGTCCGCGGTCGCGAGCGATCGGCGTGTCGTGCGGCGCTGGATCAGGTTCTCGAGTTCGGCCTTTTTATAGAAACCCTGCACCCGGCGCGGCGGATAGTTGCAGTCGTCCCAGAGCCAGTGCTCATAGCCGTTGGAATAGAAAATAACCGGCCGCTGGCCGAACTGCTTCTCAAGGCAATCGGCGTAAAGCTTCGCCTGCTGCTGGCCCACGCGCGCATCACGCCGCGTCCGCTTCGCCTCCACCAGCCCCAGCGGCTTGCCGTCGTCGCCCCAGAGCACGTAGTCCACGAAGCCCCTGCCCTGATTGTTGGGCATGCCGGTGACTTCAAACTCGCGATCGCGCACCTGGTCCAGCGGCCACCCGGCCTCCTTGAGCAGCAGGTCAATGAAATAGTCGCGCGTCTCGGCTTCGGAATAATCGTGCTCATCCGGCTGCGCGGCAGCGGCTTTGCGCGCCGCGGCCACTTCGGCCCGCAGCCGCTTCAGCTCATCGTCAAGCGCACTCTTGTCTGCCAGCAGCGACTTCAGGTTTTCATCGCGCTCGGCCAACTGGCCTTGCAGTTTTTGCAGCGCCTCGGCGGATTGCTGCGCTGATGGCGCGGGCGCCGGCAGCGCTTTCGCGTCGAAATGCAGCCCCGGCGCCGGCCGATTCCGGCGCCCGTAGCTGCGCGCGAACCAGTACAAGAAATGAAACAGCTCGCGCACCGCCGCCATGGCATCGCTTTCCGGCACCGTACGATGGCTGTGAACGGCCCGGTTGCCGAGCGTATTGATCACCCGCGCCTTGCTGAAGATCGCCTCGCCGGCGATGTCCTTGAAGCTCGGCTCGTGAATCAGCGCGGACAGATTGTCCTGGTATGGCAGTCTGAGCACCGGGTCGTGCTTGTAGGCCCAATGAACCGCCAATTCGAGGGTGCGCCGCGCATAGAAACAGGCGGCGCGGGGATCGCCGCGGGCAGCGGTCTCGGCCCGCCTGGCAGATTCAAAAATCTGCGGCCATTCGGCGCTCAGGAACTCGAATTGATTCATGCCGGCAGCGCTCGCACCGAAGGCGACCTTGTTCCAAAGTGCAGGCAGTTGTGTATATATGCAGAAACTTTGGAACAGGGCTGGCCACACCCCACTAAACATTTTCTAAAGCACATTCTAAAGCCCGGACAAACTGTCTTGGGCTTTAGAAGTATTTGAAAATCCCGGTACTTTCGAATGCGCCAGATCAACTAAAGCTCCCCTTTAGCCACGGACGATCACCCACCGCGCCCATCTTCGCTTGCCCCGCAGGAACACCCGCCCCTCGGAACGCAGCTCATTCAGCATTCTCTGAATGCCGCTCTCCGATTGTGCTGGCAGAACTTGCCGCAGCCGGTACAACAGCTGCTCCAGGCCGTAGCGGGCTAGCACCAAATTGTAATTTTCCAGGGCATCGGCTCGATTTTTCAATCGCGCACGCACCGACGCTCCCATGTTCCGGCTCATGCTTCTCTCTCCTCGCCGGCTATACGCTCAGCGCCTCCAGGTACGGCCGCATCACGTTCTGGACCCGGTCGATCATTGCGTAGCGCCAAAGTTCGTCCATGTTGAACAGGCGCGCGCGCCAGGCTTCGCTGAGCGCCTCCAGCGCGACATCAAGGCCGATCTTGTTGCGGTACTTGAAGCAGTCGGCAACAGTCTTGGCCGGATTAAAGACGGAAACGCGAACGCCTTCCACGTCGATCTTGACGATCCCCTCGGAGAACGCGGCGCCCGACATTCGCACCACGCGCAGCTTTGGTCGCCGCAGACGCGGCGGCGGCACGTTGTGCGGGATTGCCAGCCAGACGGCAATCGGTGACTGCGTTCCGATCTCGTGAACGCGGAGCGCGGACAGCAGACAAATCACGCCGCGCGGCACGCGAATGGCGACTTCCGCCAGCGAACGATGCGCGCTGATGGCCTGATCCGGCAGGCTGTACACGCCGCGAGCCACCCGCTCCAGCTTGCCCGCCGCCACCAGTCGGCTCAGCGTAACCGTCGCCAGCCCGCGCGCGGTCACGTCGCGCGCCCGCAGCAGCGGCTGCCGCCGCGCCAGAGCCAGAACCTGCTGTTCCTGTGTGGCTGATTGCGAAGTCATGGCGCATGATGTTCTGTTTTTTATGCAAATGTCAATAACTACCGTAATAATGCAACAACGCGCGGCAATAGCCCGCCGCGGAAGGCTCGGTATTGGGAGAAGGTGACTGCGTTATGGCTGCATAACAAGACACACTCGAGCGAAAGCAGTGAGTTCCGCCAGCGTGGCCGACTTACATAAAGCTACGAAAGTCATAAACAGCATCTACCATATTCGGATTTTGCTGGACAATGTCAGCAAACAGCTTGGAGTAGACAAGTGTAACCGGAAGCTTCTTGTATAGCGTGTTGTTGTTCCAATCCATCTTTGTCAGCCCGAGAATTCCTGCACATGTGTCGTGCCAACCACCCGCGCCGGAAAAGCGTCGCAGCAGGATTGGTGCCGGTGTCGGCCTTAAGGCACCCTCCTTGTACACATTGTATCTAGGGTTATCGACATGAACACCAACGACACTGCCCTGCGTCCAGAGGAGAGCCTCTTGCTTGTCGAGAGGAAGATATGTTCCACGCGTGACGGGATAGTTATGCGGTGAGGGCGGCGTTCTCCTGTCGTACTGGATGCCATACCAAGCAGTTTTGCGAACCAACTGAACGAGTTCGACTTCCGTTGTATCGCGGAAGCTGTCAAGCGCGCCGAGGGTCTCCTCCTCCGTGAATGCCGTGTTCTTGTGGATGGTGATTTTGCGGGGGACTCGTCCAAAGTGTCCCGATTGATAAATCTCGAGACTACGGGATAGTACTGACTGCATCTCGTAGTAGGTCAAATACGGATTCTGCCGGTCGTCTTGCGTGAACTCGCGCGCGTCATACGCTACAAAACGAAATCCAGTGCCATCGGGGTCGAATATCTGGCTGCAACAGGTCGTGAAGGTTGTTCCGCTCGCGTCGGTTTTCATCGCGTAGCTGATTCCGACAAAAGCTTCATCCTTCTTCAGACCCGTCAATTTCCACGGAACACCGCCGGCCTTTGCGTAGAGCGCTACGCTTAGCCCCCACATCACATTTGCGCGACAGGTCCGGTCAAGGCTGTTTTGCCGCACGATCTGAATAGGGATGTCGGCGGGTGCTGAGAAAGCTTTCAGGTAATCATGAAAATCGAATGACTCGCCCTCAAAGCACGCTGCCCAATTGGGCGGCAGGTATACGAGACACACATCGAACTCCGATCGCAGGCTCTGAAGCTGTGCGACGCTCTGAAAGAGGGCTTCCGCGAGCGCAACTTTGTCGCCCTCAGTGGCCAGTGTTTCTAGGTCCTGCGGCAGCGCGATCGAGAGCCGCCCCTCGGGCGGAACCAACTTCGTCCTGAATACTTTCTCAAATCCTTCGTATTTCGGATAGTAGTTCTTAGCTTCAATCGGACTCGCCTCGCGATTGAGCTCGTCAACAAGGCCCGACAAACGAGGAATTTGTTTCTGTGGTGCGAGCAATGCGATGCGCACACGGCTGGGAGCATTAAAGCGGAGGCCGTAGGGGCCATGCGCGATGAGGCCAAGAAGAGGATGTTTGTGCTTATTGCTTCCGGCGAAGAGCAGCTCCGGCTCGGGAATCGTCGCGTAGCCCGCCAGTTCAACTCTCGCGCTCATGATGCAAGCCCTCGCGTGTACGCCGTGCGTGACCCAATCGTGAAGCATGGGTTTGCAGCATCGCTACCGCCTGTGAAGGCTTTAACGGAAACAGTTGCGTTCGGTTGCGTGGTGCCGAGGACGATCTGAATCCACGCGCCCAGCAGCGCATCGTGTTTGGCGTTGAAACGGTCCTTGCGGCGCTGATCTATGAAATCCCTCACGTCCCGGCGGGCGAAGCGTGGCCAAATCCAGATGTCTGGTTCGATCAGAAGCCAATGAAAGCCATTCTTGGCCTCCAGTGATACACGCAGCGCTTCGGCCCACCGCACCTGCTCTGGTGCGCTGCCGTCGATTGGGGAAGTCTTCACGCCGGCAACGTCGCCGCCGGTGCGGGCGACGACTTTTCTAAGCGGGGCAAGAATGCCCCTGCTTGGCGCTGCCGGATTTGCAATGAGAAATGATCCTTGACGTATGCTCCGGTGGATAAGCGGCTTGCCGAGCGCAAGCGCAGAAATGATCGCCTCCTCGATAAAACCCTTCAGATGAAGACCCTCGGGAGAAGATAGGTTCTCAGGAAGCTGCACCGGCACGATTGCTTCCAGGTCAACTCCGAACGTCTTCTTGATAACCGCCTCGTCACCCCAACACCAGCTATCCTGCGATCGGGCCAGGATGACGGGAGCCCTTGCCTTATCTCGCATCTCGCGTATCTCGTCACTTGCCTTCGGAACTCTGAACGAAAGCGCGACGCACCGCGTAGGAATAGATATCAGTGGAAGCGCATTGGTCCGGATCAGAGGAGTGTGCGCGCCGACGGGCGGGACCGGAATATCGACAGCAGTCCGGCGGGCCTTCCTAACCATCGCGTCAAGCTCCGGGCTTACACCCTCGACGTTTCGCCAAAGCCGAAGTAATAGTGTGTCGAAAGTTTCGATTTCGATGTACTCGGCTGTCACACCGCGTGCTTTCGCGTCTGCAAGTAACTTAGAAACGGACTCCAACGCTGGCGCACCCTTCATGCCCGTCCAGAACAGCCCGTGTGGGAATGGGTTCGGTCCCGCGAGAACACTATGTAACGCAGACATTACGCTCCCATCGCGACCACTGTAGCCGCAGACGACAAATCCAAATCGTCCGCCGGCAATAGCCAGGCAACGCGCGAGACCATCGTTCTGTGTCGCGAGGTCGGCGGGAAGGTTCTTCAGATTATCGTGCCGAAAGTCTCCGTGGAGCTTCACGTAGAGAGGGAACTCCTCGTTGTTGATCGCCTGAACGGCCGAAGCAGATCCTTCGAGATGGTAGGCCGCGAGTGATGCCCCCGCTACTTCAGCAAAGGCTCGTTCAACGACGGTATCGAAGTTTGTCGTGAATACAGCACGAGCATGCCTTTCGGACATCAAGGCGGCCAGAACACGGTTCCCCACGGAAAGCGTTACCTTGTCCTCTGAGAGGGCTGCCTTCAAATATCTCCGCTGACGCTCCTTGTCCATGCCGAAGATCTTTTCAAAGTAAGCAGTGTATTCGCCATCGGCTCCTTCCTCTGGAAACGCCCGCGAGGTCATGAAGCTCTGAATGCGCTCTCGGACGGCTTGGCTTTGTACGTCCTGGCGATCGATTTCTTGATTTTCTTCGCGGCAGTAGTAGCGCTTTTTCAAATCCCAGATGATGTCGGATGCTGTCATTAATCCCGCGGCTCGCGAGGTACCAGCACCTAAAAACCAGACGAAATTCTCTGGCCGCGCACAGTAGATGCTGGTGAACTCACCTTGATTCACGGTACCTCCTCCGGAATGATGAACCTCGCATGACTACATCTCACCGCGGAAGGCACGGTGTTGGAGTGCCCCAAAGAGCATATCCGTCTCGTTAAATGCAGTACTCATCTGCCGGTGCGTTCGTTCGCTTGCGTGGGCGAGTGCAGCAAACTGATCTTGCACTTTGCGCGGCGGACGGATGATCGTGAACCTTTCAATCGCTGATTTCGTGATGGCTTCGCGCGTTGCTCCAGCGCGAGCGATTTCCAAAAGTCGACGCTTCATTGATGGGAACAGAAGGCACTGCTCAAGGAAAAGTGGATTGAATGTCGCCGCCGGCCGGATGATCGCCACATGTTGATTTACCCTCGCAGGAAGCACATCTGCTGGCGCGCGGCACACACGCGCAACGCTCGCGCCTGTTATGTTGAGCAGTACGTCACCGGCTTCAACGACAACGCTGTCAAGCTGAGCGGCTTGTTCGTCATCGATAAATGCTAGGCCGTCCCTCAGAAATACACCATCTCGGACATTCATGCTCCTGATGAGCGTGGTGCCAGCCAACTTGTAAGCTCCTTTGCCCCCCCGCGGCGTTGCTCCGCTCCCGATCTTGGTTGCGTGCTTACCGATGAGCGCCTGTGGCCAGCCTTTCGGATTAGTGGCAGGATCACCGAACATGTCGAGGAAGATGGATTGGGTGAGTTCGTCGAACTTCTTGAGGGCGGCGCGGCGCTTGGCGCGCAGCGCGTCGGCCTTGTCCAGGATGTCCGCGATGCGCCGCTGTTCGGGGAGCGGGGGCAGCGGAATCCGCATTTCGCCGAGAGCGTGCGGACTCAGCCTCGGCAAGTTGGCGCCGGTCGCACGAGACGACGCGAATGCAATCAACGCAGGGCTGAGCAGCATCCAAGCCAGGTAGTCGCGGTCCACATCCGGCCCCGGACGAATGGGCAGGAGGTCGGTACTGCAGATTCCTTTGAACTCTGGCCGCGCTATCTTGGCGAGGTACGGTCGCAACTTTCCGTAAAGCACGTGGCGTGACGTGAACTCAAACTTGCTGCTTGCCAGTTCACCATTATGGACTGGCCGCACACCGACGAAGCGACCGCCGGATTCGATGTTCTCCAACCCGACGTAGTTCGTGCCGGAAACTATCTGTGCTGGCTCAATGATGTTGCGCTCTATCGTTGCGACGTCACGAAGCGGGGTCTGGCGTACCGCGCTCATCCCAACATCCTCTCCAGCTCTTTCATCCCTTGCTGGATATCCTGTTCCAGCTTCGCGAGGTCGGCGAGGATTTTCTTCGGCGGGTCGTAGCTGATGGCTTCGTATTCGACCTCCTTGTAGCGATTGAGTGAGAGGTCGTAGCCTTGTTCGGCGATGTCGGCTTTCGGGACGCAGAAGCTTTGGGCGGTGCGCGGATTTTTGAGTTCTGGTGATGCCGAACCCTCACCCCCGGCCCCTCTCCCGCAGGGAGAGGGGAGATGGAGGGTGCGCCAGCGGGTGAGGATGTCCGGGAGGTTGTTTTTCTTGTGGTCTTCCTTCGTCAGCGCGGTATTTGGAGCCGGGCCGAGCTTGTCTTCCGGCAGCAGCGGCGTGCGCTTGTCGTCGAGGCTCCAGCCGTCGGCCTGTACGTCGTAGAACCAGACGTTGTCGGTGCCGCCGGAGTTGGTTTTGGTGAAGACGAGGATTGCGGTCGAGACACCGGCGTAGGGCTTGAACGCGCCGCCGGGCAGCGAGATGACGGCATCGAGTTTCTGGTCCTCGACCAGCATCTTGCGCAAGGTTTTGTGGGCCTTGCTGGAGCCAAACAACACGCCATCCGGCACAATCACCGCGGCGCGTCCGCCCGGCTTGAGCAACCGAAGAAACAGCGCGAGAAACAACAGCTCGGTCTTTTTCGTCTTGACGATCGATTGCAAATCCTTCGCCGTATTGTCGTAATCGAGGCTGCCGGCGAACGGCGGGTTGGCGAGCACCAGCGTGTACTTTTCCTCTTCGGCGCCATGTTCCTGCGCCAGCGAATCGCGGTAGCGGATGTCCGGGTCGTCGACGCCGTGCAGCAGCATGTTCATACTAGCGATGCGCAGCATGGTGTTGTCGAAGTCGAAGCCGTGGAACATGCCGCGGTGGAAATGCTCGTTCAGCTTCTTGTCGTGCAGCATGCTTGAGTGATGTTCGCGCAGGTATTCGCCGGCGGCGACCAGGAAGCCCGCCGTGCCGCAGGCCGGGTCGCAGATAACATCGCGCGGTTCCGGCGCGGTCAGCGCTACCATCAGTTGAATGATGTGGCGCGGCGTGCGGAACTGGCCGTTCTGCCCGGCGCTGGCGATCTTGCCGAGCATGTATTCGTAAACATCGCCCTTGGTGTCGCGATCCTCCATCGGCACGTCGCCGAGCATGTCCACGACTTTCGAGAGCAGCGCCGGCGTGGGGATGGTGAAGCGCGCGTCCTTCATGTGATAGGCGTAGGTGGATTCCGCGCCGCCGAGCTGCTTCGCAAGGCCTTCGCGCAGGAACGGGAAGACGTGCTCGGCCACGGTCTCGTACATTTCAGCCGGGGCTGAGTTCCTGAAATGCGACCAGCGGAGGTCGTCGTAGGGCGTGCCTTTGCCGTCCTTGCCTTTCGGGAAGATGCGCCGCGCGATCGGCTTTTTGAGCCGGGTGGCCTTGTTCTCTTCAAGCTTTTGCAGGTCGTCCAGGCGGCGGATGAACAGCAGGTAGGTGATCTGCTCGATCACCTCCAGCGGGTTCGAGATACCGCCCGACCAGAAGGCGTCCCAGATCCGGTCGATCTGGCTCTTGATAGTGCCGGTAATCATTGAGTCTCCCCAGGTTCAAGGGGATTGTACTAGGTTAGCAATCGCTTGTACTGATGAGGCTGGTTTGCGTGCTATCGCCTGCGACCGGCGGAATAGAGCGTTGGCGCGCGAACTGGCGCTGAGGCTTACTGCCGCGCTATCGCCACGAAGCCGCTTTCCGTCAGCATCGCTTCCCCGCTCCACCGGTACGCCACCAGCTTGCCGCCGTCCCGACCGACGCTGTAGTCGACGCAGGCAACGTTGGGCGCGAGCGGCGCGGGCTTGCCGCTCCACCAGTAATGGCCGATGAAGACCGGCGGCGCATCAGGCGGGTAGCCGAGCTCGGCAGGCCAGTCGAGCGACGCGTCGGGGAGCTGGCGCGACATGGCCGGCGGACCGATGGCGATGTCCGGCCACTTCGGGCGGGACTCGTTTAGCCACCATTTGACGCGCACATCATGCCGCTCGTTGCTGTCCTTGTCCCTGAAGCTCACGCCGTCCGGCAAGTGGAACTCGATACCCTTGGCGGTTTTTTCCACCGCGTCGGCGCCGGCCGTGCCGCGTTGGTGGACGGCGATGACACCTTCGTCGGTCAGCCGGCCGCCGGCATCCGTATGGCGCCGCAGTTGCGCCAGGCTGGGTTCGTGCCACGCCGCGTGGACCGCGCGCAGATCACCGAGGTCCAGCCATAGCGGGAGCGTGCGGAACCATCCGATCGTGTCGTCGAGTTCGGCCGGCGTCGGCTCGAATTCCGCGCGAAATTCCGCGTGCTGGCCGCGATTCTTGTTGCTGTGCGGGCGAAGGTATTCGCCGTCAATATCCGGATGCGGGTGATGATAGGCGATGGCGTTCAGTTCATGATTGCCCATCACGGCCAGCGCCGTATCAGCGGCGACCATCGGGCGGACGATGTCGAGCACGCCGCGCGCCGGATTCCGGTCGATGAAGTCGCCGATGAAGAGCGCTTTGCGATTCGGGTGACGCCGGACGCCGCCGTCGTCCCGGTAGCCGAGTGTATCGAGCAGCGCGCACAGTTCGTGCTCGCGACCATGAATGTCGCCAATGATGTCGTAGCCGTCCAATTTTTCCCCTTGATCAGTCGCTGATGCGTGTGAGGGTCATCTGCGGGATGATCCCGGCAGTAAGATGCGTTATTGAACCTATCGTATCATCATGCCAATGGAGCACGGCGACGTCATCATCATAGGTGCGGGTTTGGCGGGGCTGGTTGCGGCAACCGAACTGGTTGCAGCCGGTAAACGCGTGCTGGTGCTCGACCAGGAGCCGGAGCAAAGCCTCGGCGGGCAGGCGTTCTGGTCGTTCGGCGGGCTGTTCTTTGTCGATTCCCCTGAGCAGCGGCGGATGGGGATACACGATTCGCGCGAACTGGCGCTGGCGGACTGGGCCGGCACTGCCGGATTCGATCGCCCGGAAGATCATTGGCCGCGGCTGTGGGCGGAGCGCTATATCGACTTCGCCGCCGGTGAGAAACGCGCTTGGCTGCACGCGCTGGGGATGCGCTGGTTTCCGGTCGTCGGCTGGGCCGAGCGCGGCGGCGCCGGCGCCACCGGGCGCGGCAATTCGGTGCCGCGCTTTCACGTCACTTGGGGCACCGGCCCCGGCGTTATCGAGCCCTTCGTGCAGCGGGCGCGTGAAGCGGAGGCGCGCGGGCAGCTTGAATTCGCTTTTCGACATCGCGTCGACCAACTCATCGTTGATACCGGCCGCGTCACCGGCGTCCGCGGCATTCGGCTTGCCCCCGGTTCCGCTGTACTCGGCACGCCCAGTTCACGCGAGCCCGCCGGCGACTTTGAACTGCGCGCGCCGGCGGTGATCGTCGCCAGCGGCGGCATTGGCGGCGACCACGAACTGGTGCGCCGGTATTGGCCGGAGCGGCTGGGCGTGCCGCCGGAACAGATGCTGACCGGCGTGCCGGCGCACGTCGATGGGCGCATGCTCGGCATCAGCGAAGCGGCCGGCGCGCGGCTGATCAACCGCGACCGGATGTGGCACTACGTCGAAGGCATCGAAAACTGGAATCCGATCTGGCCGCGGCATGCGATCCGCATCCTGCCGGGGCCGTCGTCGTTGTGGCTCGACGCGACGGGCAAGCGGCTGCCGCCCCCGCTGTGGCCGGGCTTCGATACGCTGGGCACGCTCGCCTACCTGCGCACCACCGGCCACGACTACAGTTGGTTTATCCTCAACCAGTCGATCATCCGGCGCGAGTTTGCGCTGTCGGGGTCGGAACAAAATCCGGATCTTACGGGCAAGCAGTGGCGGAAGGTTATCGGCCGTGCGTTCGGCAAAAACGCACCCGCTCCGGTCGAGGCGTTCAAGCGGCATGGACGCGACTTCATCGTGCGCGACAACCTGCGGGATCTGGTTGCCGGCATGAACGAGTTGGCGGGCGGTAACTTGCTGGACTACGACCGCATCCGCAGCGAGATCGAGGCGCGCGACGGGCAGTTCGACAACCCGTTCGCCAAGGACGGCCAGATCATGGCGATCCACAACGCGCGCCGCTATCGCGGCGACCGCTGGATACGCGCGGCGAGACCGCATCGCCTGCTTGATCCGGCACATGGGCCGCTGATCGCGGTCCGCCTGCACATCCTCACGCGCAAGTCGCTCGGCGGCCTGGAAACCGATCTCTCCGGGCGCGTGTTGCGCGCCGACGGCGAGCCGCTGCACGGTTTGTACGCGGCCGGCGAAGCGGCGGGTTTCGGCGGCGGCGGCATGCATGGCTACGCGTCGCTCGAAGGTACGTTTCTCGGCGGCTGCCTGTTTTCCGGCCGCGAAGCCGGCCGCGGCGCGGCAGCTGACATCGGCTAGCTGGAGCTTCCAGTAACAACAAAGGACGAGTAGCACTATGACCAATGAAAGCAGTCTGGGCGGTGACTTTACGCTGTCGGGGACGTCCATCCGTTTGAAGCGCATGGGCTACGGCGCCATGCAACTGGCGGGGCCGCACGTGTTCGGACCGCCGAAAGATCACGAGGCGGCCGTCGCGGTTCTGCGCGAAGCGGTTGAGCTAGGCATCAACCATATCGATACCGCCGATTTTTACGGCCCGCACATCACCAACGAGATTATCAGGGAAGCTCTCCATCCCTATCCGGATAATCTGCACATCATCACCAAAGTCGGCGCACTGCGGGACGCCGAGGGCGGCTGGCCGCATGCGCGTTCGCCGGAGCAGTTGCGCCAGGCCGTACACGATAATCTGCGCCGCCTCGATCTCGATGCGCTTGACGTGGTCAACCTGCGCGTCGGCGAATTCAACAGCCCAAGCCCCGGCTCAATCGCCGAACCCTTCACCGCGCTCGCCGAAATGCAGCAGGCAGGATTGATCCGGCACCTCGGCCTCAGCACCGTCTCCGCCGAACAGGTTGCCGAAGCGCAGTCCATCGCGCCGGTCGTGTGCGTGCAGAACTTCTACAATGTCGCCCATCGGAGCGACGATGACCTGATCGACGACCTCGCCGCGCAGGGCATCGCCTACGTGCCCTACTTCCCCCTCGGCGGCTTCACGCCGCTACAGTCCGACACGCTCGAATCAGTCGCCGCCGATCTCGACGTTCCGCCGATGACCGTCGCACTGGCGTGGCTGCTCCAGCGCGCCCCGAACATTTTGCTCATCCCGGGCACCTCGTCGCTCGTGCACTTGCGGGAAAACGTCAGCGCTGCGGAGTTACCACTGCCGGCGGAAATGATCGCAAAGCTGGACGGGATTGCAGCGCGAGCAGCGCCGTAAGCTGCCGCATCTCCGAGAAGACGGCGTGCGCTCCGGCGCTGGTCAGCCTGTGTGCCGGCGTATTGGCGGCGAAGCCAAGCGCGGTCATACCCGCGGCCACGGCAGCGCGGACGCCCACCGGAGTGTCTTCGATAACGACACAGGCGGAAGGATTTGCACCAAGCTGACTGGCGGCAAACAGAAAGACGTCGGGTGCCGGCTTCGGATTTTCCACGTCAGCGACGCTGAAGATTCGACCCTCGAAATACTTCAACAACCCCGTCGCGCCAAGCGTCAGCCTGATTTTTTCGTGCTCGCCGCTGGACGCGACGCAATAAGGCACTCGCAGCTTGGCCAGCACCTCGGCGACACCGCGAACGGGTTCGATTTCCGCCTTTAACGCGGGCGCAGTACGCTGCCGAAGCTCTGCTACAAACGTCGGCGGCGGCGGTTCGCCATGCATTTCGGCGATTAGTTCCACGCATTGCGGCATCGACAGGCCGACGAAGCGGTCGAACATGTCTTGCAGCGACACGTGCAATCCGAGTTCGTTGAGCATCTCGCAAAAGACGCGATTGGCGATGCGCTCGCTGTCCACGAGTACGCCATCACAATCGAAGATCACCAAGTCCGTTCCATTGTCGACAACGGAATTGCGCAGGCTCATCAACTGCGGGCCAGCATATCGTCGACGCTATAAAGTCCCACCGGCTGCTTCGCGAGCCAGGCCGCCGCGCGTAATGCGCCGTTGGCAAAGATGCGCCGGTTGCCGGCGCGGAAGGAAAGTTCGAGGCGTTCGCCGTCGCCGGCGAAGATAACGGTGTGATCGCCGGGGACGTCGCCGCCGCGCAGGCTGGCGAAGCCGATACTGCCGGGCGCGCGGACGCCTTCACCGTGGCGGCCGAAGGCAGCGGATTTTTCCAGAGTCGTGCCGCGAGCGACGGCAACGGTTTTGCCAAGGCGCAGGGCGCTGCCCGAAGGCGCATCCTTTTTGTGGCGGTGATGCATTTCCATGATTTCGACATCAAAGTCATCGCCGACCATGCTCGCGGCCTCACCGGCCAGACGATTGAGCACCGCCATGCCGAACGTCATGTTCGCGGAGTAGAGAACGGGAATGTCGTGCGCGGCGGCTTCGAGTGCCGCATGGTGCGACGCTTCCAGACCGGTCGTGCCGCTGACGAAGGCGCAACCGGCGGCGCGGCTGGCTGCCAGTGCCGTCGTAAAGCCGGTGGGGCTGGAATAATCGATCAACAGGTCAGCGGCTTTGGCCGCTATCGCGGCATCCGCCGAAAGCGCCACGCCGAGGGACGGACCACCGGCGATTTCGCCGATATCGCGACCAATGTTCGCGCTTTCGGCGCGGCCGACCGCCGCGACCAGTTGAATATCCGACGATTCGCGCAACGCCGCGACAATTTCGCGTCCCATTCGGCCGGCGGCGCCGAACAACGCTATTTTTAGTTCTTGCGCCATCTCAACCCCCGGCATTCTGAAAATGCCAATTCTTGTCGTTCCAGCGAAGGCTGGAACCCAGTCTAATCAGTTGCGGCCTGCGGCCGCTTCCATTCTGACTGGATGCCTGCCTTCGCAGGCATGACGGAGTCAGGATGCGATACGATCGAAGAAGCGCTTGACGCCGTCAAGCCATGTCTCCGAACGCGGATTGTGACGTTCGCCGCCGGCCTGGAGCGAGTCTTCAAATCGCTCCAGCAGTTCCTTTTGTTCCGGCGTCAGCTTGACCGGTGTTTCGATTTCGACGCGGCACATCAGGTCGCCGGTCGCACCGCCGCGCACTGGCTTCACGCCCTTGCCGCGTAGCCGGAAGACCTTGCCGCTCTGCGTTTCCGGCGGCACGCTCAGAGACACCTTGCCATCGAGCGTCGGCACGTCGATCTTGCCGCCGAGTGCGGCGGTCGCGAAGCTGATCGGCAGTTCGCAGGCGAGGTTGGCGCCGTCGCGGGTGAAGATCGGATGCGGCCGGACGTGTACTTCGACGTACAGGTCGCCGGGCGGCCCGCCCTGCTCGCCGGCTTCACCCTGACCGGCCAGACGAATTCGGTCGCCGCTGTCGACGCCGGCCGGAATCTTGACCGACAGTGTGCGCTGCTGCTGCACGCGGCCGTCACCGTGACAGTCCGGGCAGCGCTCGGAAATGATCTTGCCGTTGCCGCGGCATTGCGGGCAGGTCTGCTGAATCGAGAAAAAGCCCTGCTGCATCCGCACCTGGCCCTGGCCGTGGCAGGTCGGGCACGTCGTCGGCTTGCTGCCGGGCGCGGCGCCGCTGCCGTCGCACGTTTCGCAGACGCTCATGACAGGGATGCGAATCGAGGCTTCGTGGCCGGCGACGGCCTGTTCGAGATCGAGCGGCATTTCATAGCGCAGGTCGGCGCCGCGAAATGCCCGGCTGCGAGCACCGCCGCGACGTGCGCCACCAAAAATGTCGCCAAAGATATCGCCGAAAATATCGCCGGGGTCGAAGCCGCCCTGGAACCCCGGGCCGCCCGCGCCCATGCCTTCGACGCCGGCGTGGCCGAACTGGTCGTAGCGCGCGCGCTTGTTAGCGTCGCTCAGAACTTCGTAGGCTTCCTTGGCTTCCTTGAAGCGCGCCTCGGCCGTCTGATCGCCGGGGTTGCGATCGGGATGATATTTCATCGCCAGCCGGCGGTACGCTTTCTTGATGTCGGCGTCGCCGGCAGTGCGGCTCACGCCGAGGACGTCGTAATAGTCTTTCTTGGCCATGGATCTCCAGAAATCAAGCCCCTCTCCCACCGGGAGAGGGGTTGGGGTGAGGGTGCCCGGCAGCCAGCAACGTCCGGTTTACCGTACCTCGCCGCAGCCCCGACCCTCACCCCCCGGCCCCTCTCCCGAAGGGAGAGGGGAGGTAAGGCTTACTTCTTGTCTTCGTCCTTGACCTCTTCGAATTCGGCGTCGACGACGCCTTCCTCCTCGCTGCCATGACCGGCGGCGCCCGATGCGCCTTCCGGATTCTGCTGGCCGGCCTGCTCGCTCGCCTGCGCGTAGGCCTGCTCGGCCAGCTTGCCGGAAGCTTCAGCCAGCGCCTTGGTCTTGGCATCGATCGCGGCCTTGTCGTCGCCCTTGAGCGCGGTCTTCAGGTCGCTCATCGCCGACTCGATCTTCGCGCGATCCTCGCCGCTGACCTTGTCGCCCAGATCCGCCAGCGATTTCTCGGTCGCGTGCAGCAGATTATCAGCCTGATTGCGCGCCTGCACCATTTCCTGGAATTTCTTGTCCTCTTCGGCGTGCGCCTCGGCGTCCTTGACCATCTGGTCGATTTCCTCGTCGGAGAGGCCGCTCGAGGCCTTGATGACGATTGACTGCTCCTTGCCGGTGGCCTTGTCCTTGGCGGACACGTTGAGGATGCCGTTGGCATCGATGTCGAAGGCCACTTCGATCTGCGGCACGCCGCGCGGGGCCGGCGGGATGTCGCTCAGGTCGAACTTGCCGAGCGACTTGTTGGCCGACGCCTGGTCGCGCTCGCCCTGCAGCACGTGCACGGTGACCGCGGTCTGGTTGTCCTCGGCGGTCGAGAACGTCTGCGTCGCCTTGGTCGGGATCGTGGTGTTCTTCTCGATCAGCTTGGTCATCACGCCGCCCAGGGTCTCGATACCCAGCGACAGCGGGGTGACGTCAAGCAACAGCACGTCCTTGACCTCGCCGCCGAGCACGCCGGCCTGAATCGCCGCGCCGATGGCGACGGCTTCGTCCGGGTTGACGTCCTTGCGCGGGTCCTTGCCGAAGAAGTCCTTGACCGCTTCCTGCACCTTGGGCATCCGGGTCTGACCGCCGACCAGGATCACGTCGTTGACGTCGCTGACCGACAGCCCGGCGTCCTTGATCGCGGTCTTGCACGGCTCGATGGTGCGCGCGACCAGATCCTCGACCAGCGACTCGAGCTTGGCACGGGTGATGCGGATGTTCAGATGCTTCGGGCCGCTCGCATCGGCCGTGATGTAGGGCAGATTGACTTCGGTCTGCTGCGCCGAGGACAACTCGATCTTGGCCTTTTCGGCCGCCTCCTTCAGGCGCTGCATCGCGAGCGGATCCTTGCGCACATCCATGCCCTGCTCTTTTTTGAACTCTTCGGCCAGGTAGTCGATGACGCGCTTGTCGAAGTCCTCGCCGCCGAGGAACGTGTCGCCGTTGGTCGACAGCACTTCGAACTGGTGCTCGCCATCGATATCGGCGATCTCGATGATCGAAATATCGAACGTGCCGCCGCCGAGGTCGTACACCGCGATCTTGCGGTCGCCGCGCTGCTTGTCCATGCCATAGGCGAGTGCTGCCGCGGTCGGCTCGTTGATGATGCGCTTCACTTCCATGCCGGCGATCCTGCCGGCGTCCTTGGTCGCCTGGCGTTGCGAGTCGTTGAAGTAGGCCGGCACGGTAATCACCGCCTCGGTCACTTCCTCGCCGAGATAATCTTCGGCCGTCTTTTTCATCTTCTGCAGCACGCGCGCCGAAATTTCGGGCGGCGCCATTTTCTTGCCGTTGACCTCGACCCACGCATCGCCGTTGTCGGCTTTGACGATGTTGTACGGCACCATGCCGACATCTTTCTGCACGACCTGGTCTTCATACTTTCGGCCGATCAGACGCTTGATCGCGAACAGGGTGTTGGTCGGGTTGGTGACCGCCTGGCGCTTGGCCGACTGGCCGACCAGCACTTCGCCGTCCTTGCTGAACGCGACGATCGACGGGGTGGTGCGATCGCCTTCGCTGTTCTCGATCACCTTGGCGTGACCGCCTTCCATGATCGCGACGCAGGAATTCGTCGTGCCGAGGTCGATACCGATCATTCTGGCCATAATGTCGTCTCCGTAAAAACCGAAAAATTGTTGATATCCATTAGATGGGGTGCAAACCCGCGCCTTTCAAGCTGTTTCCCGCGGTCAGGGCGCCCGCGCCACGATCACCCGCGCCGGCCGCAGCAGCCGGCCATTCAGCACGTAGCCCTTCTGCACCACGTTCAGCACGGTATCCGGTTCGGCCTCGTCCGACGGCTGCATCGCCATCGCCTCGTGCAACTCCGGGTTGAATGGCTCGCCGGCGGGATCGACCTCGGTGATGCCGTGCTTTTCGAGCGCGCTCGTCAGCAGCTTGAGCGTCATTTCGACGCCTTCGCGCAGGCCTTCGTCCGCATCCTGCTCATGCGCGCTCAGCGCGAGTTCGAGGCTGTCCTTGACCGGCAGCAATTCGATCGCGAACTTGTCGATTGCGAACTTGTGCGCCTGCGCGAGATCGCGCTGCATGCGCTTGCGGACGTTGTCAAGCTCGGCAGCGAGGCGCAGGTAGTCGTTGCGGTTCTCCTCGGCCTTGCGCTCGGCTTCCGCCAGCGCCGCTTCGAGATGCGAATCGCCCGGCGCGGCTTCCGGCGCCCTCTCGTTGAGCGGTTCGTCAACCTCGGGGCGGGCGGCCGCCTCGGCGTTGCGTTCGTCTGCCATGCGTGTCTCCGTTGTAATAACCAATAAGGAACCGGCCCGCTCCCGGCGGGCAGCCTGATATCTAAAGGATAAATAGGGCTTAGTGGCGTGAGTTCAAGGCCGCACCGAGCAACTTGGCGGTGACGTCGACGATCGGGATCACCCGGTCGTAAGCCATTCGCGTAGGCCCGATCACGCCCAGAACGCCCACCACGCGATCATCGACGCTGTAGGGCGCGGTGACGACACTCAGGTCGTCGAGCACGTTGTAGCCGGACTCCTCGCCGATGAAGATCTGCACGCCTTCGGCCGAGGCGCACTGGTCGAGCAGGTGCAGGATGTCGCGTTTTTCGTTGAATGCGTCGAACAACTGGCGCAGGCGCTCGATTTCCGAAAGCTCGGCGAAGTCCATCAGGTTGGTCTCGCCGGCCATGACGTAACTGTTGTCCTCGGGCGCGTCGCCGGCGCAGACCTGCTCGGCCATGTGGACGGCCGTCAGCATCATCTCGTTAAGCGATTCGCGCGTCTCGCGCAGCTCGCTGACCAGCCGTGCCCGGATCTGGCTCAGGCTGCAGCCGCTGAACTGCGCATTAAGGTAGTTGGCGGTTTCGCGCAGAAAATCCGCGCTGTAACTGCGGTCGAGGCAGAGAATCCGGTTCTGCACCTCGCGCTGGTTGAGCACCAGGATGGCCAGCACGCGGTTGTCTGACAGCGGCAGGAATTCGATCTGGCGCCACGACGGATCGTCGCGCCGCGGGAGCGTCACCACGCCCGCCATGCGGGTGATCGCGGACAGCAGGTTGGACGTGCTCGCCAGCAGGATCTGCGGGTTGTCATGGTTCGTCAGCAGCTTGTCGCGCAGCGATTCGATTTCGGCTTCGGCCAGCGGCTGGACTTCGAGCAGCGTGTCCACAAAGAAACGGTAGCCTTTGACGGTCGGCACGCGGCCCGCCGATGTGTGCGGTGAACTGACGAAACCCATCTCCTCCAGATCCGCCATCACGTTGCGCACCGTGGCAGGGCTCACGTCCATGCCCGATTCGCGCGACAGCATGCGCGACCCGACGGGCTGGCCCTCGCGGATGTAACGCTCGACCAGCGCCCGCAGCAGGTGGCGGGCACGTTCGTTCAGATGCTTGTCGGCCGGTACGGTATTCATGGCAGGTATCAGTGGAAAGGCAAACTAGCAATCACCCTGTTTCAGTGTCAAGGGGATTTTGGGCCGGCGCAGACAGGCGGTGAGGTTGGCGGCCGCGTGGCGGCGTGCTACCTTGCGGGCACTTATAAGGATTGCGATAACAATGAGCTTCAAAACCATCGGCCTGCTCGGCCGCGGCCGGGACCCGAAAGTCGCCGCCATGCTGGCGGAGCTGGGCGCGTGGCTGCGCGAACTGGGCTTTGCCGTGGCACCCGCGGCCGACGCGCCGGCGCTGTCGGTACGCGACGATCGCGAGCGCATCGTGCGCGAATTCGGTGAGGCCCAGCCGGACCTGGTCATCGTCGTGGGCGGTGACGGCACGATTCTGAACGCGGCTCATCTTTTGGCCGCGCACGACGCGCCGCTGCTGGGCGTCAACGTGGGCCGGCTCGGCTTCCTGGCCGATATTCCGCTCGACCGCGTGCGCGAGGAAGTCGGTGAGGTGCTCGACGGCCGCTACACCGAGGAGCGCCGCTTCCTGCTCACCGGCACCGTTCACCACGGCGACAGCGGCGAGGTGTACGAGCATATCGCGCTCAACGACGTGGTGATGCAAAAGTCCGAAAGCGGCCGGATGATCGAGTTCGAAACGCACGTCGACGGCAGCTTCGTCTGCACGCACCGCGCCGACGGCGTAATCGTCGCGACGCCGACCGGCTCGACCGCCTACGCGCTGTCCGGCGGCGGACCGATTCTGCACCCGGCACTGGATGCGCTGGTGCTGGTACCGATCTGCCCGCACACGCTCTCCGACCGGCCGATTGTGATCGGCGGCGGCAGCGTCGTCGAGATCGTGCTGACGCGCGGCTACGGCGAGCCGGCGGCGCAGGTGAGCTGGGACGGCCAGGACTGGCAGCCGCTTACGCCCGGCGATCGCGTGGTGGTGCAGCGCGCCGCCGACGGCGTTCACCTGCTGCACCCGCTCAACCACGACTATTACAAGACACTGCGCACCAAGCTGCACTGGGGCCACGACCGGACGCGTTAAAATCCTCCGCCGATGCTGACCTACATCCACATTCGCGACTTCGCCATCGTCGATGCCCTCGAACTGGAGCTCGGCGACGGCTTGAGCGTGCTGACCGGCGAAACCGGTGCGGGCAAGTCGATCCTCGTCGACGCACTCGGCTTCGTACTCGGGGACCGCGCCGACTCCGCCGTGCTGCGCGACGGCGCCGCGCAGGCCGAAGTCAGCGCCGAATTCGATCTCGCCGACGCGCCGGCGGCCGCGGCCTGGCTTGCCGAGCAGGACTTGATCGACCCTGATGCCGACAGCAACCACTGCCTGCTGCGCCGCGTGCTGACCGCCGAAGGCCGCTCGCGCGGCTACGTCAACGGCCGGCCCGCGCCGATGCAGACCCTGCAGGCGATTGGTGAGCAACTCGTCGATATTCACGGCCAGCACGCACATCAGTCGCTGTTGCGCGCGGATGTCCAGATGACGCTGCTGGACGGCTTCGGCCATTGCGAGGCGCAACGCGACCGGGTCGCGACGCTGTATCGCGACTGGAAAACCGCCGCCGACAAGCTGGCCGCGCTGACGACCGACAACGACAATCGTGTCGAGCGGCTGGATCTGCTGCGTTACCAGGTGCACGAACTGGAAGCGCTGGCGCTGGCAGCCGACGAGCCGGCAGAACTCGATGCCGAGCACGCCCGGCTGGCGAACGCCGGCCGGCTGATCGAAGGCTGTCAGCGCGCGCTCGGGCTGCTTTTCGACGACGACGAAGCCTCGGCGCAGCAACTCATCGCCGCCGCCGAAAACGAATTGCGGCGGCTGGTCGAACTGGATGCCGCGCTCGCACCGGCCGCCGAACTGGCCGCCAGCGCCGCCGTCAGTGCCGCCGAAGCTGCAGACGAACTGCGCCATCGCCTGGACGCACTCGACATCGACCCGGCGCGCCTCGAGTGGGTCGAAAGCCGCATCGGCAGCATCCACGATCTCGCCCGCAAGCATCACGTCGCGCCGAACGAACTGCCGGGCGTCCTCGACCGTCTGCAGGGTGAACTGGAAGATCTCGATCAGTCGGAAGAGCGCCTGGACGCGCTGAAGGCAAGCGTACGCAAACTCGAAACCGATTATCGCGAAGCGGCCAAAGCGCTCCACGCCGCACGCGCCAGGGCGGCGCGCAAACTCGATGCTGAAATCGGCGCGGCGATGCAGGAACTGGGGATGCCGGGCGGGCGCTTCGTGACCGAAGTCGCGCCGCGCGAGGACGCCAGGTTCACCGCCAGCGGCATGGACCGCATCACGTTCACGGTCAGCGCCAATCCCGGCCACCCGCCGCGCCCGCTGGCCAAGGTCGCCTCCGGTGGCGAACTGTCGCGTATCGCGCTCGCCATCCAGGTCATCGCTGCGCGCGCCGATGCCCTGCCGTCGCTGGTGTTCGACGAAGTCGACGCCGGCATCGGCGGCGGCGTCGCCGAAATCGTCGGCCGCCAATTGCGCGCCCTGGGCGAGGCCCGTCAGGTACTGTGTGTGACACACCTGCCACAGGTCGCGTCGCAGGCGCATCGTCACTTCCGCGTCGACAAGCAGACCGGCAAGAATACGACTCGCACGACTATCGCAGCGCTGGATGAAAACGAGAGAGTCGAGGAACTGGCGCGGATGCTCGGCGGCGTGAAGATCACCGAGACGACGCGCAAGCATGCGCGCGAGATGATGGAGATGGATAGTAGCTAGTCACTAGTGGCTAGTTGCTAGTGAAGAGAGAAGCATTCGTTTCTTGCACCAGGCACTAGCGGCTCAGCAGTAACCATCCCCCGGCAAAGCCGGGGGCTTTAATTGTGAGCCGCTCAAAGCGGCATGGACGGGACCGCTACGCGGCCCCTTGCGCCCCCTAAAGGGGGCCGTTTACATCAGGTTCAGTTGATCGATTCGACGATCTTCC
>DASSNE010000001.1:0-9050 GCA_035688265.1 Gammaproteobacteria bacterium
GGAACTTCAACCCACCCAGGCACATCCTTCCAGGCCCCGCTCATCCGCTTCTCAAGCTCCCGATACTCCGGCATACACAGCTCCACCACCCGCCAGAACCGTACCGAATGATTCATATGCCGCGTATGCGCCAGCTCGTGAATGAACAGGTAATCGACCAGTTCCGGCGCAAGAAACAGCAGCTTGTAATTGACGCTGATCTGCTTGCGGGACGAGCAACTGCCCCAGCGCGTGCGCTGCCCCCGCACGCTCACCTTGCTGTACCGGAAGCCGTGCCGGTGCGCGAGGTACGCCAGCCGCGGCAGCAGCGCCTCGCGGGTCTTGCCGGCCAGCCAGCGACGCAACTGCCGCCGCGCCGCCGCCGGGTCGCCGCGGTCCCCGGCCATGTACAAAGCGTGCCCGCGCTCCGTCACCGCAGCACGGCCAGCGGCGACGCCGTAGAATATCCGGTAATGCGCGCCGATCGACGCCAGCGCCAGCGTCTCCGGCAGACTGTTCGCAGGCAGCGGCCGCGGCAAGTCCCGCGATACGGTCTCAATCCACTCCCGCTGTGCCGACACGAACCGCTCGATCTGGCGCAGTGCGCAGCGCCGCGGCGCGATGATCTCGACCCCGATCCACGGCCGCACGCGAATCTGCAGGCGCTTCGCCCGCGCGCTGTAACGCAAGGCGTAGCCCATGACCGAATGGCTCGAAGTGAGGCGTCTATTGCTCATTTGAGGTAGTAGCATAACCGGGATTGAGGCGGGTTTGGTGGTTTGCCCTACCCCCCGAATCTCCCTATACTCGATCGACGCACGGATGCCCCCGGCAAGCACGACGAAGGCGCAATGAACCGACCCGAATCCGCAACCGATTTCACCCCGCAATCCAGCGCCTGTCACGGCGAAATGACTCAGCGTCGCTACGAGGCGCTGCTTTCATCGGTAACGGATTTTGCATACATCTTTGACCTCGATCATCGATTCATCTATGCCAACCGGGCAACCCTCGAAATGCTGGGCAAAACCTGGCGTGAAGTCGCCGGCAGGAACTGCCTCGAAATCGGTTATCCGGAATGGCACGCGGCAATGCACGACCGCGAAATCGACCGTGTGGTTGAAACAAAGGAACCGGTAAGAGGGGAAGTGCCGTTCACCGGTGCCCATGGCCGCGGCATTTATGAATACATTTTTGTGCCGATTCTGAGGGCGGATGGTTCGGTCGAGGCCGTCGGCGGTACCACCCGCGATGTAACCGAGCGCAAGCGGCGCGAGGAGCGCGACAATTTCCTGGTGGCGTTAAGCGACGCACTGCGGCTGATCGCGAGCAGCGCCGACATCATTGAAACGGCGAGCCGCATGCTCGGCACGTATCTTGGCGCCGGACGTTGCGGCTACGGCGAAGTCGACCCGGCCCAGGAAACGTTTACTGTCAGGCGAGACTGGACCGACGGGGAGATGCCGAGTCTCGCCGGCACTCTCCGTATCATGAATTTCACCGAAAACATCGTCGCCGAATATCGCGCCGGCCACACAGTTCGTATGGACGATACGTATCGGGATCCGCGGTCGCGGGCTGCTGAAGACGCCTATGCCGATGCCGGCGGTGTCCGTAGCGGCATCGGCGTTCCGCTGATCAAGCGGGGCCACCTGGCCGCTATCTTCTACGTACACCAGACAACGCCGCGCGAATGGCGCGACGAGGAAGTCGCACTGGTTGAAGAAGTGGCCGAACGCACCTGGGAGGCGGTCGAGCGATCCCGTGCGGAAAGAGCCTTGCGCCGCGGCCAGGAACTCCAGCGGATGACGATCGAAGCCGGCCGGATCGGTACTTGGGACCTTAATCTCGAGTCCCGGGAAGTCGACCTCGGACCGCAAATGGCGGACCTGATGGGGTTCGGTTCCAGCTCAATGCACGTTCCGGCACGCCGCTGGCAGGATGCCGTGTTTGCGGATGACCTCCATGTCATGCTGGCTGCGCTGAAGAAATCGATGCAGACGCGTGAGCCGTTTGAGATGGAGTTTCGCATCCGGCGGCCGGATGACGCCGAACGATGGCTGTATTCGCGCGCCACGATCGTTGCCGACTCCTTCGGCACCCTGCATGCTTACGGCGCCACCATCGACATCACGGAGCGCAAGCGTGCCGAAGCGGATCTCGAAGCAGCCATCCGAGCCAAGGACGAGTTCCTCGCGATGCTCGGCCACGAGCTGCGCAATCCTCTGGCGCCGATCGTCACCGCGCTGCAACTGATGCGCATGCAGAACCCGGACACACTCGTCCGTGAGCGCCGGATCATTGAAACGCAGGTACGACATATGACCGGCCTCGTCGACGACCTGCTTGACGTGTCGCGCATCACGCGCGGCAAGATCACGCTCAAGAAGGCGCCGGTCGACATTGGCGAGGTTGTTGCTCGCGCCATCGAAACCGCCGAACCGCTGATCGAGAAGCACCAGCAGATCGTACAAAAGGCGATCGAAAATCATCTGACAGTAGACGGCGACGCGCGCCGCCTGGTACAGGTTGTCACCAACCTGTTGACGAACGCGGCCAGGTATTCGCCACCGCAGCGAACCATCCGGGTGACCGCGGGTGCCGAAGGACGCGAGATAGTGTTGCGGATACGCGATGAAGGTTATGGCATCGAGCCCGACCTGCTGCCGCGTATCTTCGATCTGTTCACGCAGAGTGCGCAGTCGATCGAGCGTGCAGAAGGCGGCCTGGGGCTGGGGCTCGCTCTGGTTAAAAACCTCGTCAACCTGCACGATGGCAGTGTCGAAGCACGCAGTGAAGGCCGCGATTGTGGTAGCGAATTCATCGTCCGCCTGCCGCTGCTCCAACAGCCGTTCGCAAATGAATCGATGTCGGACGCCGATTCGCAGGCGCCGGGTGCCAACAAGCAGCCGGGCGGCCTGAAGGTGCTGATCATCGACGACTATGTCGACGCGGCCGAAAGCCTCGCCGAACTGCTGAAAATGGATGGTTATGAAGTCCGGGTGGTGTATGACGGCGCGGCGGCGCTGGAAGCCGCCGCCGAATTCCAGCCGGCGGTCGCACTGGTCGACATCGGCCTGCCGGTAATGGACGGCTATGAAGTCGCACGTCACCTGCGCAACATGCCGCACCGGAAAAAACTCACGTTGGTTGCGCTGACCGGCTACGGCCAGGAAAACGACCGGCGCCGCGCCCGCGACGCCGGCTTCGACGAGCACCTGGTCAAGCCGCTGGACCCGATGAAGATCGGCGAGCTGCTTGCGCGGTTTACGGATGGGCACGACGCCTGAATATCCATACAGCTCGGGTGAGCGCGAGGGCTTTGCGACGTTCTGGAAAATGGATATCGGGCGCACACCATTCAAAATCCCGCCATTCAATGACATAGCAAGCCAGAACGAAGTTTGCCGTAATCACATAACGCTTCTATACTGAAAAGTCCCCAATGCAGCCATGGACGGCACTATGACAACGGCGGACTCCGCGCCCGGCTCAGGTAACTGGTCTGCCCGCTTCCCTGGTGACAGTGAGATGCATGCACGCGTCCGTGAATACGATTGGACGCGAACCTCCCTCGGCCCCGTCGAACAATGGCCGCAGTCGCTGAAGACGGCAGTTGTCACCTGCCTCGACGCGGGCTTTGCACATTTCATCTGGTGGGGCCCCGATCTCATCCAGTTGTATAACGACGCCGCTGTGACCATATTACGCGACCGGCATCCGGCGGCCCTTGGGCAGCCGGCCCGCGAATGCTGGCGGGAAATATGGGATGACCTCGCCATACCCGTGGACCGGGTGCTCGCCACCGCTGCACCACGGCGATGCGGGAACGCAGCGCCCATTTTCGATCGCGGGGGCATGCGTCAACCGGCCTACTTCGATCTCTGCTTCAGCGCGCTGCGCGACGAATCCGGCACTGTCGCCGGCGTAATCATTGCCGCCGTCGACACGACCGACCGTGTCTGCGCAGAAATGGCGTTGCGCGAGAGCGAGACTCGGCTGACGGCCGACCTCGCCGGTATGCGGCGGCTGTACGAATTGCAAGCAAGGCTGGCCGAGCAAACTGACCTGCACACGGCGCTGGAGGAGATAGTTTCCGCGTCGAACGAATTCATGGAGACCGACCGTGGCTGTATGCAACTCGTCAGCGCGGACGGGGAGCGACTCGAAATGTTCGCGTATTGCGGGTACGCCGACGATGATCCGTTCATACGGCGTTTTCTGCACGACGGGTCGAAGGGTGGGTGCGACGCGGTGCGCCGCGAGCGCCGGCGTCTGATCATAGAAGACATTGCCACCTTTCCCGGATTCGACAACGCACCCGCCGATCGCGAAGTGGCGCTTGCCGAAAATATCCGTGCGGCGCAGTCGACGCCGCTATTCAGTCGGGAGGGTGAAGTTCTGGGCGTTCTCAGCAATCAATTCCGGAGCCCGCGCCGGCCAACGGAAAACCAGATCAAGCTGATCGACATGCTCGCCTGGACAGCATCGGAATTTATTGCCCGCCATTACGCCGATGCAGCGTTGCGCGCCGGCGAGGCACGACTGCGTGCCGCCACGAACGCCGCGCAAATCGGGATATGGGAATTCGACCTGCGCAACAGGAAGTTGCTCTACGCGTCGCGGCGGTATGCCCAGATCATGGGCTATGACGAAATTCCGGACGGCTGGACGCTGGAGCGTGCACTTGAGCACTTCGAACCGGCGGATCGGCGTCGCCTGCTGAACTACCTGCGCGACCAAGGCGGCCAGGGCATGCTGGAGAGCCGCATCACCCGCATCGACGGCAAGCGACGCTGGATCTCGCTGGGCAGCGAGGTTTACCGGGACGGCAATGGCACGCCGGTACGCGTTGTCGGCACGATGCTCGACATTACCGAGCGCAAGCTGCGCGAAGAACGCGAGCAGTTCCTGCTCAAGCTAAGCGACGAACTGCGGCTGCTGGGCGATCCGGATGTCATTCAGGAAGTCGCCGCGCGGGCGACGGCCGAGCATCTTCATGTCAGCCGCGCACTGTACGCGGAACTGGAGCACGAGGAAGATGGCGATTATTTCGCGGTCATACGCGACTACCATACGCCCGATATCGGCGGCATCGCCGAGAGGCTCCGGCCTACGGACTTCGGCAGGGCGCTGTTCGAATCCTGCCGGGACGGCAAGCCGATCTTCGTGACCGACGTGGAGACGGAGCCGCAACTGACGGATGCCGAGCGTAGCGCCTGTCTCGGCATCAAAATGCGAGCCCGCGCCGTTGTGCCACTGGTCAAGAATGGCCGCTTCATAGCGGCCTTCGGCGTTCACCACCATGCACCTCGCATCTGGACGGAAGATGAGATCACGCTGATCAGGGAAGCCGCGGAACGAACCTGGAGCGCCGTCAAGCGCGCGGCGGCCGAAGTGGCGTTGCGCGAAAGCGAAGCACAATTGCAACAGGCGAGCCGCGCCAAGGACGAATTCCTGGCGATGCTGGGCCACGAGCTGCGCAATCCGCTGCAGCCGATCAGAACGACATTGCGGCTGATGCAGATGCGTGAACCCAATGCCCTCGTCGACGAGCGCGCGATCATCGATTCGCAAGTACAACACATGATCGGCATGGTCGACGACCTGCTAGACGTGTCGCGCATCGCGCGCGGCAAGATCGAATTGAAAACGACCGCCCTCGATATCGGCGATGTCATCCTGCGCGCGATCGAAACCGCGCGGCCAATGCTCGAGGAAAGCGGCCAGGTGGTGGAAACCGCGATCGGCGACGGCCTGATCGTCGAAGGCGAGCGACGCCGGCTGGTGCAGATCATGACCAATCTGCTGACCAACGCCGCGAAATATTCGCCACGCGGCCGGCGGATTCATGTCAGCGCCGGCGCCGAGCGCGGCCGCGTCGTCATTCGCGTGCGCGATCAAGGCATTGGGATTTCGCCCGAGTTGCTACCGCACATTTTCGACTCGTTTACGCAGGATTCACAATCGATCGAGCGGTCGCAGGGCGGGCTGGGACTCGGGCTCGCAATCGTTCACAGCCTGGTCACGCTGCATGGCGGTACCGTCGAAGCGACCAGCGCCGGCCGCGACCAGGGCAGCGAGTTCATCGTGCGGCTGCCACTGGTCGAGCGTCGCGCGGTTGAACGTGAGCCAGTACACACGGACACCATGACCGTGCCGCCGGCGTCGATGGTCGCGAGAGAACATCTCAAGGTGTTGATCGTCGACGACTACGCCAGCGCGGCCGAAAGCCTCGCGGAGTTGTTGAACTTTGAGGGCTTCGAGACGCGGATCGCCAACGACGGTGCCGAGGCCGTCGAAGCCGCCATGGAGTTCAGGCCGGAGGTCGCATTGATCGATATCGGTCTGCCGGTCATGGACGGCTACGAGGTCGCGCGCCGCCTGCACGAAATCCCGGCGCTGCGCGACACGCGGTTGATTGCGGTCACCGGCTACGGACAGGAAAGCGATCGGCAGCGTACGAAGGAAGCCGGCTTCGACCGCCACGTCGTCAAGCCGATCGACCCCAGCGGCATCGGTGCACTGGTCAGGCAGACCGCTTCGCCCGCAACTCCGCCACCACCCGCTTCAGATTTGTCTGCGTTTCGACACTGAACCACGAATCGGCTATCGCGTCGATGGCCGGTCCGGTTGCAGCGTCGGCGAGCGTGCTGCGTAGTGAGGCGCGGGCGCGCCGGCGCGTCGTGGCGTATGCGTTCACCGGCAACGCGAGAACGCTTTCGAGCCAGTTGCGCGCCCTTGGAACGACGTCGTCGGGCGACGCCAGTTCATCGACGAAGCCGGCGGTCAGCGCCTGCTCCGATTCGAGCAGCCGCCCTTCTCCGCCCAGCAGCGCCGCCTGGCGCGGACCGACCACGGTGGCCAGCGTCTCATACAACACCGCGGGTAACGGCAAGCCGACGCGCACCTCGTTGAGGCCGATCTTGTAGCGACCTTCAGCCATGACGCGATAATCGCAGCACAGTGCCAGCACGGCTCCGCCCGCGGGGCTGTGACCGGTAATGGCGGCGACGACCGGAATCGGCGCATCCGCCAGCGCGCACATCAATCCGACAAAATCGCGCCAGAAAGCGGTAATCGCTCGCCGGTCGAGCGACAACAGTTGCGGCAGATCGAGGCCGGCCGAAAACATGCCGGGCGCCCCGGCCAGCAGCACCCCCTTCGCTCCGGCCGTTGGCGCCCCGGCGACGGCCGCGGCCAGCGCCTGGACCAGCTCCGGATTGAGGGCGTTGGCGGGCGGCCGCGCCAGACAGATATCCCTGATGCCATTATGTTCCTTTATTTCAATCATTTATTTTATCTTTTTTATGTGAATCCTTAACTACCGTCTGCTGCGGCTGGGGCCGAATGATCTGGTAGAACGTCTCGCCGGGCTTGATCATTCCCAGTTCCTTGCGCGCCCGCGCCTCGATCGCATCATGGCCCTGCTTCAAATCGTGCACCTCGGCGCTCAGATTCAGGTTGCGCGTCTTGAGATGCTCGTTTTTTGCCTTCTGCGCCGCCACCTGTTTTTGCAGTGCCCACGCGTCCGGCAGACTGTCGTCGGCGATCCAGAGGCGGTACTGCATCAGCAGCAGCAACGCCGCGAGGATGATGCCGATAACGAGCCGCGGGTTCATCGCATATGCGCGAATGCCGCCGTGCCCGGATACGTCGCGCCCTCGCCCAACGCCTCTTCAATGCGCAGCAACTGGTTGTACTTCGCGATCCGGTCCGAGCGGCTGAGCGAGCCGGTTTTGATTTGCGTGGCGCGCGTGGCCACGGCGAGGTCGGCGATAAACGCGTCCTCGGTCTCGCCGGAACGATGCGATACCACCGCCGCGTAACCCGCATCGACCGCCATGTCGATCGCCGCGCGGGTTTCGGTGAGCGTGCCGATCTGGTTGGGCTTGATCAGGATCGCGTTGGCGATGCCCTGGTCGATGCCGTGCTTGAAGATCGACGTATTGGTCACGAACACATCGTCGCCAACGAGTTGCACGCGGTCGCCGAGCCGCTCGGTCAACAGCTTCCAGCCGTCCCAGTCGCCCTCGGCCATGCCGTCCTCGATCGAGACGATCGGGTAGCGGTCGCACAGTTCGGCGAAATAGTCGGCCAGCTTCGGGGCGGAAATCGGCTTGCCTTCGAAGTGATAGTCGTCGTGGTGGAAGAATTCCGACGCCGCGGCGTCGAGCGCGAGATAAACGTCGCGCCCCGGCTCGTATCCTGCCTGGCCGATCGCTTCGACGATCGCCTTGAGCGCCGCTTCGTTCGACGGCAACTGAGGTGCAAAGCCGCCTTCGTCGCCGACCGAGGTTGCGAGACCGCGCTTGTGAAGCACTTTCTTCAGCGCATGAAACACTTCGGCGCCGTAGCGCAAAGCTTCGGCAAAGCTGGGGGCGCCCGCCGGCACGATCATGAACTCCTGGATGTCGACGTCGTTGTCGGCGTGCGCGCCGCCATTGACGATGTTCATCATCGGCACCGGCATCGACAGGTCGCCGTCGCCGGCCAGGTACGCGTACAGCGGCTGTTTCCGGCTGATCGCCACGGCCTGCGCGGCCGCCAGCGATACGGACAGGATCGCGTTCGCGCCGAGGCGCGACTTGTTGTCGGTGCCGTCGAGTTCGATCAGCTTCCGGTCCAGCCCGGCCTGGTCCGCGGCATCGTCTCCCAGGAGCGCGTTGCGGATTTCATCATTGACGTTGGCCACGGCGTCGCGGACACCCTTGCCGCCGTAACGGGCGGAATCCCCGTCGCGCAGTTCGACCGCTTCACGGGTACCGGTGGACGCGCCGGAAGGAACCGCCGCGCGCCCGATAATGCCGCCTTCGAGTTCAACCTCGGCTTCCACTGTCGGGTTGCCGCGCGAATCGAGAATTTCGCGGGCGTGGATGGCGGTAATTTTAGTTGTTGGCATCGTTAATCTCGCAATAAAAAACTTGTCCAGTTGCTAGTTGCTAGTGTAGTGCGTCATTCTGTTTGGCGCTTAATCGGCGATTTGCGCGGACGACCTTTTCCAGGATGTCGTTGGCGCTGGCGGTCCAAATGAAAGGCTTGGGTTGTTGGTTGTGTTGATCAATGTAGCG
>DASSNE010000003.1:0-102122 GCA_035688265.1 Gammaproteobacteria bacterium
AGTCGCTGTTCTTCTTGCGGGGTCAGTTTAATTGCTGCGGCAACTCGCATTTCGCTTGTCCTGTTTCGCTCCACTCTCTGACTAAGACAGAACATACGACTTTATGTTCCTTTAATTCTGTCGCAGTACACTAGTAGCTAGCAAGAGCCTCACCAAGCCACTAGCCACTAGCCACTGACCACTGACCAGTAGCCGTCAGCATCCGGCAGTCCGAGCCGGTATAATCGACGCTCCATTCGCCAAAGAACCTCCCCATGCGACCCAGCCAGCGCGCGCCCGACGAACTGCGCGAAATCCGCCTTACCCGCCACTACACCCAACACGCCGAAGGTTCCGTGCTTGCCGAATTCGGCGCCACGCGCGTGCTGTGCACGGCCAGCGTCGAAGAGCGGGTGCCTCCGTTTCTGAAAGGCAAAAGCCAGGGCTGGATCACCGCCGAGTACGGCATGCTGCCGCGCGCAACCCACACGCGCGGCAATCGTGAGGCGGCGCGCGGCAGGCAAAGCGGCCGCACCCAGGAAATCCAGCGCCTGATCGGGCGCTCGCTCCGCGCGGTGGCCGATCTCGAAGCGCTCGGGGAGCGCACCGTCATCCTCGACTGCGATGTCATCCAGGCCGACGGCGGCACGCGTACCGCGGCCATTACCGGCGCCTACGTCGCCCTCGTCGATGCCGTCGACGGCCTGATGGCGAAACGGCAGATCAAACGCAACCCGATCCACGGTGCGATCGCGGCGATTTCGGTCGGTATATTTGACGGCGAGCCGGTGCTCGATCTCGATTACGCCGAAGACTCGCACGCCGAAACCGACATGAACGTGGTGATGAACGACGCCGGTGCGTTTATCGAAGTTCAGGGCACCGCCGAGGGTCATGCGTTCCGCCGCGAAGAACTCGACCGGTTGCTGGATCTGGCCAGTAACGGCATCCTGCGGCTGCACGAGATTCAGGCCGAAGCGCTGGCGCAAAAGTGAAACTTGAACGTTTGGTCATCGCCACCGGCAATCGCGGCAAACTAGCCGAGATTCGCGAAGTGCTGGCAGGCGTGGACGTCGTGCCGCAGAGCGACTTCAACATCGAATCTGCGGAAGAAACCGGCCAGACGTTCGTCGAAAACGCCATTCTCAAGGCGCGCCATGCGGCGCAAGCGAGCGGCCTGCCCGCGCTCGCCGACGACTCGGGTCTCGAAGTCGATGCGTTGCAAGGCGCACCGGGCATTTACTCGGCGCGCTACTCGGGACCGGATGCGACCGATCAGGCCAATGTCGCGAAACTGCTCGACGCGCTGCGCGACCGGCCTGAAGCCGAGCGCGGCGCGCGCTTTCGCTGCGTGCTCGCGCTGATGCGCCACGGCACCGACCCGTCGCCGCTGATTTTTGAAGGCACGTGGAACGGGCGCATCGCCTCCGAGCCGGCCGGTGAGAACGGCTTCGGCTACGACCCGGTATTTTTCGTGCCGGAACTGGGAAAGACCGCGGCGCAGCTTCCACCGGAGGAGAAGAATCGGCTGTCGCATCGCGGGCAGGCTTTGGCTGCGCTGCGGGAATGCCTCAGGACTAAGGACTGAGTGCTTAGGACTGAGTGAAGAGAAGCCCTATAATCGCTACCTAGTCCTTAGTCCTTAGTCCTTAGTCCTTTGCCTTTACGACCGCCACCGCTAAGCCTCTACGTCCACCTGCCCTGGTGCGTGCAGAAGTGCCCGTACTGCGACTTCAACTCGCACCCGCTGCGCGCGGCGCTGCCCGAACAGGATTATCTCGCCGCGCTGCTGCGCGATCTGGCCGACGAACTCGCGCGCGCGCCGGACCGGACGATCGACACCGTCTTCTTTGGCGGCGGCACGCCGAGCCTGTTCAGCGCGGGTGCCATCGCGCGCGTTCTGGATGCTACTGGGGATCAGCTCGCCGCCGATGCGGAAATCACCCTCGAAGCGAATCCCGGTACGGTCGAACACGGCGCATTCGCGGCCTACCGCGCCGCCGGCATCAATCGGTTGTCGCTGGGCGCGCAAAGTTTCGATGCCGCCGCATTGAAGCGCCTCGGCCGCATTCACGGCCCGAATGAAATCGGGCGCGCCGTCGACGAGGCGCGCGCGGCGGGACTGGAGAATTTCAATCTCGATCTGATGTACGGTCTGCCCGAGCAGTCGCTGGAGCTGGCGCTCGCCGATGTCGAGCACGCCATTGCGCTCGACCCGGCGCACATTTCGCACTACCAGCTCACGCTCGAACCGCAAACACCGTTTGCGAAGCACCCGCCGCCGCTGCCCGACGACGACACGATCTGGACGATGCAGACCGAGTGCCAGGCCGCGCTCGCGGCCGCCGGCTTCGTGCAATACGAAACGTCGGCCTACGCGCGCGATGGCCGCCGGTGCCGCCACAACCTGAACTACTGGCGCTACGGCGATTACCTCGGCATCGGCGCCGGTGCGCACGGCAAGCTGACCGACGCCGCGAACGGCCGCATCATTCGCCGCGAGAAGCTGCGCCATCCGAGCCGCTACATGCGGGCCGCGGGCTCACCCGCGGTATTCACCGAAACCGCGGTCGCCGATAATGACCGCATGTTCGAATTCATGCTGAATGCGCTGCGGCTCAATGCCGGCTTTGATCGCCGGCTGTTCGAAACGCGCACCGGGTGCGCGCTCGACGCCGCCGATGCGGCGCTGGCGCAGGCCATGAAGCTGGGACTGCTGCAGCACGAGGGCGACCGCTGGTTCCCGAGCGATCGGGGGCGGGCGTACTTGAACGACCTGCAGGCGCTGTTCCTGCCTGAAGAAGGTCAGGCTGCATGAATCCGCTTGAGGAAAAGGATGTCGCGTGCCCGTACTGCGGCGAGACGTTCGGCGTCGTGCTGGATCTCACCGGCGGCGATCAACGCTACATCCAGGACTGCGAGATCTGCTGCCAGCCGATCGAATTCGACGTGCGGGTGGATCCGGAGATGGAAACGGCGACGGTCGACGTGTGGCAGTCGGACGAATAGCCTAGCCGTTGAAAATATAGCTCAACGCCAGGCCGACAAAAATCGCCCCGCCAAACCAGTTGTTGTTCATGAATGCCTGGAAACACGCCGCCGGCTTGCGTTTGCGAATCAGCCACTGCTCGTAAATCGCAAACACCGCCGCCGCGCCCAGCCCCCAATAGAACGCCGGCCCCAACTGCATCTGCCGGCCGACCAGCGCGAGCGTCAGCAGCACCACCGCGTGCAGAATCGCGATCATCAGGCGGTCGTTGTCGCCGAACAGGATGGCGGACGACTTGACGCCGATCCTGAGGTCGTCCTCCCGATCCGCCATTGCGTAGGCGGTGTCGTAGGCCGTGGCCCAGAAAATATTGGCGATGAACAGCAGCCACGCCACCGTCGGTAACGCGCCGAGCTGCGCGGCAAATGCCATCGGAATCGCCCAGCCGAAGGCCATGCCGAGATACGGCTGCGGCAGCCACGTGTAGCGCTTCATGAACGGGTAGCTCACCGCGAGAAAGAGACCGGCGATGGCGAGATACTGTGTCAGGCGGTTCATCGTCAGCACGAGGCCGACCGCGATCAGCACGAGCACCGCGAACACGATCATCGCCTCGGGCACGCTGACCTCGCCCGTCGCCAGCGGCCGTTCGCGCGTGCGGCGGACGTGCGGGTCGAACTTGCGATCGGCGAAGTCGTTCATCACGCAGCCGGCGGAACGCATCACGAATACGCCGACGACGAACACGACGAACACCAGCGGGTCGGGCCGGCCGCCGCTCGCGATCCAGATCGCCCACAGCGTCGGCCACAACAGCAGGAATGCGCCGATCGGCCGGTTCAGGCGCGTGAGCCGCGCGTAGGCATCGAGACGATCGGTGACGGCGGGCAGGGTGCGGGTCGCGAAGGCGCTGCGGCGTGCGCGCTGGAAGCGCTTGCGGAAATCGGGAGGGCCGGTTTCGATGCGCGGCAGGCGTGCGACGATGCGTCGCCACAGCGGCGGATTGAGTTGCGGCGACAGCTTCGGCCGCTCCCACTTCGATGCCATCGCCCGCTTCTTCGAGCGGCGCATCATCGCCAGGGTGTTGCGCCGTGGAGAAAGCATTCGGATATATAAAGCGATTGATCGCCGACGCTCAAGACCGAGCGTCGCGCCCAAAGACCGCCGGTGCCGTTCGCGATCGCCGCGTCCGGGAACAGCGCCGCCACGTCATCGAGCCAGGCGACTTCGAGCGGACTGCGCCGCGCGCTTGGCTGGTCGAATGCCCAATCGCCCAGCGGCTTGCGGCCGAGGTCGCGCAGCCGCGCTTCCGGCTCGCCGCCGTCGACAGCCAGTGTCCGGGCGTAGACCCACGGCGTCGTGCCGCAGCATAGATGGACCTCGCGCACAAAGCCGTGCCCGCGGCCGGTCCAGGCGGTCTCGTCCGCCGTGAGCACCGCGGTGCCGCTGCGCAGGATGCGAACGCCGAAACCGGCGTCGCAACGACTGCGCAGGCGCGCGGTCAATGAGCCGGATTCGGTGAGCCAGGGCCACAGTTCGCGGGGACGTGCAGTCTCGGGAACCGTGTCCGGCGAGCGCCACTGGGGCAAGCGGACGGCGACAGGACGCGCCTCGGCGGAAAATTCTTTCATGACGCAATTCTAACAGGAGTTAAAAAGGACCAAGTCCTCAGTCCTTCAGACCCTCCCATACCGCCCGCCATCGCCGATCCAGCGGCGGATCAGCGGCGCGATGCGGTCGGCGTGGTGCGTTGATAACTCGCCGGCAACACGCTGCACCCACGGCAGCAACGTCTCGTCGCGCACCAGGTCGGCGATCTTGAGCTGCAGCGCGCCCGTCTGGCGGGTGCCGAGCACTTCGCCCGGCCCCCGCAAGACGAGATCGCGGCGGGCGATTTCAAACCCGTCGGTGGTGTCGCGCATCGCGTTCAGGCGTGCGCGTGCGGCGGCCGACAGCCGCCCGCGATAGAGCAGCACGCAACTGCTTGCGGCGCTGCCGCGCCCGACCCGGCCGCGCAGCTGGTGCAGTTGCGCGAGACCCAGCCGCTCGGCGTTTTCGATAATCATCAGGCTCGCGTTCGGCACGTCCACGCCGACTTCGATTACCGTCGTCGCGACCAGCAGATGGATATCGCCCCGCTTGAACGCCGCCATCACCGCGTTGCGCTCTGCCGGCTTCATGCGCCCGTGCGCGAGACCGACGCGCCACTCCGGCAGCGCCTCGGTGAGCTTCGCGGCGGTGTCTTCGGCCGCCTGGCACTCAAGCACTTCCGATTCCTCGATCAGCGGGCAGACCCAGTAGGCCTGGCGGCCTTCGCGCAACGCGCGGGTCAGGCTTTCGACGATATCGTTGCGGCGGCTTTCCGGCATCACGACCGTCTTCACCGGCTGGCGGCCGGGCGGCAGTTCGTCGATAACGGACGTGTCGAGATCGGCGTAGGCAGTTTGTGCCAGCGTGCGCGGAATCGGCGTCGCCGTCATGATCAGCTGATGCGGATGGCGCCCATCGCGCTCGCCCTTTTCGCGCAGCGCGAGGCGCTGATGTACGCCGAAACGGTGCTGCTCGTCGATCACGATCAGCGCGAGATCGGCGAATTCCACGCCGGCCTGGAACAGCGCGTGCGTGCCGACGATCACCGCCGCCTCGCCGGTCGCCACGGCTGCCTGCGCCCGGCGTCTCGCCGCCGCACCCAATGTGCCGCTCAGCCAGACGACCCGCACGCCCAGCGGCGCCAGCCAGTCGTCGAAGTTATGAAAATGCTGTTCCGCCAGCAGTTCGGTCGGCGCCATCACGGCGGCCTGGCGGCCGGCGGCGACTGCCGCGAGTACCGCGAGTGCGGCAACGACCGTTTTGCCGGAACCGACGTCGCCCTGCACGAGGCGCATCATCGGCCGGCCGCCCGCGAGGTCGTGGCGAATCTCCTCGTCGACCCGTCGCTGGGCCGCGGTCAGATCGAATGGCAGTCGTTGCAGGAATTGCTGCCGCAGCTCGCCGCCATCCGGCAGCAGCCATGCCCGGCGGCGGTCGCTCGCGAGTCGCAGGCGCCTGAGGCTCAAGTGGTGCGCGAGCAACTCCTCGAACGCGAGGCGCCGCTGCGCCGGATGCGTGCCGGCCGCCAGCCGTTCGCAATCGGCGTCCGGCGGCGGATTGTGCAGGTAAAGGACGGCGTCCCTGAGCGTCGGGTATTCGGCGCGTGCCAATGCTTCGCCCGGCAGCCAGTCCGGCAGTATGACGCGATCATCTTCAAGCCGCGCCAGCGCCTGCCCGACCAGCGCGCGCAAGCGCGGCTGGCCGAGCCCTTCAGTCGCCGGGTACACCGGCGTCAGCGATTCTTCCAGCGGGGCGCCGCCGGAGACAATGCGGTATTCCGGGTGAATCATCTCCAGCGTGACCTTGCCGGGGCGCACCTCACCGTAACTGCGCACGCGCGTACCGCGCTTCAGCGTCGCCGCCTGCGCCGTCGAAAAATGAAAAAACCGCAGCGTCAGCGCGCCGCTGCCGTCGCGGATGCGGCTGAGCAGGCTGCGGCGGCCGCGAAACACGGTTTCGGTGAGTTCGACCTCGCCTTCGACGACGGCGGCGGCGCCGGGCCGCAGACTGCCGATCGGCACGATGCGCGTCCGGTCCTCGTATTGCCGCGGCAGGTGAAACAGCAGGTCCTGCAGCGTCTCGATGTGCAGTTTGGCCAGGCGCTCCGCCAGTCGTCCGCCAACCCCCTTCAGTGCCGTGACCGGCACCGTCGCGGCGTCGGGCGCGGCGGTCGTCGTGGTACTCAAAGAGACAGAATGGCTTCCACTTCGACGGCCGCGCCTTTGGGCAGGCCGGCGACGGCGATTGCGGCGCGCGCCGGATACGGCTCTTCGAAATAACCAGCCATCACCTCGTTGACTACCGGGTAATCGGCGAGGTCCCCGAGGTAGACCGTCAACTTGACGATTTTGTCGAGCCCGCCGCCGGCCGCGGCTGCCACCGCGCGCAGGTTATCGAATACCTGGCGCGCCTGTGCCTCGACCGTCGCTGCGACCAGTTCGCCGGTCGCGGGATCGAGCCCGATCTGGCCGGACAGGTAAACGGTATCGCCGGCGCGCACGGCCTGCGAGTATGGACCGATAGCCGCTGGCGCCTTGTCGGTGGAAATGGCCGTGATCATTGCAACTCCTTCGTTTTAGAATCTTGTGCGCGCAATCCTGAGGACCTGCGGCATGTTGCGCAAGTGGCGCATGATCCGCGCGAGGTGCTTGCGGTCCTGCACCGAGAACACCATGTTGAGCGTCGAAGTCTGGCCGTCGCGCTCCTGCAGCGAGACATGTTCGATGTTCGACCCCAGTTCCGCAATCGTCGCCGCGACCGTCGCCAGCACGCCGCGCTGGTTGGCCACCTCGCAGCGAATTTCGACGGCGAACTCGCGGCCGATATCCTTCTCCCACTGCACTTCCAGCCACTTGTCCGGCTGGCTGCGGTAATCGGCGAGGTTGCGGCAACTGTCGCGGTGAATGACGATGCCGCGCCCGGCACTGAGATAGCCGATGATCGGGTCGCCGGGAATTGGGTGGCAGCAGCGGCCGAGGCTGACGACCATGCCTTCGGTGCCCTTGATTGCCAGCGGCCCGCTCGCCGCCGGTTCGCCTTCGCGCGCGGCATCCGGCAGCAGGCGGCGCGCGACCAGCGGCGCGAGCCGTTCGCCCAGGCCGATCTGCTCCATCAGGTCGTCGATGCCCGCCAGCTTGAAGTCGGCGAGCACCGTCTCGATTTGTGCCGCCGGCAGCTTTTTCAGCCGGGTCTTGTAGCTTTCCAGCGCGCGCTCGAGCAGCCGGCGGCCGAGCAGAATCGCCTTGTCGCGCTTGAGGTTCTTCAGGTAATGACGGATGTTGGCACGCGCCTTCGCCGTCACGACGAAGTCGAGCCACGCCGGGTTCGGAATCGCGCCCTTCGCGGTGATGATCTCGACCGTCTGGCCGTTCACCAGCGGCGTGCGCAGCGGAATCATGCGCCGGTCAACCTTCGCCGCGACGCAGGCGTTACCGACGTCGGTATGCACCGCGTAGGCGAAGTCGACTGCGGTCGCGCCGCGCGGCAGCCGGCGGATGTCACCTTGCGGCGTGAACACGTACACCTCGTCCGGGAACAGGTCGACCTTGACGTTTTCGAGAAACTCGACCGAACTCGCCGCGCCCTTCTGCATGTCCAGCATGCCGCGCAGCCATTCGCGGGCGCGCGCCTCCGGTGCGGTCGCGGCGGTTTCATGCGACTTGTACAGCCAATGCGCGGCGACGCCCGATTCGGCAATCTTGTGCATCGCCTCGGTGCGGATCTGCACCTCGACCGGCGCGCCGCGCGGCCCGATCAGCACCGTGTGCAATGACTGGTAGCCATTGCCCTTGGGGATCGCGATGTAATCCTTGAAGCGGCCCGGCGCCGGCTTGTAGCAGGCATGCACGATGCCGAGTGCGCGGTAGCAAGCATCGACCGAATCGACGACGATGCGGAAGCCGTACATGTCCATGATCTCGCGCAGCGGCAGCCGCTTGGTGCGCATCTTCATGTAGACGCTGTACAAATGCTTTTCGCGCCCGGCGATGCGCGCCTCGACGCCCTCGCGCTTGAGCGCCTGGCGGAACACGCCGGTGATCTTGCGGACGATCTCCTTGTGGTGGCCGCGGCTGCGCTTGATCTGGCGCGCGAGCACGCGGTAGCGCTTCGGGTACAGTGCGCGAAAACCGAGATCCTCGAGTTCGAGGCGCATCGTGTTCATGCCCAGGCGGTGGGCGATCGGCGCGTAAATCTCCAGCGTTTCGCGCGCGATCCGGCGGCGCTTGGGGGGCGGCATGACGCCCAGCGTGCGCATGTTGTGCAGGCGGTCCGCGAGCTTCATCAGGATCACGCGGATATCCTCGACCATCGCCAGCAGCATCTTGCGGAAGTTCTCCGCCTGCGCTTCGGCGCGGCTCTGGAACCGGATCTGGGTCAGCTTGCTGACGCCATCTACCAGTTCGGCGACCTCCTCCCCGAATGCGGCCGCGATTTCATCCTTTGAATTGGGAGTGTCCTCGATGACGTCGTGCAGCACGGCCGCGGTAATGGTCGCGGCATCCATGCGCATATCGGCCAGAATGCCAGCGACGGCGACGGGGTGGGAAATGTATGGTTCGCCGGAAATACGACGCTGCCCCTCGTGGGCATGCGCGCCGAAATCATAGGCGCGGCGAACCGTGTCCACCTGCTCCGGGCTGAGATAGGTTTCCAGCCGCGCGAGGAGATGGTCGATGCCGGCCGAACGGCGTTCGCGGCCGGCACGAGTCAACAATGAAGTTGCATGCGCCATACGAGGTGCAGTTTACACCTTTGGCGCGGGGGCTTTCGGAGGTGAAAGTCTCGTCGGTCTTACTGCGGCGAGCCGGTGTCTTCCTGCGGGGAAATGAAGTCTTCGGGCGTCGGCTCGATGATTTCCGGCTCCTCGACGCGGACCGGCTGCGGCCGCTCCGGCTCGTCGAGAATCGAGCGGTCGACGTGGCCCTCGGCGATCTCGCGCAGCGCCACCACGGTCGGCTTGTCGTTCTCAAGCGGCACCGTTGCCTCCATGCCGTGGCTCAACTGGCGCGCGCGCCGGGTCGCGACCAGCACGAGCTGAAACAGATTATCGACGTTGTCGAGGCAATCCTCGACGGTAACGCGTGCCATAAATGCTCCGTGAATGCTGCAACTGCGCGAAATACAAGCGATTTATTCTAGTCGATCGCCGCGGACAAGTCTATCGGCGGGAACGACGCGCCGATTCGCGACCGTGCTCGACAATGCGATGGCGAGCAACGCGACGATCATCACGATGATCGAACGCCAGATTCCGGGTTGATAAACCATCAGCACGACAACGCCCGCCACCCCCCATGCGCCAAGCGCCACGTGCACCAGCGGCGCCGGGTCCCGGAGCGCGGTTTCAAGCGCCGGCGACAACGTCGCGCCGCTGTCGGCGACCAGCCGGGCGAGCGTCATGTTGCGCCGCTTGCCTGATGCTTTCCCATACGCTGCCAGCCCGACGAGGACGACAAACGAGACCGCGGCCCATCCCCAGTGCGCCCCTGCCAGAACCAGCATCGTCGTCATGTAACAGCCGCTCAACAGGATCAGCAAGGTCGCCGGGGCGAACAGGCGTGGAATCCAGCGTGCCGTCGCAAGCAGCCGCCGCACTTCATCCGCGGTTGCCGCCTGGCGCGTCAACAGCACCACCGTCGCCTGCAGCGCCATTGCCGCGACCATCAGCAAAACCGCCAGCAAATGGACCAGCAATACGAATGCGAACAAGCGGTCCACAATCAGCATCCCACCGGGCCCATGCCGACCGTCACCCGCTCCGTGCTCAACTGATTCAGTACCGCTGCCGCGTCGATTTGCTTGACGAGCCGTTCCACGTTGGCTTTGGAGCCGCTGATTTGAATCTTGATGTTGATGAGCGACAACTTCTCCGGCACTCGCCAGTCGCCATCCAGGTTGTAGCTCGCGAGTTGATGCGCATCCTTGAGCTGCACCTTGTCGAAATACATGACGACGGTTTCGTTGTCGTCACTGCCGCCCTGCTGACGCAGCGCAATGAAGCCGGCCCCGTCACGCACGACGGCGTCCGGATCGACACTGCCCTCGCCACCGCGGTTCGCCATGATGCTGATATCGACCGGTGTCGCGTTCTGCGCCACGACACTGCTGGCCATCATTGCGGATTGCATCTGCGCGGCGAGCTTGCTGATCGCCTGATAATTTCCGGATGCTTCGGCGGCCATTATCTTTTTCTGGTATTCCTGCTGCAGCTTCTCCTGATTTTGCTCTACCGAAAACCTGCCCGAGTATTCGACGAAGATCGGGCGAAACCCGCGCTTGCCGCGGCACGCGGACGCGGGCAATTGCCAGTCGTCGTTCTTTCTCGCGTACGGCGCGGGCAGGGTTCCCACCGCCTCCAGGACCTTTTTCATATGGCCCTTGAGCGTGACCATGTCGGCGCGCACGAACCGGATTTCCCGGGCGTCTTGCCCGCAATTGCCATCCGCCCATGCCTGATTAACCAGCAGCAGGCCGCCAACTGCAATCGTCAATGCGAAAATGTAGCGCATGATTGACCTCCTGTGAGACTCAGTTGTCGCTGTCCGGCGTGCACGGGCCGATGCGACGTGCCTTCATTTGCACACGGATGAGTTTGATCGGGCTGGACTTGTCAGTGATCAGTATTTTCATGATTCCGTGCCAGTGGGTCGGATCGTCGAAAAACATATCCTGACTCATGGTGCCTTCCTTTCTGCCGCCCACCCGGTAGTCGCCCTTGAAGGACAGATGATGGCCGGCGAGGTTGTACGTGCCTTTCGGATCGTTGCCTCCGTCGTGGGAGACAAAGTCACGCAAATCGCCGGTCGTAAGGCAGGATTTGTCCGTGTCGGGCTTTTCCGCTTTGCCGTCGACGCTGGCGACACTCGTCATGGCCCATTCCCCCGGCTTTGCCAGGCCGGTCAAATCGATCGCCGCGTGGTTGGCAGCGTGTTTCGCTGCGAAGGCCGCCGCCGACACAAAAAGACCCAGGCACAAGCCTGTCATCAATCGTTTCATCATGTGCGTTCCTCGCTTTTCAAGTCTCAGTTGGCGGCAACCTGCGTGACGAAGCCACGGCGGGCGTCAAGCACTTTCACCAGGTACTGGCGCATCTCGGCCGGTCCGCGGCCGTTTGCAAGCGTCTGGTACACGGCCGGCGGCTTCGCTGCGTTGATACGCGCGATCGCGTCGTCCTGCCGTGCCGAAAACTGGTCGAAAACCGTGCCGGCGCCGGCGTTGTAGGCGGCGATCGTGCAGTATTCGAGGCTGACCGGATTTGCGATCTTCGCCAGGTACTGGCTGGACAGGACGTTCAGATAGGCGGTGCCGAGTTCGATGTTGTTGGCCGGGTCGAACAGGTAGTCCCGGCTGGGCGTCTTCTGCTCGCCGTGAACCGCTTCGTAGGCATCGATGCCGGCCGTGGTCGGCACCAGTTGCATCAGCCCGAATGCGCCCGCGCTGCTGACCGCATACGGATTGAAGTTGCTCTCCACCTTGATGATCGCGTACACCAGGCTTTCGCTGACGTGGTAGCGCGCCGCGTAACGGTCCACCAGCGACTTGTATTTTTTTGCCTGGACGTTGTCGCGATCCGCCACCATCGCAATATGGACGTAGTGATCGGTGCGCGCGCCGTCGGCGGTGTCGATCTTGCGCACCGCCGCGTGCGCCAGCAGGTAGTCGGCATAATCGGACGCCGCCGCGGGCGTACTGATCGGCCGGCCGTGCTGGTCCCTGACCAGCTCGTACAGGTAAGGCGTGCCGCTCAACCGCACCGGCTTGTCCGAATAAAGATCGACCGCCCGCGGGTCTTGTGGCGTCAGCAGCGTGCTGACGATGGCGGTATGCAGACTGGCCCGCGGATGCGCAGCGTCCACGGTCTCAACCGTGACGATCCCTTTGTCGAAATCGACCAGCGCACGGCTTTTGTAGTTCTGCGTGTACTTGACGTAGCGCTTGCGGGTCGGCGTCACCGCCTCGCGTGCGCCCCACTCGCGCTTGGCGTGCCCCCGCAGCCGCGCCACCAGATTTCTGAAGTCCTTCAGAAACGCCTCGGGATGGGTCTTGTAGTACTGCGCCCTGGTCTGAACGACCTGCTCTGCCGCCGCGCGCGGATTGCCGCTGGCGGCGACGCGAATCAGTTGCGAGGCGGGACAGGCGGTCAGCGTAACGGATACTGCGACGACTGCCAGCCCGCGTGAAACGAATCGAATTGACATCTTTACCTCCTGGCGCCGTTCAGATCGCCGTCGGCAGCGTCACCAGGCTGCCGGCGATCAGGCCGATCACGAGATAGATGACGATGTCCGCAATGACCACCGCCGCCGTATAGCCGAATGCCCGCTCGCGCGGCGCGTGCATGAGCCGGGGCAGCCCGAGGTACAGAAGATAGAGGCCGTAAATGCCGGCGAACAGAATCAGGACGTCGAGCAGCGGGACCAGGTGCAACACGCCGGCAAGCCACACCGGCGTGCTGGTATAGGCGGCGAGCTTGAGTGCCTGCGGCAGGCTCTTTTCGCCGCCGAAGCCGGCCGCCAGCTCGGAAATGATCAGCGCGAGCACGTAGACGCCGACCAGCGTGAGCACGTAAGACACGATGGCCTCGGCAATGCCGGAACTGATCGGCACGCGGTAGCGGCCGAGAAAGGGCACCGACACGCCGAACATGCTGAGCCCGATAAAGTTCGCCACCGGCCCGATGGCCGCCAGCGGCAAAATGTAGCGGAGGTACAGGGTTCGCGGCGATGCGGTTTCGTCAGCGATCGCCTCCCATTCGCTACGCGGCCGGAAGAGAATGTTTCTGACCCGGTGCGTCAGGGGCAGATTCAGAGTGACTGTATTCATGGGCTGATCGACCTCGTCCGTTGCTGTCTGCATGGCCGGATTTAACGCGCATCGCCCGTCCCGTTTCTACGCCAATCACTGCCCGGATTTTGCTCACCGCCTGCTCAAATGGCTGCGTCCAGTCCCGGAGGGTGCTGCTATACTCAAACCAAACGCCCGGGAATCCGGCTGGAGTTCTTCGGCAATGAACAAGGCACCCGCGCCGACCGAAGCGGACTTTATTGCGGCAGTCCGCCTGGCGCTCCGGTACTACCACGAGCCCGATCGACTGCGTGAGAATCCGCTCGTGCAGTCGCGCCTGGTCACGGCGGCATTGGACAACGCCGATGCGCCGCGCACGCCGGTGCAGGCGCTCCGCGAGGTGATCAGGATCCACTGCGAGCAACTCGGCAGCGCACCGAAGGCGGATGAACTCCGGCAGGTGATACAGCGGACCTGGCTCAAGCCGATGCGCTCGCAACAGGCGGTCGCCGAAACACTGAACCTGAGCTGGAGCACCTATCGCCGCCGACTGGCAAGCGCAGTCCGCCGGCTGGCGATGCAGCTGTGGGAGGCGGAGGCGGCGCTTCGGGTGGCTGCCGCATCGGCGCCCGCACACAATACTGGCGCGAGTCTCCGGGCGACGGATGGCCGGTACCCGCCGGTCGGCGGCGTTTTCCACCACACGCTGGGGCGCAGCCTGCTGGGCGCGCTGGCGCTCATCGCGCTGAGCGCCATGGCGTGGCTGCTGTCGCCGACCGAACAGGGGCAAGGCTCGATCGGCCCGCCGCCGGACTCCCACAGCTATCGGCGCACGCTCGCCGTGTTGCCGTTCGAAAACCTGAGTGCGGACAAGGCAAATGGCTATTTTGCGGCGGGCATCCGGGACGAACTTCTGACGCGCCTGGCCGCCATTCCGGCGCTGAAGGTCATCGCCCGCACGTCGACGGCCCGGTACAAGAGTCACCCGGCGGACATCAAAAGCATCGCCGCCGACCTCAACGTCGCAGCCGTACTCGAGGGCAGCGTGCAAAAGGCGGGCGATACCGTCCACATCAACGTGCAGTTGATCGATGCGCGCACTTACACTCACCTCTGGGCTCACAGTTACGATCGCAAACTGACCGATATTTTCGGCGTTGAAGGCGAAGTCGCCAACAAAATCGCGGCCGCGCTGGGCGCCGAACTGAGCCCGGCGCAAGCGGCCCGCCTTCACGACGCGCCAACAGCCAGCGTACCGGCATACGACCGGTTCCTGCGCGGCGAGTATTACGCCAATCGCGCCTATTCGAGCCTGCTGTCGACGGACTTCGACGCTGCGATCAAAAATTATCAGGCGGCCGTCCGGATCGATCCGCGCTTTGCGCTTGCCTACGCGAAACTGTCGCTGATGCAATCGTACAAGCTGCATACCCTGCACTTTCGGGGCGACTACGATCCGAAGCTCGCGGCCGGCACCGAGGCGAATGCCGACAAGGCGCTGGCCCTGGCGCCGGACCTGGCCGAGGCGCATCTGGCCGAAGGCTACTATCTCGACTACGTCCGCCACGATCTCGAAGGCCAGCTGAAGTCATTTCAGGCCGCGCTTGCGCTTGCGCCGGAAAGCGCCGAGACGCTCTTCGGCATCGGCGTCATTTATGAGAACCGGGCACATTTCAGGCAAGCCATCGACTACTATCGACGCGCGCTCGTTACCGATCCGCGCAATCTCAGAACGCTGGTCGAACTGGCGGCGGCCGACATGTACGTGCATCGCTACAAGGAAGCCGAGACGCTGCTGGAACGCGGCCTGAGCATTGATCCGGCGTCGGTGAACACGGCACTGTTTCTTGTCAGCGCGTACGTCCTGCACACCGGCGATATCGACCGGGCTCTTGCCGTCCTCAAAGCCGCGCCCGCGGCTGTCAGAGACAATCCGGTGGTGCTCGATCAACGCGCGGTGCTGCTTGCTGCGCTGAGTCATTTTGATGCTGCACGACGCTTGTTCGCCAGGCTGACGTCAGGCAAGCCGTCGGCCGACTGGAGCATCGAAATGGAACAGGGCGACCTGGAGTGGTTCGCCGGCGACAAGGCGCGGGCGCGCGATCATTATCGACGCGCCGCCAAGCTGGCGGAGGCCGGGATCGCGAAGAAACCGAACAGCTGGCTTCACGAAAGGCTGGGATGGATTTTCGCCCGGCTGGGCAAAAAGGAAAAAGCGCTTCAGGAGGTGCGCCGCGCGGTCCAATCAAATCCGGCCGACAGCCACCCGGTCTCCAACATGACCGCGCGCGTCATGCTGGCGCAGGTCGAGGCGCAGCTGGGAGAGACGGATCAGGCCGTGGCGGAACTGGGCAAGCTGCTCGCGATGCCGAGTGGTTACGTCATCTCGATACCGCTGATCCAGGTCGATCCGAACTGGGCCGCCATCCGATCGGCGCCGGGTTTTCAGGCGTTGGTCAAGCAATACGACAAGCGCGCGTCGCGCCCGGACGGCGTCGTCGCCAGCGCCGACTGATCGCTCAATCTTCGCCGCCGCCGTAACCGCCTTCGGTCACCTTGCCGCGGAATACCAGGTACTGATATGCGTTGTAGATCAGCATCACCGGAATCAGCATGCCGATGCCGGTGAGCATGAACACCAGCGTTTTGCTGGATGACGCAGCGCCATAGACGGTCACGTCCGGCGGGATGATGCTGGGGTACAGGCTCGTGGCGAGGCCGATGAACGAGAACAGGAAGATCAGGATACTCCACGCGAACGGGGCGTATTCGTGCCGTCGCCGGAGACTGTAAAGCAGCACGCCGAAGGAAATGGCGGCACACAGCGGCAGTATGCCGATAGCGTACAGATGCTCACCGAACCACTTGTCGCGCACGTAGTCGAACTTGAGCGGCGTCCAGAGGCTGACGCCGACGCCGACGATGACCGTAAGCCATGCCGCGAACGCCGCCTGATGAAAGAAGCGCGCCTGGATATCACCGACGGTCTTGACGATCAGGTACGTCGCACCGAGCAGCATGTAGCCGAACACGACGCCCACCGCGACCAGCAGCGAGAACGGCGAAAACCAATCGAACACGCCGCCGGTAAAACCTTGCGGTCCCACCGGAATTCCCGAAATGATCGCGCCGAGGGCAAGGCCTTGTGCGGCCGCGGCAAGCAGGCTGCCGGCCCCGAACGCGATGTTCCACATGTGTTTGCGGCGGGAATTTTCTCGGAACTCGAACGCGACGCCACGAAACACCAGGCCGAACAGCGCCGCCATAATCGGAATGTAAAGCGCATGCAGCGCGATCGCGTAAACATCGGGAAACGCGCCGAACAACGCACCGCCGAGCAGCACCAGCCAGGTTTCATTCGCATCCCAGACGCTGCCGAGGCTGGCCATCATGATGCCGCGCTCGTTGTCGTTGCGCGCGCCCAGCGACAGGATGCCGACGCCCAGGTCGAAGCCGTCGAGCACCACGTAAAGGATCAGCAATACGCCGATCAGGCCGAACCAGATGTCGGCGAGGAAGTGGTGGACTTCGTTCATTTCATGCCCTCGCTCGACTGGCCTTCACCGGTTTCCCAGGCGGTGCGCGTGTCGACGAGATTGGCGCCGCGGCGAGGAGGTGCCTCCATCGTGACGTCCGGCCCTTCCAGCAGAATGCGCCGCGCGAAATACAGGAACGTCACCAGCAGAATCGCGTAGATAATGCCGAACACGATCATCGTGCCGGCCACGGTGGACGGCGGCAGCATCGACGCGCCGTGTTCGGTGCGCATGATGCCGTAAATCACCCATGGCTGACGGCCGACTTCGCGCACGGTCCAGCCGCATTCAACCGCGATGTCGCCGAGCGGAATCGCTGCCATCCAGAGCAGCCACAACCACTTGTGGCGGTCGGCATTGTCCGCGGTCAGGCCATAGCGCCGCCAGCGCCACAGGGTCCAGATCATCAGGCCGAAGAAAAAGAAGCCGATCGCGACCATGAGACGGAAGGTGTAATAGATGAGCGGGATCAGCGGCGGCTGGTCCTTGCGCGGAAAATCGCGCAGACCCTTCACCTGCCCGTCGAGCGTATGCGTCGCCAGCAGGCTGAGGCCATAGGGAATGTCGAGCGACCAGTCGTTTTTCTGCTCCGCCTGGTTCGGCCACGCGAGCATCGACCACGCCGCGGGCTGGCCCGGCGGGTTGGTCTCCCAATGCCCTTCGATCGCCGCGCCTTTCGCCGGCTGATATTCGAACACGACGCCGCCCGAGCCGTCGCCCAGAAAAATCTGCAGCGGCGTGATGATGATCGCGGCGATCGCGACCAGCTTGAACGAGCGCAAAAAGAAGGCCCGATGACGGTTCCGGTAGATGTACCACGCGCTCAAGCCGCCGATGATGAACAGGCTGGTTTCGAGGCACGCAATCCACATGTGCGTGATCCCCCACGGCGCAGACGGATTGAAGATCGCCTCGATGTAATTGTCGACGACGAAGCGACCGTTTTCGACGTGGCCGCCGGTCGGCGTCTGCATCCACGAATTCGCCGACATGATCCACAACGCCGACATCGATGCGCCCAGCGCCACCATGCACGTCGCGAACATGTGGATCGCCGGCGCGACGCGGCGCCAGCCGAACATCATGATGCCGAGGAAGCCCGCTTCGAGCATGAAGGCCATCGAGCCTTCGAAGCCGAGAATGTTGCCGAAGAAGTTGCCGGCGAGGCGCGAAAACGGCGCCCAGTTGGTGCCGAACTCGAATTCGAGCGGCAAACCGGTCGCAACACCGACGCCGAAGTTCAACAGCAGCAGCTTGGCCCAGAAACGCGCGTGACGGTAGTAGTCCTCGTTGCCGGTCTTGAGCCACAGCGATTCGAGTACGACGAGAAACGTCGACAGGCCGATCGTGAACACCGGCCAGACAATGTGGAATATCAGCGTGAACGCGAACTGGCCGCGCGACAAGTCAACGCTTGGGCTGACGGGAAGCATGAACCATCCTTGAGTTTATTAACCGGCCCCCGCATGAAAGCGCGCTTGGACCCGCTACCGTTGTCTCCCTACAATAGCGCAATGACCGACAATAATGAAACTGTCCCGCCCATCGCGCTGGTCGTAGCCATGGGCGCTGAACGCGAGATCGGCCATGACGGGCGAATGCCGTGGCACCTGCCGGCCGACCTCAAGCATTTCAAGGCTGTAACGATCGGGCACACGGTCCTGATGGGGCGGCGCACCTTCGAGTCGATCGGCCGGCCGCTGCCGGGGCGCGACAACTTCGTCGTCAGCCGCGATGTCGGTTTCCAGCCTGAAGGCTGCACGGTGTTCGCCTCAATCGACCTGGCGCTCGCCGCCGCACCGGCAGATGGAATGCTGATGGTGATCGGCGGCGCGACGCTTTACGAGGTGCTGCTGCCGCGGGCGCAACGAATTTACCTGACGCGCATTAACGCCAGCTTCCCGGCCGATACCTGGTTTCCGAAGCTCGATGACGACGAGTGGCGCGAGGTCGAATGCGAAGAGCATGGGCCGGATGAGAAGAATTCGTACCGGTACAGCTTCATCACGCTGGAAAGGAAATAAGCACCGCTTACCGCTTACCGCTTACCACTTACCGGCGCTGGCACGAGCCAGCGCGGGCAGGTCGCCTTCAATGCCGAGCGCCCGCCGGATAAACGCGTTCTTCACCGGCGGCAATTGGTTGACGAGACTCAACCCCCAGCCGCCCAGCGCGCGAATCGGCTCCGCCGCGCCAAACAACTTCTGAAATCCGTCCAGTGACCATACCATCGCCGCGTTGTCGGCGCGGCGGGCCCGTTCGTAGCGGCGCAGGATCGATAGTGCACCAACGTCCCGGCCGTTGGCGGCTGCCGCTGTGAGCGTTCCTGCCAAAGCAGCGGCGTCGAGCAACCCCAGATTGACGCCCTGCCCCGCCAGCGGATGCACCGAATGCGCCGCATCGCCGACCAGCGCAAAACGCGGCCGCACGTAGCGCTCCGCGTGCATGCGCACGAGTGGAAAGCTCGCGCGGCGATCGTTGGCGGTCACCGCGCCGAGCGTGTAGTCGCTCGCCTTTGAAACGGCATGGTTGAACCCGGCGTCGTCGAGCCCAAGCAATTCTTCGGCATCGCTGTTGTCGGTGGACCAGATCAGCGAGGAGCGACCGTCGGCCAGCGGCAGCAGCGCAAGCACGCCATTATCGAGAAAAGCCTGCCGCGCAATGTCGTCGTGATGTCGTTCCGTGGTCAGATGACTGACGACGGCGCGCTGGTTGTACGAATGCGAGGGCGCTTCGATGCCCGCCCACTGCCGCAGGCGGGAGCCGACACCGTCGGCCGCGACCACCAGCCGCGCGCGCAGTTCGCCGCCGTCGTCGAACTTGACGCTCATGTAGTCGCGATTGGCCGCAAGGCCGGTACAGGCGCGGGGCCACAAGGTCGTGACGTTGCTGAACGCGGCGACCCGGTCCAGGAGCGCGGACTGCAACAGGCAGTTTTCGATGATGTGGCCAAGGTCCGGTTCGCCGACGTCAGCGGCGTCGAATTCGATCCGACCGCCGCCGGCGGCATCCCAGACCTGCATGCCGCGATAGGTGCAGATCCGGTTCGCGGCCGCGATAGCGTCCCAGGCGCCGAGCTTGCGCAGGATACGTTCCGAGGCGCGCGAAATGGCAAACACCCGCAGGTCCAGCGGAGCGCCGGCGTCAAAAGGTTCGGGTTCACGCGCTTCGACCAGCGCGATCTTCAGCATGCTGTCGGCAATCGCGGCAGCGAGCGTCGCACCGACCGCGCCGGCGCCCACAATCACGACGTCGTAATCAGCGCTCATGTGGCACGACCTGGCACCCGCGGCAGCCGCCCGGCAAGCCCCATCGTCTGGCGCGCAAACAAATGCTTCACGCCCGGCAGCATGTCGAAGCCCAGCAGGCTCGCGTTGCGCGCCTTGGCGAGCGGCACGAAGCGTGGCGCGAACGTGCGCATCAGGCCATCGGTAATGCCGACCGTCAACCACTGATCGCGGCGGCGCCGCGCGGCATAGCGTTCCAGCGCCGCAATCGCGCCCGGATCCTCCCCGCGCGCAAGCGTGTCGCCGACGACTTCCGCGAGCGTCGCGACATCGCGCAACGACAGGTTGAAGCTCTGTCCGGCCACCGGATGCAGTGAGTGCGCCGCGTTGCCGATGACGGCAAAACGCGGCCCGACCTGGCGCTCGGCGCGCAGCAATTTCAATGGATAGGCGAAGCGCTTGCCGGCGCGCACGAAGCGGCCCAGCCGGTAACCGAACAGCGCCTGCAGGCTGTGCAGAAACGTCTCGTCGTCGAGGGCCAGCGCGGCATCGGCGGCATCGGCCGCAACCGTCCAGACCGCGCCGACGCGCCCTTCGCTCATCGGCAGCATTGCGACCGGACCCTGTGAGGTAAAACGCTCGTACGCCCAGTAGCCGTGATGCTCGCTCGGCGTGACATTGGCGATGATGGCGCTCTGGTGATAGTCGCGTACGGTCGCGTGCACGCCCAGCCGTTCGCGCAGCGGCGAGCGCGCGCCGTCGGCGACGACCAGCAGCTTCGCGCGTGTCTCGACCTGCCGATCGTCGGCCGTCAGCCGCACCTGCGCCCATGCGTTTTCCATCGTGACGCTGTCGACGCTCGCCGGGCACAGCATCGATACGCCGCTGCGCTCACCCAGCGCTTCGTGCAGCGCCGCGCCGTAAACGCGGTTGGGCATGATGTAACCCAGCGCTTCGACGCCTTCATCGGCGGCGTGCAGACGGCTGAAGCCGCAGCGTCCGCGTTCGGATACATGAATGTGCTCGATCGGCGTCGCATGTTCGGCCAGCGCCGGCCACAACGCCATCTGTTCCAGAATCGCGCGGCTGCCGGCGGAGAACGCGGTCACGCGTTCGTCGTAGCTCGGTTGCGCATTGGAGCGCACCGGCATCGGTTCGACCACGGCAACGTCGAGGTCGAGCCCGGCGAGCGCCAGCGCCATGCTCGCGCCGACCATGCCGCCGCCGGCGATCAGGATGTCGTATTCGCTTTTTATTTCGTCCATAAATAAAAGTGCTGAGGACTCAGGAACAAGTGAAGAAAGACATGTTTACACTCAGTCCCAAGTCCTTAGTCCTTAGTCCGCCTACGCCGCTTCAGCGCGTCGCATAAACTTCTCGATCGCATCCGGCTCCTTCAGCAGCTTGCCGGTCAGCACGTCCGGTTCGTCGCGCGTCACCAGCACGTCGTCCTCGATGCGCACGCCGATATTCCACCATTTCTTCGCGACACCCTTGCTGCCGGCCGGGATATAAAGGCCCGGCTCGACGGTGAGCACCATGCCCGGCTCCAGTTCGCGCCACTGATCGTCGAGACGATAGTCGCCGACGTCGTGCACGTCGAGACCCAGCCAGTGGCCGGTGCGATGCATGTAAAAGCGCCGATACGCCTCATCCTTGATCAGCTTCGACACCGGCCCCTTCAGCAGGCCGAGCTTGACGAGCCCGGCCGTCAGCGCCTTGACCGCGGCCTCGTGCGGCTGGTTCCAGTGGTTGCCGGGCCGGGCCGCGTCGATACCGGCGTACTGCGCGCGCAACACCACCTCGTAAATCGCACGTTGCGCGTCGGTGAAGCGGCCGTTGACCGGGAACGTGCGGGTGATGTCGGACGCGTAGCCGTGGACTTCGCAGCCGGCGTCGATCAGCACCAGCTCGCCGTCGTTCAGCACCGCATCGTTGTCGGTGTAATGCAGGATGCAGCCGTTGCCGCCGCCGCCGACGATCGAGTTGTAGGCGACGCGCGCGCCGTGACGGTGAAACTCGTGCAGCAGTTCGGCTTCGAGCTCGTATTCGTGCATGCCGGGCCGGCAGGCGCGCATCGCGCGCTCGTGCGCACCGACCGAAATTGTCGCAGCGCGGCGCATTTCGGCGATTTCGGAACGCGTCTTGTACAGCCGCATGTCGTGCAGGAACGGCTCGAGCGATACGAACTCGTGTGGCGCACTCGCACCTTGCCCGCGGCCGGTACGCAACTGGTTCACCCAGCCGATCACGCGCTGATCGAACTGCGGGTGCGTACCCATCGTGTAAAACACGCGTTCGGCGTCTTCCATCAGCCCGGGCAGGATGTCGTCGATGTCGGCAATCGGAAAGGCGTCGCCGGCGCCGTAGTCGCGGATCGCGCCTTCCTGGCCGGCGCGGCGACCGTGCCAGGTTTCCTTCATCGGGTCGCGCTCGCGACAGAACAGCACGTAGTCGGCCGGCGCGCGCCCCGGAATCAGCACCGCGACAGCGTCCGGTTCCGGAAAGCCGGTCAGATACTGAAAGTCGCTGTCCTGGCGGAACGGGTAGTCGACGTCGCGATTGCGGATCGTCTCGACCGCCGACGGCACGATCGCAATTGTGTCGCGGCCCATCATGCGCATGAGCTGCTTGCGGCGCTTGGCGAATTCCTGTGGTTTCATCTTCATGGTTGTCTAGTGGAGAACGGGACGGGTCCGGCTTGCCGGATGCACGGTTTCGAAAACCAGTTGCGTGCCGACGCGGACGTACTCGACGATCTCCGCGTAGGCGGTTTCGTCGGCTTCGTTGCCGGCCTCGGCGGCCAATTCCTGGCGCGCGATTTCGCTGAAGTCGCCCAGCACCTCGCGCACTTCGTCGGGCAGCGGCGGCGACTCGCCCGGCGCAAAGCCGATGCCGAAGCCGTACAGGAAGCCGCGGCACCATAATCTTAATGCCGCGGCGCGGACTGCGATTGTCTCGCTGTCGTCCGGCAGCAGCGGCGCGAACTGCATGTCACCGCTGTCGAGTGTCGTCGCAATGGCCTCGCCCAGCGCCGTCAACAGCCCGTCCTGTTCAACGGCGGCGACCGTTTCCCGGTCCGGCAGTGCATCGCGCCAATCAGGGCGCTGCGCGGGATCGGCGCCGCACACCACGCCGGTTAATGCGCCGTGACATTCGGCGGCATCGGCCGGGTCGAGCACGGCGTTCAACTGCGGGCGGAGATCGGCGACGGTCGTCATGGCGGCGGGATGCTTCGAAAACGCCATACTATCACCGTTTACAGAGGCACTCTAACCACGTTGACCCGCATCAATGTCGGCTCTATAGTTGGCGCATCAACAGGGTCGGCCGGCAATGAACAGCGCGAACCAGATTATCGAAAGCGAACTAAGTCGTCTGGAAGCCCGTCTCGACGAGCTGACGGAAGTCTGCAATCGCCTGCGCCTGCAAAACCGCTCGCTGATGGAGCGGCTGGAAGCGCTGGCGACCGAGCGCGCCGCACTGCTGGACAAGAACGAACAGGCGCGCGGGCGCGTCGAGGCGATGATCGGCCGGCTGAGAACGCTGGAACAGAACGTCTGACATGACTGCCGACACGACACGCGTCACTGTTCGGATTCTGGACCGCGAGTACCAGATCGGCTGCCCGCCGGACGAAAAACCGGCGCTGCTCGAAGCGGCGTCTTTGCTGAATCGCAAAATGCAGGAAATCCGCAAGTCGGGCTCGGTGATCGGCCTGGACCGCATCGCGGTGATGGCGGCGCTCAACCTGGCACACGAATTTCTGCAAAGCGACGCCAGCAGCAAATCGATTGCCGACGATGTCACCAGGCGCCTGCAGCGGATGCACGACAAGGTCGAACTGACGCTGGTCGAAGATCGGAGCGCCTCATGAAAAATGGGCGCCGGCTCACGTTCGCGCCGGCGGGTCGACGGTATAAAATGGTTGCGACATCTCCTGCGGTGTTCGACGTGAGCTGGGTATCTCTTTGAGCCTAACTTCTACCCTGGGGTGTGCAAAGCGGTTGCCGTGAGCATGTTCGCCTTGAGCGAAAAGCCTGAAGCGCCGCCAACGCACCCCACCTGAGCCACTGGTTCAAGGGAAAAGTTCGCGACGGCATCGGCGGGAGGTGTCCCCTTCTCTTGATTTCCCAAACCCCTACAGATATCGACGCGCTGCGCCGGCAGACCTGCTGTCGACGGCAGGCGCTCGCACCCGGTGAACAGGCGGCTGCGTCGGCTGCCATCGTTCAGCGCATCCGCCAACTGGCACTGTTTGAACAGGCACGGCACGTCGCCGTCTACAGCGCAATCCGCGGTGAAGTCGATCTCCAATCGCTGTGGCACGAGGCGCCGGCCGCGAAGCACTGGTATCTGCCTGCGATCGTTCCCGGACCGGAACGGGCGATGCGATTTGTGCGTCACGAGGCCGCCGCCGTGCTGCGCAAAAGCGCTTTCGGCATTCCCGAACCGGATGCGGCGAAGGGTATCGTGCGCGAGCCGCGCGGACTCGACCTGGTGCTTGCGCCGCTGGTCGCATTCGATGCCGACGGTCATCGCATCGGCATGGGTGCCGGCTACTACGACCGCGCGTTTGCATTTCTGCGCAACGCACCGCCTCCGGAACGACCGCGGCTGATCGGCGTCGGCTACGAATTTCAGCGTATCGAGCACATCGATGCGCAACCGTGGGACGTGCCATTGTGGGGCGTGGTCACGGAACGAACGCTGTACGGCAGACTAATAAAAGGAGATGAATAGGTGCGTTACTGGCTGATGAAAACGGAGCCGAACGAGTTCTCGATCGACGACCTGGCGAACCGGCCGAACCAGGTCGAGCCGTGGGATGGCGTCCGCAACTACCAGGCACGGAACATGATGCGCGACGAAATGAAGCGCGGCGACCGGGTTTTTTTCTACCACTCCAACTCGCAGCCACCGGGTATCGTCGGCATCGCCGAGGTCTATCGCGAAGGCTATCCCGACACCACCGCGTTCGATCCTGAAGACCCGCACTATGACCCGAAAAGCGATCCGGATGCCCCACGCTGGTTTCGCGTCGACGTGCGTTTCGTAAGTAAATTCCAGCATAAAGTCACTCTCGACATGCTGCGTGCACAACCCGATCTGGCGAACATGGCGGTGCTGCGACGCGGCAACCGGTTATCGATCACGCCGGTCAGCGAACACGAATGGCGCTGTGTGTTGAAACTCGCCGACGAACGGCCTTGACAAAAACATTGACGTATGTGGAATTTCGCCGCATAGTTGCGCTGGCAATTTGACTTTTCTCGTATATACTCAAGTGCGAGCATTCCAGTACCGGGAGATACTCAATGGCTACACGTAAGGCTTCGGCGAAGAAAAAAGTTTCGGCAAGCAAGAAAAAGAAGACGACCGCGAGGAAGGCAACGGCACGCAAAAAGGCCACGACTAAAAAGGTAATGGCCAAAAAGCGGGCGACCACCAAAAAGAAAACGGCCGCTCGCAAAAAGACGGCGACAAGGAAGAAGACGGCTGCCAAAAAGCGGCCGGCACGCAAGAAGGCGGCTACCAGGAAAAAGACTGTAAGCAGGAAGAAGACGACGGCGAAGAAGAAAACCGCCACACGGAAGAAGGCGGGCGCCAAGAAGAAAACGACCGGCCGCAAGAAGACTGCGGCAAAGAAGAAAGCAACTGCGAAGAAGCGGCCGGCGCGGAAGAAGACCGCCGCGCGCAAAAAGACCGCTTCGAAGAAGCGTGCGACTACCAAGAAGAAGGCAGCGCCGAGGAAGAAAACTGCCGCGCGCAAGAAGTCGGCTACCCGCAAGAAGACGGCTACCCGAAAGAAAACGGCAGGCAAAAAGGCCGGCCGCAAGGGCAAGGCTTCAACCTTCGTCCTGCAGGGTCTGCCGAGCTGACGCACGGCAAAAGCTACGGTTTTGGGGCCCGCTTCGGCGGGCCCTTTTGTTTAGAGAGAGGCCATGGACAAAGACGCCAAAAAACGTGCGGCCGCCAAAGCGGCCATGGAATATATCGAAGATGTCGCGATCGTCGGCGTCGGCACCGGCTCGACGGTCGACTACTTTATAGAGGAACTGGCCGCCGTCAGGGCACAAATTGACGGCGCGGTTTCGAGCTCCGAAGCGACTACGGCAAAATTGCGCGCCGCCGGTATTCCCGTCATCGAATTGAACCGCAGCGGCGACATTCCGGTGTACGTGGACGGCTGCGACGAGTCCAACAAATACCTGCAACTGGTCAAGGGCGGCGGCGGTGCGCTGACGCGCGAGAAGATCGTCGCCTCCGCCAGCGAGCGATTCGTCTGCATCGCCGACGACACCAAACTGGTCGGCGTACTCGGCAGCTTTGGTGTGCCGGTTGAAGTCATCCCGATGGCGCGCAGCTACGTCGCGCGCAAGCTCGTCAAACTGGGAGGGCGGCCGGTCTGGCGCGAAGGCGTCGTCACCGACAACGGCAACGAGATCATCGATCTGCACGGCTTGAGCATTACCGAACCAGTCAAGCTGGAACGCGAAATCGAAGCCATTGCCGGCGTGGTGTGCGCCGGCATATTCGCTGCCCGCCCGGCGGATGTGCTGCTGCTCGCCGGCGATGACGGGGTGCGGACGCTAACCTAGGTTACGCGCGATCCACGGGCCGACCATGCGGCTGACCGGCAACGGCAGTCGCTGCCAGGCGTTGATGAACGGCCGGTAACGCGAGTTGTTCGGGCTGATGTCCGGCACCTGCTTCGCACGAACCAGGTGGTACTGGTAATACAACGGCTGCGGCTCGAACCCCCAATGCGTCTTGAAGCGGTATGCGCCCGTACCACGTTTGCTGCGGCCATAATCAAACAGCCGCGCGCCGCGTTCGATGCCGCGGCACATCGTTTGCCAGTACATGAAGTCATTCGCCTTCACCACGCGTGCAAAACTGCCGCCGCCACCGTAATACGGCAGCACTTCATCGCGAAAATAGAAACTCATGACGGCGCTGACCGGGCGATCGTCGTGCAGCACCGTCAACATTTCGCAGTCTTCGCCGAAGCGCGCCTTGAGCAGCCGGAAATACCGGCGGCTGAACACCGGCGTGCCGAGGTTGCGCACGCTTTCCGCGTACAGGTTGTAACCGCGGTCGACATCCTCATCTATCTCGACACGCAAGCCGCAGGCTTCGGCCTTGCGGATCATCGCCCGCTGCTTGCGGGGGATCGCCATCAAATTAGCTTGGGGATCAGGATCCAGCGCTTTGCGAAATGTCACGTACAGCGATTTGGTCGGCCAGTCCGCCGGCCCGGGCTGCAGGTTGCGCAACTCCAGATAGTCCACGCCCAGGTTGTCTGCCAGGTTGCATGCCGCCGCCCGCAGAGCGCGTTCGGCGCCCGGAGTGTCGGCGACAATGCCGCCATAGACGCAGAACGGCGTCGAGACCAGCGCGTGGCCGAACAGGCGACTCTTCATCTCGACCAGCGGCAGAACGCCGGCGATACCATCGGCGCCGTCGGCGTAAAGATAGTGGGTTCTGTGGCCGAACGCTTCTTCTATGACATGCGCCCAGGCGACGCGATGAAAAAAGGTCGCCTCCGGCCGCGTGCTGACAAAGATATCCCAGCGCGCCTCGTCGGCGGACGACAGGGATTTGACCGTAAAAGTACGAACGGGGGTCCGAGTGGGGGTGAGCTGGGCGTTGCCGTGCGGTGCCTGGAAACGGTCCGCCAGCTGCCGTGCGCGCGCATTGTCCATTGCATCTTCCTTGTTTTGACGTTCCCTGTGGCTTCAGATTATGACACCGGTAGTTGCCTTAAGACAAACCCCTCGTTTTGGTATGCGCCAACGCTGCCTTTCCCGCGGCCTTGCCGGGTAAAACCCTTACGGACCGCGGCGCGTCGCTGTGGTAGCGTACTGGTTCCTGTTGAACCGCAACCGTCAAGGAGGACGCATGGACATTTACGAAGCACTGAGACGCGATCACGACGAAGTATCCGTCCTGTTCGAAGCGCTCTTCGACACGGACGCCACCGCGGTCGAGCGGCGGCGCGACGCGTTCAAACGCTTGCGGCGAATTCTGCGCGCGCACTCCTCCGCGGAACAGGCGCTGTTTTACCCGCTCCTCAAGGACCACGAACAGACTCACGACCTGGTGGAGCACGCCGCCGGCCGTTACGGAAAGATGAACAAGTTGCTCGGCGAAATGGCGACGATGAACCATCGCGCGGATGCGTGGATGGACAAATGCCGGGCCCTCCACAGAGGAGTGGAAGAACACGTCGACGAAGAAGAAAACCGGATATTTCCGCAGGCGCGACACATCCTCAGTGACGAACAGGCACAGCGGCTCGGCGCGCAGATCGCGGAACAGGAACGGTTACTCCAGATGGGTCGAAAGACGCTGGCCTGAATAAGGAAGAGGGCGTTTTTTCAAGCGGCGCGGCCGAAATCCGCGTCATCGGTGATGCCTGGGCACTCGCCGCATTGAGCCGCAAAGCACGTCACAATCCACAGGCGTCGATTTTCGCGCCGCTGCGGGTTAAACTTCCGGTTGCCTTTTTTACAGTCTCCAGGAATCGGAAGATGTCACGAAACTACCTGTTTACGTCCGAGTCGGTCTCGGAAGGCCATCCGGACAAGATCGCGGACCAGATTTCAGACGCGGTGCTCGACGATATCCTGCGCCAGGACAAGCGCTCGCGCGTCGCCTGCGAAACGATGATCAAGACCGGCATGATCATCGTCGCCGGCGAAGTCAGCACCCAGGCATGGGTCGATCTCGAAGATCTGGTACGGCCGATCGTGCGTCACATCGGCTACCGCGCGGAAATGGGTTTCGACTGGGAAACCTGCGCCGTGCTGAACGCGATCGGCAAACAGTCGCCTGATATTGCGCAGGGCGTCGATCGGGCCGCACCCGAGGAACAGGGCGCCGGCGACCAGGGCTTGATGTTCGGCTACGCCAGCAACGAAACCGATGTGCTGATGCCGGCACCGATCACCTTCGCGCACCGGCTGGTGCAGCGCCAGGCCGAAGTGCGCCGTTCGGGCGCGCTGCCGTGGCTGCGCCCCGACGCGAAGAGCCAGGTGACCTTCCGCTACGAAAACGACCGGCCGGTCGGCATCAACGCCGTCGTGCTGTCCACGCAGCACTCGCCGGACGTCGATCTGAAGACGCTGACCGAAGCGGTGATGGAGGAAATCATCAAGCCGGTGCTGCCGTCCGAGTGGATCGACGCCAAGACCCGCTACCACATCAACCCCACCGGCCGCTTTGTTATCGGCGGCCCGGTCGGTGACTGCGGCCTGACCGGGCGCAAGCTGATCGTCGATACCTACGGCGGCATGGCCCGCCATGGCGGCGGCGCATTTTCCGGCAAGGATCCGTCCAAGGTGGACCGCTCCGCGGCCTACGCGATGCGCTATGTCGCCAAGAACATCGTCGCCGCCGGCCTGGCCGAGCGCTGCGAGCTGCAGGTGTCCTATGCGATCGGCGTCGCCGAACCGACATCGGTCACCGTCGAGACATTCGGTACCGGCAAGGTCGACGAGGCGCGCCTGACGCAACTCGTGCGCGAGCACTTCGACCTGCGCCCGTACGGCATCCTCAAGATGCTCGACCTGGTGCGGCCGATCTACCAGGCAACTGCCGCCTACGGCCACTTCGGCCGCGAAGACGCTGACTTCACCTGGGAAAAGACCGACCGCGCGGAAGAGCTGCGCGAAGCGGCGGGATTGAAAGAACCCGCAATGGCTTGAGGAGCTCGTAACGCAGGCGGCGGCAACGAAGCCAGTTACCATTACCTGCCCCACTCCGAGGAGCGCTGCAACGAACACAGATTCGTCAGGCTCGGAGCACAGGAGCATTTCATCTTCGAACGGCGCTCGTTCAACGTCAATGGAGTCAACACGATGAACGCAGTCGTAGACAATGAAACGTCCGATTACTACGTTAGAGATATCAGCCTCGCTGATTGGGGCCGCAAGGAAATCGCGATCGCCGAGACTGAAATGCCGGGCCTCATGGCGACACGACGCGAGTACGCCGATGCGCAACCGCTGAAGGGCGCGCGCATCGCCGGGTCGCTGCATATGACCATCCAGACCGCGGTGCTGATCGAGACGCTCAACGCGCTCGGCGCCGAGGTCCGCTGGGCGTCGTGCAACATTTATTCCACCCAGGATCACGCCGCCGCGGCAATCGCGGCCGGCGGCACGCCGGTGTTCGCCTACAAGGGCGAAAGCCTCGACGAGTACTGGGAATTCACCCACCGCATTCTCGACTGGGGCGACGGCGAAACCGCCAACATGATCCTCGACGACGGGGGCGATGCGACGCTGCTGGCGACGCTCGGCGCCCGGGCCGAAAAGGACCCGTCACTGATCGCCAATCCGACCAATGAAGAGGAAAAGGCGCTGTTCGCCGCGATCAGGAAACGCCTCGACAGCAAGCCCGGCTGGTATGCCAAAGTGTGCGCGAACATTCACGGCGTGACCGAGGAAACCACCACCGGGGTGCATCGCCTCTACGAAATGGCGCGCGGAAACCGGCTGCCGTTCCCGGCGATCAACGTCAACGACTCCGTGACGAAATCCAAGTTCGACAACCTGTACGGCTGCCGCGAATCGCTTGTCGACGGCATCAAGCGTGCCACCGACGTGATGATCGCCGGCAAGATCGCGCTGGTCGCCGGCTACGGCGACGTCGGCAAAGGTTGTGCGCAGTCGCTGCGTTCGCTGGGTGCAACGGTCTGGGTCACCGAAATCGACCCGATCTGCGCGCTGCAGGCGACGATGGAAGGCTTCCGCGTCGTGACGATGGACGAAGCGGCCGACAAGGCCGACATCTTCGTCACCGCCACCGGCAATTACCACGTCATCGACCACGATCACATGGCGGCGATGAAGAACCAGGCGATCGTCTGCAACATCGGTCACTTCGACTCCGAGATCAACATCGCCTCGCTCGACAAGTACGAGTGGGAGGAGATCAAGCCGCAGGTCGACCACGTCATCTTCCCGGACGGCAAGCGCATCATCGTGCTCGCGCGCGGGCGGCTGGTGAATCTCGGCTGCGCGACCGGTCACCCGAGCTTCGTCATGTCGAACTCGTTCACAAATCAGGTGCTCGCGCAGATCGAGTTGTGGACGCATCCCGACCAGTACGAAAACAAGGTGTACGTGCTGCCGAAGCATCTCGACGAAAAGGTCGCGATGCTGCATCTCGAGCGCCTCGGTGCGCATCTGACCGAGCTGACGCCACAGCAGGCGGACTATATCGGCGTGCCGGTCGACGGGCCGTTCAAGCCGGATCATTACCGGTACTGAAGAAAGTCGCCAGTCGCTCGCCCCGGCCGTGTCCGGCCGGGGCGACACGGGCAATCCTCTATTGTTAGCGCCCGTCTGCCGCGTTCTAATGGAGCGCCGATAACGGAACAAGGAGAGTCCCATGTATCTGAAAAGTATTCTTGCGGCCGGCGCAATCGTCGCATTGGCCGGCTGTTCTTCGATGCACAACGAGCCGCCCGGCGCACAGCCGCTGGAAGAGCAGACCCTGGCGACGCAGGCGGCGGACGTGCTACAGCGACAGATGCAGCAACCGCCGGACAAGCGCATTCCGCAGGCGCTATTGGCTGATGCGCGCTGCGTCGGCGTCTTTCCCTCATTCACCAAGGCCGCCTTCATCGTCGGCGGCGCTAGCGGCCATGGTATTGTCGTCTGCCGGAACCAGAACGCTCAGGGCAATGGCTGGAAGCACGCATCTCCCGCGTTTTACACCCTGACGAGCGGCAGCGTCGGCTTTCAGGCCGGGATCCAGTCGAGCGGGGTGATCCTGCTGTTTCTGACGCAGCAGGGCGCTAACGCGCTGACTCAGAACAACGTCAAGTTCGGCGCCGACATCGGCATTGCAGCCGGGCCCCTCGGCTGGCATGCCGGCTTCAATGGCGCGCCGGCGGCGGTCGTCAGCTACCAGGTGAACAAGTCGGGGCTGTTCGCCGGCATCAACCTGAACGGCACGAAGCTGAGCTTCGACCGGGCCTCGACCAGCGACGTTTATGACAACCAGCAGATCACGGGGCCGCAGGAAGTGCTGTTCCGGATGAACAAGGTGCCGTCGAGCGTGGATGTGTTCAACAACACGCTGGCGCAAATCGCGTCGCAGTCATCCAGCTCGGCGATCAGCCGGTAAGGCGGGGCGGTCAGACCGCTAAAGCCCGCGCTTGCGCGCGAGCGTCAGGCCGTCGCCGATCGGCACGAGACTCAAGTCGATGCGCTCGTCGCCGTACAGCTTGTCGTTGAATTCGCGGATGGCGACGGTGTCTCCGTCGTCATCCGCGGAATCGACGACGCGACCGCTCCAAAGCGTATTGTCGATCGCGATCAGCCCGTTGGGCTTGAGCAGCTTCAGCACCCGTTCGTAATAATCACCGTAGTGCGTCTTGTCGGCGTCGATGAAGGCGAAATCGTAAAGTCGATCTTCATCGGCGTCGATCATGCGCTCCAGCGTCTTCAGCGCCGGCGCGATTCGGAGGTCGATTTTGTCCTCGACGCCGGCTTCGCGCCAGTAGCGTCGTGCAACGGCCGTATAGTCCTCGCTCACGTCGCACGCCACAATGCGCCCGTCGTCCGGTAGCGCCAGCGCCACGCTCAGGCTGCTGTAACCCGTGAACACCCCGATTTCGATGCAGCGCCGCGCGCCGATCGCCTGCACCAGCAGTGCCAGCAACCGCCCCTGCTCCGGCGAGATCTGCATATTCGCATTCTCCCGGCGGGCGGTTTCCTCGCGCAAACGGCGCAAAATACCGGGCTCGCGCACAGACACGTCCAGCAGGTACTGGTAGAGTGAGTCATCGAGACTGATTGTGCGATTCGACATGGTCAAAGCCTATCCCAAACCAGCCGCGGACGGAACCCTGCATCTCGTCCAGATCACCGACACGCACCTGTTCGCCGAATCGGGCCGGTGCATGCATCACGTCGACACCCGCGAAAGCTTCGAGCGCGTGATTGCCGCCATCGCGGCCGACGAGCAACCTGACCTGCTGGTCGCGACGGGTGACCTCGCGCAGGACGAGACGTTTGAAGCCTACCGCGAATTCGCAAGCGTCCTCGCGCCGCTCGACGTGCCGGCCCTCGCCCTTTGCGGTAATCACGACAACCCGGACCGCATGGCCGCCGCCTTCGCCGGCAGCGCCATCACGCTCGCCAAACAAACCGACGTGGGCGCATGGCGCATCGTGCAACTGCACACGCAAGTGCCGGGCGAGACGTTCGGCCGACTCGACGACGCAGAACTGGCGCTGCTCGATGCCGCCCTCGACACTGATCGGCCGGCGCTGATCTGCCTGCACCACCCGCCGCTCGCCGTGGGCAGCCCCTGGCTCGATGAAATCGGCCTCACCAACACCGACGCCTTCTTCGACATCATCGACCGGCATCCGGCGGTGCGCGGCGTCGTCGCCGGCCATGTTCACCAGGAAATGCGCGCGCGGCGCGGCGCCGTCGACTACTTCACCACGCCCTCAACGTCGGTGCAGTTCCAGCCGGGCGTCACGAAACCCGCGTTCGACGCCGCTCCCCCCGGTTACCGGCGACTGCACCTTCACCCGGACGGTACGATAGAATCCAGCGTGGTCCGACTCGAGCACGCATAACAATGGACATTCGCGAAGAGCTGGTGCGCTACTACCGCTGGCTGCGCCAGCATGGCCTGAACGACTCCCACAGCGGCAACGCCTCCGTACGCGACGGCGACACCATCTGGGTCACGCCCACCGGCGCCTGCGCCGACACACTCGAACCGGACCAACTCGTCGCCTGCCCGATCGACGGTCGCCCCGGCGCCGGCGCCTCGCTCGACGCGCCGCTGCACGTCAACGTCTACCGCCACAACGCGCAAGCGCGCGCCGTCCTCCACAGCCACGGCCCGCACAGCGTCGCGCTGACGCTCGACGGTAAACCGTTCACCCCGATCGATTTCGAAGGCGGCTTTTACTTTCCCCACGTCCCGGTCATCACCATCCCCTACGAACAGTATGTCGAGCGTGCGCCGGATAGCGTCGCCACTGCGCTCAGCGACCACCGCATCGCGATCGTGCGCGGCCACGGCGTCTATGCGCAGGCCGACAGCCTCAACCTGGCGTACAAATGGACCTGTTCGTTGGAATTGTCGGCGAAGACGGCGTTCATTGCGCGCTTGGCGGGAACGGCCAATTAGGCACCGCTAAGACCAGGACAACGTGTCGAGGCGGGAGCCTCCATGGACGGATTCACGGCGTCCCTGAGAGAAGTCACCGCGCCGCCGCCCCCGCGACAAGCTAATCAGACCTCGATCATTTCGAAATCTTCCTTCCCCGCACCGCAGTCCGGACAAGTCCAGTTCAACGGTACATCCTCCCATTTCGTGCCGGGGGCGATGCCGGAATCCGGGTCGCCCTCCGCTTCATCGTAAATGTGACCGCAAATCACGCACATGTAAGTCTTCATCTCGTTATTTTCCCATGAACGGCGCAACGGCGAAACCGGCCGATTGATAAAATGCACGGTATGAAATCGACAACGCCCATCGTCCTCGTCATTGCCGGACTCGACCCATCCGGTGGCGCCGGTCTCGTCGCCGACATCCAGACAGTTACCGCGCTTGGCGCACATCCCGCGACCGTCGCCACCACCCTCACAGTGCAGGACACCCGCAACGCACTCGAAGTCCGCCCGCTCGACGCCGCCTTCGTCGCCGCGCAGGCACGCGCAGTCCTCGCCGACATGCCCATCGCCGCGATCAAACTCGGTCTGCTCGGCAGCGCCGCGACCGGCGCAGCCATAGCCGAACTCCTGAACGAATCGCCCGACATCCCCGTCGTGCTCGACCCCGTGCTCGTCGCCAGCGGCGGCGCCAGGCTCGCCGAAGACGCACTGATCGACGTGATGCGCAACGCATTGCTGCCGCGCGCATTGCTCGCGACCCCGAACCGCCGCGAATTCCTGCGGCTTACCGATGGGGGCGACGATGCCAGGCGCGCGTCGGGCCTGCTGGCCGGCGGCTGCGCCAACCTCCTCGTCACCGGTGGCGACGACGATACCACCACCGTCCGCAACACCTTGTTCAGCCACTCGGCTGCGCCACAACAGTACGAATGGCCGCGACTGGCCGGCCCCTTCCACGGCTCCGGCTGCACGCTCGCCGCCGCCGCGGCCGCCGCCCTGGCACAAGGCATGAAGGTGGCGGACGCGGTCAAACGAGCGCAGGAATTCACGTTCGGCGCATTGCAACGCGCGCAACGGCTGGGCCGCGGCCAGCCGATCCCCTACCGGATGCCATGAAGCTTCCGGCCGGCGGGCTCTACGCCATCACTGATAGTGAAATGCAGGGCGACGCCCTGGAACGCGCCGTCGCGGCCGCGATCGCCGGCGGTGCAGCATTGATTCAGTATCGCGACAAAACGACCGACCGGCGCCGCCGATTGCGCGACGGTGAACGGCTACGGAATCTCTGCCGTGATGCGGACATCGGACTGATAATCAACGACGACGTGGAACTGGCCGCCGCGCTCAATGCCGATGGCGTACACCTGGGAGCCGATGACATGCCGCTCGCCGAGGCCCGTGCACGGCTGGGCAAAGACGCCATCATCGGCGTGTCCTGCTACGACTCGCTGGCATGCGCAGAGCAGGCAGCGGCATCCGGTGCCGACTACGTCGCCTTCGGCAGTTTTTATCCATCATCGACCAAACCGGGCGCAGTGCGAGCCCCGATCGACCTGCTACGAGCCGCGCGCGGGTTGCGCGTGCCGGTAATTGCGATCGGTGGTATTACACCTGTCAACGGGCAGGCGCTGATCAATGCCGGCGCCCATTTCCTGGCGGTCATCAGCGGCGTATTCGGCACCGGCGACATTCAGCGTGCGGCACAATCGTATGCCGATCTGTTTGCTACAACTCCCGGATCGCAGTGGCGACCGGCAGACGTGCAGCACGAATCGCCGGCAGCAGACCGCCGACGAAGCCCATGATCAGCGCGTAAATAATGCCGCCGCCGATCAGCGCCGGCGTTACCGCGAACTCGAACACGACCTGGCTGAACTGGTTGACGGTACTGGCCTGGAATCCGTTGAACGCGAGATACGCGACCAGGCCGCCCAATGCACCGCCGAGAAGCCCCAGTAACGCACCCTCCAACAGCACCGAACTCAGCACCGCAAAGCGGCCGAAGCCGAGCGCGCGCAGGGTTGCGATCTCGCGGCTGCGGTCGGACACGATCGTGTACATCGTGTTGATCGCGCCGAACACCGCGCCGATGCCCATCAAGAGTGCAATGACGCTGCCGGCGACGCCGATCAGCGCGGTGAGCGCCTGCGACTGCTCGGCGTAATAGTCGCTTTCGCGCTTGACGCTGACGTTGAGGCGCGGGTCCTGGCTCAACGCGGCTTTGAAGCGGCTGAAATCGGCCGGCGAGCCAAGCTTGACGTACACTGACTCGACCGAGCTGCCGCGCCGATAGGCCTGCTGCAGCGCCGTCAGATTCGTCCAGATTTCCGATTCGTGCATGCCGCCGCCGGCCATGATGCCGACGATGCGCCAGGTGTAACGCCCCGACTTGAAAGTCGAGCCCAACTGCAGACCGCGGAACTCTTCCGCCGCGGCCCGGCCGACGACGACTTCGTTCAGGCCCGGCCTGAACATGCGCCCCGCCACGATATGCACACGCGGATGCACCTTGAACGCGTTCATCGTCACGCCGCGAAACGGCACATTCGCCTCGACGTTGCTGCCGCGCTTGGTGCGGTTGATCAGCACGAGTAGTTCCGGTGACGTGAGCGGCCCGTCGGCGCCGGTCGCAATGCCGGGCGCCGCGTCGATCGCCATAATGTCGTCATGCAGCAGCACGCTGTTGATCTCGCTCGCCGCGCCGCCGCGCAGCACGATTGCAACATCCGGCAGGCCCGTGCCCGTGAGCGTCGCCTTGAAGCCGGCGCGAATCGACAGCACGCCGACCAGTACGGCGACGACCCCGGCGAAACCGACCAGTGCGACAAGCGCCGCATCCAGCCGCCCGGGCAGGCTGCGAAGATTCAGCAGGCTGACGGACCACAACTGTCTGAGCATCATGCCTTCCTCAATGCGCTGACCATGTTCATCCGCAGAACCTGCGCACACGGCAGTACCGCGGACAGCAGCCCCAACAGCACGATAAAGCCGATGCCGACCAATGCCGCCGTCGTCGATATCGCAAACCCGGGCACGTACCGGGAAAGCCTGGTGCCGATGCCGGTCGCGAGCAGCCAGGCGAGACCCAGCCCGGCGAGTCCGCCGAGCGCAGTCAACACCACCGACTCTCCGACCACCAGCGCCACGATCATCGCGCGCCGAAAGCCGAGCGCCTTCATCACCGCAAGTTCGGAAGTCCGCTCCCGCACCGCGCGCGCCATCGTGTTTGCGGTCACGAGCAGCATGCCAAAAAACACCGCGCCGACGATCGCGGTGACGATCGCGCCGATGTCGCCGAGTTGGTCGGCGAAGTTCTGCACGAAGGCCTCCTCGGTCGACGTGCGGGTTTCGTGCGGCGAGTTCGCGAACAGCGCGTCGATCTTGTCCGCCACCACGGCGGCATTGGCGCCTGGCGCAATACGCAGCACGTACAGGCTCGTCATGTCGTCCGCGAAAACGCTGCGCTCGTTCCAGTACTTGTAATGCAGGAACAGCATCTGGTCGTTGCCACCTTGCGCCCGGTCGGAGTAAATGCCGTCGATAGTCAGTGTCCAGGTGTTATTGCCGTTGGCGTCGCGCCAGATATTGGACTTCAACGGGATCTTATCGCCAACTTTCCAGCCGAAGCGGCGCGCGAGCGAGGCACCGACCATCGCGCCGGCACGGTCGGCTTTCCATGCCTTCAATTGCGACGGCGGCACGCGCAGTTCCGAATAAACAGCGAAATAGTTGTCGGCGTTGACGGCGAAAGAAAAGATCGACTGCTTCGGGTCCTGGTAATACCCGCCGAACCAGATTTCCCAAGTCACATCCTCGACGCCGGGCACCGTCTGAATGCGTTGCAGGTACGCGAGCGGCAAGCTCTGCGTCAGCGAGACCTTGCTCATCGTCACCAGTCGATGCTGCCCGGCAACGCTCGTCCCGCCGGTGAACGCGGCCCGCGTTGCAGCGAGCAGTCCGAACAGCAGGAACGCGACCAGCACCGACAGGAACGTGAACAGCGTGCGCAGTTTTTTTCTTTTGAGGCCGCTGGCGACCAACCCGAGATATTTCATCGCCCTGTTTCCTTGCAGCGTGACCGGCAATATACCCGGTGGCGCAATGTCCTGGAAGTCTCACCTGTCAGTCATTCGATGTGACATTTGTCAGGCATCGCCGACAGGTTTGGTTTAACATGCCGAAGGCAAATATCAGCATGTAAAGGTCGTAATGTCGGAAAGTCTGTTCGAGCAAGCCCAACGCTATATCCCCGGCGGTGTCAATTCGCCGGTGCGTGCCTTTACCGGTGTCGGTGGCGAACCGCCGTTCATTGCCCGCGCTGAAGGCCCGTATCTCTACGACGAAGCCGGCCGGCGCTACATCGATTACGTCGGCTCCTGGGGGCCGATGATTGTGGGCCACGCACATCCGCGGGTGCTCGAAGCGGTGCACGCGGCGGTCGATCGCGGCTTGAGCTTCGGCGCGCCGACGGTGCTGGAAACACAGCTCGCGGAGAAAGTCGTCTCGATGGTGCCGTCGATCGATCTCGTGCGCATGGTCAACTCCGGCACCGAAGCCACGATGAGCGCGATTCGCCTGGCGCGCGCGTTCACCGGGCGCGAGCGCATTGTCAAGTTCGAAGGCGGCTACCACGGCCATTCCGACTCGCTGCTGGTGAACGCCGGCTCCGGCGCGCTGACGTTCGGTGTGCCGAGTTCGCCGGGCGTGCCGGCGGCGCTGGCCGAGTACACGCTGACGCTGCGGTACAACGATATCGACGCGGCACGTGCGGCGTTCGCTGAAGCCGGCGACGATATCGCCGCGGTGATCGTCGAGCCGGTCGCCGGCAACATGAACTGTATTCCGCCGGTACCCGGTTTTCTCGAAGGGTTGCGCGAGCTGTGCAGCGCGCACGCGAGCGTGCTGATTTTCGATGAAGTCATGACCGGTTTTCGCGTGGCCCCGGGCGGCGCGCAGCAGCTTTACGGCGTGACGCCGGATCTGACCACGCTCGGCAAGATCATCGGCGGCGGCCTGCCGGTCGGCGCCTTCGGCGGCCGCCGCGACATCATGGCGCAGATCGCGCCGAGCGGCCCCGTCTACCAGGCCGGCACGCTGTCCGGCAATCCGATCGCGATGGCGGCGGGACTCGCGACGCTCGAGATTATCAGTCAGGCGGACTTTCATTCGCGTCTCGCCGCGCGCACCGACAAGCTCGTCGCCGGCCTGCGCGCCGCCGCCGAAAGCGTCGGCGTCCCCTTCACGACCAATCATGTCTGCGGCATGTTCGGCCTGTTCTTCAGCGACGCGGCAGTCGTGCAGCGTTACGAACAGGTGGTCGCCTGCGACAAGGGCCGGTTTGCGCGTTTCTTCCACGCGATGCTGGACGCCGGCGTCAATCTGGCGCCGTCAGCGTTCGAGGCCGGCTTCGTATCCGGCGCGCACGACGAGACGGTGATCGACGCGACCCTCGATGCCGCGGCGCGCGCCTTCGCGCAATGTTCCAAGACATCCTGAACCACATCCTCGCCTGGGTCAGCGCCAATCCCGGCTGGGCCGGCGTCGCCGTGTTCGCCATCGCCTGCTTCGAGTCGCTGTTGGTAATCGGCTACCTGGTCCCCGGCATTTTCGTGCTGTTCGGCATCGGCGCGCTGATCGGCAGCGGCTACCTGTCGTTCTGGCCGGTCGCGATCTGGGCGGCAGCGGGCGCCATCGCCGGCGATGTCGCGAGTTACGTCGTCGGCTATGTCTGGCGCGATCGGCTGCAACACGGCTGGCCGTTTCAGCGCCACCCGGAGCTGTACGCGAAAGGCGTGCAGTTCTTCGACGATCACGGCGGCAAGAGCATCGTCTTCGGCCGCTTCGTCGGCCCGGTGCGACCCCTGATTCCGGCCATCGCCGGCATGACCGGCATGAGCGCCGCGCGCTTCGTGATCATCGACGTGATCGCGGCTGCGCTGTGGGCACCTGTGTACCTGTTTCCCGGCATGGTGTTCGGTGCGTCGCTCGACCTCGCCGCCGCGGTCGCCGGCCGGCTGATGATCCTGATCGGCGTGCTCACCGTGTGCCTGTGGCTGCTGTGGCAGGTGGTGAAGCGCGTCGCCTACCACGTGCGCAAGCCGCTCCGCCACGCGTCGAACGGGGTATTGATCGGCGCCGCCGCGGCCGGCTTCGCGGTCATCGGCATTCTCGCGCTGCTGTGGACGCCGCTCGGCGACCTGCTGCTGCCTGGCGCAACGCCCGCGCCCAAAACCATCACCGGGAGCGCCTGGCAACAGGGCGGCGGCTGGCGCGAAGTGGCGGCGTGGCATGCACATCGCCACGGCCGCGCGCCGCTCAACGTGCAACTCGCCGGCGATCCGGACGCGCTGGCCGCCGCGCTGGGTCGGCACGGCTGGCAGCCGGCGCCGCCGCTGACGCTGGCGGGCGCTCTGCACTGGCTCGCGCCCGACCCTGACATCGGGGTGCTGCCGCTGCTGCCGCAACTCAGGTCGCGCCATCGCGAACGGCTGGTGCTGGTGCGCCCGGCGGGCGCGAAATCGGAGTGGGTGCTGCAACTGTGGGCCAGCGGCTGGCAGACCGCCGCCGGTGCGCCGATCAGCATCGGCCGCGTGCGCCGTTACAGGCTCGACGCGCGGCTGCCGCTGCTGACCTTGCCGCGCCCCGCCGGCGATGCCGATGCGGCCCTCGACGAACTCGCCGCATCGCTGAACGCACCGGACCGGCACACGCTGCTGGCGCGCGATCCGGCACACGTCCTGCTCATTCTCGACGCTTCACGCTCTCCACCAGCGGGCGCAACATCCGCAGCCGCTCCAGCGGGTTAGTCATCTCCAGCATCACCTGCTTTTGCGCGAGCGGCAGGGGCAGCAGTTCGGCGAACCGGCATCCAACCCAGCCTGCGTCATCGAAATCCGGTTCGACGGCCTGATATTGCGATTTGAAATGCGCCAGCAGACGGCGCAGCATCGCGACCATGGGCCGCCATTCCGCCGGCAGCGGCGCAGCCTCTTCCGCCGGCAGACTTGCGAGTCGACCCAGATGCAGGCCGTCTTTCCGGCGCCAGCTTTCCTCGATGCTGAAGCGCCCCTCGCCGCGCGCGACGATGCCGAGCATGCCATCGTCGCGCGGCTCCCAATCGACGATCCGCGCCAGCGTGCCGACCGTCGCCATCTTCACCGGCCCGATCTCGGTGCCCTCGCGGATCAGGCAGACGCCGAACCCGCAATCGTCGCGCATGCAGCGGCTGACCATGTCGAGGTAGCGCGGCTCGAAGATTCGCAACGACAGCGGCCCGCCCGGGAACAGGACGGTGTGCAGCGGGAACAGCGGGATTTCAGCGACTTCAGTCATCCGCCCAGCGCGGCATCAACTGATGATCCACATCCAGATGGTCTAGGATGCGCGCGACAACAAAATCGACCAGCGCCTCGATCGATGTCGGTTGATGATAAAAACCGGGATTGGCCGGCAGCACGACCGCGCCGGCCTCGGCAAGCGTCAGCATGTTGCGCAGATGAATCGCCGACAGCGGCGTTTCGCGCGGCACGACGATCAGCTTGCGGCGTTCCTTCAGCATCACGTCGGCGGCGCGCTCGATCAGGCTGCGGCTCGCGCCGTTGGCGATCGCCGACAGCGTCGCGGTCGTGCACGGGCAGACGACCATCGCCTCGATGCGCGCGGAGCCACTCGCCGGTGGCGCCGTCCACTCTTCGCGGCCGAACAGCCGCAATTGGCCGGGTTCGCCGCCATACCGGTCGAGCAGGTACGGCGTCATGTCGGCACGCCGGGACGGCAGAACTAGATCGGTTTCCATGTCGATGACCAGCTTCGCCGGCTTCGACAACAGCAGATAAACTTCGCGGCCGCTTTGCAGCAGACATTGCAGGAGGCGCAATCCGTATTGGGCGCCGGACGCGCCGGTCATCGCAAGAGTAATCGGCTTTTTCATATTCTTTCTTCTCCACTCTTGCCGGCCAGGATGGCCGGCTCTTCTCCCGCGACATCGAGCGCAGCCGAAGATCGGGCTGAAAAAGGGGGAAACAAGGAACATTGTCCGAAGCCATGGATGGCTGAGTTATGTTCCGGCCCCCTTTTTCAGCCCGATCTTCGGGAAGTCCGCAGCACAGGAAGTGCTGCGGACCAAGCGACAGGAGCAATGGCTTTGGTTACTTTCCCCGTAAGGAAAGTAACTCGCCGTAGGGGGTCGACACCCCCGCCCAATCAGCCCGCCGCCGTAGGCGGCACATCACCAGTACGGTGCAGCGCCGACAGCAACTTGGCGTGAAAGCCGCCGAAGCCGCCGTTACTCATTACCAGTACATGGTCGCCTGTCCGCGCTTCGGCGGCAACCGCGGCGACCAATTGATCGATCGAGTCGATGACGTCGGCCCGGCCGGCGAGCGCCTCGGCCGGGTCCCATTTAAGCGTTTGCGGCCGATAGCACCAGGCACGGTCGGCCATCACGAGCGCCGGCCCGAGGGCATCACGATGGACGCCCGCGCGCATCGTCGCGGATGCCGGCTCAATGACGGCCAGGATGCGCGCGTCGCCGACGCGCTTGCGAAGGCCGGCGAGTGTGGTGGCAATGGCGGTCGGGTGATGGGCGAAGTCATCGTAGACCGTCACGCCATCGATCTCGCCGCGTACTTCCAGGCGCCGCTTGACCCCCGCGAACTTGCGTAGCGCAGCGGCTGCCGTTGCGACCGGCACGCCGGCGTGGCGCGCGGCGGCAATCGCCGCGAGCGCGTTGGCTACATTGTGCATGCCGATCAGATTCCACTCGACCCGCGCGAGCTTTTCACCATTAAAGACGACATCGAACGCGCTGCCGTCGGCGGCGGCATCAGTAGCCTGCCAGCCGCCGACATCGTCCAGGAACGGTTCTACCGGCGTCCAGCAGCCCTGTGCCAGCGTATCAGCCAGGTTGGCATCCGCGGCGTTGGCGACGATCAGGCCATTGCCGGGGACAGTTCGCACCAGTTGATGAAATTGGCGCTTGATCGAGGCAAGATCGGAGAAGATATCGGCATGATCGTATTCGAGGTTGTTCAGGACCAGCGTCCTGGGCCGGTAATGCGCGAACTTTGAACGGCGGTCAAAATAAGAGGTGTCGTACTCATCGGCTTCGATGACAAAGAACGGACCTTCGCCCAGGCGAGCCGAAGCCTCGAAATTCCGCGGCACGCCGCCGATCAGGAAACCGGGCTTGAGGCCGGCGTAATCGAGGATCCAGGCGAGCAGGCTCGCCGTGGTCGTTTTGCCGTGCGTACCGGCGACCGCCAGTACCCAGCGCTCGCGTAGCACGTGCCGCGCCAGCCATTCGGCCCCCGACAGGTAGTCGAAACCCTGGTCCAGCACCGCTTCCAGCTCCGGATTGCCACGCTTGATGCCGGCATTGCCGATCACCACCTGGTCCGGCGGCGGATCGAGATGGGTCCCCGTATAGCCTTCCATCAGCTCGATGCCGAGCGCTTCGAGCTGATCGCTCATCGGCGGATAGACGTTTGCATCCGAGCCGCTGACGCGGTAACCCTGCGCCTGCGCGAGCGCCGCGATGCCGCCCATGAACGTGCCGCAGATGCCGAGAATGTGGACTCTTTTATGTCGATTTACGTGAATCACGTCGCTGCAGCTCGCCGATTTGGGGGGTGTATTATAGTGACAGAGCAAAACAAGGAGTGCTTCATGAAAGGAATTCACATCATCTCTGCCAGCGTGGTCGTCGGCGCTTTGTTGGCCCTTGGCGGTTGCGCGCCGCGTAACAGCATCCAGCCGGTGCAACCTGTGAACCAGCCATATGGCGCCACAGCGCCGGCCTATAACAACACCAGCGCGAACTGCTACAACTGCGCCACCGTTACCGATATCCAGCCGATTCCCGAAGGCAGCGGTGGTAATGCCACCGGCGCTGTCATCGGTGCGATCATTGGCGCCGCGGTAGGCCACCAGTTCGGGGGCGGCCGTGGCCAAACGGCAGCGACCGTCGGTGGCGCGGCAGCCGGAGCCTACGCCGGCAGCGAGTACGCCAACGGTGACGAGTACGACTATCGAGTAACGGTGCGAACCGACAGCGGCGAAGTGCGAACGTTCATTCTGGACGATCCGCCCAATTACGGCGTCGGTACCCGCGTTCGCCTCAACAGCGGTTATTAAGCAAGGAGAAAATGCCGATCCCCCTCCCAGCGAGGGGGATTTTCTGTTTTGGCCGGTATAATTGACCGGATGGCCGACTTTAAATACATCGACCGCGCCGACCAGCTTGCGGAATTCTGCCGTGCTTCGGCCGATTCCGACTGGCTCGGCCTCGACACCGAATTCCTGCGCGAGAAAACCTATTACCCGCTGCTCTGCCTGGTGCAGATCGCCGGCGAGCACGGTATCGCCTGCATCGATCCGCTTGCGATCGACGACCTCGCGCCGCTGCGGCAACTGCTGCTGGAGCCGCGCCTCGTCAAGGTGCTGCACGCGGCCCGCCAGGATGTGGAAGTGCTGCACCAGTCCTTGCAAGCGGTTCCGCGACCCGTTTTCGATACCCAGCTGGCGGCCGGGCTGCTGGGCCATGGCGACCAGATAGGTTACGGCGCACTGGTCGCGGACGTGGCCGGCGTGCAGCTTGCCAAGGCACATACGCGCGCCGACTGGAGCTGCCGCCCGCTGGATGCCGATGCGCTGGCCTACGCCGCCGACGACGTGCGCTATCTGGGCGAACTGTATCGGCACCTTCGGCAGCGCCTAGACGCGGCCGGGCGGAGCGAGTGGCTTAACGCGGAAGCCGCCCTGCTCGGTGACCCTGCGCTGTGGCTGCCCGACCCGCAGACCGCCTGGCTGCGTGTGCGCGGCCAAAGTCGGTTGGAAGACGCGGCCGCGCGAGGCGCGCTGCGGGCGCTCGCGGCCTGGCGCGAACGCCGCGCGATGGACAAGGATCGACCGCGACGCTGGATTCTGAACGACGACACCCTGCTCGACCTGGCGGTGCGGATGCCACGGTCGGAAGCTGAACTGCGCGAGGTGGGGGGCCTGGACGGCTTGCTCAAGGCGCGGCAGGGAGCCGCGTTGCTGGCCGCCATTGCCGAGGGCGCGAACGAGCCGCTGCCGGCGGCGCAAAATGTCGTGCCAAGCAGTGAAGACCGCGCGACCGTTCGTCATCTCGGGAAAATGGTGCGTGAGCGCGCCGCTGCCATGAAATTGAGTCCGGCGCTGCTCGCGAACCGCCGCCAACTCGAGCGGCTGGTTCAGGGCGAACGCGATCTGCCGGTGCTCAAGGGCTGGCGGCGCGAGGTGATCGGCGAAGATCTGCTGGGGGCGGCGACCGCCGAGTCGGCTTAGCGCTTTTTCGCTGCCGGCTTGCGCGGTGACGACTGCCTGACGGCCCGCTTCGATGGAACGCGCTTCTTGCTCGCCGTCTTTTTCTTCGGAGCACTCTTCCTTGCCGGCGCTTTTGGGGCAGCCGCCTTCTTTTTCGTCGGCGCCTTCTTCGTGGCGGCGCGCTTCACCGGCGCTTTCTTCGGCTTCGCCGCTGTACGCGACGAGGCTTTCTTCTTCGCGGCAGCAGCTTTCTTTGCAACCGGTTTCTTTTTGACCACCTTCTTTGCCGCTGTCTTCTTCGCGCCGGCTTTTTTCGCGAGCACTTTCTTTGCGGGCGCTTTCCTCGCGGGGGATTTTTTGACGGTCGCCTTTTTTGCCGCCGGCTTCTTCGGGGCCGATGCCACGGGCTTTGCGATAGCCTCATCCGACCGCTGCGCCGGCTCGGCCGCCGTCTTGCCTGCACCGCTGGTGAGATCCTCGATCAGCCTGATTACCTGGCGCGAAATAACCTTCACGTCGCCGTTGCCGTCCACGCGCCGCAGCCGGTCGCCGTCGGCGTAGTACTTGATCAGCGGCCGCGTCTGCGCGTCGTACACGCGCAGCCGGTTGGCAATGGTTTCCTCGTTGTCATCGGCTCGATGGCGCAGTTCCCCGCCGCAACGGTCGCAGCGGCCTTCCAGCTTGGGCGGATTGGTGAACACATTGTAGACGCGCCCGCAGTTCTCGCAGGTGCGCCGGCCCGCGAGCCGCTGCATCAGCACGTCGATGTCGACCTCGATCAGCAACGCGCCGTCGAGTGGCTTGTGTAGCTGCGACAGCATCGTGTCGAGCGCGTGTGCCTGCGGAATATTGCGCGGAAAGCCGTCGAGGATGAAGCCGCGGCTGGCGTCGCGCTTGCGCAGCCGCTCGCCGATGATACCGAGCACCACCTCGTCGGAGACGAGTTGGCCGGCGTCCATCGCCGCCTTGGCAATTTTGCCGAGCGCGCTGCCCTTCGCCACCGCCGCGCGCAGCAGATCACCGGTCGACACCTGCGGCACCCCGTATTTTTCGACCAGCAGTTTCGCCTGGGTGCCCTTGCCCGAGCCGGGCGCGCCCAGCAACACGATTCTCATGAGCAATCTCGCTTTTCTTAACGCGAACGAGCCGCATAAATTTGGCGTAAACGTACCTTGCGCGCCGACCCGCGTCAACGTCTCGTTAACCGGGCCTTTTCGGACTGAAATGCGCCGCGCTTATCAACGGCGCCAACTTAAAATAGGATAGGGGCTTTAACCGCCAAAAATGACGAGTTCGCCAAATGACCAAGAGAAACGCCTTTTATGCCCAGTCCGGCGGTGTGACCGCCGTTATCAATGCGAGCGCCGCCGGGGTGATCGAAACCGCGCGGCAGCACAAGGACCGGATCGGCAAGGTTTATGCCGGGCGCGACGGGATCATCGGTGCGCTGACCGAGGACCTGATCGATACCGGCAAGGAGAGCGCGGCGGCGATCGCTGCATTGAGACATACGCCCGGCGGGGCGTTCGGCTCGTGCCGCTACAAGCTCAAGCCGTTCGACGAGGATCCGGCCGAGTACGAGCGCCTGCTGGCGGTGTTCAAGGCGCACGACATCGGCTACTTCTTTTATAACGGCGGCGGCGACTCGGCGGATACCTGCCTCAAGGTCTCGCAGATGGGCAAGAAGACGGGCTACCCGATCCGGGCGATCCACGTGCCGAAGACGGTCGACAACGACTTGGCCGTAACCGACTGCTCGCCCGGCTTCGGGTCGGTGGCGAAGTACGTGGCGGTGTCGACGCGCGAGACGGCGCTCGATGTCGCCTCGATGGCGCGGACCTCGACCAAAGTGTTCGTGCTCGAAGTGATGGGCCGCCACGCCGGCTGGATCGCGGCAGCCGCCGGCCTCGCCGGTGAAAAGGAAGGCGACGCACCGCACATCATCCTGTTCCCGGAAATCACGTTCGACCGGGAGCGCTTCCTGGCGCGCGTCAGGGAATGCGTCGAGCACTACGGCTACTGCGTGATCGTCGCATCCGAAGGCACGCGCGACGCGGACGGCAACTTCCTTGCCGACGCCGGCACCACCGACGCCTTCGGCCACAAGCAGCTCGGCGGCACCGCACCGGTGCTGGCCGAGATGGTCAAGGCCGCGCACGGCTACAAGTACCACTGGGCGCTGGCCGACTACCTGCAGCGCTCCGCGCGCCACATCGCCTCCAAAACCGATGTTGAGCAGGCGTACGCGGTGGGCAAGGCGGCGGTCGAGTTCGCGCTCGCCGGCGACAACGCCGTGATGCCGGCGATAGAGCGCACTTCGGAGAAGCCGTACCGCTGGAAAATCGTCAAGGCGCCGCTTGCGAAAGTCGCCAACAAGGAAAAAATGATGCCGCGCAAGTACATCTCGCGCGACGGCTTCGGCATCTCGGCCGCGGGGCGCGCCTACCTCGCGCCGCTGATCAACGGCGAGGACTATCCGCCGTACCGGAACGGCCTGCCGCGTTACGTCACGCTCAAGAACGTCGCGGTGCCGCGAAAATTGCAAGAAGAATTCATGGTATAGTCCGGGGCATTTTACAATCTATTCCTAACCACCAAGGGGCGTTTATGAGTGCTCACGCAGGTTTGTGGATTGCGCTGGGGTGCGCAGTATTGGCCATTGTGTACGGGGCGGTTTCGGTCAGCTGGATTCTGAAACAGCCCGCCGGCAGCCAGCGTATGCAGGAGATTGCCGGCGCCATTCAGGAGGGTGCGCAGGCGTATCTCAACCGGCAATACCGCGCGGTGGCAATTGTCGGCGTGGTGCTCTTCCTGATCCTCGGCTTCGGTCTCGAATGGTGGACGGCGCTGGGCTTCGCGATCGGCTCGATCTTCTCGGCCGCCGCCGGCTACATCGGCATGAACATTTCCGTGCGCGCCAACGTGCGCACCGCGCAGGCCGCGCATGACGGCATCAACCCGGCGCTCAAGGTCGCGTTCCGCGGCGGCAGCATCACCGGCCTGCTGGTCGCGGGCCTGGGCCTGCTTGGGGTCGCCGGCTTTTATGCCATCCTGCACTACTTCGGCCCGCGCGACGCCAGCGGCACCGCCCTGATCGAACCGCTGGTCGGCCTCGCCTTCGGCGGTTCGCTGATCTCGATCTTCGCCCGCCTCGGCGGCGGCATCTTCACCAAGGGCGCCGACGTCGGCGCGGACTTGGTCGGCAAGGTTGAAGCCGGCATCCCCGAAGACGACCCGCGCAACCCCGCGGTAATCGCCGACAACGTCGGCGATAACGTCGGCGACTGCGCCGGCATGGCCGCCGACCTCTTCGAGACCTATGCCGTGACGGTCGTCGCGACGATGCTGCTCGGCCAGTTGTTCGCGCAGACCCTTGGCCCGAACGCGGTGCTCTACCCGCTGGTGCTCGGCGGCGCGTCCATTATCGCCTCCGTCATCGGCACGTTCTTCGTCCGCGCTCGCGAGGGCGGCAAGATCATGGGCGCGCTGTACAAGGGGCTGATCGTCTCGGGCATCCTCGCCGCGGTGATGTTCTACTTCATCACGCAGTGGATGATGACCGCGTCGACCGGCTATTCGATCTGGGAATTCTTCGGCGCCGCGCTGATCGGCCTGGGCCTCACCGCCGCACTGGTCGTGATTACCGAGTACTACACCGGCACTGAATACAAGCCGGTGCGCCACATCGCGGAAGCCTCGACCACCGGCCATGCAACCAACATCATTGCCGGCCTCGCAGTATCGATGAAGGCGACCGCGCTGCCGGTGATCGCGATCTGCGCGAGCATCTGGGGCGGCTATGCGCTCGCCGGCCTGTACGGCATCGGCATCGCCGTCACGACGATGCTGTCGATGACCGGCATGATCGTCGCGCTCGACGCCTTCGGCCCGATCACCGACAACGCCGGCGGCATCGCCGAAATGGCCGATCTGCCGGCCGAAGTGCGCGGTCGCACCGATCCGCTCGATGCGGTCGGCAACACAACCAAGGCCGTCACCAAGGGTTACGCGATCGGCTCAGCCGGTCTGGCCTCGCTGGTGCTGTTCGCCGACTACGTGCATGAGCTGAAAGCCCACTTCACCGGCCTCGGCGTGGGCGCCGAACAACTCGACAAGCTGACCACGTTCGTGTTGTCCGATCCGGACGTGATCATCGGCCTCATCATCGGCGGCCTGATCCCGTACCTGTTCGCGTCGCTCGCGATGGAAGCGGTCGGCCGTGCGGCCGGCGGCATCGTCAATGAAGTGCGCCGCCAGTTCCGCGAGATCAAGGGCATCATGACCGGCGAAACCCGGCCGGACTATTCGCGCGCGGTCGACATGCTGACCAAGTCGGCGATCAGGGAAATGATCATTCCGTCGCTGTTGCCGATCATCGCGCCGATCCTGGTCGGCGAGATCCTCGGCGCCCGCGCCCTGGGCGGCATGCTGCTCGGCACCATCATCACCGGTCTGTTCGTGGCCATTTCGATGACCACCGGCGGCGGCGCCTGGGATAACGCCAAGAAATACGTCGAGGACGGCAACTTCGGCGGCAAGGGGTCGGAAGCGCATCACGCGGCCGTCACCGGCGACACCGTCGGCGATCCGTACAAGGACACGGCGGGGCCGGCCATCAACCCGCTGATCAAGATCATCAACATCGTGGCGATCCTGATTATTCCGTTGCTGCATTTTTAAAAGCGGGATCGGTTGGCTGCTGATAGGTCGTCGCGAGGGGCGGTGAGGTAGCTTCTTCCGAAAGGACCCACAAAATAACTCTCCCCCCTCGGCCGCAGAGCAGCCGAAGAGGGAGAGCCGGAGGAACACGTTCTAGTCTTCTTCCCCTTGTTGGTATTTGATCTGCGGCGTGGCGGCAGTCCAGATTTTGGCGGGTGCTGAACCCAGGTTGACCAACTGGACCACGTAGACGCCAGGGACTACTGCCGATGTCTCGAACGCGGCCGTGCCGTCGGGCGCGGAGTTCACGGTACCGACGATGCTACCGTGGGGATCGAGTACCAGCAGCTTGAACGGGACGTTGTTCGCCGATTCGGCCACTACCGATATGCCGGTGGCGATGCGCGGCACCATCAATTGGGCCGTGCTCGGCTGTCCGGTGGCGACCGTAGCGGTCTGAGCTGTCGTGTCACCGGGCTCCGTCGCCGGCTGCGCATCGGAACTTGCGCCCGCGATGCGGAACCGGTCCACGTAGGCGGCGCCGGTCACGTTGCGCAGCTCGATCGTGTGGCTGCCCTGCCCGCTCACGCTGAACTCGGTGGTCGCGCCGAACGCGGGCTGGTGCATTGAGCCGGAGCCGCCGCGATAGCTGATCGTGCGGACGAACTGGCCGTCGATGTAGACGTCGGCGCTGCCGCCCTTGGTGCTGGTGGCGTAGGCGTACTGGATAGTGCCTTCGCTCGATCCGAGGTCGAACGTCAGGCTCATGCCATGCTGGCCGCTCTTGGCCGCCAGCAGGTCGAAATGCCCCGCCGTCGCATCGCTGTCCTGCACATTTTGCCAGCCATTGCTGTAGGCGATATGCGAGTCGTTGTCCTCGAAGGCGGTTCGCGCCGCGATGCCGACAAGGGCCGCGTTTTTGCTCGTCGCGCCATGGGTGTCGGTGACGGTGAGCGTGGCGCGATAGTCGCCGGCGGTCTTGTAGGTATGCGTCGCGGTCGGCGTCGACGTCGTAACAGGCGTGCTGCCGTCGCCGAAGTCGTAGGTGTAGCTCGCCACCGAGTCGCCGCTGTCGGGATCATGGGAGCCCGATGCGTCGAACGTCACGTCGACCGGCGTATTGCCGCCCGTCGGCTCGGCAGTCAACACCGCCAGCGGCGGGTTGTTGGGCGCGCACTGGTCGTTGCTGCTGACGGTGTAGCTGCCCTGGTAGGCGAGGCCGTCCGGCATCTCGTCGACGGTTTCGCCGAGACCTGTGACCGGTGTGTTCACCGACTGCACGACCGCCGCGTTGAAGCCGCCGATCGTGTCACCGGCCTGCAGGCCGAGGTCGGCAATCGGCACGATGATCACGATGACGCCGTTGGCGGCGTCGTAGAAGCTCGATGGGTCGGCGGGTTTCTCGCTGCCGGCCTGCACAAAGCGTCCATCCGTCGTGCCGCTCGAATTCGGTGAGGCAACGTAAGATTCGAACTGCGGTGTAGCCGACGTCGTCGAGAGCTGCGGATAGAACATCCGCACACCGTGGATCGTGCCGTCCGGTGTCTTGAACGACACGTACCAGTACGAGCCCGGCAACTGCAGCGTTTGCCCCGGATCAGTGTTGATCTGGAAGCGCAGCTTGGTGGTGCCGTCCGCCTGGTACGGCTGCGACACCTGCAACGACTTCATGTCGGTGCCGGCCGTGCCGGTCAGGCTGTCGCCGCTGGCATCGACCAGCAGGGTCGGACCCGGCGCCTTGCACGGATCGGCCGTCCGGCTGACGGTCACCTGCAGGCCCACTTCGTTACTGGCCGGGCCGGAGCCTTCGGCATTGGTCGCGACGATCTTGTAGTAGTACGTCGGCACCGTGGCGTCCACGCTCGCATCTTCGTACTGCGTCTTGTCGCCGCTGACGGTCGCGATCTGCGTCTCGCCGCCGGGGCTCGTGCCGCGGTAGATCGCGTAGGCGGCGATGTCGGAGCCGCCATTGTCCGGGGCGTTCCAGGTCAGATCGGTTCTGGCCGCGGTGCGCGTGCCCTGGAGATAAGGCTGCGCCGGTGCCGCGGGTTCGACCGGGTCGAACTTCGCCAGCAGCGGCTTCCCGCCGGTCTGGCGGGCGACACGCTGATAGGCGACAAAGTCGTTCTTGACGCCGCCGCCCTGGATGCAGGTGTCGGTGACGCAGCCGTCGTCGTAACCGAACAGCACGTTGCCGTGGTTGTCCATCGTCACTTCGTTGAAGTCCAGCAGGTTGCGGTTCAGATTGCCGCCGCCGCTGTTCCAGATGCCGCCGTGACCCTGCACCGGGTCGTTCGGCGTCGCGTTGACGGTAGTCCAGGTCTTGCCGCCGTCGTAGGTGGTGGCGATGAACAGGTACCAGTTCCCGGGATAGTCCAGCGACTCGTGGTTGCCGGCGACGTTGCTGCCGAGGAATCCGCACGCGGCGCGCCCCGGCGAGCCGGCGATGGCCTCCGGGAAGTCGGCCATGATGACGCCGACCGGCGCGCCGATGTCCGTATTGTTAACCCAGGTCTGGCCGTGGTCGTGGCTGACGGCCACGTGCACGTGATGCTCCGGGCCCTGCCCGTCGACATAGCATTCGTACACGGTATTGGCCTGGTCGATCGCGATCGATGGGTCGGTCGACCCGCCTTCGAACGACTGGCTCCCCGGGATAATGAAATCGGTCCAGGTCAGGCCGGCATCAAGGCTGACGACGCCGCCCTGACCCGTGCCGCAGAAGGCCGTGGGCACGTAGACCGCGCCATCCGGGCCGACTTTGGCATGGCCGTGCAGACCGCTGCAGGCGGTGATGCCGTTGCCGAGGTAAATCGGCACGCCCGGGCCGAAGCTGACGCCGCCGTCGTCGCTGCGCTGGCACATCGCCGGCCCGACGATGTCCTGCGAGCAATAGTAAACGGCGTTCGGGTACAGCGGGTTCGGCACCGGGAGCAGACTCGGGTATGGGCCGGAGGCGATGGTCTCGTGATCCGCCCCGCCATTGGGCGGCGACGCGGAAGCCTGGATCCAGCTCGCACCGTCGTCGTCGCTGTAGGCGAACAGCACATTGGCGCCGGTGGTGAGATTGGATATGAACGTGCGCCCGGTGGTCTGATCGGTGATCAGGATCGGATCCAGCGTCGTCAGACTGCTGATCGAAGGCGACACATCGGTCCAGGTGGCCGGTCCGGACTTCGGTAGCGGCGGAATGCGCTTCTCCGGCGGCGTGACCCGAAAGACCGGGCCGTCGGAATTGGTCATGATGATGCCGGTCTTCGGGTCGAAGCCGATATTGAATTCGCCGGAGGCGGCGTTGGCGGACGAATGCGCGCCCGGTGCGAAAACCTGGTAGCGCGGCACGCCCGGCGCGATCGGCGTCGCCTGTCCGAAGCTGGTACTGCTGCCGCCGCTGGTGGCGCCGGCGACCAGGTCGATCTTGACGTGCACCGTTTCGCCGGTCGGGGTGTACGGCACGACCTTGACGGTAAATGTCTTGGTGCCGTTGAAGGCGCGCAGCGTGGTCACTTCCGGATCGGCTTGGCTGGCCGATTGCGTCTTCGCCTGCTCCGAGCCGTTGGTCGTGGTCACGTTGCCGGCATAGACGTACAGGTCATAGTCCGAATTACCGGTGCCCGCGTCGGTCCAGCTCAGGCTGAAGCGAATCAATTCGCCGGGATGGGTGCTGGTGTAGTCATCCGGCAGCGACACGGTCAGCGCGAAATTATCGCAAGGCTCCACCGGACTGTTGCATCGCGGGCCGACGTCGACTTCCGGGAGCGGTGTCGGGTTGGCGATACTGAAAGGCCCGGCCGTGTAAGTGACCGGGCCCGAGGTGGCGGTGAGCGTGCCGCTGGCAGGTGTCGCGGCGTATGCGGCCCCCCCTGCCGCCAGCGCGATTCCGAGCAGCAAAAAAGACATCCGATGTCGCATAAAGCCTCCCGAGCCGTTCCAGGGCTGGTTATGTTTGGTAGTGGTACTACGACTTCTAAAACTACCGGCGTGAGCGACAGCGGGTCAATCAGGTGGTTCCCTAGGATTCCGTGATACAGCGCACAGATTGGGATATTGCTTTAGCCAAGATAGTGGTACTACTATCAGCGCATGGATACGTCTCATGCTCCCAGCCGGGCCCGGCTGTTGCGGGCCGGCAAGACACTGATGGCGGAGGTGGGCTATGAGCACGCGGCGACGGCCGCGATTGCCCGCCGCGCGGCGACCTCCGAATCGCAACTGGTGCGTTATTTCGGCGGCAAGGCCGGCCTGTTGGAGGCTGTATTTGACGACGGCTGGCAGCAGATCAACGCCCGGATCAACGGGCTGATTGAACCCGAACAGGATACGCGTACTGCGCTCACCGCGGTTCTCGGCATGTTCATTGCCGCGATGGATGACGACCCCGATCTCGCCCAGCTGTTTCTCTTCGAAGCCCGGCGGCCGCGTGGAGCGCACGGCGAACTCCATCTGTCGGACGGCTTTCTCGGTTTTCTCGATCGCATGCACCAGCTGATCCGCCGGGGCCAGCGCGACGGCACGCTGGCCCCGGCGTTCAGGTCCGAAGTCCTGTTATCCGCGTTGCTGGGCGCGGCCGAAGCGATGGTGCGCGACCGCCTGCTCGGCAGCCGCCGCGGCGAACGGACGCGGCGCTCCGGCAGCGAAGTCCAGCGCGTGTTCGAGGCGATGCTGACGGGCTTCGCACCGGCGACCCAATCGGGTATCCTGTCGCACAGCTGATCTGCGGCAAGGGATACCGCCACAGGGATTTCGCTAGTAGTTCAGCGGGTATCGGTATGTTTAACTGAATATCCGCTTCGAGCTTCGAACAGGGATGTGAAGAGCCGACCTATGCGAGCAGCGACTGTCTGCCGGTTAACATTGTCTGCGGCGATCGGGATCGCCGCGGCCGGCGCCGCTTTCGCCGGCGGCATGCCCCCCGGAAGGAGCCTGGAACCCGCCGCGAAACCCGCGGAGCCCCCCATGACCGAGGCGGTCCGACCGGTTTCCGCCCTCGCCAACGTACCGGTTCGCATCGCCGGGCGCATTCACCACACACTGTACCAGGCCGCCCGCGAGGCGGGCCTCAGCAAATCGATGACGCGGGCACTGATCGGGCTGTTTGCGCGCCAGGTCGACTATCGCCAGGATATCCATGCCGGCGACCGCTTCGTGGTCGTCTACCAGCCGACGGAAGCGGACCCCACGATCGCCGCGGCGGAACTCGATCTCAACGACACGACCCTGCGCGCATTCCGCTACACCGACGGCGACGGCAATCCCGCCTATTACACGCTACACGGGAAGCCGCTCAAGCCAACGCTGCTGCGCACTCCGCTCGACTACACCCGCGTCAGCTCGCCGTTCTCGCTGCGCCGCCTGAACCCGGTGCTGCATATCTACCGGCCGCACTACGGGGTCGATCTGGCGGCGCCGGCAGGTACGCCGATTCACGCCGCCGGCCCGGGGCGGGTGACATTTCGCGGCCGCGACGGCGGTTACGGCAACCTGATCATCATCGACAATCCGGGGCCGTATTCGACGCGCTACGGGCACATGTCGCGCTTCGCGAAGGGCATTCACGTCGGCAGCCACGTGAAACAGGGGGAAGTGATCGGCTACGTCGGCTCGACCGGGCTTGCGACCGGGCCGCACCTGCACTTCGAGATTCGTGTCAACGGCAAGCCGGAGCCGCCGCTCAAGGTGCCGCTGCCGCGCGAGGCGCTGAGCGAAGCGCAGTTGATGGCCTACGAAAACGAGATCACGCCGCTGCTCGAAGATCTCGACCCGACGCCGCTCCGCCCCACCGGCGGCGCCGTGGCGGATAACGATCCGCCCGCGGCCCTGCCGGCCTTCCTGCCCTCGGACGGCAAGCCTGCGCCATTGTGCGTGGTGCAGCCGCCCAGCGACACGATCCTCGCGCTGCTGGGCGAATAGCCCCTACTTCACCGTAAACGTATCGTTGCTCCGGTCGCCGTCCGGAATGACGTGATCGGGATCGATGGTCGCTGATTTCACCCGCTTGTCGCCGGGCACCGTGACCTCGAACTGGTGGTGGCGCTGCCAGGTTTCCACCGGCACCCGCACACGCCGCGTGCTGCCGTCGACATAGGTCACCTGCAGCGTCGCCGGCATCACCAGCTTGTCGAGATTCGCGACCGTGACCAGCGCGCCCTGGGCCGGGTCGTTGTCGACGTATTTCACGCCTTCAACCGCCATGTCGAGCTGCCAGTTGTTTGCAAACCAGCCGCGCCAGAACCACGACAACTCCTCGCCGCCGGCGCTCGACATCGCGCGGAAGAAATCCGACGGCGACGGGTGCTTGAATGCCCAGGCCTGCGCGTACTGGCGGAACGCGGTATCGAAACGTTGCGGCCCGAGAATCTGGTCGCGCAGCAGCATCAGGCCGAGCGCCGTCTTGAAGTAAGTCACCGGGTGCCGGTACTTCTCCTTGAGCACGTCCGGGAACATCATGATCGGCGGCGCATTCGGGTCCTTCAGCACCGACTGGATTTCGTCGACCGGGTTGCCGCCGCCGGGCGCGTATTCGCTGTCGCGCTTGGGCGCGAATTCGCCGTGGTTGTAGGCATGCGCGGCGAGCACGTCGACGAACGTGTTGAAGCCCTCATCCATCCACGCGTCGCGGCGCTCGTTGGAGCCGACGATCATCGGGAACCAGGCGTGGCCGACTTCATGCGTCGTCAGGCCGAACAGGCCCTTGCCGCCGGTCTTCCACCAGTCGAACACGATGCCCGGATATTCCATGCCGCCGGCGATGCCGGCCTCGGCAATCTCGCTCGGCCACGGAAATTCCACGCCGGTGTACTTCGAGAAGAATTCGACCGTCGCCTTGACGAACTGCGTCGAGCGGTCCCAGCCGCCATCCTTGAGGCTTTCAACCGGGTACGCCGACTCGGCGAGTGCATGCCTGCCGCTCGGCAGGTTGATGCGGGCGGCGTCCCAGACGTAGGCGGTCGACGCGCCGAAGGCGACGTCGCGCGTGTTGTTCATGTGGAAGTGCCAGGTCAGCGTGCCGCTGTGCGTCGGCCGGCTGGCCGGATCGTTGACTTCGGCCGGCGTGCGGATCAGCACCGTCTTGTCGCTGTGATGCGCCTTCTCAAGCCGCTCGCGCTCGGTCTTCGTCAGCACCTCGTCCGGGTTCATCAGCTTGCCCGAACCGACGACGATCATGTTCCACGGCACGGTCACGCTGTAATCGATATCGCCGTATTCGAGGTAAAACTCGTTGTTGGTGAACGGCAGCGTGTTCCAGCCGCGCAGGTCGTCGAAGACGCACAGGCGCGGATACCACTGGGCGATTTCGTACACGTCGCCGTTTTTGGTGTGATACCAGTCGGTGCGGCCGCCGAACTTGCCGGGGATCGTGTAGCTGTAAACGATTCGGACCTGCACCTGGCCATGCTTTGGCGCAAGCGGTTGCGGCAAATCGATGCGCATGCGCGTGTCGGAAACGATGAAATGCGCCGGCTTGAAGTGGCCGTCGCTGGCGACTTCGACAGATTTGATGCGGTAGCCGTCGGTGTGCGCCGATTGCGGCGGCTCGTGATCGGCATCGTGCGTGAAGTTGGCGCGGGCGTCGGTGCGATAGCGGTTCTGGTCGAGTTGCAGCCACAGCAGGTGCAGCGTGTCGGGGCTGTGGTTGGTGTAGGTGATGGTCTCGCGGCCGCTCAGCGTTTTGTTCGCCGGGTCGAGCGTAGCGTGAATTTTGTAGTCGACGCGATTCTGCCAGTAGGCCGGCCCCGGCGTGCCGTTGGCCGAGCGGTACTGGTTGACCGGCTGCGGGTAATCGAACGGCGCGAAAGTCTGCAACGGATCGTAGTTGGAGCCGAATGACGCGGGGGCTGCGATGGCGGCATTCATGAAGGCGGCCGCGCCGAGCGCGACCAGCGTGGATAACAGCAGCTTGGGCATGGATGCTCCCGCTTATTGGATTTTAACGAAGCATCCATGCTTAATGGTTTAAGGACACTTTTAACCGACCGATAGTTCCAGCAAAGCGCTCTGAATCGGCGTCAACCCTTCGCCGGCGTGAGCGCAGGCGCACGCTGCGGTAGGTATTGCCGGGGCTGTGTGAGGCAGGATGCCGAACCCAGAGCCTGCAGGGACGTATTTACGGCGTCCCCGGAAATGCCTACCGCGGCGGGTGCCGAAAACGAAGCACTTGCAGCCGTAATTTACGAAGTGCCGCCGACGGTCAGGCTGTCGACCTTCAGCGTGGGCTGACCGACGCCGACCGGGACGCTCTGCCCGTCCTTGCCGCAGGTGCCGATGCCTTCATCGAGCTTGAGGTCATTGCCGACCATGCTGACGCGGGTCAGCACATCCGGACCGTTGCCGATCAGGGTCGCGCCCTTGACCGGGCGAGTGAGCTTGCCGTTTTCGATCAGGTAGGCTTCGCTCGCCGAGAAGACGAACTTGCCCGAGGTGATGTCGACCTGGCCGCCGCCGAAGTTGGCCGCGTAGAGCCCTTTGCCGACCGAGGCGATGATTTCGGCCGGGTCGTGCGGCCCCGGGCGCATGTAGGTGTTGGTCATGCGCGGCATCGGCAGGTGGGCGAACGATTCGCGCCGGCCGTTGCCGGTGGGGCGCATGTTCATCAGCCGCGCGTTCATCCTGTCCTGCATGTAGCCCTTGAGGATGCCGTTTTCGATCAGCACGGTGCATTCGGCGGGCGTGCCTTCATCGTCGATGCTGAGCGAACCGCGGCGATCGACGATGGTGCCGTCGTCGACCACCGTGCACAGTTCGCTGGCGACGCGCTCGCCGAGCCGGCCGGCGAACGCGGACGTGCCCTTGCGGTTGAAGTCGCCTTCGAGGCCGTGGCCGATGGCTTCGTGCAGCAGCACGCCGGGCCAGCCGGGGCCGAGTACCACCGGCATGGTGCCGGCCGGCGCGGGCTCCGCTTCGAGGTTGATCAGCGCGCTGCGCACCGCCTCGCGGCCCAGTTCCAGTGCGCGGTCTTCATCGATGAAATACTGGTAGCCGAAGCGCCCGCCGCCGCCGGCATAGCCCTGCTCGCGGCGGCCGTTTTCTTCGGCGATCACGGCGACGCTGAAGCGCACCAGCGGCCGCACGTCGCCCGCCAACGTGCCGTCGCTGCCGGCAATCATGATCGTGTCGTGAACCGCGCCCAGATTGACCATCACCTGCTTGACGCGCGGGTCCATGCGCCTGAGTTCCGCGTCGATACGCTGCAGCAGCGCGACCTTGTCGCTGTCGGCCAGCGTCGACAACGGATCGACCGGCGCGTAAAGTTGCGGCGCGTTGTGGGCATGCCAGGCCTGCAGCTTGCCCTCGCCGCCGCTGCGCGCAATCGCGCGCGCCATGTCCGACGCCTGCGTCAGCGCCGGCAGGAGAATTTCGTCCGAGTAGGCGAAGCCGGTTTTGTCGCCACTCATCGCGCGCACGCCGACGCCCTGGTCGATGCTGTGCGTGCCTTCCTTGACGATGCCGTCCTCGAGCGCCCAGGATTCACGGCGGCTGAGCTGAAAGTACAGGTCGGCGTTGTCGATGCGCGCGCCCATGGCGCGGCCTAGCACGCCGGCAAGCTGGCTTTCGTCGAGGCCCGACGGCGTGAGGATGGTTTGTTTGGCGAGATCGAGTGAGTTGCTCATATCACCATCATACCAAAGGACACTTACCGCTCCGGCGACTTCGATCTCGGATTGGGCGTATTCTTCGGCGCCGACCCCGACACCTTCTTCATCACCGGTTTGTCCCACGAGCCGCTGACATGATATTCGAGCTGTGTCGCCTGCTTCAGCGGCTTCTTGAAAATCTGCGTCAGCAGCAGCGCCGCCACGCCGGTGACCGGGCCGCCGGCGATCGCCGCGGCAATCGGCAGCGTCGAGGCAATGCTGGTGTCGATGATCACGTCTTCGTCGTAATCCTGCTTGCCGAGACCGATGCGGCCGACCACATGCACGTCGGCCACCGTGCTTTTCAGGCGGAAATCGTTGGTGTACGCGTTGCCGCTGATGATGTTGAAGGTACCGCCGATCGAGTCGTAGCCGAAGCCCTTGCCGAACACGTCGCTGAAGTTGAACAGCAGGTGGCGCGGCAGTGCGTTGAGGCTCAGCAGTGACAAGAGCCGCCCCGCGCCCGGCGAAATTTCCGTCAGCCGGCCGTTCTCGAGATGCACCGTAATCGCGCCGCCGAGCTTTTTCATGATGTCGCTCGACGGCGGCCCCGGCCAGTGCAGTTCCGCGTCGATCCTGGCATGCTGGGCCGTGATCGCAGCCGGCAACCCGAGCGCCTTGAAGGCGGCGCCGACATCGTCGCTGCGCGCGGCCGCCGCGATGCGCGTGTGCTGGCGCCGGTTGTCGTCGACGATCCAGGTACCGTACATGTTGATCTTGAGCGCCTTCTGCGTCGCCGAAAAATACGGCACCACGATGCCGCCCGGCGCCTGCAGCAGCTTGAATGCCAGCCGGCCGAGGTCGCGCTTGCCGATTTGCGTATCCTGGCTCGCGAACTTGATCGGCGGCAGCGTCGTCGGCGACAGCTTCATGTTGCCGCCGTGGCCGACGGCAAAATTCGAATCGAGGTGCAGATAGTTGAGGGCAACCGCATAGGGATGATCGTTGTCGACCGCCGCCGGCAGCACGATCGACCCCGCCGCGTCCGGGCCGGCCAGCTCCAGCCGGTAGCCGCCGGCGGCGGTGTCGTGCATCTGCACGTGAACCGCGTGAAAGTGTTGGCCCAGCGCGTCGACCTGGCCGATCGTCAGGTCGAGGTCGATGTTTTGCGGCGCGGCGGTGCTGTTGCCGCTGCCGACCAGGCCGCCGAGTTGCTGCCATTCGGCGAGCGACACGCGGTCGAGATGGCCGTCGATCCGCAGCCCCGCCTTGGGCAGCACTACCTTGCTGGCACCGAAGTGGATCACGCCGGTCCTGATCGCCACCCCGTGCTTGCCCGTATCGGCGAGGTCGATTTGCGCCTGCACGGCATCGCCGTAATGCGCGCCGATCTCGTAGCCGTTATCGCCGATCACGACTTTGAGCGTCGTCTTGACCGCCTTCGGGCCGGGCTTGGCGAACGGCGCCGGCAGCTTGAGTTCGAGGCCCTTGAGATCGGACTGCGCGCTCACCGTCAGCGGCGCGCTGCCCGCGGCGAACTCGTTCGGCAGCAGCACTTGCGCCTGCCAGGCGAATTTCCCCCGCGCCACGTCGGCGTGCGGCGCGCCCAGTGCTTTCGTCAATGTCGCGGCGGTCGCGCTGCCGGTGAGGCCGATGCGCGTGGCGTCGGCGCGGTGCGGCGCCGGATGCACGGTAATCGTGACCGGTTCGCCCAGGAATTCGCCGGTCAGGCCGGTCGGGCTGTCGAGCCCGGTGTTGGCGAAATCGAGCTGACCCTTGAGGTTCTTGAAAGTCTGCGACAGGCTGGAGAGCCTGGTATCGATGCCGTGCAGATGCGCCTGGCCGTGTACCTGGAACTTGTCGATGTCGGTCAGTGGCAGGTCGATTTTGACGTCCACGTCGAGCTTGCCGTGGGCTTCGGTCTGGGTGATGTACGGCCCGAACTTTTTGGCGATCGGCGAGTGGCGCAGGAAGTCCATCGCATCGGCGGCGTCGCCGCGCGCGGTGCCGCTCACCTCGAGCACCGCCGCCGCCAGGTCGGCAATCGCCGCCTGCGACCCGCCCATCGCCATCCCGCTGATCGTGCCGGAATGCACCTTCGCCGACAGCCCTTCATCCTTGAAGATGACTTCCGCGTCGAGGTTCGTTACGGGCGGCCAGTGCGGGTCGAACTTGATGCGCGTGTTGACGAGGTCGAAATCGACCTTGAACAGGCCGTTGCGGTTGCGGAACGGGAACTGATCTGCCGCGCCGCGAAAAATCACCTCGACGCGCGGCACCTGGCCGCTCTTGACCGAGCGATCCACCCACGCGGTCACCTCCGGCGGCATGATGCCGACCGGCAGGTACTCCGACTTGTGGACGAGATCGATGCCGCTGGCCGTCGCTTCAACGTCAAGCACCGGCGCACTACCGCCCGCGGGCAGCAGCACGCTGAAGCGGCCTGCCGTTGCGATGTCGGCGTTCGCAAGGCTGAACTGATCGCTGGCAATGCGCCAGCCGGCGGCTCCATGCTTGAAGGTCAGCGGCAACTTTGCGTGCGCCAGCGGGATCGGGCCGCGAAACAGGCCGGGGAAATCGATGGCCATGTTGCCACCGGTCAGTGCCAGCTTTCCGCCGCTGTCGGTGCGCCAGTGGAGATCGGCGCTCAGCGTACTGGCGTCGGCAGGATTGGACGACAGCGGCCGCACCCGGCCCTGTACTGCCACCGGCTGCAGCCCGACACCGCGGCCTGACAGCGTCAGGTTCACCTGCCCGCCATGCAGATCGAGTGGCACCCTGGGCGCCAGCTTCGGCACACTCTCGAGCCTGAGCGCGGCGAGCTTCAGGCGACCCTGCCAGTGCCAGTCGCCGTGCGGCTGCGGCCGCGTGAAGGCGAAATGGCCATTCAGGCTTTGCCCCATCGCCTTGGGCAGCCCGATCGAGAGTTGCACGTGCGGTGTGCTGCCGCTGGCGCGCGCGTCAAGGTTGTGAAACTGCCAACCCTTGATCTTGTGCGCCGGCGCGTTGAGCACAATCGTGCCGTCGCTGACCGCGATGGTGCCGACCTGGTCGAGCACATTGACGATGTCGTTGAAGGATGGCGCGGCGCCCGAGCCTTCAGGCAGTCCGGGAATCGTCAACTGGCCGTTCGCGTCCTGCACCACGGTGAGGCGCGGCGCAGCAATGCCGATAAAGGCCGGGTGGACCTGCGGCCAGCTCACGAAACTCAGGGGGTTGAGATCGACGCGCACACGCTGTGCCTGAATCAGGCGCTGAGTGCGATCCGAACTCAGCACAGCGACATCGTTCAAATCGACTTCGACTCCGAAGCCGTGCCAGCCCATCGCGATCGAGCCGATCGCCACCGGCTCGCCGAGCCGCTGGCTGGCGATGTGCTCGATGCGTGGCGTGTAGCTGTTGATTTGCGAGGCGAAATAAAAATACCCGCCCGCGATGACGATCGCCAGCAGCACGATCAGGCTGGCGAGACTGTAAGCCGTCCATAGCAGCGCACGCTTCATGAAAAATCGCTCTCCGGTCTCATCCTAAACCGGTACCACGTCAAACGATTCCGGATTGTAGAGGTGCTCGACCTGCAGCCGGATCGGCTTGCCGATCAGTCCCTCGATTTCAGCCAGACTTTCCGATTCCTCGTCGAGCAGCAGATCGATCACGTCCTGGCTCGCGAGCACGCGCAGTTCCTGGATATCGAAGGTGCGCGTCTGACGCAGGATTTCGCGGAACACGTCGTAGCAGACCGTTTCCGGCGTCTTGATCGACCCGCGCGCCCCGCAAGTCGGGCACGGCTGGCACAGGACATGCTCGAGGCTTTCGCGGGTGCGCTTGCGGGTCATTTCGACCAGGCCGAGCGGCGAAATCGCGCAAATCTTGTTGCGCGCATGATCGCGCGCAAGCCGGCGTTCCAGCGTTTCCAGCACCGTCTGGCGGTGCTCGGGGTCCTGCATGTCGATAAAGTCGATAATGATGATACCGCCGAGGTTGCGCAACCGAAGCTGGCGTGCGATCGCCTGCGACGCTTCGAGATTCGTCTTGAGCACCGTCTGCTCGAGGTTGCGGTAGCCGACGTAGGCGCCGGTGTTGACGTCGATCGTCGTCATTGCCTCGGTCTGGTCGATCACCAGGTAACCGCCCGATTTCAGTTCGACCTTGCGCTCCAGCGCCTTCTGGATTTCCGTTTCGATGCCGTACAGGTCGAAGATCGGCCGCGCGCCGTCGTAAAACTCGATCCGGCCGGCGAGTTCGGGCAGGAACGTGCCGGCAAAATCGGCCATCCGCCGATACACCGTCTCCGAATCGACCCGCACCTGCTCGACTTGCGCATCGAGAAAATCACGCAGCATCTTGACCGGCAGCAGCAGGTCCTCGTGTACCAGCGTGCCCGGCGGTGCGGTGCGGCTCCGCTCGGCGATCAGCTCCCACAGCTTGCGCAAAAACAGCATGTCGGCGCGAATCGCCTCGTGCGACACGCCTTCGGCAGCGGTGCGCACGATGTAGCCGCCGGTATCCGATTCCAGAAACTGCGTCACCAGCCCGGCGAGGCGCTCACGCTCGTCGGCGTCGTCGATGCGGGTCGACACGCTGACGCGGTCGCTGCCGGGCACGTGCACCAGGTAGCGCGACGGGATGCCGATGCGCGTCGACAACCGCGCGCCCTTGGTGCCGAGCGGGTCTTTCAGCACCTGCACCAGCAGCTCGTCGCCCTCGTGCAGCAGCTCGCGAATATCCGTCGGCCCGCGTGGCTCGGGCTCGCCCTCGTTGTAGACCGCGCGCGAAATGTCCGACGCATGCAGGAATGCGCTGCGCTCAAGGCCCACGTCGACGAAGGCCGCCTGCATCCCCGGCAGCACGCGCAGCACCTTGCCCTTGTAGATGTTGCCGACCAGGCCGCGGCGGTGCGCGCGTTCGATGAAGATTTCCTCCAACGCCCCGTTGTCGAGGAGGGCCACGCGGGTTTCGCGCGGGGTTACGTTGATGAGGATTTCTTCGCTCATGGGGGATTGGACTATTTATTCTATTGTTGGGTTTCTATTATGACGGTTGCGTTCGCGGTGGTGAAATCGGGTTTTGTGCCGCCTGCGGCGGCGGGCTGATTGGGCGGGGGTGTCGACCCCCTGCGGCGAGTTACTTTCCTTACGGGGAAAGTAACCAAAGCCACTGCTCCTGTCGCTTGGTCCGCAGCACATCCTGTGCTGCGGACTTCCCGAAGATCGGGCGAAAAATGGGGGCCGGAACATAACTCAGCCGTCCATGGCTTCGGACAATGTTCCTTGTTTCCCCCATTTTTCGCCCGATCTTCGGCTGCGCTCGATGTCGCGGGAGAAGAAGCCGGCCATCGTGGCCGGCTAAGAATAAGGTGGAGGCGCTCTTGCCCCCTCTCCCTTCGGGAGAGGGCTGGGGTGAGGGTGCCCAGTCGCACGTCGCCTAGAACCGGGCACCAAACTGGAGCAAAAGCGAAGCCGTTTCGGACAACGGCAGCCCCACAACCCCCGAATAGCTTCCCTCAAGCCGCGCCACGAAAATGGCGCCGCGCCCCTGGATCGCGTAGGCGCCGGCCTTGTTGTCGCCTTCGCCCGTCGCGACGTAGGCTTCGATTTCCGCTTCGCTCATGTCCCGAAATACCACCGTGCTCCGGCTGAGCGCGGTGCGCGTTGTCGAGCCATCCGTCACCGCGACCGCGCTCAGCACTTCGTGCGCTCGCCCTGCCAGCCGCGCCAGCATCGCCCGCGCGTCCGTCCGGTCTCTCGGCTTGCCCAATACGTCGCCATCGACTACGACGGCGGTATCGGCGCCGAGCACGATCGCATCGGTCGCGCGCAGTGCCGCGCGACCGGCCGCGGCCTTGGCCTGGGCCAGTCTCAGAACGTAGTCGGCGGGGGCTTCGGCGGGAAACCGGGTTTCATCGACTGGGGCGGCGACCCGTTCGTGCGCCACGCCGATCTGGCGGAGCAGCTCGTGTCGCCGCGGAGAGGCGGACGCGAGATACAGATCAGGCCCGGTGATAGGGGTGACCTTGCAGTACGGTCCAGGCGCGGTACAGCGCCTCGGCGACCACCACGCGCGCCAAGCCGTGCGGCAGCGTCAGCGGCGACAGCGACCAGCGCCAGTCGGCGCGCTCAAGGCAGTCGGGAGCGAGGCCGTCGGGGCCGCCGATCAGGAAGACGCGGTCGCGGCCGTCCTGCAGCCAGTCGCCGAATTGTTGTGCCAGCGCTTCGGTAAAGAGCGATTTGCCGCGGACATCGAGCGCGATGGCTTCGTCGTCCGGGCGGATGTGGCCCAGCATGCGCTTGCCTTCGAGCGCGCTGGCGCCGGCGCGGCGCGGGGTGCGCTTCGGCAGCGGGATTTCGGTCAGCGACAGCGCGCACTCGTGCGGCAGCCGTGTCGCGTAGGTCTGAAAGCCTTCGTCCACCCATGCGGGCATTCGGTTGCCGATGGCGAGGACGCGGAGATTCATCGCACCGGCAGGGCACGCGGCTGCGCCGGGATGTCCACGCTCCACAGCTTTTCGAGGTTGTAGAACTCTCGCATGCGCGGGAGCATCACGTGGACGACGATGTCGTTGAGGTCGAGCAGGATCCATTCGCCGCCCTGTTCGCCCTCGACGCCGAGCGGCTTCACGCCGACGTCCCTGGCCGCGTCCAGCACGGCGTGCGCCAGCGCGCGCACGTGCCGGTCGGACGTCCCGCTGGCGATTACCATCATGTCGGTAATCGCAGTTGCGCCGCGCACGTCGAGCACCTTGATGTCGACGGCCTTGAGGTCGTCAAGCGCCTTGACGGCCAGGTCTTTCAGATCGTCTGTTGTCATCGCATCTCCGCTGTCTGTCGATAAAAACCGTTGTTCATAATCAAAGTCCTCACTTCCTCGGGCAGCAGGTAACGCACGTCGCCGCCGGCGGCGACGATGGCGCGAATGGCTGTCGAGGAGATTTCAAGTTGGGTAACGGCTTGCAGGAATATGGTGCCGGCCGGGCGCTCGTGCAGCTCAGCCGGATCGCGCACCTGGCGCGCGGCGACCAGTGTGCTGAGTTCGCCCTCCGCCTGCAGATGCCAGCCCGGCCGGTGGGCGACCACCAGGTGCGCCAGGTCGAGCAGTTCGCGCCAGCGGTGCCAGCTCGCCAGACCGAGAAACGCGTCCATGCCGACGATCAGCGCCAGCGGCGTGTCGGGCAGGTCGTGTCGCAGCGATTCGAGCGTGGTGACCGAATACGATGGCGCGCTGCTGTGCACCTCGCGTTCGTCGACCACGAAGCGCGGCTCCGGCGCGACGGCCGCCTTGACCATCGCCAGGCGCGCATCCGGCGGCGCGACCGGCTGGCCGCGGTGCGGCGGGCGACCGCTGGGGATGAAGCGGATTTCGGCGAGGTCGAGCGCCTCGAGCACGTCGAGGGCGGGTCGCAGGTGGCCGTAATGAATGGGATCGAATGTCCCGCCGAAGATGCCGACGGCTCGCATCAGGCGGCTTGATCCTCTTCAGAGACGGGCAGCGCGCCGGATAGCATCGCCACCAGTGCCGTCAGCACCGGCCACGACTCCGCGTGACGCGGCCCCTTGATGATGCGGTCGGCCTCCGCCGCGCGCATCAGCAGCCTGCCGGAAGCGCGTCTGCCGAGCCGGCGCAGCGCGCCCTCCACCAGCGCGCGGCGCTTCGTCGGCCAGACCTTGCCGAGCGCCTGCGCCACGGATTTGCCGGCTCCGGCGTCAAAAGCGGCGTCGGCCAAGATCCGGATGTCGCGCGTCAATGCCCATAGCACCAAGGTAGGTGCAACGCCCTCGGCTTTCAAGCCGGCCAGCATCGCCAGCGCGCGGGCGCTGTTGCCGCCGAGCGCGGCGTCGACGAGGCCGAAGACGTCATAACGCGCACTGGCCGAGACCGCCGCCTGTACGGCTGCCAGCCCGACATGACCGGGGCCGACGGACAATACGAGCTTGTCGACCTCCTGCGCCGCCGCCAGCAGGTTGCCTTCGACCCGATCCGCCAGCAGTTGCGCCGCATCGTCATCGAGTTGCAGACCGCGCCCGCGCGCGCGCTGGGCGATCCAGCGCGGCAGCTCGCCGGTGCCGACCGGCCAGATTTCCAGTACCGCGCCCGCCTTGTCGAGCGCCTTCAACCATGCCGCGCCGCCCCCGCGCCGGTCGAGCTTGGGCGCAATCACCAGCAGCAGCGTGTCGGGCGGTGGCGCGGCGGCGTAATTCGCCAGCGCCTCGCCGCCGTCGCGACCGGGCTTGCCGCTCGGCAGGCGCACCTCCAGCAACTGCCGCGACGCGAACAGCGACAGGCTGGCGCCGGCCGCGGCCAGCCGCCCCCAGTCGAAGCCGCGCTCGGCGAACAGGATCTCGCGATCAGTGAAGCCGTCGGCGCGCGCCGCGGCCCGCACCGCGTCGGCGGCCTCCTGCACCAGCAGCGTTTCATCGCCGGCGATCAGGTAGACGGGCAGCAGCGTCTTCTTGAGGTGCGCCGCGAGCGTCTCGGCGCGCAGCTTCAAAGGCGGGAAAGTAAACCGGTAGCCATGCCTGCATGATAGCCGGGCGGGCGGTGAGATGTCACCTGCTAGAGGCGATCCTGCCTCGCCGCGTCGCGCGCGCTCGCCGGCGGCAACCGCATACCGCGACGCCGGGCCGTTACCTCCGGGCGCGTCGAGCCGCGGCCCAGTTCGTCAAGCACGTCCGTGGCCGTGACGATGCCGACGAGACGCCCGTCATCAACGACCGGCAGCGAGCCTATGAGCCGGCCACGCATCAGGTTCGCCGCCTGGCGCAGCGTCATTCCCGGCGTCCCCGTCGCCAGCTTGCGCGCCATCAACTCGCGCACTGTGCGCCCGCTGCGCATCTCGGCACCGTTGGTTCCGCCCAGGTCGCGATCGGACAGTACACCGATGGGGCGGGCACCATCGACCACAACCAGATGCCGAACCCGCTCATCCTGCATCCGCGACCACGCAGCGCTCGCCGTCTGCTCGGGCTCGATGGTCAGAACCGGTGATTTCATAACTTCGTTCAGTCGCATATCATTTTGGCCGGAAAAGGGAACAAGCAGCAAAACTAGCGCGCGCGTACACGGACGACAATTCGTCCGATCCCCTACCACGTTTACCCGGTATGATTTTTGCGAGTACGAGGCAGATGTCATCGACGGCCGCCGGACGTGCCGGCGATGATCGCCGTTTAACCCGCCTTCGCAGCTTCGGCCGCTACCGGCGCCGGCGCTTTGACGGCCGCGAGCCGCCGCAGGATCACCTGCACGAGATCGCTGCGCATTGCATCGAGCAGCCGTCGCGCTTCCTGGTTGCCGGCCAGCACGTTGTCGGGGTCGAAAACATAATCGTGCGTCAGCGACACGGTTTGCGGCGCCAGCAGCGTCTGGCCCTTATGGGTGACCGAGAACGAAATGGCATAATGCAGCTCGTAGGCTTGCGGGCGGTCTTTGCTGTCGACGGAGCTGACGCGCTGACCGGCGTCGTCGCGCAGGATGTGCAATTCGGCGGTCGCGACAGCCGGGGACTGAACGACTTTGATATTGGTGCCGCTGAGCGCGCGTGTCAGTTGGCGAACCAGCGTGCCGTATGGGTTCGCGCCGACGATGGCGGTGCGCTGCATGACCGGCGGCAGGTTGCGGGCCCGTTGCAGGTGATAGCCGCAGCCGGCAAGCGCGAGCGCGACGAGCAACAGGGCGAGTCGTTTCATTACACCACCACGTTGACGAGCTTGCCCGGTACGACGACGACACGCCGGACCGGCTTGTCGCCGATGAAGCGCTGCACGTTTTCGTCGGCGAGCGCAGTTTGTTCGACCGCGCCGCGGTCGGCGTCGGCGTCGACCGTCACGCGGCCGCGCAGCTTGCCGTTGACCTGCACGACGATGTCGAGCTGATCGCGCTGCAACGCGTGCGGATCGACCTTCGGCCAGCGCGCGTCGATGACCGCATCGGCATGCCCGAGCTCGCGCCACAACCGGTGGCAGACGTGCGGCACGATTGGCGCGAGCAGCAGCACGGCCGTATCCAGCGCCTCGTGGATGATCGCGCGATCGGCGTCGGCATGCGGCTCGAACCGGCTCACCGTGTTGAGCAGTTCCATGACCGCGGCGATCGCCGTATTGAACGTGTAGCGCCGGCCGATGTCGTCGCCGACCTTGGCAATCGTCGCGTGCGTCTGGCGGCGCAGCTCGCGCGCCGCGTCGCCCAGCTCGCGCGGCCGCGCCTCGACCGGTCCTTGCGAGACGTGTTCGGCGACGGTGCGGTACAGGCGTTTCAGGAATCGCACCGCGCCCTCGACGCCGGCTTCCGACCATTCCAGCGTCTGCTCTGGCGGCGCGGCGAACATCGTGAACAGGCGCACCGCGTCGGCGCCGTAACGCTGCATCAGCGTCTGCGGATCGACACCGTTGTTTTTCGACTTCGACATTTTGCCGAGGCCGCCGAATTCCACCGCCTGGCCGTCGGCGGCGACGCCCGCATCGCCCGGACCCGCTTTGACGTCGGCCGGATCGTAATAGGTGACGCGACCCTCGGCATCGCGACGAAACCAGATCTGGTTGAGCACCATGCCTTGCGTCAGCAGGTTGGTGAACGGCTCGTCGATTTTGAGCAGGCCGAGGTCGCGCATGACCTTGGTCCAGAAGCGCGAATACAGCAGGTGCAGAATCGCGTGCTCGATGCCGCCGATGTACTGGTCGACCGGCAGCCAGTAATCGGCACGCGCGTCGACCATCGCCGCGTCGCTCCCCGGTGACGTATAGCGCATGTAGTACCACGACGAATCGACGAACGTATCCATCGTGTCGGTTTCGCGCCGCGCGGCGCCGCCGCAGCGCGGGCAGTCGCAGTTGATGAAACTGTCGCAACGGGCGAGCGGATTGCCGCTGCCGTCGGGCGCGAGGTCTTCGGGCAGCACCACCGGCAACTGGTCTTCCGGCACCGGCACGGCGCCGCACTGCTCACAGTGGATGATCGGAATCGGGCAGCCCCAGTAACGCTGCCGCGAGATGCCCCAGTCGCGCAGGCGGTATTGAACCTTCTTTTCGCCCAACCCCTTCGCTTCAAGCGCGGCGGCGACCGCGTCGGTCGCGGCTTGAAAGCCGAGGCCGTCGTACCGCCCGGAATTTACGCAGACACCGTCCTTCGATGCGTACCACGCCTGCCAATCGGCGGAATCGTATTGCTCGCCCTCGACCGCGACGACCTGGCGGATCGGCAGCGCGTACTTGTGGGCAAACGCGAAATCGCGTTCGTCGTGGCCGGGCACGCCCATCACCGCGCCTTCACCGTAGCCCATCAGCACGTAGTTGCCGATCCAGACCGGCACGTCTTCGCCGGTCAGCGGATGGCGCACGCTGAAGCCGGTCGGCACGCCTTCCTTGTCCTGCGTCGCAAGTTCCGCCTCGGTGACGCCGCCGGCGCGGCATTTTTCGATGAACGCGGCGGCGTCGGGATTGTCCTCGGCCAGCCGCGCGGCAAGCGGATGCTCGGCGGCGACCGCGACGAACGTCACGCCCATCAGCGTATCGGCGCGCGTCGTGAACACCCACAATTTTTCATCGTGGCCGTCGAGCGTGTAGGGAAACGCGATGCGCACGCCCTCGCTCTTGCCGATCCAGTTGGCCTGCATCGTGCGCACGCGCTCCGGCCACCCGTCGAGATCGTCGAGCGCCGCGAGCAGCTCATCGGCGTAGGCGGTGATGCGCATGTAATACATCGGGATGTCGCGCTTTTCGACCAGCGCGCCGGTGCGCCAGCCGCGCCCGTCGATGACCTGCTCGTTGGCGAGCACGGTCTGATCGACCGGATCCCAGTTGACCGCGCCGGTCTTCTGGTAGACCAGCCCTGTTTCGAGCATCTTCAGGAACAGCCACTGGTTCCAGCGGTAGTAGTCCGGCTCGCAAGTCGCAAACTCGCGCGACCAGTCGATGCCGAAGCCGAGCGCCTGCAACTGGCCCCGCATGTAGTCGATGTTGTCGCGCGTCCAGCGGCCGGGCGGGATGCCGTGTTCCATCGCGGCGTTTTCGGCCGGCAGCCCGAACGCGTCCCAGCCCATCGGCTGCAGCACGTTTTTGCCGCGCATGCGGTGGTAGCGCGAGATCACGTCGCCGATGGTGTAGTTGCGCACGTGGCCCATGTGCAGCTTGCCGCTCGGATACGGCAGCATGCACAGGCAGTAGTACTTGTCGCCCGGCGCATCCTCGCGCGCGACGAAAGCGTCAGCCTCGCGCCAGTACGCCTGTGCCTCGGCTTCGATCTGTTCGGGTTTGTAGGTCGGATCCATGGATGCCATTGTCTGGAGTCGAACTGGCAAGTGTAGCGTCTTCTTCGGCGGTGTACATCAACGCGGTGAACGTGCCGACGAAAATGACGTAATAATCGATGATCAGCGAGTGGTTGAAAATCGTTTCGGTCATGCCGAAGATCGCGAACCCGCTGATGACGATCATGCCGGCGTAGGCGCATCGTCGAACCGCCGCATCACGCGCGCCGAGGCGGCCGGCGAACAGGTACGCCGGCACGCCGAGCAGCAGCAGCAATTCGATCATGCCGATGATGCCGCGGCTCGCAAGCGCGTTCAGGTACTGATTGTGCGGATGATCGTAGGTCGCCGTGACGGGCGCGGCGAGGCCTTCGTCAACGCGCATGGCCGCCGCCGCGCGATACGCGCCGGTGCCGACGCCGGCGATCCAGTGGTTCGTGAAGATGTCCCACGCGACGCCCCACATCGCGAGGCGCGCTCCGACCGACGTGGCCGTATAAAAGTAGCGGTACGCGCCCGGGTTCATCTGCAACGGCACGACCCACAGCTCGTCCCCCGCCGGCACTTCCAGGCCGAGCCGGTCATAACGGCGAAAGCGCTGCGGCTTGCCTGCAATCACGATCTTGCGGTACTCCGGCCAGTGGACGCGCTGCTCGCCGGTGCCGGAAATCCGCACGCGGCCGGTGCCGCGCACCAGCACGCTTGCAAAGCCGGGCATGTCGTCGTGATCGACGATACGCGAGATCCATGCCCAGCCGCCGTGATCCGAGTCGGCCGTCAGATGCAGCGCCATGCCGCCGGCGCAGCGGTCGCCGAAACCGGCCTTCTCGAGCGCGCCCGCGTCCTGCACCGCTTCGATCCGCGGCGCGTGGTCGCCATGCCGGATCGCCGAATGCGCCAGCCCGCGCGCCAGCGGTCGCGCACTGATGCAGGTCGATTTGGGCACGGCGGCGACGGCATCGCGGAAATGGATATAGCTGTTCCAGCCGCCGACCGCTTCGGCGATGCGCGGCCCCATGCCGATTGCCGGCACCGCGACGACGGCGGCCGCGACAGCGATCGCGCCCCCGATGATGGCGAGGCGCCAGCGTATGCCCAGGTCGCGGGTCAACGCCGCGATGGTGAGCCCGCCGAAGACCGGTATCGCCAGCCAGCCGCCGCGCGTGCCGGAGAGGATGCTCGCGGTCAGCCCGCCGGCGAGGCCCACAATACCGGCCGCCACGACCAGCCAGCGTCGCCAGCCGCCGCGCGTGTCAGGCATCATGACAATCGCGACGAAGCCGGACATCAGCGCCAGATCGCCAAAAGTGATCGCGATACTGTCGCCGGCGGCGCGCACCACGCCGTTGGTTTCGAAATATTGCGCCAACCCGCAGCCGGCGGCGACCACGGAGCCGGCGACAAACGCCGCCCAGGCCGCCCAACGCGGCGGCCCGAGGCGACGCAGCGCCAGATACGCCGGGATCATCACGATAAAGCGCAAAAACCGGCCGAGCATGCGAAAGCCGAGATTGGTCTGGACGCCATTCAGATAGGCGAAGATCGCGATTCCGGCGTAGGCGGCGGCGATCCAGACGAGCAGCTTTTCGGCGGCCGTCAGCCCGCGGCCGAAGCCGTAACGGAAGCCGACGTACATGCCGACGAGGCCAAGTGCCAGCAGCGAATAGCTGTCGACGCGGTCGACGACCAGCGCCATCGCTGCCGTGGCGACCACGGCAAGCGTGACGATGATTTGGCAGGCGCGATTTCCCCAGCCGTACTGCAACACCGCAGTCACTGTGTTTGTGCCTTTTGCCGGCGGCGTTCCTGAATGGCCGCTATCGTCGCACCGAACAGGATCGCCAGCAAGGCAAAGACCAGCGGCAGATTGCCGCCGGCCACGGCGTACGGCGTCGCGCCGGCGTACGGGCGCACCTTGCCGGTCAGCACGCCGACCGTGTCGATCGGCAACTGCTTGAGCACCTGGCCGTGCGGCCCGATGATGGCGGTGATGCCGGTATTGGTCGCGCGCACCGCGAAGCGGCCGGCTTCGAGCGCGCGCATGCGGACGATCTGCAAGTGCTGCGGCAGCGCGATCGAGTCCCCGAACCAGGCGTCGTCGCTGACGTTGATGAGCAGGTTGGCCGCCGGCAGCATCCGGATCAACTGGGCGCCGAAGGCGTCTTCGTAGCAGATCGAGATCGCCGCCTTCCAGTGGCCCAGATCGACCGGCGTCTGGTCGGCGCTGCCGGGAGCATAACTGGAGTACGGCAGGTTCATGTACTTGAGCCAGCGGCGTACCCAGTGCGGCACCGGGAAGTATTCGCCGAACGGTACCAGGTGCTCCTTGTAATAAAACTGTGGATGCGCGCCGTTGAGCACCACGACGGCATTGTAGTAGAGCGGTTTATGGTCCTCGTTCAAGCCATGCCACACGGGCACGCCGAGCACCAGCTTGCCGCCGTGGGCGACGACCTGGTCGGCGAGCGGCAGCACGTAATTGGCGGCGACGTCGCGCAGCAGCGCCGGGATCGCGGTCTCCGGCCAGATGATCACATCGCTGCCGAGATGCTTGAGCGTGAGGTCGCGATAGCGCTTGAGCGACTGCGCAAACGCCTGCTCGTTCCACTTGGTCGACTGGGCGATGTTGCCCTGCACCAGGCTGACGGTGAACGGCGGGCCGGCCGGGTGTGTCCAGTTGACTGCGCGCAGCCAGAAGCCCAGCACCCAGACGAGAATCAGTGCGGCGAGCGCGAGCATGCGACGCCGCTGCGCCAGCACCGGGCTGCGCCATCCCGGCGCAAAAATCAGCACCACGAGGCCGGCCGTGAGCGCGACGGTGAAACTGATCCCGAACACGCCCGCGATCGGCCCATAACCTGCGAGCGGAGAATCGATCTGGCTGTAGCCGGCGGCCAGCCACGGGAAGCCGCTCGCGATCCAGCTGCGCACCCACTCGAGCAACGCCCACAGCGCCGGCAACGCCACCAGGTAGCGCCGCCAGTTCCGCGCCGGCGCAAGGTACGCCGCCGCCCACAGCACGGTGGCCGAAAACAGCCCCATCACCGCGACCAGCACCGCGAGCATCAGCACCGCGAGCCAGATCGGCGCATTGCCGATCAGGTGGACACTGATGTAAATCCAGTACACGCCAAAGGCGAATTCGGCGAAGCCGAACAGCCAGCCGAGCAGAAAGGCGCGCTGGGGACGCTGGTTTTCGGCCAGCCGGAACAGCGCCGCGAGCGTGATCGGCATCAGCGGGAACCAGCCGAACGGGGCGAACGCCAGCACGGCGAGTGCGCCCAGCGCGAGCGCGGCCAGCGGCCGGAACGGAAGCGACTTCACGAACCGGGCGCGGTATCGAGCGTCATTTCCAGCAAATGTATCCGCCGGCTGTCGGCGCTGATGACTTTGAATTCGCACGGCCCCAATCTCGTTTTTTCGCCCCGCCTCGGCATATGCGCGAACCCCTGCATCACGAGCCCGCCGATGGTGTCGAACTCCTCGTCGCTGAACGTCGTGCCGAAATACTCGTTGAAATCCTCGACCAGCGTCAGCGCCTTCACCGTAAAGCGGCGTTCGCCGCGGCTCACGATTTGGTTTTCCTCGTCGATGTCGTGCTCGTCGTCGATCTCGCCGACGATCTGTTCGAGCACGTCCTCGATCGTCACCAGTCCCGCGACACCGCCGTACTCGTCGACGACGATCGCCATGTGGTTGCGGCTGGCGCGAAATTCCTTCAGCAGCATGTTGAGGCGCTTGCTCTCCGGAATGAACGATGTCGGCCGGAGATACTCGCGCACGCTGAACGTCGCGCCCTCGCCTTCGGTGAAGTGCCGCAGCAGGTCCTTGGCCAGCACGATACCGGCGATCTCGTCGCGGCTCTCACCGATCGCCGGGAAGCGCGAATGCCCGGATTCGATGATCAGCGGCAACAGGTCGGCGAGCGCGGCATCCTTGTCGATCACCACCATCTGCGAGCGCGGCACCATCACGTCGCGCACCTGCATGTCCGCAACCTGGAGGACGCCTTCGAGCATCGCCAGCGCGTCGGCATCGAACAGTTCGCGTTCCTGCGCGTCACGCAGCAGTTCCAGCAATTCCTCGCGGTCGCGGGGTTCGCCGGCGAGTGCCTGGCCCAGGCGTTCAAACCAGGACCGGCTCTGCGCCGGCTGGGTACTGGGGTCGTCGTCTGACATCAATCGATCAGTCTCTGCTGAAAGGCTGCCATTCTACCAATAACAGTGCCTAGGACTAAGTTCCTAGGACTGAGTACAAGAGGCGGCATCTTCACTTAGTCCTAGCGACTCAGTCCTAGGCACTCAGCCATAAGGGTCCGGATACCCAAGATCCGCCAGAATGACGGTCTCCAGCCCTTCCATCTCGTCGGCTTCCTTATCGTTCTGGTGGTCGAAGCCGATCAGGTGCAGGATGCCGTGCACCGTCAGGTGCGCCCAGTGCGCGTCGACCGCCTTGCCCTGCTGTTCAGCTTCGGCAACGACGACCGGACCGCAGATGACCAGGTCGCCGATCAGCGGCAGATCGACGCCGGGCGGCAACTCGGTCGGGAACGACAGCACGTTGGTCGGACCTTCGCGATCGCGGTAGCGCCGGTTGAGCGACGCCCCTTCGTCGATGTCGACGATCCGGATCGCCACCTCGGCGTCCTCGCGGCGGCCAGCCAGCGCCGCCGCCACCCAGCGGCTGAATTCAGTTTCGCTCGGCGCCGCGCCGCCCATCCACGCCGACTCGACGTGAACGTCAATCACCATTGCGGTTACTGGACGCTTCGTAGGCCGTCACTATCCGCTGCACCAACGCGTGGCGCACGACGTCCTGCGCGCTGAAGAACGTGAAGCTGATGCCTTTCACGTCCTTGAGCACTTCGATCGCGTCGCGCAGGCCCGAGCGTTGCTTCAACGGCAGGTCGATCTGGGTCACGTCGCCGTTCACGACCGCGCGCGAGCCGAAGCCGATGCGGGTCAAAAACATCTTCATCTGCTCGACGGTGGTGTTCTGCGCCTCGTCGAGAATCACGAACGCTTCATTCAATGTCCGTCCGCGCATGTAGGCGAGCGGCGCGACCTCGATCACCTGGCGCTCGATCAGCCGCGCCACCTTTTCAAAGCCAAGCATTTCATAGAGCGCGTCGTAAATCGGCCTGAGATACGGGTCGACTTTCTGCGCCAGGTCGCCGGGCAGAAAGCCGAGCCGCTCGCCCGCTTCGACCGCCGGGCGTACCAGCACCAGGCGGCGGACCTCGTCGCGCTCCAGCGCTTCGACCGCGCTCGCAACGGCAAGATAGGTCTTGCCGGTGCCGGCCGGACCGATGCCGAAGTTGAGGTCGTGGCGCTGGATATTGTGCAGGTAGCGCCGTTGGTTGGCGCCGCGTCCGCGGATGCGGCCCCGGCGTGTCTGGATAACGACATCGTCCGGCTCGCTTTCGCTGTCGCTACCGGTGGCGCTCGCCTCCTGCAGGGCCAGGTGTATGCGCTCCGGATTCAGCGGCTGGTTGGCGGTTTCGGCATACAGTAACGTCAGCACGGTTGCCGCCGCGTCGACCGCCGGCGCATCGCCGATCAGGCGGAAATGATTGCCGCGATTGTTGATTTCGACACCGAGGCGCTGCTCGATCTGGCGCAGGTGCCGGTCGAACTCGCCGCCCAGATTCGCCAGCCGGCTGTTGTCGGCCGGCTCCAGCACAAGATCGCGGGAATCAGGCAACGGCGATTTCGGGTTGCGTCGCAACCCGTCCGCGCAACGAGTTCGGCAGCGCTTCGGTAATGGTGACATCGATAAATCGGCCGATCATCGCGGGATCGCCGGCAAAGTTGACGACGCGGTTGCATTCGGTGCGCCCGGCCAGCTCGCGCGGGTTCTTCGTCGACGGCCGCTCGACGAGGATGCGCTGCACGGTGCCGACGAGGCGCTGCTTGTACGCCTCGCCGTATTCGAGGATGCGTGCCTGCAGGTGTTGCAGCCGGCGCTTCTTTTCTTCCGCGGGGGTGTCGTCCGGGTAGCCGGCCGCCGGCGTGCCGGGACGCGCGCTGTAGATGAAGCTGAACGCCTGGTCGAACTGCACCGCGTCGATCAGCGCCATGGTTTGCTCAAACTCCGCTTCTGTTTCGCCGGGGAAGCCGACGATGAAGTCGGACGACAGGCTGATGTCCGGGCGCACGGCGCGCAACTTGCGGATCTTCGATTTGAATTCGAGCGCGGTGTGGCCGCGTTTCATCGCCGCGAGAATACGATCGGAGCCGCTTTGCACCGGCAGGTGCAGGTAGTTGGCCAGTTCCGGCACGTCGGCAAATGCGCTGATCAGGCTGTCGGAGAATTCGAGCGGGTGCGACGTGGTGAAGCGAATCCGGTCGATGCCGTCGATGGTGGCGACGTAGCGGATCAGCAGCGCGAGGTCGGCTTCGTCGCCGGCCGGGGTACGGCTGCGGTAGCCGTTGACGTTCTGTCCCAGCAGCGTGACTTCGCGCACGCCCTGCTCGGCCAGTTCGACCACCTCGGTGATGACTTCGTCGAACGGCCGGCTGACTTCCATGCCGCGGGTGTAGGGCACGACGCAGTAGGTGCAATATTTGCTGCAGCCTTCCATGATCGAGACGAAGGCGGTCGGGCCTTCGGCGCGCGGCGCGGGGAGATAGTCGAACTTTTCGATTTCCGGGAAGCTGATGTCGACTGCGGCGTGCTTCGTCTGGCGCGCCTGGTTGAGCAGCGCCGGCAGGCGATGCAGCGTCTGCGGCCCGAAGACGACGTCGACCAGCGGCGCGCGCGCGGCGAGTTGCTCGCCTTCCTGGCTGGCGACGCAGCCGCCCACGCCGATCATCCGGCCGGGGCGCGCGGCCTTCCAGTCGTGCCAGCGGCCGAGGTACGAAAACACCTTTTCCTGTGCCTTCTCGCGGATCGAGCAGGTGTTGATCAGCAGCAGATCGGCTTCTTCCGGATCGGCAGTCAGTTGGTAGCCGTCGGATGCGTTGAGGACGTCGGCCATTTTGGCCGAGTCGTACTCGTTCATCTGGCAGCCGAACGTCTTGATATACAGCTTCGGGGTCATTCGGCGAAGCTTACCTTTTACGTTCGTCGGTTTCCACAATCCAGTCGTAAATTCTATTTTGAATGGGAGGGGAACTTGAGCTATGATCGTTCCCCTTCTCCGCATCTCGCCCCGGCCGACTGGCCCGGGAACTTGTGACAGGGGCCTTCGGGAATAGATGAAAGACGCAGATCAAAGGGGGACCGCCGCGCGCCACGCGGATCATGTCTGCCTCCGCGATTGCACCGAACAGGCCCTGGAAAAATACTTCAATGATCTCAATGGTCATGGCGCCGAGGACGTTTATGCGATGGTGCTCGGCGAAATCGAGCCGCCGTTGCTGAAGACGGCGCTCAAGTATTGCGGCGGCAACCAGTCGCGCGCGGCCGCCTTGCTGGGCATCAGCCGCAGCACCTTGCGGAAGAAATTGCAGACATATCAGATTAATCTTTGAGGGCTGTTGCTGCTTCAGGGCGGTCGGGCAGTCGTGTAACTTGGCCCGGGGACGCCGTGAATACGTCCCTGTAGGCTCTGGGTTCGGCTCCTGCCTCACACAGCCCCGGGACAAGTCACACGACCACCCGCCCTCGCGACGCGTTGGGCCGGTTGCCTTCGATTGCGCCTTTTCTTGAGCCCTCTCCTTCAGGGAGAGGGTAGCGTGAGGGGAGTAAATGAATCCAATCCGACGCGCGCTGATCAGCGTCTCCGATAAAACCGGCGTAGCCGATTTCGCCCGCGCACTCGCCAAACGAGAGATCGAAATCCTCTCGACGGGCGGCACGGCCAGGCTGCTACGCGATGCCGGCCTCCCGGTCGTCGAGGTGGGCGACTATACCGGGTTCCCGGAAATCATGGCGGGGCGCGTCAAGACGCTGCACCCGAAAATCCATGGCGGCCTGCTTGGCCGGCGTGGTATTGACGACGGCGTCATGGCCAAGCACGACATCCCGCTTATCGATCTGCTGGTCGTCAATCTCTATCCCTTTGCGGCGACCGTCGCGAAGCCCGACTGCAAGTTCGAGGACGCGATCGAGAATATCGACATCGGCGGGCCGGCGATGCTGAGGGCGGGGGCAAAAAATTTTGCCGCGGTGACGGTTGTCGTGGATGCGGCCGATTACGCGCGCGTTCTCGAGGCGATGAAGGAAAACCACGGCGCCGTCGATGATGCGCTGCGTTTCGAACTGGCGGCGAAGACGTTTGCACATACCGCCGGCTACGATGCGGCGGTCTCGAACTGGCTGGGGACGCATAAGCCGGGCGAGGCACCGAAGCTGTTCGGCGACAGCTATACGGCGCAGTTTCACAAGGTCGCGGACATGCGTTACGGCGAGAATCCGCATCAGCAGGCGGCCTTTTACCGGGACGCGGCAGCAACCGAAGCCGGCATCGCCGATGCGCAGTTGCTGCAGGGCAAGCCGTTGTCGTTTAACAACGTCGCCGACGCCGATGCCGCCCTCGCCTGCGTGCGCAGCTTCACCGAAGCCGCCTGCGTCATCGTCAAGCACGGCAATCCGTGCGGGGTGGCGCAGGCATCGCTGCCGCGCACCGCCTACGAGCGCGCCTTTGCGACCGATTCCACCTCCGCCTTCGGCGGCATCATCGCGTTCAATCGACCCGTGGACGCAGCGACCGCGGCCGCGATTGTCGAACGCCAGTTTTTCGAGGTGCTGATCGCGCCGGCGGTTGACGAATCAGCACTGGCGGTGCTGGCGAAGCGCAAGAATGTTCGCGTGCTGGTGACCGGCCGGTTGGAAGCTGTGCCGCCGGCGCAGCTCGATTACCGGCGCGTTACCGGCGGGTTGCTGGTCCAGGAAAACGATCGCGGCATGATCGGTGCGGACGATCTCAAGGTCGTGACCCGCCGCCGGCCGAGCGACGGCGAAATCAACGATCTGCTGTTTGCCTGGAAGGTGGTGAAGTTCGTCAAATCGAACGCGATCGTTTATTGCCGTGACGGGCAAACGCTCGGCGTCGGCGCCGGCCAGATGAGTCGCGTGGACAGTGCCGCGATCGCCGCCCAGAAGGCGGCCACGGCGCGTCTCGATATTCGCGGCGCGGTGATGGCCTCGGACGCGTTTTTCCCGTTCCGCGACAACATTGACGTGGCCGCCGAGGCCGGTATTCGCGCGGTGATCCAGCCGGGCGGGTCGATGCGCGATGAAGAAGTGATCGCCGCGGCCGACGAAAACGACATCGCGATGGTGCTGACCGGCATGCGACATTTCCGGCACTAGAATAAAGTCGCTAGTGCTAAGTCGCTAGGACTGAGTGAAGAAAGGCGACTCCATACTCAGTCCTAGCGACTCAGTTCTAGCTACTTTCGCTTTAGGTCTTGGCTGCTTCGCTCAAAGTAGTTGTTGTAGGTTAAATCATGCGAATTTTGATTGTCGGCGGCGGGGGCCGCGAACATGCGCTGGCCTGGAAAATCGCGCAATCGCCACGCGTGGAGCTTGTTCTGGTGGCACCCGGCAACGCCGGCACGGCGGTCGAGCCGAAGTGTGAGAACGTGGCCGTTGCGGCAACTGACATTAACGGGCTGCTTGAGCTGGCGCGCATGCGCGAGGTCGACCTGACGGTCATCGGTCCCGAGGCACCACTGGTTGCCGGTATTGTCGATCGTTTCGAGGCCGCCGGCCTCGCCTGCTTCGGCCCGTCGGCTGCCGCCGCACAACTCGAAGGCTCCAAGGCCTTCGCCAAGGATTTCATGGCGCGGCACGACATCCCGACCGCACGCTACCGCACCTTCACCGACATCAAACCCGCGCTCGCCTTTGTGCGCGAACGCGGCACGCCGGTCGTCATCAAGGCCGACGGCCTTGCCGCGGGCAAGGGCGTCATCGTCGCGGAAAATATTGATGACGCCGACGCCGCGGTGCGGGACATGCTCGCCGGCAACGCGTTCGGCGAAGCCGGCCATCGGGTCGTCGTCGAAGAATTCCTGGCCGGTGAAGAAGCGAGTTTCATGGTCATGACCGACGGCGAGCATATCCTGCCGCTCGCCTCGTCGCAGGATCACAAGCGCCGCGATGGCGGCGACCGCGGCCCCAATACCGGCGGCATGGGCGCCTATTCGCCGGCGCCGGTGGTCACGCCAGCCGTCGAGCAACGCATCCTGAACGAAGTCATTCTGCCGACGATTCGCGGCATGGCCGCCGACGGCATCCGCTATCGCGGGTTTCTGTACGCCGGCCTGATGATCGCGCCCGACGGCTCGCCGAGCGTGGTCGAGTTCAACTGCCGCCTTGGCGATCCGGAAACGCAGCCCATCCTGATGCGATTGAAGAGCGATCTGGTGGACTTGTGCGAGGCGGCACTGAACGACGCCCTGGATTCAGTCGAGGCCGAATGGGATCCGCGCGCGGCGCTGGGGGTGGTGATGGCGTCCGGCGGGTACCCCGGAAGCTACGCCAAGGGCTGCCGCATCAGCGGTCTGGAGTCCATCGGCGATGATGCCAAGGCTTTCCACGCCGGCACGGTGCTCAAAGATAATCAGGTGGTGACATCAGGCGGCCGCGTACTTTGCGTGACTGCGCTGGGCGACGATATCGCCGCTGCGCAGTGCCGTGCATATGCAGCCACGCAAAAGATCGACTGGCAGGATTGCTTTTACCGTCGCGACATCGGTCATCGCGCATTGCGATAACCGCAGCATGCAGTGCAAACCTACACTCAACGTCTTCAACCGCTCGCCCGCGCTCTAAGGAAGCACCAAACGGATACGGAACAGTGCCTTTGGCGGCATCTGCGACGACGACAGATCGGCGGCGTTCGCTTCTATCGGCAACGGCCTATCCTGGATTACATCGTCGACTTCTATTGCCCCGCGGCCAGCCTGGTTGTCGAAGTGGATGGCAGTCAGCATTTTGAGCTTGCCAATACTGCGCGGGATCAGGAGCGGTCTCGCCGATTGAAAGCCGAGGGACTGCGGGTGCTCCGGTTTGATGATCGGCAGGTGTTGAAAGAGACGCCGGCGGTTATGGAAGTTATACGAAAAGTTGCCGCCGAGCGACTGTAAGAGATCCCCCCGCGCCTTCGGCGCTGCCCCCCTTCCCGGCTGCGCCGGCAAAGGGGGCGTACTCCGTTACCTGCAATCGCGGCCTTTGCCCTCCCCTTTGCTCGCGAAGCGAGGAAGGGGGAGTTGGAGGGGGATTCTTATCTTTTCATCGAATCGAAGAACTCGGCGTTGGTCTTCGTGTCTTTCATCTTGCCCATCAGGAATTCGATCGCAGCGAGTTCGTCCATCGGGTGCAGGAGCTTGCGCAGGATCCAGATCTTCTGCAGGTCGTCCTGCGAAATCAGCAGCTCTTCCTTGCGGGTGCCGGAGCGGTTGATATTGATCGCCGGGAAGATGCGCTTCTCGGCAATACGCCGGTCGAGGTGCACTTCCATGTTGCCGGTGCCCTTGAATTCCTCGTAAATCACGTCGTCCATCCGCGAGCCGGTTTCGACCAGCGCGGTGGCGAGAATCGTCAGGCTGCCGCCCTCCTCGATGTTGCGCGCCGCGCCGAAGAAGCGCTTCGGCCGCTGCAGCGCGTTGGCGTCGACGCCGCCGGTCAGCACCTTGCCGGACGACGGCACGACGGTGTTGTAGGCACGCGCGAGACGGGTAATCGAGTCGAGCAGGATGACGACGTCGTGCTTGTGCTCGACCAGGCGCTTGGCTTTTTCGATCACCATTTCCGCGACCTGCACGTGGCGGCTGGCCGGTTCGTCGAACGTGCTCGAGACCACTTCGCCGCGCACCGAGCGTGCCATTTCCGTGACTTCCTCGGGCCGCTCGTCGATCAGCAGCACGATCAGATATACCTCGGGATGATTGGTCGTGATCGACTGCGCGATGTTCTGCAGCATCATCGTCTTGCCGGCTTTCGGCGGCGAGACGATCAGGCCGCGCTGCCCCTTGCCCACCGGCGAGATCATGTCGATGATGCGCGCGGTAATGTCCTCGGTGCTGCCGTTACCGCACTCCATGCCGAGCTTGTCTTTCGGAAACAGCGGCGTCAGGTTCTCGAACAGCACCTTGCGCTTGGTGTTCTCGGGCTTGTCGAAATTGATCTCACTGACTTTGAGCAGCGCGAAGTAGCGCTCGCTGTCCTTGGGCGGCCGGATGCGGCCCGATACCGTGTCGCCGGTGCGCAGGTTGAAGCGCCGGATCTGGCTCGGCGAGACGTAGATATCGTCGGGACCGGCGAGATACGAACCTTCGGCGGAGCGCAGAAAGCCGAAGCCGTCCTGCAGAATCTCCAGTACGCCGTCGCCGTAGATTTCCTCGCCGCGCTTGGCGTGCGCCTTCAGGACCGAAAAGATCACGTCCTGTTTGCGCGCTCGCGCCATGCCCTCGATGCCCATCGATTGGGCAAGGTCGATCAGTTGAGAGGCAGGCTGCTGCTTCAGTTCAGTCAGATTCATTGGAGTGGGTTTCTCGAAAAAAACGGTTGGGAAAACTCGGGGGTTTGTCGCACCGCGATTGTTATGGTTGTTGCCGGCCGGCGGTGCGCGGTTCAACCGCCGGCCGATAAAAACCGCCCGCCACTTGTCGGGCGGGCGCAGTAAAAATCAAAGGTTCGTGTCCAGGAAGGCGGTTAACTGCGATTTCGACAGTGCGCCGACTTTCTGCGCATGCACGTTGCCGTCCTTGAACAGCATCAGCGTCGGGATACCGCGGATACCGTATTTCGGCGGCGTCTGCGGATTCTCGTCGATGTTCAGCTTGACGAACTTCAGCTTGTCGGCATAGTCGCCGGCGATGTCGTCGATAATCGGCGCAATCATCTTGCACGGACCGCACCATTCGGCCCAGTAATCGACCAGCACCGGCTTGTCGGCCTTGAGCACATCGGCTTCAAAGCCGGCGTCGCTGGTATGCACAATCTGTTCGCTCACTATGGATAACCTCCTGTCGGGCACCTGCCCGTCCGGCCCGGGCCGGAAATAAAAAAAGGAAATATGACGTGGCACGCCCAATCGGGCACAATATAAACGTTAGAAATGAGATTTGACGAGGCGGCCACCCCGCGAGATCGCGGGAAGACTGTCGGAATTTCCTGTATTTGAGCCTAATCCCGGCCGGATTGCAAGAGCCCGGTGAAATTTTTTTTCGCCCCGCGTCTGTCGCTCACGCCGGTTTCCGACGGAAGTATTACACGGACATCTATGAGCGATCAATTCAGCACCATGACATTCGACGCGCTGCCGCTGGCCGCACCACTCAAGGAGGCTGCGGCCGACATCGGCTTCGAATACTGCACGCCGATACAGGCCGAGTGCCTGCCGATCGCTCTTGAAGGGCGCGACGTGGCCGGCCAGGCGCAGACCGGCACCGGCAAGACGGCGGCGTTCCTGCTCGCGCTGTTTCATATCCTGCTGACCGAGGCGCCGGGCGAGTCGCGCAAGGCGACCCAGCCGCGCGCACTGGTGGTCGCGCCGACGCGCGAACTCGCGGTGCAGATTCACAAGGATGCCGTCGCGCTCGGCACCCACACCGGTTTCCGCCTGGGGCTGGTGTACGGCGGCGCCGGCTACGATCAGCAGCGCGAGCTGCTGCGCGAGGGCGTGGACGCGCTGATCGGCACGCCGGGCCGGCTGATCGACTATCACAAGCAGCACGTCTACGACCTGCATGCGCTGCAGGTCACGGTCCTCGACGAGGCCGACCGGATGTTCGACATGGGCTTCATCAAGGACATCCGCTACCTGCTCAGGCGCATGCCGCATCCGACCGAGCGGCTCAGCATGCTGTTCTCGGCGACGCTGTCGCATCGGGTGCTCGAACTGGCTTACGAGCATATGAACAACCCGGAGCTGGTCCGCATCGACCCCGAGCAGATGACGGTCGAAAAAATTCGCCAGGTTGTTTACATGCCGGCGATGTCGGAAAAGATCGCGCTGCTGATCGGCCTGCTGAAACGGGACGACCCGCGCCGCACGATGGTGTTCGTCAACACCAAGCGCGCAGCCGACCGAGTCATGGCCTATCTCGAAGGCAACGGCATCCACGCGGAAGTGCTGTCCGGCGACGTGCCGCAGAAAAAGCGCCTGCGGCTGCTCAACCAGTTCAAGGACGGCGAACTGGCCGTGCTGGTGACGACCGATGTGGCCTCGCGCGGGCTGCACATTCCGGATGTCACCCACGTCTTCAACTACGACTTGCCACAGGACCCGGAAGATTACGTCCATCGTATCGGACGGACCGCGCGAGCCGGCGCCGAGGGCGATGCGATCAGCTTCGCCTGCGAAGATTACGCGTATTCGCTGCCGGAAATCGAAGCCTATATCGGTGAGACGCTGCCCAAGGAAATGTCGCACGAGGAATTGCTGGCGGAGGTGGCGCCGCCGGCGAAGCTGCCCCGCCGGCGCGACCGGCGCCCGTCGGACCGGGGCGGTCGGCGCAGTGGCCGCCAGCGGCGGACGAGCAAGAATAGTCAGGGATAGGGTCTAACACGCGACCGGATCGCCGACCGCCAGCCCCAGCACCTGCGCGGCGCTGGCACGGCCGGCGGCAATTTCGACCAAGCCGTCGGAGTTGACGTACCAGAACGGCTCGCCCGGTGCGACCGCGCGATACGATTCTGCCTTCGCCAGCCTGTACCCTCCCACCCCCAGCGTCGCCGCCGGCGCAAGGCGGCTGCCACGGATGCCGGTCGCTGCATTGCCAAAGCCATCAATGTAGATAATCTCGCTGAGGTCGGGTGGCCAGCCGGCCGGCGTGCGCTCGACTGCGACGCCGCCCGCGGCTTCCGGCGTGATGCCGAGCGCCAGCCGCGCTGCGACTGGCGCATGCAGATCGCGGCCGCGAAAACCGGCCGATATCTCATCCGGCTGCCATTGAATCCGCCACCACGCTGGATTCTTCGCACGTGCCGCCGCGACTTCCAGCAAGCCATTGTCCGGTCCGACGAACCAGTAGGCGCCGGCGCGCAAAATCAGCGGCTCGCATGCGTCGGCATCGGGATCGACCGCAGCCACGAATACGGTCCCGTCCGGCGCGTCATGCGCGAGTGCCGCCAGCAGGTAGGCGGCGCTGCGCGGCCTGAACCGGGGCGCATCCGCCATCAGGTGCACGACCGGCACGTTCGGCGCGAGACGGTGCAACACGAGTTCAAGCTGGCCGAGGTACGGCCCTTCGCGGCCGAAATCGGTAAAGGTCAGAATCATGCGCGGCTAATCCGTATAATCCTGAAGCAACGATAGCATGGGGTTTCACAGGATTACGCATGACGGTTGATGCCTGGATCGCGGTCGCGGTCACACTCGGCTGCCTGGGAATGCTGGCGCTGACGCGCATCGCCGCCGATCTCATCATGATCGCCGGGTTGACCGTGCTGATGGCGCTGGGCGTGCTGGCGCCTGCCGACGCGCTGGGCGGCTTTGCCAATCAGGGCGTGCTGACCATCGCCGCGCTATACGTGGTGGCTGCCGGTCTGCGCGAAACCGGAGCCGTCAATGTGCTGATCCGCTACGTCTTCGGCCGACCGTCGAGCGTCACCGTCGCGCAGCTTCGCATGATGCTGCCGGTGACGTTCCTCAGCGCGTTCATGAACAACACACCGGTGGTGGCGACGTTCCTGCCGGCGGTGCAGGACTGGGCCAAGCGCCAGCGCATCTCGGTGTCGAAACTGATGATTCCGCTGAGCTATGCGGCCATCCTCGGCGGCACCTGCACGCTGATCGGAACCAGCACGAACCTCGTGGTGGACGGCCTGCTGATCTCGCGCGCGCACCTGCCCGGCTTCGGCTTTTTCGAACTCACCACTCTCGGCCTTCCCTACGCGATCGTCGGCATCGGCTACGTGCTGCTGCTCGGGCGCTGGCGGTTGCCCGAGCGTGTCGCAGCCATGGAGAACCTGCAGGATCCGCGCGAGTACACGGTTGAAATGCTGGTGGAGCCGGGCAGCCCGCTCGCCGGCATGACCATTCAGCAAGCCGGTCTGCGCCAGTTGCCGGGGCTGTTCCTGATCGAAATCGATCGCGACGGCCACGTGGTGCCGGCCGCCGGGCCGAACGAGCAGTTGCAGGATGGCGACCGGCTGGTGTTCGCGGGCATCACCGACTCGATCGTCGACCTGCAACGCATCAAGGGCCTGACGCCGGCCACCGACCAGGTATTCAAGCTGCAGTCGCCGCGCCCGGCACGGACGCTGATCGAAGCGGTGATCGCCGCGCATTCGCCGATGGCCGGCCAGACCGTGCGCGAAGGCGCGTTCCGGTCGCGCTACAACGCCGTGGTGATCGCGGTGGCGCGTGACGGCCAGCGCATCCGCCGCAAGATCGGCGACATCAAATTGCACGCAGGCGACACGCTGCTGCTCGAAACCACGCCCGACTTCATCGACCGCCACGGCCGCTCCCGCGACTTCCTGCTGCTGCGGCCGATCGAGGGATCGGTGTTCCCCCGTCACGAACGCAGCTGGCTCGCCTGGCTGATTCTGATCGGTCTCGTCGTCACCGCCAGTGTCGGCGTGCTCAACCTGGTAACGGCTGCCTTTCTCGCCGCGGGCGCGATGCTTCTCACCGGGTGCTGCAGCGTGTCGGTCGCGCGCCGCAGCATCGAGCTCGAAGTCCTGCTGGTGATCGCCGCCTCGTTCGGCATCGGCCGCGCGCTGCAAACGAGTGGCGCGGCCGGCGCGTTCGCGAGTTCGCTGCTGGCCATGGCGGGCCACCGGCCGTGGGTCCTGCTGGCGGTGATCTACTTCCTGACGATGGCGCTGACTGAAACCGTCACCAACAACGCCGCCGCGGTGATCATGTTCCCGCTCGCGCTGGCGACGACCAGCGCGCTGGGGCTCGACTTCCGGCCGTTCGCGGTTGCGATTGCATTCGCCGCCTCGGCCAGCTTCGCTACGCCGATCGGGTACCAGACAAACCTGATGGTGTATGGCCCCGGGGGTTACCGGTTTACGGATTATTTGCGGTTCGGGTTGCCGTTGAACCTGCTTCTGGCGGCGGTCGCGCTGGGGTTGATCCCGGTGATTTGGCCGTTGGCGTGATGTGGAGAAAAAACGGCCCGCCTGAAGCGAGCCGTTTGTTTGGCTGGGGGACCTGGATTCGAACCAGGGTTGGCGGAGTCAGAGTCCGCAGTCCTACCGCTAGACGATCCCCCAATAAGGTATTAGCGCTTCGAGTATTGCGGTGCGCGGCGAGCCTTGTGCAGGCCGACCTTCTTGCGCTCGACTTCGCGATCGTCGCGGGTGACGAAGCCGGCCTTGCGCAATGCCGGGCGGTGCGCTTCGTCGTACGCCATCAGCGCGCGCGTCAGGCCGTGGCGAATCGCGCCCGCCTGGCCGGTGTTGCCGCCGCCGGTCACGGTGACGGTGATGTCGAAGTTCTTCAGCATGTCGACGACTTCGAGTGGCTGGCGCACGATCATCCGCGAGGTTTCGCGACCAAAGTAGTCGTCCAGCGGCTTGCCGTTGACGTTGATGGCGCCGTTGCCGGAGCGCAGGAAGACGCGTGCGACCGAAGTCTTGCGACGGCCGGTGCCGTAGTGGGCGTTGCTCTCTACCGTAGCCATATCAGATTTCCAGAGGTTGCGGTTGCTGCGCCGCGTGCTTGTGCTCCGCGCCGGCGTAGACCTTGAGTTTCTTGAACATCGCGCGGCCCAGCGGATTCTTCGGAAGCATGCCGCGCACGGCCTCCTCGATCACGCGCTCGGGCGCCTTGGCGAGCAGCTTCTCCAGCGAAATCGACTTCATGTGGCCGATGTAGCCGGTGTGGTGGTAATACATCTTGTCGGCGCGCTTGTTGCCGGTAACGTGGACCTTCTCGGCGTTCACGACCACGATGTAATCGCCGGTATCCACGTGCGGCGTGTAAACGGGCTTGTGCTTGCCGCGCAGGCGGCGCGCGATTTCGGTCGACAGGCGGCCAAGCGTCTTGCCGGCGGCATCGACGACGTACCAGTCGCGCCTGACTTCGGCGGGCTTGGCTGAAAAAGTGGTCATGGCTCTCGCTCCGAGAGATCGGAAAAGGCGGAAATATTACCGGAGGCGCGGACACATTTCAACTGAAATGCACCGCCGAAATCACATCAGCAGGCGCTCGACCACGCGGCCATGCGCCAGGTGCTCGTCGACGATTTCATCGATGTCGTCTTCGTCGGCGTAGGTGTACCAGACGCCTTCCGGATACACGACGATCGTCGGCCCTTCGTCGCAGCGGTCCATGCAGCCGGCGCGGTTGACGCGTACGCCGCCGGGGCCGGCGAGCCCAAGCGCCTTGACGCGCGCCTTCGCATGCTTTCGCATCCGCTCGGCGTCGTGGTTCTGGCAGCATGGCGAGCCGTCATCGCGCTGGTTGGTGCAAAAAAAGATGTGATGCTTGTAGTACGACATTGACTAGAAAGTATATTGCAGCGATACGGCCGTGTAGGTGTCGGTGTTCGCGGTTTGGCCGGGAACGTTCGTATTGTGCTTGATCGTGTACGACAGCACCAGCGCAAAATCCTTCACGATCTTGACTGTCAGGCTGGTCGCGGACTCGATGCGGGTGTTGTTGGTGCCGTATTCCACCACGACCCCCTCACCAAGGCTGCTGTTGTCGGCGAACTGCCACGAATAATCGCTGGCCAGCTGCACGATCGCCGAGTTGCGGCTGCCGTCGTCCCGGATGTCCTCCTGACGCGCACCGACGCCGATCTGGGCGGACCACGTCTGCGTGGCGGTGTGCAAAATGCGGCGCCCGTAACCGATCGCCTCCGAGGTTCGTTGCTCGACCCCGGCAAAGTCGTCGTGGCTGTAGCCGATGTTCTCGAACACGTAGTTGTTCGGCGTGAACAGGTAATCGCTCTGCTGCTCCGCCTGCAGGCTGCTGGCGGTGGTCACGCCCTTGTCGGTGGCGCGGATCTTCTCGGCGGACAGCACGTGATACCACTGCCCCGCGCCGTACGCGATGCCGAACTTCGCATCGAGACTGCTGGTGTCTGTGTTGCCGGTGGTTGCGGTATAACCGAGCGCCGCGCTGCCGGAAAAGCCTTGATCGTACTTGCCCGGCGCGCCGCCGCCGGCAATCGTGTCGAGTTGACTCGCATCATCCGCCGCGAAGGCAGGTGCGGCAGCCAGTATCAGGGTCAAGGGAAGAATCAGCGGCAGGTAGCGCCGCAACGACGAAGAAACCACTTTGCACTCCTTTGCTTTGGGCGGGTCCGGTGCCGATGCTCGGCCCGCGCAGCATAGCGCGTTACGGTCACCGGCGCGACTTCGCGACGGTGGAGTGCTAGAAGCTGTACTGGAGCGAGACGGTAGTATAGGTATCGGTATTGGCGATGCCCGGCTGCACCGTGCTGTTGTGCTTGATCGTGTAGGAGACGACCACCGCGAGCGTCGACATCAGGTTGGCCGTCAGGCTGGTGATGGACTCGGTGTAGGTGTTGTCGGTGCCCTTTTCGATCGCGATCGCCTGGCCGAACGAGCCGTTCTCGTTGAACTGCCACTCGTATTTGCCGCCCAGGCGCACGATACCCGACGATTTGTTCGTGTAGATGGTCTCGCCGCCCGGAAGCTTGTCCCGCAGGCGACTCTGCCGCCAACCGGCGCCGAGTTCGATATCCAGCGTCTGCTCATCGGTGCCGAGGATACGGCGACCATAACCGATTGCCTCCGAGGTGCGCTGCTTGAAGCCGCCGAAGCCGTTGTGCTCGAAGGACAGATGACCGAAGACGTAGTTGTGTTCGTTAAACAGGTAGTTGCTCTGGCCGCCGAAATCGAGGCGGTTCACCGTCAGGTCGTGATCCTGGGCCACCCGCTGGCGATCCAGCGCGGCATTGTGAAACCAGTGGCCGGACGTGTAGCTGATCGCGAGCTTCGCGTCGATGCTGCTGGTGTTGGTGTTGCCGGTAGTGCCGATATAGCCGAGCGCGAGCGAACCCGCCAGGCCCTGCTTGGCGTTGGGCGACAGCACGCCGGCGGGCGGCCCGTCGCCGGAGATGGCCGAGGGCAGGCCCATCGAATCCCAGATGGAACCCGCGTTGGCCGCGCCCGCAACAAAAAGCAGCGCGGCCGGCAAAAGCCACTTGCACAGTGCCAAAGAAGCCTCCCTGTTTACCTTTGTTTTGAAGCCGCATCCCGACGGCTCGTGAGACAATCCGCGCCGGCGATCCCTGCCACGCCCGGTTCGGATTAACGATTCAGAGGCTGTTAGTATACGCAAATATTAATGCGTATATACCCCGAATCGCCGTAAAAACATAATGTTGCAAACCTTTTTTAATAAACGACATAACGCCACGGGTTTTCCCGTGGGGACCCTCATAGATGCGTCCATTGCCGGATTTTTGCAAGTCCGGTGAAGGACATCAATATATTCAGCCGCCCTCACTCCGGAAAGACGACCGGCGTTAGAGTCGTCGCGATAAACGGTCGAGCCGCGCACACGGGTGGCGGTCCTGCCCGCGCAGTTGCGATAATGGCAGCATGTTGACGCCGCGCCGTTACAGCCCGATCGACCACGCACTGATCGAATTGGATCACGCCGGCCGCACGCTGCTCGGCAAGCCGCCGGCGCCGCGGCGCGAGTATCCGGCCGCGCGGCTGGATAATCCCGAACTGACGGCCGGTGCGCGCCGACTCGCGGCGCGGCTGATGCGCATCAATCATGCCGGCGAGATATCCGCGCAGGCGTTGTACCGGGGCCAGGCCGCGGTGGCGCGGACCGGCCGCATCCGCGACCGGATGATGCGTGCGGCGGACGAGGAACAGGATCATCTTGCCTGGTGTGCCGCGCGCCTACGCGAACTGGGCGGCGCGCCGAGCCGTCTCGATCCGGCCTGGTACCTGGGGTCCTTCGCAATCGGTGCGCTCGCGGGGCTTGCGGGCGACCGTTACAGCCTGGGTTTCGTCGCCGAGACCGAGCGGCAGGTCGAGCGGCATCTGGATGGCCATCTGCGTCGATTGCCGGCAAACGACGTGCGCAGCCGCGGTGTGCTGGAAGTCATGCAGCAGGACGAAGTCCGCCACGGCCACGCCGCGACGCGGGCGGGCGGCAGGAAATTGCCGCGGGGCGTGCAGCGCGCGATGCAGTGGGCGTCGCGGGTAATGACGTCGATCGCATTCTGGGTATAAAAGTCGCTAGTCGCTAGTCGCTACAAACTCAACTGCGGCACTAGCCACTAGCAACTCTCTAGCTTATTTCCGCCCGCGTACCTTTTTTCATGTTGCGCCCGTAGAAAATTTCCAGCATTTCCGACTCGAGCCGGTCGCGGATGCGCCTGGCTTCCTTCGGCGTCAGCTCGCCTGCGCCGGTGCCGAACAGGTAGTTGTCGAGGTCGAATTCCTTCAGGATCATCTTGGTGTGAAAGATGTTCTCCTGGTAGACGTTGACGTCCACCATCCGGTAGCGGTCGCGCGTATCGGCGGACAGGAAGTTCTGGATCGAGTCGATGTTGTGGTCGATAAACAGTTTGTTGCCCTTGATGTCGCGGGTGAAGCCGCGCACGCGGTAGTCGGCGGTGACGATATCGGACTCGAAGCTGTGAATCAGGTAGTTCAGGGCCTTCAGCGGTGAAATACGCCCGCAGGTCGACACGTCGATGTCCGCCCGGAACGTGCTGATGCCGTTGTCCGGATGGCTCTCAGGATACGTGTGCACCGTGATGTGACTCTTGTCGAGGTGCGCGACGACGGCGTCGGGCAGCGGACCCGGCTCCTCGGTATTGTTCGCCGCGAGGTGCCGCTGTGCCACGATCGGCTCTTCCGAGATCAGCATGGTCACGGACGCGCCCTGCGGCTCGTAGTCCTGGTGGGCGATGTTCAGGATCGTCGCGCCGATGATGTCGGACACGTCGGTAAGTATCTGCGTCAGACGCTCGGCGTTGTACGCCTCGTCGATGTACTCGATATACTCGTCGCGATGCCGCGCCGTCTGGGCGTAGCAAATGTCGTAGATGTTAAAGCTCAGCGTCTTGGTGAGGTTGTTGAAACCTTGTAACTTGAGCTTCTTCATGGACATCGGCAATGCGTGACTCTCCCGGAGCGGCCGCCCCAAGCGGAATGGTGAAAAACAACTCGGCAGTGTACACTTCCGAGGCCGGCATTTTAAGCAATTTTCGCGCAGAGCTTGCGCGGCGCCCGCCGGTTCGGTAAAACAGTATCAGTAGCAGGGATTTGATCCGCGGCGCCCGCCGCATATAGAGGGACCTATGAACAACCACGCGACCACCCTCGGCGATCCGGTTCTCGACCGGCTGCTCGAACATTGCCGGGTCCGCCAGTACGCTTCCAAACGGCCGGTGATCCACACCGGCGCCCATTCGGACACGTTATATCTGATCGTATCCGGCTCGGTCGCCGTGGCGATCGAGGACGAAGACGGCGACGAAATCGTGCTCGCCTACCTCAATCGCGGCGAGTTTTTCGGCGAGATGGGCCTGTTCCAGCCGGAAGGCACGCGCAGCGCGCGGGTCCGCACCCGGGCCGAAAGCGAAATTGCGGAGATCAGTTACGCGCACTTCCGGGAGCTGGTGCAGCAGGACCCGGAGCTGCTGTTCGCCCTCGCCCGGCAGATGGCGGTGCGGCTGGAGCGGACTTCACGCAAGGTGGGCGATCTGGCGTTTCTGGATGTCACCGGCCGCATCGCGCGGGCGTTGCTGGATCTGTGCCGGCAGCCGGACGCACTCACGCATCCGGATGGCATGCAGATCAAGATCAGTCGCCAGGAGATTGGCCGCATCGTCGGCTGCTCGCGCGAAATGGCCGGGCGGGTGTTGAAGAATCTCGAAGAAGAAGGGCTGATTACGGCATCGGGGAAGACTATCGTCGTATTCGGCGCGAGTCGTGAAGGGACCGATGCGAAGCTGGAGGAGCAGATTGGGGGCTGATCAGGTCTCCGTCATTCCTGCGAAGGGTAGAACAGTTCCCGTAGCTTGGCGCCCGGATCGGGCGCGCGCATAAATGCCTCCCCGACCAGAAAACCGTGAATGCCTTGTTCCCGAAGTCGCGCCACGTCGGTCGCAGTCCGAATCCCGCTTTCGGTTATCAGTGTCGCGCCTGCCGGCAGCCGCGGCGCCAGGTCCAGTGTCGTCGCGAGGTCCGTCTTGAAGGTTTTCAAATCGCGATTATTGATGCCGATCAGGCCCGCCCCGGCCGTTAGCGCCCGCTCCAGTTCGACTGCATCATGCACCTCGACCAGTGCATCCAGCCCGACCTCCGCCGCCAGTTGCAGCAACTCCGCCAGGCGCCGGTCGTCCAGCGCGGCGACGATCAGCAGCAGTGCGTCGGCGCCGAGCAGGCGGCTTTCGTAGACCTGCCACGGATCGATGATGAAGTCCTTGCGCAATGCCGGCAGGGAGGCTGCCGCGTGTGCCAATTCGATGTTGCGTCCCCGTCCCTGGAAGTACGTTTCGTCGGTCAGCACGGAAAAACAGGCCGCACCGGCCGCTGCATAACTCGCCGCGATGGCGCCGACGTCGAATGGATCGCGAAGCATGCCGGCGCTTGGGGAGGCACGCTTGATTTCGGCGATGACGGCCGGTTCGCCGCGAGCGATTTTTGCATCGAGCGCCTGCCGGAAACCTCGTTGAGGCGGTAAATCGGCCACCAGTGATCGCAACTCGGCCAGCGGCTGCGCGCGCTTGCCGGCGGCGATTTCTTCGCGCTTGGTTGCAAGGATGCGTTGGAGGATGTCAGCCAAAGAATCCCCCTCCAACTCCCCCTTCCGGCCTACGGCCGCAAAGGGGAGGGCAAGAAATGGCTTGCGGGCGCACGGCTTTATTCTCCCCTTTGCTCGCGAAGCGAGGAAGGGGGAGCTGGAGGGGGATTCTTCTTGTTCGTCGCTGCCTTCAACTCTTCGATCTTCGCTGCCGCCGCGCCACTCGAGATCGCTTCGCGCGCCCGGTCGATACCGGCGCTCATCGTTTCGGCCACACCAGCCGCGTAGATGGCCGCGCCGGCGTTCAGTACCACCATGTCATGCGCGGCGCCCGGCCGGCCCGTCAGCGCCTGCTCCACCAGCGCCAGGCTTTCCGCGGCGCTGGCGGCTATCACGCCGTTGAGCGGTTGGCGCTTCATGCCGAAGTCCTCGGGCGCGATACGATAGCTGCGAATCTGGCCTTCGGCGAGCTCGGTAACCTGCGTCGGCGCGGCGACGCTGATTTCGTCCAGGCCGTCGTGCGAGTGAATCACCAGCACGTGATCGCTGCCCAGCGCGCGCAAGACCTTGGCCACCGGCTCGGCCCAGCGCGGGGCGAATACGCCAAGCAACTGGTTGGGCGCGCCGGCAGGGTTGGTGAGCGGCCCGAGCAGATTGAACAGCGTGCGCGTGCCGAGTTCGCGGCGCGGCGCGGCGGCGTAACGGGCGGCCGAATGGTGCGCGGGTGCGAACATGAAGCCGAGCCCGACGGTGTCGATACAGCGGCCCACCTCGGCCGGTTCGAGGTTTAGGTTGACGCCCATCGCTTCCAGCACGTCGGCGCTGCCGGACGAACCGGACATCGCACGGTTGCCGTGCTTGGCGACCCGGCCGCCGGCGGCGGCGACCACGAAGGCGGCGGCCGTCGAGACGTTGAACAGGCTCTTGTTGTCGCCGCCGGTGCCGCAGGTGTCCACCAGGTGCCGCTTGTCGACATCGACACGCATCGCCAACTCGCGCATGACTTGCGCGGCGGCGGTGATTTCATCGACCGTTTCACCTTTGGCGCGCAGCCCGGCGAGAAAGCCGCCGATCTGGATCGGCGTCGCGCCGCCGGTCATGATCTGGCGCATGACGGACGCCATGTCATCGCGCGATAAATCCTCGCGGTCGACTATCAGGCTTATGGCTTGTTTAATTTCCACGATAAAGTTCCTAGTGCTGAGTCGCTGGTACCGAGTGAAGAGACGTTCTTTCCAACTTAGTCCTAGCGACTCAGCACTAGCTACTTAGAAAGTTCTTGAGCAGTGCGTGCCCGTACTGGGTGAGGATCGATTCCGGATGAAACTGCACGCCCTCGACCGGCAATTCGCGATGCCGCACACCCATGATGGCTTCGACTTCGCCGTCGTCGTTCTCGGTCCAGGCAGTCAGTTCCAGGCAGTCCGGCAGCGAATCCGGGTCGATGACGAGGGAATGGTAGCGCGTGGCTTCGAACGGATTGGGCAGGCCTGCGAAGACGCCCGTGCCGTTGTGGCGAATCAGCGAGGTCTTGCCGTGCATGACGCGCGACGCGCGGACGATCTGGCCGCCGTAAGCTTGCCCGATTGCCTGGTGGCCGAGGCAGACGCCGAGGATCGGGACGCTGCCGGCGAAGCGCTCGATCAGTTCCAGCGACACGCCCGCCTCGCTCGGGGTGCACGGCCCCGGCGAGACGACAATGCGCGCCGGCGCCAGCGCCTCGATGTCGTCGAGCGTAATGTCGTCGTTGCGGTGCACGACGACGTCTTCGCCCAGCTCGCCCAGGTACTGCACGAGGTTGTAGGTGAACGAGTCGTAGTTGTCGATCATCAACAACATTACATCTGCCCCGCCAGTTCGACTGCGCGAAAGACAGCGCGGCCCTTGTTCATCGTCTCCTCCCATTCCTTCGCCGGCACCGAATCGTGCACGATGCCCGCGCCGACCTGCACGTGCAACCGGCCGTCGCGGATGACGGCGGTGCGGATGGCGATCGCGGTGTCCATGTTGCCGTTCCAGCCGAGATAGCCGACCGCACCGGAATAGACTTCGCGCCGCACCGGCTCCAGTTCGTCGATGATTTCCATCGCCCGCACCTTGGGTGCGCCGGACAACGTGCCGGCCGGAAAGCAGGCTCGCAGTGCATCGATCGCGCTCAAGCCGTCGCGCAGCCGACCGGCAACGTTGGAGACGATGTGCATCACGTGCGAATAGCGCTCGATCACCATCCGCTCGGTGACGCACACGCTGCCGGTCGCGCTGATGCGGCCGACGTCGTTGCGGCCGAGGTCGATCAGCATCAAATGTTCGGCGCGCTCTTTCGGATCGGCCAGCAGTTCTTCGGCGAGCGCGGCATCTTCGGCGGCGGTGGCACCACGGCGGCGCGTCCCGGCGATCGGGCGGACGGTCACCTCCCCGTCCTCGACGCGCACCAGCACTTCCGGCGACGACCCTGCCACCTGGAAATCGCCGAAGTGCATGAAATACAAATACGGCGACGGGTTCAGCGAGCGCAGCGCGCGATAGACGTTGAGCGGCTCGCCGTCGAACGGCGCCGACATCCGCTGCGACAACACGACCTGCATCACGTCGCCGGCGAGAATGTACTCCCGCGCGCGCTCGACCGCGGCCTCGAATGCCGGCTGCGGGAACGCCGACTGGAAACGGCCTTCATCGACCGCGGCGCCGGTCGCCGGCCCGCTATAGGTCAGCGGCTGCCGCAACTGCGCCGCCAGTTCGTCCAGCCGCCTTTCGGCAAGCGCGGTACTGCCTGCGACATCGACGGGTGCATGGACGATCAGGTACAGCTTGCCGGCCAGGTTGTCGAACACCGCCAGCTCGTCCGACACCATCAGCAGGCAATCCGGCGTGTCGATATCCGGCGCCTTGCGCCCGGCCGCGAGGCGTGGCTCGATCGACCGCACGATGTCATAGCCGAAATAGCCGACCAAGCCGCCGGTGAAACGGGGCAGATCGGGATGCGGCTCGACACGGTAGCGGTTGCGGTAGCGTTCCAGCCAGTCCAGCGGGTCCGCCACGCCGGTGACCGTTTGGGATTCGGCTTCGTCGCGCTCGATGCGGATCGCATCGCCGCCGACGATCAGGCGCGTGCGCGCGCGCAGCCCGATGACGGAATAGCGGCCCCAGACTTCGCCGCCCTGGACGGACTCGAGCAGATAGGTATACGGGCCGTTGGCGAGCTTGAGGAAAACGCTCAGCGGCGTATCGAGATCGGCCACGACCTCGCGCACGACCGGAACGTGGGTGTAATGCGCTTGTTTAGGTTGATCCATCCAGGTCGGCTCATCCTGTAGGAGCGAGCGCCGCTCGCGATTGTATCGAATCGCGGCCGGCGGCCGCTCCTACGATTTTTTTCCCGGCAACTGGTCCCGCAGGGCGCCAATGGTCTTGCGGTAGTCGCCGCCTTTGAAAATGGCGGAGCCGGCGACGAACGTATCGGCGCCCGCGTCGGCGATCGCGCGGATGTTGTCGGCCTTGATACCGCCATCGACTTCCAGACGGATGTCGCGGCCGCTATGCTCAATGCGCTCGCGTACGGCGCGCACTTTTTCAAGACTCGCCGGTATGAAAGACTGGCCGGCGAAGCCCGGATTGACGGACATGATCAGCACCATGTCGACCTTGTCGATCACCCAGTCCAAATGGTCGAGCGGCGTCGCCGGATTGAACGACAGGCTGGCCTTGCAGCCCGCGTCGCGAATGAGCTGCAGCGACCGGTCGACGTGCTCGGTCGCTTCCGGATGAATGGTCATGTACGTTGCACCCGCCGCCGCAAAGTCGCCGATGATCCGGTCGACCGGCTTGACCATCAGGTGCACGTCGATCGGCGCTTCGATGCCAAAGTCGCGCAGCGCCTTGCAGACCATCGGCCCGACCGTCAGGTTCGGCACATAATGGTTGTCCATCACGTCGAAATGAATCATGTCGCCGCCGGCCTCGAGCACGGCCGCCGCCTCCTCGCCCAGCCGGGCGAAGTCGGCGGACAGAATTGACGGGGCAATCAAATAATTTTTCATCGCTTCACCTTTTATTTCATCCCACGCGCTTCCTTGATGCGCTCGTACGCGGCAATCACCTGCTGCGTTTTCTGCTCGGCGATCTTCATCATTTCTTCCGGCAATCCTTTCGCCACCAGCTTGTCCGGATGATGCTGATGCAACAGGCGCCGATAAGCCTTCTTCACTTCGGTGTCGCTCGCCTCGGCGCTCACGCCCAGCACCTTGTATGACTGCGAAAGGCTGACGCGGTTCGGCCGCTGCGCCCGCCCGGACGCCTGCTCTTGCCATCCTCCGCCATGCTGCGCGCGCGTCAATTGTTCGAGCCGGGCGAACTCCGCGCGCGATATGCCGAGCTGGGCGCAGATCGTTTCCAGCACCCGGCGCTCGGCGCCATCGATATCGCCGTCCGCGAGCGCCGCGTGCAACTGTATCTCGACGAACACGCGGAACAGGTCGAGCCGCCGCTGGCACTCATGGCGAAACTGCGCGAGCACGCCTTCCAGGTCAAAACCCGGTCGCTTGCCCTGCTGGAACAGCCGGATCGCGGCATCGCGTTGCGCCGCGTTCAGATTCATCTGCCCCATCACCGCGCGCGCGGCTTCGATCTCGGATTCCGACACGCGCCCGTCGGCCTTGGCGAGATGCCCCATGACGGAAAACGTCGTGGTGAAGAATACCGTCTGGATGCGCTCGCCCGGATTATAGGTGCCGGCCAGGCGCGTCCAATCGGTCCCGCCGCCGACCATATGGCCGAGCGCCGCGCCGATAATCGCACCGATCGGCCCGCCGATGACGAAGCCGAGCGTGCCGCCGATGAGCGCACTCCACCAACTCACGATGCTGCCCCTGATACGAAAAGGTGCCTATTCTACTATTGTTGGACTTTGCAGACGGCGGCAGCGGATAATTCGCAGTTCGATTCAGGAAGGAATGACGATGTCCGACACGTTGATTCAAGCCGAACTCAAGTCCCTGCCGCTGGTTCACCGCGGCAAGGTGCGCGATATCTTCGCCGTCGGTGACGACCGTCTGCTGATCGTCGCCACTGACCGGCTGTCGGCGTTTGACGTGGTCCTGCCGGACCCGATTCCCGGGAAGGGGAAGGTGCTCACCGGCCTCGCACGTTTCTGGTTCGAACGCACCCGCCACATCGTGCCGAATCACGTAGCCGACATACCGCTGGAAGAAGCCGTGTCGGACGCCGACGACCGGCGGTTGGTTGCAGGTCGCGCGACCGTGGTGCGCAAACTCAAGCCGCTGCCGATCGAGGCGATCGCGCGCGGTTACCTGATCGGCTCGGGCTGGAAGGACTACCAGAGGAACGGCACCGTCTGCGGGCTGCCATTGCCCGCCGGCCTGCAGCAGGCGGACCGCCTGCCCGAACCGTTGTTCACACCGTCGTCGAAGGCCGCGGCCGGCCAGCACGACGAGAACATCGACTTCCGGGAGGTGGAGCGGCTGGTGGGGCCGGTGATCGCCGCGCAGGTTCGCGATGCGACACTGGCGCTGTACGAATTCGGGGCCATGCATGCGGCCGAGCGTGGCGTCATCATCGCTGACACCAAGTTCGAATTCGGCCTCGACGACGATGGCAAACTCGTCTTGATCGACGAGGCGCTGACCCCGGATTCCTCCCGATTCTGGCCTGCGGCAAGCTACCGGCCCGGTATCAGCCCGCCCAGCTTCGACAAGCAGTTCGTGCGCGACTACCTGGAAACGCTGGACTGGAACAAGACGGCGCCGGGGCCGAAACTGCCCGCTGAGATTATCGAGAAAACGGCTGAAAAGTACCGGGAGGCCTACCGTTTGCTGACAGAGTAAGCCGCTCCGCCACCTGCCGGATTGTGGACTATACTGTGACAGTGTTCTCCACATAAATATCGGAGGTGCGATATGAAGCGTGGAACTTGCACATTGTTATTTGCACTGCTTGGGACTACGGCGTTGACCGCGGGCTGCACTACCACCCCCTCAGCATCTTCACCCCTCATCGCCAACGGCTCCAGTAGCCCCGGCTCGTTGGAAATTGCATCCAGATCGGCCATTCCCGCCCGCTACGCCAACACGCACGTCTACCACGTCACCTACGACTTTAGGGTCGCACCGGACGGAAGTGTGCAGGATCCCGTTGTGGTGGACCGTGATTCCATTCCACGGATGATTCTCGCTACGCGTCAGGCTCTGCTCCGCTCCACCTTTGAGCCGTGTGTGCAAAGCGACTCCTGCCAACGCTCGTATACTTTCCGCTACGTTATCCCGAAGATAGAAATCCACCCGTAGGAGGAGACGGATGTACGGCCTCTCAAATTGTTAACGCACTGCGTGCACTAAACGATTGGCTAATCGAGATAGGGGCCGGGCGTCGCCGCCCGGGCCCCTCTCACACCACCCGGCATGCGGGCCCGCACCGGGCGGTTCGAGAAGTTGAGGTCAGCATAGGCGAGGTGCCCCCAATCGGTCGAAGTAAGCGATGGTGAGGACG
>DASSNE010000017.1:0-7489 GCA_035688265.1 Gammaproteobacteria bacterium
GTACTTCGGCACCAGTTTCTTCTTCGCCGGTGGCGGCGGCGACCCGGTGCTCTACCAGCACGTGTTCTGGTTCTTCGGGCACCCCGAGGTCTACATCATGATTCTGCCGGCGTTCGGCATCATCTCGGAGATCATCCCGACTTTCGCACGAAAACCGCTGTTCGGTTACACCTCAATGGTGTACGCGCTCGCATCCATCGCATTCCTGTCGTTCATCGTCTGGGCACACCACATGTTCACGGTGGGCATGCCGCTGTCGGCTGAAATCTTCTTCATGTTCTCGACGATGCTGATCGCGATACCAACGGGCGTCAAAGTCTTCAACTGGGTCGCAACCATGTGGCGCGGTGCGCTGACGTTCGAAACACCGATGCTGTTCGCAATTGCATTTGTCGTGCTGTTCACGATCGGCGGCCTGTCGGGCCTGATGCTGGCGATCGTTCCCGCCGACTTCCAGTACCAGGACAGCTACTTCGTCGTGGCGCACTTCCACTATGTGCTGGTGACGGGGTCGGCGTTTGCCATCATGGGCGCGATCTACTACTGGCTGCCCAAGTGGACCGGCCACATGTACAACGAGTTCTGGGGCAAGACGCATTTCTGGATCAGCGTCATCTCGGTCAACGTGCTGTATTTCCCGATGCATTTCCTCGGGCTTGCCGGCATGCCGCGGCGCACGGCCGACTACGCGGTGCAGTTCACCACCATGAACCAGCTCGTCAGCGTCGGCGCCTACGTATTCGGCGCGAGCCAGTTGATCTTCCTCGCGGTGATCATCGCCTGCGTGCGCGGCGGCAAGAAGGCCACCGATGAAGTCTGGGAAGGTGCGAAAGGACTGGAATGGACGCTGCCGTCGCCGGCGCCGTACCACAGCTTCGAGACGCCGCCGATCGTCGAGTGAAAGGACTTAGGACTTAGTCCTTAATCTGATGGCGCGCCGGCGTCGCACTTCTTGCAGTTCAGCGTGCTGCCGAGCATCTTTTTGCGCCCCGCTTCCGTCTGCGTCCACGGCCGGTTGATCCACGGCGGCCGGTGACGCACGTGCTGGTTGTGGCCGCACTCGAGTTCCGCCACCCAGTGGCGCTCGTCGTCGAGATGAAAACCGGTAATGCGTCGTTTCATCAGGGCCCGGTTCCGGCTAGCGCAGCGGCTCGACCTGCTGCGGTGTGATCTGCGGCACGAGGCGCCGGTCCCAGTTGCGGCGCACGAAGTTGGCAATCTTCGCGACCTCCTGGTCGCTCAGCTTGAAGCCGAAGGGCGGCATCGAATACGGATACGGGTGCGCCTCGGTCGCGGCTTCGAAGCCACCCTGCAATATCATCAGCACCAGGTTCGTCGGGTTGGGCGACAGTACGATCGAGTTGTTGCGCAGGTCGGGATAATAGTCATGCTTGGCGCGGCCATTGTCGCCGTGGCACCCGGAACAATGCTTGTGGTACAGCGCGGCCCCCGGAATCGGATGTTTCGGGGTCGCGGCCGGCGCGGTATGCGCCACCTTCAGCGTCGGTCCCTGCGCCGGCAGGCTCTGCACGTAGGCCACGACCGCCGCCAGGTCGCCGTCTGTCAGGTACTGCAGGCTCGACTGCACCACGTCGCGCATGGGTCCGAGCGCCGCGCCACGCTCGCTGCGGCCGGTGCTCAGGAAATCACTCAACGCCTGCGCCGACCAGCCGCCGATGCCGGTGGAGGGATTCGGCGTGATGTTGGGCGCATACCAGCCGTCGATCGGCACCGTGCCGCCCGCCAGCGCATATTCCTCTCGCACCGCGCCCCAGCCGTTGCGCGGCGAATGGCAGGCGCCGCAATGCGCCAGGCCGCGCACGAGGTAGGCGCCGCGATTCAGCATCGGCGACGCGTTCGGGTCGGGCTTGAATGTGTGCGGATCGAAATACAGGGCACGCCAGATGCGCATCGCGCTGCGCATGCTGTACGGCCAGCGCAACGTGTTCGGCTGGTTCTTGCGGTGCACCGGCTCGACGCTGCGCAGGTAGTCCCAGATCGCCTTGACGTCGTCGCGCGTCAGGTTCGTGTAGGACGGGAACGGAAACGCGGGGTAAAGATAATTGCCGTCGTCGTCGATACCGTTGTGCATTGCCCGGTAGAAGTCTGCGAACGTCCACTTGCCGATACCGGTTTGCGGGTCCGGCGTGATGTTGGGCGAGTAGATCACGCCGAACGGCGTCTCGATCGGACGCCCGCCGGAGAAAGCGGCGCGGCCGGGTTCCGTGTGGCATGCGCGGCAATCGCCGATGCGGGTGAGATACTCGCCGCGCGACATAGACCCGTTCGTGTCGGCGCCCCAGGCGACGCCGGTAAAAGCCAGGGCGAGCAATAAGGCGGCGAGCAGTTTCATTCCGCCTTCTCCGTCGAATTGGCTGCCGGGCGCAGCGACGCGAGGTAATGCGACATCGCCTGGATTTGCGGCATTGTCAGCGTCTCGACGATGTGCTCGTGCAGCGAATCGTGGCGCGCGCCCTGCGCCCAGTGCTCGAACTGGATCGTCAGGTAACGCGCGTACTGACCGGCGAGCGCCGGCACGGCGGGCGGCTGGCCCTGCAGATCGGCGCCATGACAACTGGTGCACGCTTCAATGCCTTCGCTCGGCACGCCCTGCTGCACGAGCTTCCGTCCTTCTTCCCAGCGCGTCTGGTCGCGCGGCGCAGGTGGCGGAAACGGCGGCGACTCGGCCGCATACCAGGCCGCGATCAACTGCAGGTACGGCGCCGGCAGATTGATCAACAGGTGGTGCATGATCTTGACCGGCGGGATGCCGGTGCGCCGTGCCGACTTGAAGCGCAGGAGTTGCTTGTAAAGGTAGCCATCAGGCTGGCCGGCCAAGCGCGGATAGACGCCGGCGGTGGTGCCGGCGCCGCCCTGCCCCTGCTTGCCGTGGCAGGTGGCGCAGGCTGCAAGGCGCGGTTTCATCGCCTGGTGATCCGGCGGCGCTTTCGCCGGCCCGGCGAAAGCGGGAAGCGCGAAGGCAGTCGCTGCGACGATCAACAGGCCCGGCAGAATTCGACGAAGGCTCCGAATGCTGCGCGAACTGATCATGCTGCGATATCTACCGTGGTTGGGGGGAATCACCATTATAACTGCTGGCGGTAGAAGCGTGCGAGTTGCCGATACACGTCGGGCAGGTGCGCGCGCAGTTCGGCCGGCTGTTCGAAGAACACTTCGCTCGTCATCGCGAAAAACTCCGCCGGGCTCGTCAGCGCGTACGGATCGATCGGCAGCGGCAGGTCGTTTTGATAATCGTCGTGCAGTCGATCCCACGCGCGCGTAAAGGCGGCGACCCAATCCTTGCGATCCCTGCGCCGGTGCAGCGGCGGAAAGCCGTTGGTATCGCCATTCAGCATGTCGAGCTTGTGCGCCATCTCGTGAATGACGACGTTGTGGCCGGGCGGCTGCTCGATCTGCTGTACGTCGGCCCACGACAGGATCACCGGCCCGCGGCCCCATGCTTCGCCGGCCAGCACATGCTCGGTGCGATGCACGACGCCCGCGACATCCATCTGCTCGCGGCGCGGCACGAACAGCTCGGGGTAGATCACGACGCTCACCCAGCCGTCGTACCAGTCGAAGCCGAGCTTCAGAATCGGCACGCACGCGTGCGTCGCGATCAGCACCCGGTCGGCTTCATCCAGTACGAGACCCTTGACCGGCTCGATCGACTTGCGGTCGAGAAACAGCGTCGCCAGCACCCGCAGCCGCGCCTGGTCCGACGCGCCGAGCCGCCGCGCCGGTGCACAGCGATCGAGCGCGTGCCGCCAGTGCGATTCGGCGATCGGATGTTTTGCGACCGTACGGCGTTCGCGCCAGTTTTTGAATTTCTCGAACATGGCTCAGGACGGACGGGGACTCGCCTTTCCCATCACATTGTGCCGCTGCCACGAGCCGCGTGCGAACCAGAGGCACGTCAGCAACACCGACAGCACGTTGCTGGCCGGCAGCGTAACCCAGATGCCGAGCTCGTTGAGCGACGTCAGCGACAAGCCCCACGCCATCGGCAGGCGCAGGATCCAGAACGAGACCAGCGTCAGCGTCATCGCAGCGACGGTCGCGCCCGCGCCGCGCATCGCGCCCAGCAGCACCATCTGCACGCCGATCAGGCCGAACGAAAACGCGGCAATTTCGAGGATCAGGCCGCCTTCCGCAATCACCGGTTGCACGCCGGGAATGAACGCGGCAATCAGCGGGTGCGCGAACACGAACGCGACGGCGCCCGCGAGAGTCAGCACGACGAACGACACGACCGCGCTCAAAGTGGCCGACCGCACCGCCCGCGGCATCAGCCCCGCGCCGATGTTCTGCCCGACCAGCGTGGTCGAAGCCATCGAAAAGCCCATCGCGGGAATGATGATGAAACTCACCACCCGCTGAAAGACACCGTAGGCGGCCACCGGTGTCGCGCCGAAACCCGCGACCAGCGTCATCATCACCGCCATGCCGAACGCACGCGTAGACTGCTCGATCGACGACGGCCCGCCGAGCTTGACCAGGCGCTTCAGCAGCGCCCAGTCCGGCGGCAGATTCGCAATGCGCAGGTGCACGCCGTAACGGCCGCTGAACAGCAGCCACAGCCCAATAACGGCGGCGATGCCCTGCGTGAAGATCGTCGCCAGTGCCGCGCCCGCCACGCCGAGCGCCGGAATCGGCCCGTACCCGAGAATAAACAGCGGGTCGAGGCCGAGGTTCAGCAGCACCGTGCCCAGCACGATCACGAACGGCGTCTTCACTTCGCCCACGCCGCGCAGCAGGGACTGGAACGTAAAATACGAAAACAGAAACACCATGCCGACGAACGTGACCTGGAGGTAAGCGACCGCCTCCGGTAACACCGCTGGCGGGGCACCCATCAGGCGCATCAGCATGGGGCTTGCGAAATAGCCGGCGACGGCGATCACGATCGAGACCATGATGTTGGCGACCAGCGTTTGCGCGGCGACGTGGTCCAGTCGTTGCTGGTCGCCGCGCCCCTTGAACTGCGCGACCATGATCGTGCCGGCGATCGCGAAGCCGGACACCAGCGCGATCATCAGGAAGATGATCGGGAAGCTCATCGATACCGCGGCGACCGCAGCCTCGCCGAGGCGCCCGACCCAGAACGTGTCGGTCAACTGGTACGCCGTTTGCAGGATGTTCGCGGCCACGATCGGCGCCGCCAGCGAGAACAGCGCTTTGACGATGGAGCCTTGGGTGAGGTTGCGGGGCATTAGTGCTAGGATTGGCCGTCTTAAGATAATTAGCAGGAGGGTGCCATGCTTACCCGTATCGCACTTGCGCTGGGGGCCTTGTCATTTGCGGTTGTCGCCTTTGCCGGCCCGCCGCAGATCACACACCCCGATTACAACGAAATGCCGGCGCATTTCACACCGAAGACATCCAGCTTCGATTACCACAAATACAGCGTCGATATCCCGATGCGCGACGGGGTGAAACTGCATACGGTTATCATCGTCCCCAACTGCGCCAAGCACGCCGGCATTCTGCTGACGCGCACTCCCTACAACGCCGAGGGGCTCACCAGCCACGCGGCGAGCGGTCACCTGGGTCCGATCCTGGAAGGCTACGACAACGTCACCGACATCATTAAGGAAGACTGCTACATCCGCGTGGTGCAGGACATCCGCGGCAAGTACGGTTCCGAAGGCGCTTACGTGATGAACCGTCCGCTCGCTTCCGGCCCGCTGAATCCGACGCCGGTGGACGATTCAACCGATGCTTACGATACCATTCAATGGCTGGTGAAGCATGTGTCGCAGTCGAACGGCAAAGTCTGCATCATCGGCATTTCCTACGACGGCTTTGAGCCGCTGATGGCGCTGGTCCACCCGGCGCCGGCACTCAAATGCTCGGTGCCGATGAACCCGATGGTCGACGGCTGGATGGGCGACGACTGGTTCCATAACGGTGCGTTCCGCGAGCAGAACATCCCGTACATCTATGAGCAGGAAGCCAGCCGCACCAACAAGTACAAATGGTGGAGCGACTACTACGACGACTACGACCTGTACCTGAATGCGGGCTCCGCCGGCGCGGTCGCCCGCAACCACGGCATGAAGCAGCTCGGCTTCTGGCGCAAGATCGTCGCGCACCCGGCCTACGACGAGTTCTGGCAGAGCCAGGCGATGGACAAGATCCTCGCGAAACAGCCGCTCAAGGTGCCGACGATGCTGGTCGCGGGGCTGTGGGACCAGGAAGACATCTACGGCGCGCTCGCGGTTTATCGCGCAATCGAGCCGAAAGATAACGACAACGACATGGTGTACCTCGCGCTCGGCCCGTGGTACCACGGCCAGGAAATTCACGACGGCACGCACCTCGGCCCGATCAGGTTCGGCAGCGACACCGCCAAGTATTTCCGCGAGCACTACCTGCGCGCGTTCCTCGCGCATTACCTGAAGGATGGCGCCCCGCCGATGCGCATCGCGCCGGTCTTCGCCTATGTCACCGGCGCCGACCACTGGGAAGATCTCAAGGACTGGCCGGCCTGCGCTGACAATGGTTGCGGCATCAAGCCGACGCGACTGTACCTCGAAGCGCATAACGATCTCGGCTTCAAGGCGCCGCAAGGTCACGGCAACGGCTACGACCAATACATCTCCAACCCGGCGAAACCGGTGCCGTACCGCCAGCGCCCGATCCTGCCGATCGGCGAGGTCTCGCCGCGCAGCACCTGGCACGAATGGCTGGTGGACGACCAGCGCTTCGCGTCCGGGCGCACCGACGTGCTGACGTACGAAACGCCAGTGCTGACGCACCCGATCAAGATCAGCGGCCGGCCGCTCGTGCACCTGGTCGCCTCGACCAGCGGCACCGACAGCGACTGGGTCGTCAAGCTGATCGACGTCTATCCCGACCAGGTCGCGGCGCAGCCCGAAATGGGCGGCTATCAACTGGCGGTGGCGATGGACATCTTCCGCGGCCGCTACCGCGAGAGCCTGAGCCATCCGCACGCGCTGACGCCCAACAAGCCGCTGGTGTACAAGTTCAGGCTGCCGGCGGCGAACCACGTGTTCCTGCCGGGCCACCGCATCATGGTACAGATCCAGTCGAGCTGGTTCCCGCTCTACGACCGCAACCCGCAGAAGTTCGTGCCGAATATCTTCCTGGCCAAGCCGGACGATTACATCAAGGCAACGCAGCGGGTGTACCACGAGCCGGGGCACGAGACGTACATCGATCTGCCACTGGTGAGGCGGTAATCCGACATGCCAAAACTCGACCTGCATTCAATCCCGCGCCACACCGGTTCATCCTACCCGGCGCCGTTCCATGAACCCTGCGCCAACCGTATCCGGCAGCGCCTGGGCGACGCCGGCGGCCTGACCGACTTCGGCGTCAACCGCCTAGTGTACTGCGACAGAATTAAAGGAACATAAAGTCGTATGTTCTGTCTTAGTCAGAGAGTGGAGCGAAACAGGACAAGCGAAATGCGAGTTGCCGCAGCAATTAAACTGACCCCGCAAGAAGAACAGCGACTGACACG
>DASSNE010000042.1:0-5978 GCA_035688265.1 Gammaproteobacteria bacterium
TAGCTGGCGGTGTCGATCAGCCCCTGGTCGAACAGCTTTTTCTTGCGCTGCCAGTCGTTTTGCAGGTTCTTGATCGTCAACCGCTGCTGCTTGATCGCGATTTTCGCCATCTTGACGTTGGCTTCCTCGGTCGCCACCTCGGCCTTGAACGTCTCCGGGTCGATGCGCACGACAACCTGGCCCTTCTTGACGTGGTCGCCTTCCTCGACCGGCACGGCGCTGACCTTGCCGATGACTTCCGGCCGCAGGTCGACTTCCTCGCGATAGACGAGCGAACCGGACGCCAGCACCGAGCTGTCGATGGTTTGCGTTTTGACCTCCGAGACCTGCACGGCCTTGCCTTCGTCATGGCCGGCGACGCGCGTCGCGAAAACGATGACAACCAGCGCGACGACAATGCCGCCGCCAATGAGCGCTTTTTTCATGAGACTGCGATTGCGAGCCAGATACCGTAAATAATGATGTAGGGGCCGACCACGATCGCGAGCGCCTGCACCGCCGGGCGGTTCAACCAGCGCATCACGCCGTAGGTCAGCAGGCCCAGCGACCAGATCAGCGTCAGCGTGATCGAATTCGCCAGCGAGAACGCCGCGTGGCCGTTCTGGAAATGAAACAACAGGCCGTTGAGCGACAGCACGCTCAACGCGGCCGGCGCGATCTGGTTGCCGCTGGCGAAACCGTACGCCAGCGCCATCGCGACGATGGCGAGCAGGTTCGGCAGGCGCGTCCACGCCGTCAGCGAAAACCATTGCCCGAAGCCGATCTCGCGTTCGCCGATCAGGCGCGCCGCCATCATCAGGTACAGCGCCTGCACGGCGTAGACGACGAAGGTCACGACGACCACGCTGACGCAGGCGATGCCGAGCGAGCGCCCGGGCGTCATGAACGCGCGCGCCTGGCTCGCCTGATCCGGCGTCAGGTTGCCGGCACTCAGCAGGTGGTCGGTGAGCCAGGCGAAGTCGACCGTCCGGTAATACCAGATCCACATGGCGATCGCGGCGGCGATCACCAGCAGTAGCGGCGCCCACAGCCAGCGGCTGCGCTCACGCGCAGCATCGAGCGCACCGGCGGGCGCGACGAATGTGTCGAGCAGGCAGGAAGTCAGCGAACGTGAAGCAGCCATTCAATACCCCTGTGTAATGGTTAACTATAACAGCAAATTCGGGATTTGCAACTTCGGCCAAAAAAAAGCCTCTGGAACCGTTGCCGGCCCAGAGGCTTTTAACATCAAGCCTGGATTATTGCGTTACCAGCGATTGCGCGGCGGGCGCGGAGCGCGCTCCTGTGCTTCGTTGACACGCATCGGGCGACCGCCCATGTCTTTGCCGTTCAGGGCCTGGATGGCGGAGTTGGCCGCATCCGCTTCCATTTCCACGAAGCCGAAGCCGCGCGGCCTGCCGGTCTCGCGATCCGCGATCATTTTGACCCGCTGGACTTCGCCGAACTGCTCGAACTGCTGGCGCACCTCATCCTCGGTGGCGGAGAAGGGCAGGTTGCCCACATAAATAGACGTCATCTTGTATCACTCTCAAACATTGAAACAAATCGGACCGTGAGGTCCAGTACCACGGCTGGATTCCTCTCGATCGACTTGTCTCACAGGGAAAAGTCTTAGCGTGCGGCTCCGGCCAATCGGCAGCTTACGCCAAAAGATTCTGATAATGCAACGTTTTTTGTGATTTTAATCCGGTCGGATTTGGAGTCTGTTATGCACCGCGCGCACCCCCGGCACGTACCAGCAATCGTACACTGCGATCCGGCCGAGGGCCTCGCTCGCGACGCGGCCGGTCAGCGTCACTTCGGCCTGCGTCGTTTGGACGTGAATCTCAATGCCGTCCAGGTTCCGCTCCTTGTCGAGCACCAGCCGGATCGCGTCGGTGATTTCGCCGTCGTGGTCGTGCTCGGCCGGCTCGACGTGCAGGCGGTTGTGCACGTCACGGCAACCGGGGGTCCACCAGCACAGCACCTCGGCGAGACGGCGGTGCGACAGGCTTGGCATCGTGCCGGTCAGCGTGACGCGGCCGTTCGCCACCGAAACGCGCACGTCGGCGTCATCGCCGGTACCGATTTGCAGTTCTTCGAAGGCGCCTTCCCGCTGCAGCGCGTCAAGCACGCGGGCAGTGACTTCGCCGTCGCCATGCTCGCCGGCGGCGCCGACGTAGAGGTCATCGATGATTTCATCGCTGTGCGCGGCGGCGCGCGCGAGCCGCAAGGCCTTGCGTTTGGCAATGATGTTGCCGACCTCGCCTTCGAGACGCAACGTTCCATTCTCGCCGCGAATCTCGATCGGATGCGCGTGCAGGTTGATGTCCGTATCGCGTTCCAGCGCGGCACGGACGGCAGCGACGGAGTTCCTGTTCATGATTCCATTATAAACACACTCGAGGGAACGTCGCCGCCGCTCGGTTGTCGGAACCCGCTGTGTCGTCTACTATTGGCCGACTTTAATCCAACCAGGAATCGCGGAAGGGACGCCCCGAGTCAATCTATCAATTAACCCAGGGCGAGGATTTATGAATCTCTTTCGCACGAAACCGATCGACGCCAACGCGGTTACCGGCCTGCGCAGAGTGCTGGGACCGGTCGATCTGACACTGATGGGCATCGGCTGCATCATCGGCGCGGGTATCTTCGTACTCACCGGCCAGGCCGCCGCGCTGCATGCGGGCCCGGCCATCGTCATCTCCTTCGGCATAACCGGCATCGCGTGCGCGTTTTCGGCGCTGTCCTACGCGGAACTTGCGTCCAGCATCGGCGGCTGCGGCAGCGCCTACGGCTACGGCTATGCGTCGCTGGGCGAAATCGTCGGCTGGATCATCGGTTGGGATCTACTGCTCGAATACGGCCTCGGCGTCGCCACGGTCGCGGTCGGCTGGTCGGGGTATGTGACCGACGCGATCAAGAGTATCGGCTTTACCATTCCTTACGGCTGGACGCATGCGCCGGGCGTATGCGCGCCGATTCAACCGGCAACGAACGCAATGTTGACGCACCCGCTGGACACCGTCGCGCAGACGGCGCAGCAATGCGGCGGCGTCAATGCACCGGCGATTATCATCATCCTGCTGCTGGCAGTTCTGCTCGCCGTTGGTGTGAAGGAAAGCGCGCGCTTCAATGCGGTTATGGTCTGCGTCAAGCTGCTGGCGCTGCTGCTGTTCATCGGTCTCGCCATAACCAAGGTCAACCCGGAATTCTGGCATCCGTTCATCCCGCCGGTCGGCCCCAATCCGCTGGGTCAGACCGCCTACGGCTGGGGCGGCATCATGGGTGGCGCGGCCGTCATCTTCTTCGCCTACATTGGCTTCGACTCCGTTGCCACGGCGGCGGAGGAGACCCGTAACCCGCAGCGCAACGTGCCGATCGGCATTCTGACCTCGCTGATCGTCTGCACAATTCTGTACATGATCGTCTCGTTGCTGCTCACCGGCATCGTGCCGTTCAAGACGCTGAACGTTGCTTCGCCGGTCGCCAAGGCGATCCTGGACGTCGGCTACAACTGGGGCGCCGCGGCTGTCGCGATCGGCGCCATTGCGGGCCTGTCGACCGTCATGCTGGTGCTGTTCTTCGGCCTGACGCGCATTCTGCTCGCGATGTCGCGCGACGGGTTGCTGCCAAATGCGGCGGCGCAGGTCAGCGAGAAGACCGGTACGCCGGTGCGCATCATCTACATTCTCGGCTTCGTGCTGGCGGCGGTTGCCGGTTTCACGCCGATCGACATTCTGGCCACGCTGGTGAATATAGGCACACTGGCCGCGTTTACGGTCGTCTGCGTGGGCGTTATCGTACTGCGCTACACGAAGCCGGACATGCTGCGGCCGTTCAAGACGCCGTTGACGCCGGCACTGCCCGCGCTGGGGGCGCTGATCAACATCTATATAGCGGTGCATCTGCCGGGCCGCACCTGGATTGCATTCGGCGTCTGGCTGGTCATCGGGCTGTGCATTTACTTCCTGTATTCGTACAAGCACAGCGAACTGCACGAGCCGGCGAACGACGCGGCCTGATCCAAACGCAAGGAGGAGACCATGGCAGCATCCAACCCCGTGCCGCCGCAACACAGCAACAACAACAGTGGCGGCCACCACCTGAAGCGCGATGTCGGCGTCATCGGCCTGCTGTTCACGGCAGTCGGGTCGATCATCGGCTCGGGCTGGTTGTTCGGCGCGCTGGAGGCCGCCGAGCAGGCGGGGCCGGCGTCGATCATCTCATGGGTGATCGGCGCGATCATGATCCTGTTCATCGGCCTGATTTACGCCGAATTGGGGACAATGTTCCCGATCTCCGGCGGGTTGGTGCGCTTTCCGCATTTCGCGTTCGGCTCGTTCGCGAGCTACACGACCGGCTGGATCACCTGGCTGGGCGCGGCCTCGACCGCGCCGATCGAGGTCGAAGCCGCATTGCAGTACGCCAACAATTACCTGCCGTGGCTGCAGCACCTGGAGAACGGCACGGCGGTATTGACCACTGCCGGCTTCTTCGTCGCGGTCGGGCTCATGCTGTTGTTCAGCATCATCAATGTGTTCGGCATCCGCTGGTTCGCGCGTCTCAACAACGCGCTAGTGTGGTGGAAGCTTGGCATCATCACGGTCGTGATTATCGCGTTGCTGGCCAGTTACTTCGATGCGGGCCATTTCACCGAACAGATTCCGGGACACGGCAGCGGCTTTTTGCCGCTCGGCTGGCGCGGCGTGTTTTCGTCAATTGCGACGGCCGGCATCGTGTTTTCCTATCTCGGCTTTCGCCAAGGCGTGTCGCTGGCGGGTGAAACCAAGAACCCGGCCCGCAATGTCCCGATCGCCGTCATCGGCTCGCTGCTGATTACGGCGCTCATCTATGTGGCTCTGCAGATCGCCTTTATCGGTGCGCTGCCGACCCATGCGCTGGCCAACGGCTGGGCCAACATCGGTACGTCGTTCGGCAGCCATTTGACTCAGGAGGTGGCCGCTTTCGGCCCGTTGGCGTCGCTCGCAACCACGCTGGGCCTGACCTGGCTCGCGCTGCTGTTGTACATCGACGCCTTCATTTCGCCGGCCGATACCGGCTTGATCTACACGACCGTCACCTCGCGCCTGTCCTACGCGATGGGCCGCAACGGCAACGCGCCGCGGGGCTTGGCGAAGGTCAGCAAGCGCGGTGTGCCGTGGGTCAGCGTGATTCTGTCCTTTATCGTCGGCGTGATCTTTTTCCTGCCGTTTCCGGGCTGGGCGCAGCTCGTCGGCTTCGTCACCTCCGCCACCGTGCTGTCGTTCGGGTCGGGCCCGGTCACGTTCGTCGCGCTGCGCAAGCAGTTGCCCAACCAGAATCGGCCGTTCCGCCTGGGCGGTGGGCTGATTTTCCCGTTCCTCGCATTCCTGTCGTCGAACCTGATCGTGTATTGGGCGGGCTGGGACATCGTCTGGAAACTGATGCTCGCCGTGGTGCTCGGGTTCGTGGTGCTGGGAATTCACGAATTGTTCTACCACCGCCACACACCGCGCCTGGACTTCCGCCATGGCTTCTGGGTGCTGCCGTGGCTCGGCGGTGAAGCGCTGATCAGTTGGCTCGGCTCCTACCCGAAAGTGTCCAGCGGCGCCGGCAATACCGGCGTGCTGGGGCCGGACGTGTCGATTATCGTGCTGGCGGTGTTCTCCGCGCTGATCCTGTGGCTCGCGTACGCCACGCGTCTGCCGGCGGATCGAGCCGAAACGCACGTGGCCGAAGGCTACGAAGAAGCCGCCCAGGAAGCGGAGACGATGCACGAAATGGAAGTCTAAGCCGCCGAGCTTGTATCTTCCGTTCGCCCTGAGCCTGTCGAAGGGTTCTTAAATAGAGGGAGCCCTTAGACAGGGCTCAGGACGAACGGCTGTCACCTTATCGGCATTCGACGTTCCACGAAATCAAATGCCCCGGCGGAACCAAGTCGCCCAGCGACTCGATCGCCGCCGCCACGGCGACGGGTTCGTCGAAGAATTCGATCACTTCGGGAAGATGCGGGCTCA
>DASSNE010000004.1:0-6005 GCA_035688265.1 Gammaproteobacteria bacterium
CATACACCATCGTCTCGTGCACCATCGGGTTTGCCGGATGCACCGGCGGCGTCAATGCCAGCGCCCCGATCAGTACTGCCGGCAGGTTGTTCACGATGGCCGCCAACACGCCTGAAATGAAGCCGGTGCCGACGCTCGCGACCACCGCACCCTGCCCCGCCAGCCAGCGATACGCCAGTTCCAGGTAGCCGATCAGCCCGGCGTTCTTGAGGCCGTACACGACGATGTACATGCCGAGGCTGAAGATGACGATATGCCACGGCGCATCGCGCAGTACACGACCGATGCGAATCGGCCCGCCGCGCCACCCGCGCGCCGCGATCCCCAGCAGAACCAGGGCCGCAGCGCCGGTCAGCGCAGCGATCGGCACCGCGTAACGCGCCGTCACGAAATACGCCGCCAGAAGCACCCCGAGCACCGGGAAGCTCCAGCGGAACACGACCGGGTCGACGATCGCGGCCGCCGGCTCCGCCAGCTCGCTCACCGCATGCCGCCCACGCAGGTCGCGGCGGAACCAGAGCCATAACGCCAGCATGCTGATGCCCAGCGCCGCGACATCGACCGGGATCATGATCGCCGCATAGCGGTCGTAAGTTATGCCGAAGTAATTGGCGACGATGATGTTGGTCAGGTTCGATGTCACCAGCGGCAGACTGGTCGTGTCCGCGACGAAGCCGGTGGCGAACACCAGCGCGAATACCGCCGCCGAACGCACCCCCAACACACGCAGCGTCGCGACGATCACCGGCGTCAGGATCAGCGCCGCGCCGTCGTTCGCGAACAGCGCCGCGACCAGCGCGTCAAGCAGCATCACCAGTACGAACAACCGCGTGCCGCCGCCGCGTGCCCAACGCGCGACGTGCAGCGCCGCCCAGTTGAAAAAACCCGCCTCGTCGAGCACCAGCGAGATGACGATCAGCGCGACGAACGTGAAGGTCGCGTCCCAGACGATGCGCCAGACGGCCGCCACATCGTGCCAGCCCACCACACCCGTCAGCAGCGCGACCGCCGCGCCCAATGCCGCGCTCCAGCCGACGTTCAGGCCACGCGGCCGCCAGACGACCAGCGCCAGCGTGGCGAAGAAAATCAATAATGCGGCGAGCATCGCGGGATAATCCTAGCATTGCTTAGCGTTCACTAAAGGTATTATTGTTACTTCAAACTGCTAACAGGGAAGTTGGCGATGAGGATCTGCCTCTTTGGGCTGATCTGCGTGCTGGCGTCGTTCGACGCGCTGGCCGCGCAGCCCGTATTCAAGGACGCCCCCGCGACCACGTCGCAAGCGCTCGCCGCCATTGAGAAAATCGTCAGTTCGCCGGATACGCGCGACGCGGCTGTCGAGACGGTACACTTCAATCCCGCGTTGTTTACCGCGCGTCCCGGCGACACGTTCACTCTCGCGCTCGGCGCCGGCTTCCGCGTCGTCACCCGCAAAGTCATCACGCACGCGGACAGCATCACGACCTGGATCGGCGCGCTTGCGAACCAGCGCCTTCCCTACAACCTCACGCTCACGCGCGCCGCCGACGGCACCATCGTCGGCGAGATCTACCTGCCCGGCAAGACCTACCAGGTGCTGCCTGGCGATACGACGGTCGCGCTGATCGTCAGCTACGGCTGGCGACCCAACAAACTCCAGCACGACTGGATTGAGCCGCCGATCAAACCGCATCAGAACGTTCGCGATACGGTGCCGTTGCGCACGACCGAATCAGCCGGCGCGAGCACCGCCGGGCCGGCCACCATCGACGTGCTGATCGCCTACAGCCGCGGCGTCGTCCACACGCATCCCGGCGCCGCGCTGGCCGCCTACCTGCACAGCCTCATCGACGCCGCCAACACCGCCTACGCGAACAGCGACATCGACCTGACGCTGCGCCTGGCGGGTTTCGTCGAAGTCGGTTTCGGCGACGGCATGAGCGCTTCGGACCTGCTCGACTGCATCAGCGGCCAGGGCCAGTCGCCCGCCGGCTGCGACACCAAGGCGGTGCGCGTCGTGCACGCCTTGCGCGCGGTCGACTCCGCCGACCTCGTCATGATGATCGCCGACACCAGCGGCACTGCCGTCAACGACACCGCCGGCATCGCCTACGAGGGCGGCTCGGGCGGCTGCGGCGCCGCGCCGTACTGCTTTTCCGCCGACTACGGCTACGCGGCCATGCTCGACGGCTTCCGCGACCCGTCCACCTTCACGCACGAAATCGGCCATAACCTCGGCGCCGGCCATGACATTAACGCGCCGGACAACGGCGGCGCGTTCTCCTACTCGCACGGCCACCTGTATGGCAATGACGACGGCACTGTCATGGCCTACGCCGACCACCAGAACCTGATCTTCTCGAGCCCCGACTACACCTGCGGCAGCACCCCCTGCGGCAACAAGCAGACGCAAGACAATGCCGAGACGCTGCGCCAGACCGCCGGCGTCGTCGCCGCCTACAGCAACCGGACGCCGACCCCGACACAACTGGGCCGCGCCGCCCCCGGCGAGCCCGTCTCAATCAGCCTGTACGGCGGCAGCGATCAGGGCGTGATCGGTCCGTCAGCGACAATCCGCCTGCTCAAAAATGGCACGCCGATACAAGCGCTCGCTTACAACACCGCCCTGCACGACAGCAACGACATCACGCTGACATTGCCGGCCAACCTCGTACCTGGGGCGAACTATGCGCTCGAATTCGACCCGACCTACCGTGCCGGCATCACGTTCACACTGCCGCTCGATATTTCATACGAGCCGCCCGCAATGACTGACTTCAGCGCAACGCGCGTCGGACAGACGCAGGCAAGTTTCAATGTCGACGTCGATCCACAAGGGCTCGACACGACACTGCGACTGACGACCGGCGACGGCGCCGGCCTCGGCCCAATCACGGTCGCCGCGCAAGGCGACGACACGCCCCAATCACACTCACTCACACTGACTCTCACCGGCCTCGACTGCGGCACGAGCTATGCAGTGACTTTGGATGCGGATAACGCGAGCGGCACCGCCAGCAGCAGCACGCAGTTCACGACGCTGCCCTGTAGCGGCTCGGCTCCGACGATTTCAAGCGTGACGACGAGCGGCGGCAACGCCGAATTTGAAACATTGGAATTGAGTGGAACGCCCAACGGCACACAGGCAAGCTTCGCGATCGCGTATGGCACGGACGCCTGGTCCGACGGCCAGCAGACGGACTATCAAAAGCTCAGCAACGCGGGCGCTCTGTCGTTCACCCTCAACAACCTCACCTGCGGCACGACATACCACTACCGCGCGATCGCCTACAGCGCCACCGGCGACGCACACAGTGCGCCGGGAACGTTCACCACCGCCGCGTGCCAACGCGGCACGTTTTCAATCGACGGCGACACCACGGTCAACGCCTCGTCAGGCACAGCCACTTATCACGTCAGCCGCACCGGCGGCAGCGACGGTACAGCGACGGTCGATTTCGCCGCTGTCGCCGGCACCGCGAAAGCCAATAGCGAATATCTGCAGACCGCAGGCACACTGGTATTTGCCGACGGCGAGACCGAACGCACCGTCAGCGTGCCGATCCTGCTTTCGCCGACGGACCGCGGCGATTACACCTTCGCGCTGCAACTCTCCAACGCCAGCGGCGCCAAGTTGTCGGCACAAACCCGCGTCGCAACAACCATCCGTTATACCGCCGGTTCCACCACTCTCCGCGCCTACGACGGCAGCATCACCACGATGATCGGCCAAACAGTCAAAGGCGTGTTGGGCGCTACCAGCAATGACGGGACCGTCATCTACAGCATCGTCGACTCACCGCAGCATGGCACCCTCGCCCTGACCGACCGCAGCACCGGCGCATTCGTCTACACCCCGGACAGCGCCTTCGCCGGAAAAGACACCTTCACCTTCAAAGCCAGCAACAACGGCAGCGACTCCAATGTCGCCACCGAAACAATTACAGTGCAATCAGTGCGTGATGAGGATGTGGTATCGAAGCGGGATGAAACCGGCGGCGGCGGAAGTCTTGGCTGGTTGGCGTTACTTGTTCTCAGCGTCATAGGCGGGCTGCACCGCATCCGCTTTAACCATCCGTGAAAGCTGCGTGCAACCGTAGGCGACGCTAGCCGACGCACGACTTTGGCTGCGAGCCGAAATGGTGGTGATGGGTGGAATTGAACCACCGACCTGCGGGTTATGAGTCCGCCGCTCTAACCATCTGAGCTACATCACCACGGAGAAGCGGAATTGTCGGGTCTTGGCGATTTCAAGTCAAGGCGAACGGGGTTTGGAGAGGGTTCTAGACGTTGAAGCGGAAGTGCATCACGTCGCCCTCGGCCACCTTGTAATCCTTGCCTTCCAGTCGCCATTTGCCGGCTTCGCGGGCGCCGGCTTCGCCGCCGTGGCGGACGAAGTCTTCGTAGGCGACGACTTCGGCGCGGATGAAGCCTTTTTCGAAGTCGGTGTGGATGACGCCGGCGGCTTGCGGGGCGCTGGCACCTTTTTTTACCGTCCAGGCGCGGACTTCCTTGGGGCCGGCGGTGAAGAATGTCGTCAGGCCGAGCAGGTTGTAGGCGGCGCGGATGACGCGGTCGAGGCCCGGCTCGTCGAGGCCCATGTCGGCCAGGAATTCCGCCTTGTCGGCCTCATCCAGTTGCGCGATTTCGGCTTCGATGGCGGCGCAGACGGCTACCACTTCGGCGTTTTCTTTCGCGGCGTGCTCCTTCACGCGCTCCAGCAGCGGGTTGTCCGTCAGGCCGTTGTCGGCCACGTTGGCGATGTACAGCACCGGCTTGAGTGTGAGCAGGTTGAGGTCGCGCAGCAGCCCGTTTTGCTCGGCATCCAGACCGGCGCTGCGTGCGGGTTCGCCGGCATCCAGGTGGTCGCGCAGCTTCGTCAGTACGGCATGCTTCGCCAGGGCTTCCTTGTCGCCGGATTTGACCACTTTGGAAAGCCGGTCGAGCGCGCGGCCGACCGTGTCCATATCGGCCAGCACGAGTTCGGTGTTGATGATTTCGATGTCGCTCAGCGGGTCAATCTTGCCGGCGACGTGGATGACGTCGTCATCGATGAAGCAGCGCACGACGTGCGCGATCGCATCGGTCTCGCGAATGTGGGCGAGAAACTGATTGCCAAGGCCTTCGCCCTTGGACGCTCCCGCGACCAGGCCGGCGATGTCGACGAATTCCACCGTCGTCGGCAGGCGCTTTTCCGGGTGCACGATTTCCGCCAACTTGTCGATGCGCCGGTCGGGCACCTGCACGACGCCGACGTTCGGATCGATCGTGCAAAACGGGTAGTTCTCGGCCGCGATGGCAGCCTTGGTCAGCGCGTTGAACAGCGTCGATTTGCCGACGTTGGGCAGGCCCACGATGCCGCAGCGGATACCCATGGTTACTCGCTCTCCGCCGTATGCAGCCGGTGCATCGCATGTTCGAAGCCGCGATCCAGCAGTTCCGGCAGCAGGTCGAGCCCGCGCCCGACGGCCTCTATGATCTGCTGCTCTTCGTCCGGGCGCGCCCGCTGCAGCACATAGTCGATCACGTCACGGCTGTTGCCGGGGTGGCCGATGCCGATTCGCAGGCGCCGGAAGTTCTGCCCGATGTGGCTGATGATGTCGCGCAGGCCGTTGTGACCACCGTGGCCGCCGGACCATTTGAGGCGCAGCGCGCCCACCGGCAGATCGAGATCGTCGTGCACGACCAGGATCGCCTCGGGCGGCAGCTTCAGGTAGGACGCGAGGCTTTGCACGGCCTGGCCGCTGCGGTTCATGAACGTGGTCGGCTTGAGCAGCCGCAGGTCGTGGCCGGCGACATTCACGCGGCACAGGTCGCCGTGATACTTGCGCTCGGCACTGAACCGCGCGCCCATACGCTCGGCCAGCGCATCGACGAACCAGAAACCGGCATTGTGGCGCGTCAAAACGTGTTCGGCCCCGGGATTGCCGAGGCCGACCACGAGTTGCAACGGGATTGAATCGGAAGCCATCAGGCCTACTTTTCGCCCTCGCCTTCCTCAGCCTTGCCCTTGGCCTCGACCTCGG
>DASSNE010000058.1:0-143993 GCA_035688265.1 Gammaproteobacteria bacterium
GACAATCGAGCGCTACATTGATCAACACAACCAACAACCCAAGCCTTTCATTTGGACCGCCAGCGCCAACGACATCCTGGAAAAGGTCGTCCGCGCAAATCGCCGATTAAGCGCCAAACAGAATGACGCACTACACTAGTACCAAGAGTTTGCTTCTCTTGTACTAGCCACTAGGCACTCAGCACTAGGTACTTTTTAATGCTGCCCGGCGGGATCTCCGATCGGGCCTTCGGTCGGCTTGTCCTTGCCCAGCTTCGGCTTGACCGGCCGCTCGCTGGTGCCGCCCGGCGGGGGCGCGGTGTCGATCCAGTCAGCCGGCGGACGCGGTGGCTTGCCCAGCATGATGTCCTTGATCTGCTCGGCATCGATGGTCTCGTACTTGATCAATGCCTCGGCCATCAGGTGCAGCTTCTCCAGGTTGTCCTTGAGCAGCTTCTCGGCACGCTTGTAGTTTTCGTCGATGACGAGGCGGATTTCCTCATCGATCGCGTGCGCGGTGTCATCGGAGACGTTCTTGTGGCGCGCGACCGAGTGGCCGAGGAACACTTCATTCTCGTCCTCGCCGTAGGTCAGCGGCCCCATGCGATCCGACAGGCCCCAGCGCGTGACCATGCTGCGCGCAATCTCGGTGGCGCGCTCGATGTCGTTGGACGCCCCGGTGGTGACGTAGTCCGGGCCGAAAATGAGCAACTCGGCGATGCGGCCGCCGAACAGGCTGGACAGCTGGCTTTCCAGGCGCCGCTTGCTGTGGCTGTAGCGATCGTCCTCCGGCAGGAACATCGTCACGCCCAACGCGCGACCGCGCGGAATGATCGTCACCTTGTAGACCGGATCGTGATCCGGCACCAGCAGGCCGACAATTGCGTGGCCGGCTTCGTGATAGGCAGTGAGCTTTTTCTCCTCCTCGCTCATCACCATCGACCGGCGCTCGGCGCCCATCATGATCTTGTCCTTGGCCTTTTCGAGGTCGCTCATTTCGACCTCGCGCTTGTTGGCGCGCGCGGCGAACAGCGCCGCCTCGTTGACCAGGTTGGCGAGATCCGCGCCGGAAAAGCCCGGCGTGCCGCGCGCAATGATGCTCGGCCGGATCGTATCGCCCGACGGTACCTTGCGCAGGTGCACTTTCAGTATCTGCTCGCGGCCGCGCACGTCCGGCAGCGGCACGACGACCTGGCGGTCGAAACGGCCGGGGCGCAGCAGCGCCGGGTCGAGCACATCCGGGCGGTTGGTCGCCGCCATGATGATGATGCCCTCGTTGCCCTCGAAACCATCCATTTCGACCAGCAACTGGTTGAGCGTTTGCTCGCGCTCGTCGTGACCGCCGCCCAAGCCTGCACCGCGATGGCGGCCGACCGCGTCGATCTCGTCGATGAAGATGATGCACGGCGCGTGCTTCTTGGCCTGCTCGAACATGTCGCGCACGCGCGACGCGCCGACGCCGACGAACATCTCGACGAAGTCGGAACCAGAAATCGTGAAGAACGGCACTTTCGCCTCGCCGGCGATCGCCTTGGCGAGGAGCGTCTTGCCGGTGCCGGGCGGACCGACCATCAGCACGCCGCGGGGAATCTTGCCGCCCAGGCGCTGGAACTTGGCCGGGTCGCGCAGAAACTCGACCAGTTCGGCGACTTCTTCCTTGGCTTCCTCGACGCCCGCGACGTCATTGAACGTAATCTTGACCTGGTCCTCGCCAAGCATGCGCGCGCGACTCTTGCCGAACGACATCGCGCCGCGGCCCGCACCGCCGCCCTGCATCTGGCGCATGAAGAATATCCACACGCCGATCAGCAGCAGGAACGGGAACCACGAGATGAAGATCTGCATCAGGATCGACTGCTGCTCGGGCGGCTTGGCGTTCACCTGCACGTTATTCTTCAGCAGTTCCTGAACCAGCGCCGAGCTGTCGGTCGAGGGGGTATAGGTGGTGAAGGCCTGGCCGGTTGCGCTGGTGCCCTTGATCGTGCGACCAGAGAACGTCACGCTCGCGACGCCGCCATCCTTCACCTTGGAGACGAAGGTCGAGTACGGCATCGACGTGGCCTTGCTGGTGCTCGGCCCGAAGCTGTTGAACACGGTGACCAGAACCACCGCGATAATGCCCCATAAAATGAGGTTTTTGAAAAGATCGTTCAAATCGCTATCCTCGACGGCCACATATCGCAGCGGCTGCCTTCACGATACCCCTTCCGGTTGCTAAAAACCATTATACAGACGGGCCAGCAGATAAACCTCGCGGCTGCGGGGCCGTGATGCGTCCGGCTTGCGGACCATGACTTTCCCAAATTGCCGGCGCATGCCCGCGACGAAGGCATCAAATCCTTCGCCCTGAAATACTTTTACCAAAAAATCCCCGCCCGGCTTCAGCCATTCGATGGCGAATTCCGCCGCGAGTTCCGCGAGCACCATCGCTCGCGGCTGGTCCACCGCGGCAACACCACTAATGTTGGGGGCCATGTCGGACAATACAAGGTCCACCGGACGGCCGCCCAGCGCGGCTTTGAGCGCCGCCAATGGTTCGGGTTCGCGAAAATCGCCGCGGATGAAATCGACGCCGGCGAGCGGCGGCATCTCCAGCAGGTCCAGCGCGAAGACGCGGCCACCGCGCCCGACGCGCTCTGCCGCATACTGGCTCCAGCCGCCCGGCGCGGCGCCGAGGTCGACGACCGTCATCCCGGGCTTCAGCAGGCGGTACTTTTCGTCCAGTTCGGCGAGTTTGAACACGGCGCGAGAGCGCCGGTTTTCCTGCCGGGCGCGTTTGACGTAAGCATCCGAATGGTGTTCCGCCAGCCAGCGGCGGCTGCTTTTGGTACGTTTGGGCATGGGGAGAAGTTGCTAGTTGCTAGTTGCTAGTGCGAATTGAACGGAAACGCAATCGTTCTTGACTTAGTACTAGCGACCAGCGACTCAGCACTAGCGACTTACTCGTACCTGACCTCAACAACCTCGAAATTCTTCTCCCCGCCCGGCGTCCGTACCGTCACCGCATCCCCTTCCATCTTGCCGATCAGCGCGCGGGCGATCGGCGAGTTGATCGAGATGCGCCCGGCCTTGATGTCGGCCTCGTCCTCGCCGACGATCTGGTAGGTCACTTCGCTGCCGCTGTCCTCATCTTCGAGGTTGACGGTCGCGCCGAACACGATCTTGCCGCCGGTGTTGAGCTTGGTCACGTCGATGATCTCGGCATTGCTCAGCTTGCCCTCGATCTCCTGGATGCGGCCCTCGATAAATCCCTGTTCCTCGCGCGCGGCGTGATACTCGGCGTTTTCCTTGAGGTCGCCGTGAGCGCGCGCCTCGGCAATCGCCGCAATCACCCGCGGCCGATCCTCGCTTTTCAGGCGCTTCAGTTCGTCGCGCAGGCTCTGCGCGCCGCGTACGGTCAGTGGCGTCCGGCTCATTGTTATGCTCCTGCCATTTCCTCGTGCAAGTCCTGCAGTTTGTTCACTTCACCGGCGTCGATGTAATCGAGCGCCAGCAACGTCGCCTTGGCGCCGGCGATCGTCGTGTAGTACGTCACCTTGTGCTGTACCGCCTCGCGGCGGATGGAGCGTGACTCCTCGACCGCCTGCTTGCCCTCGGTCGTGTTGACGATCAGGCTCAACTCGTCGTTCTTGATCAGGTCGACCACGTGCGGGCGGCCTTCACGCACCTTGTTGACGCCGTGGCACGGCACACCGTGTTCGGCAAGATACGCTGCAGTGCCGTGCGTCGCGACGATCTCGAAGCCGCGCTCGACCAGCACCCGCGCCAGATCGACGGTCGCGGCCTTGTCCGGATCGCGTACGCTCAACAGCGCCTTGCCGCCGCGAGGCAGAATGACCCCCGAGGCGAGTTGCGCCTTGGCGTAGGCTTCCCCGAACGAGCGGCCCACGCCCATGACTTCGCCGGTCGACTTCATCTCGGGGCCGAGAATGGGGTCGACGCCGCGGAATTTCACGAAGGGGAAGACCGACTCCTTGACCGCATAGTAACGCGGGATGCGCCTGCCTGTAATCCCCTGCTCCGCCAGCGTCTTCCCGGTCATCGCCCGAGCGGCGATTTTGGCCAGCGGCAGGCCGATCGACTTGGACACGAACGGCACCGTGCGCGAGGCACGCGGATTGACCTCGAGAATGAAAATCTCGTCACCGCGGATCGCGAACTGCGCGTTCATCAGGCCGATGGCGCCGATTTCGCCTGCCATCAGTTCCATCTGCCGCGCGAGTTCAGCCTGACAGCTCGCGCTCAGCGAGTTCGGCGGCAGCGAACAGCCGGAGTCGCCCGAGTGAATGCCCGCCTGCTCGACGTGCTCCATGATGCCGCCGATCAGCACCGCCTCACCGTCGCAGACGGCGTCGACATCCACCTCAATGGCTTCCTCGAGGAAGCGGTCGAGCAGGATCGGCAGCGCCGCGGTCGACGTGACGACATTGTCAAGGTAAATGCCGAGATCGTCGGCATTGAAGATCACTTCCATCGCGCGCCCGCCCAGCACGTACGACGGGCGCACCACCAGCGGGTAGCCGATTTCCTCGGCAAGACGCAGCGCCTCGTCGCGGCTGCGCGCGATGCGGTTCGCCGGCTGGCGCAGCTTCAAACGGTGAATCAGCTGCTGGAAGCGCTCGCGATCCTCGGCCAGGTCGATGGCGTCGGGCGTGGTGCCGATAATCGGCGCGCCGGCCGCTTCCAGCGCGCGCGCGAGCTTCAGCGGCGTCTGCCCGCCGTACTGGACGATCACGCCGACCGGCTTTTCGAGGTCGATGATCTCCATCACGTCCTCGAGCGTCAGCGGTTCGAAATACAGGCGGTCGGACGTGTCGTAGTCGGTAGACACGGTTTCCGGGTTGCAGTTGATCATGATGGTCTCATAACCATCCTCGCGCATCGCGAGCGCCGCGTGCACGCAGCAATAATCGAACTCGATGCCCTGGCCGATGCGGTTGGGGCCGCCGCCCAGCACGACGATCTTCTTCGCGTCAGACGGCTGCGCCTCGCACTCGTCCTCGTAGGTCGAGTACATGTACGCGGTCGACGAGGCAAATTCGGCCGCGCAGGAATCGACGCGCTTGTAAACCGGGCGCACGTCGAGACGGTGGCGCAAGCCGCGAATATCCGCCTCCGCCACGCGCGCCAGTTTGGCGATGCGCGAATCGGCAAAGCCCTTCTGCTTCAAGCGGTAGAGCCGGTCGCGGTCGAGCGCGGCAAGGCCCGCCGAGCGAATCGCCGCCTCCTCGCGCAGCAGGTCCTCGATCTGCGCCAGGAACCATGGGTCGATGCGGCTCAGGTTGTGAATTTCGTCGAACGACAACCCGGCGCGGAACGCGTCGGCAACGTACCAGAGCCGCTCCGGCCCGGGCATGCTCAGCTCCAGGCGGAGCCGCGCCAGCGCCTCGTCGGTCTCGTAGTTGTCGTTCTTTTCATTAAGCCCGTCGACACCGGTTTCCAGTCCGCGCAATGCTTTTTGCAGCGATTCCTGGAACGTGCGGCCGATGGCCATCACTTCGCCGACCGACTTCATCTGCGTGGTCAGCCGGGGCTCGGCCTGCGGGAATTTCTCGAACGTAAAGCGCGGCACCTTGGTGACGACGTAGTCGATGCTCGGCTCGAACGACGCCGGCGTCGCGCCGCCGGTGATTTCGTTCTTGAGTTCGTTCAGCGTGTAGCCGACCGCGAGCTTGGCGGCGACCTTGGCGATCGGGAACCCGGTCGCCTTCGACGCCAGCGCCGACGAGCGCGACACGCGCGGATTCATTTCGATCACGATCAGGCGACCGTCTTCCGGGTTGACCGCGAATTGCACGTTGGAGCCGCCGGTTTCGACACCGATCTTGCGCAATACCGCGAGCGACGCATCACGCATCACCTGGTATTCCTTGTCGGTCAGCGTCAACGCCGGCGCGACCGTGATCGAGTCGCCGGTATGCACGCCCATCGGGTCGAGGTTTTCGATCGCGCAGACGATGATGCAGTTGTCCGCCTTGTCGCGCACCACCTCCATTTCGAACTCTTTCCAGCCCAGCACCGACTCTTCGATCAACAGCTCGTTGGTCGGCGACAGATCCAGGCCGAGTTCGCAGATTTCCTCGAACTCGTCGCGGTTGTAAGCGATGCCGCCGCCCGAGCCGCCGAGCGTGAACGACGGCCGGATGATGGTCGGAAAGCCGATTTCCGCCTGCGCGGCGCGCGCCTCGTCCATCGTGTGCGCGAGCAACGAGCGCGGTGTGCCGAGGCCGATATCCTGCATCGCCCGGCGAAACTGCTCGCGATCCTCGGCCATGTCGATGGCTTCGCGCGAGGCGCCGATCATCTCGACGCCATGCTCCTTGAGCACGCCCTCGCGCACCAGGTCGAGCGCGCAGTTGAGCGCGGTCTGGCCGCCCATCGTCGGCAGCAGCGCGTCAGGCTTTTCCTTCTCGATAATAGCCGCGATCGCGCGCCAGTGAATCGGTTCGATATAAACCGCGTCCGCCGTTTCGGGATCGGTCATGATCGTCGCCGGGTTCGAGTTCACCAGGATCACCCGGTAGCCTTCCTCGCGCAGCGCGCGGCAGGCCTGCACGCCGGAGTAATCGAACTCGCAGGCCTGGCCGATGACGATCGGCCCGGCACCGATGATGAGGACGGATTTGATGTCTGTGCGTTTGGGCATGGCTTATTGAATCGGGGTTCGGGATTCGGGATTCGGGATTCGGGACGAAAGCGGGAGGCGCTCTCGAAGTGAAATCTGTAACTTGCGCAACATCATACTTATGCGTTCCGATAGGGCCAGCAAATCATGCACGGCGGTCTCACCAGCAAGGTTCAGGTCACGGGATAACAGCAGTTGAGTTTCGACTTCGGCCATCGACCCCAGCGCGATTGAAATGAACCTCAAGTAGTCCCGCGTCGAGTCTCGCGCATGACCTTCCGCAATATTTGACGGCACAGACACGGCTGCTCGCTGAATCTGTGACGTGAGGCCGTAGCGCTCATTGGCAGGAAAGCGAGATGTCAAAGCATAAATGCCTTTTACAAGCTCCATTGCTCGCACCCAGACTTCAAGATCGCGATAATTGCGGACGCTCAACCCGACACTCCGGCCTTCTCTTCCCCGAATCCCGAATCCCGAGCCCCGAATCCCGATCTTTCCCGCTCCATCATCTCCACAAAATGCTCGAACAGCGGCCCGACGTCGTGCGGCCCCGGGCTCGCTTCGGGGTGGCCCTGGAACGCGAAGGCGGGCGCATCCGTGCATTCAATGCCCTGGAGCGTCCCGTCGAAGAGCGACCGATGGGTGGCTTTCAGATTTGGCGGCAAAGTCGCCTCGTCGAGCGCAAAGCCGTGATTCTGGCTGCTGATCATGACTTCGCCGGTGCGCAGATCCTGTACGGGGTGATTGGCGCCGTGGTGGCCGAATTTCATCTTGAGCGTGCGCGCGCCCATCATGAGGCCCAGCAACTGGTGGCCGAGGCAGATGCCGAACTGCGGCATGCGCGCAGCCATGAACTCGCGCATCGCCTCGATTGCGTAGTCGCACGCTGCAGGGTCACCCGGCCCGTTCGACAGGAATACGCCGTCCGGCTGCATTGCGAGTACGTCCGCCGCCGGCGTTGTCGCCGGCACCACCGTCACCCGGCAGCCGCAATCGACCAGCTTGCGCAGGATGTTGCGCTTCACGCCGAAATCGTAGGCGACGACGTTGAAGCGCGGCTCCGGCGCTTTCCCGGCGCCCCAGGTGGGCTGGTCCCACTCATAGGGTTCGGCCGTGCTGACGACTTTTGCGAGGTCCATGCCTTCGAGTCCCGGGAAGTCACGCGCGGCGGCGAGCGCCTGGTCGTCATCGACCCGTCCCGCCATGATGCAGGCGTTCTGGGCGCCCTTCTCGCGCAGCAGGCGCGTCAGCTTTCGGGTATCGACGTCGGCGATCCCGACCTTGTTCTGCTCGACGAGCCAGTCGCCCAGTGTGTGCTGCATGCGCCAGTTACTGGCTCGATACGGCACGTCGCGCACGATCAGGCCGTCGGCCTGCATGCGGTCCGACTCCATATCCTCGGCATTGGTGCCGACGTTGCCGATATGCGGGAATGTGAGCGTAACGAGCTGGCGGGCGTATGACGGATCGCTCAGGATTTCCTGATAACCTGTCATCGCGGTATTGAAAACGACTTCGCCCACCGCTACGCCGGGGGCGCCAACGGATCGGCCGCGGAAGATTGTCCCGTCGGCAAGTGCAAGTATGGCCGGCTGATCCAAGAATCCCTCCTGCAGCGGCGCGTTGGCCGCAGAAAGCCCTCGAACCCGAAAGGTTCGCGGCAAGAGTCAGAGATGATCCAGCGTCGGGAAAAAAATCGGCGTGAATCCGGGTGATTCTAATGAATGAGCGGCCGCGTGTCCATGGACCGAACCCTATCCGCTTTACATTCACCCGCGGATGATGGAAGCTTGGCGCGCCATGAACAAGAAAGTTCTGATTGTCGAAGACGACCGCGAAGTGCGCGATTCCCTGACGAGCCTGCTGGAGATGGAAGGCTATTCGGCCGCCGTCGCCGACCACGGGCGCGACGCGCTCGACTACCTGCGCTCGCAAAAAGACCTGCCGTGCCTGATCCTGCTAGACCTGATGATGCCGGTGATGGACGGCTTCACGTTCCGGGCGGAACAGAAGGCCGACGCTGCACTGGGCGGTATTCCCGTTGTCGTCATGTCAGCCGCCGGCAACATTCATGAAAAGTTGCCGGGGCTCGAAGCCAAAGCCTACCTGAAAAAGCCGATGGACTTCAGCGACGTGGTGAACGCGGTCGAGCGCTACTGCAACGCCTAGCGGCCCTACGAAGCTTTGCGCGATTCGTCAAGCCCGACGTTGTTCTTCTCGAACACGCGTTCGGCGCGGTAGCTGGAGCGCACCAGCGGCCCCGACACGCATTCCAGGAAGCCTTTCTCCAGGCCCCACTGGCGGTACTTCTCGAAATCCGCCGGCGGCACGTAACGCTCTACCGCCAGGTGGTTGATCGTCGGCCGCAGATATTGGCCGAAGGTGACGATATCGACGTCGGCCGCGCGCAGGTCGTCCATCGTCTCGCGGATTTCGTCCTCGGTTTCGCCAAGCCCCAGCATCAGGCTGGTTTTGGTCAGTACATCCGGCCGATGCCGCTTGGCAAACGCCAGCACATCCAGCGTCTGCTCATAGCTTGCGCGCGGATCGCGTACCGGATGTGTCAGCCGGCGCACCGTCTCGACGTTCTGCGCGAAGACCTCCAGTCCTGAATCGACCACCGTCGCCACGTGCTCGTGGACGCCCTTGAAGTCCGGCGTCAGCGCCTCGACGGCAGTCGCGGGATTCATCTTCTTGATTTCGCGAATGCAGGCGGCATAGTGCGCCGCGCCGCCGTCCGCCAGATCGTCGCGGTCGACCGACGTCAGCACAATGTACTTCAGGTTCATCAGCCGCACCGATTCGGCCGCCTGGCGCGGCTCGTCCGGATCAAGCCAGCCGTGCGGATTACCGGTATCCACCGCGCAGAAGCGGCAGGCACGGGTGCAGACCGAGCCCATCAGCATGATGGTCGCGGTGCCGGCATTCCAGCACTCGCCGATATTCGGGCACATCGCGTCTTCGCACACCGTGCTCAGGCGGTGCTCGTGGACGTTGCGCTTGACTGCCTCGTAGCCGGGGCCGGACGGCAGGCGCGCGCGCAGCCATTCCGGCTTGCGGCCGGTCGGCGCGGCCTGGGCATGCGGATTATGCTTGATACCGTCCTTGATCGCCGTGAAACCGTGTTCGGTCAGCCGCTTCATGCCGCTTTTGACGATGGGGATGCCTTTGAAAGAGGAAGACATGGTCAGTGGTCAGTGGTCAGTGGTCAGTGGTCAGTGGTCAGTGGTCAGTGGCTGCCATTTTAACCTTCCCGACGCCGCTCTTCACCCCTTACCTCTAACCGCTCACCCCTGCCCCGGGTTCCTTCCGCTCCCGCGGAAGGAATTGCAGGCACTCGCGCAAGTCGCCCTGCACCATGTACAGCTTCGGGTCCCAGCAGAAATGAAACACGCGGTACAGGTAGAAATGCTCGCCGCGGCGGTAACCGGCGACCAGCGCGCGCGGATCCACCAGCACCGGAAACCGGCGGCTGTATTGCGTGGCCGCGACGCGGATGTAGCGCTTCTCGCCACTGGTTTCGAACGACTGGATGTCGCAGCCCTCGTCGTCCCCGGCCCCGCGCCCAAGCAAACGGACCTGCCGTGCGAGCGCATCGCACTGCGCCTGCTTCAGGCGCGCGCGCTCGAACGCCAGCGCAAACCGGCAGCCGGCTTCGCGCAGCGCGGTGAAACGCTCCTCGCGCCGCTGAAAGCCGCCGAAGGTCGGGAAATGCGCCCGCCCCGCGAGATACGCCTCAACCCGAAAATCGTTGTTCAGCGGCGGCGGCGCCCACACGCCCTGCAGATCGACGATCTCCTCCGGTACCCGCACGCGCCGCACCGCCGCCTCGCCGAGCCAGACGCGTGCCAGCCGCGCCCGCTCGCGGTCGAGAAACTGCACCAGCCGGCGTCGCAACGCGCGCGTCGCCCGCGCCACCGGCGGGTATGCGTCCAGAAACGGCAGGCCGCAGTGCAGCAACACTGCGCTGATCTCGGCGAAGTATGCGCGAATCACGGCTTCGCTGAGCGCGCCGAAGGCGTTCATCAGCGCAGTGAAGTGCCGCGCCTGTCCCAGGACTTCGCCGCGCACCCCGGCCTCGAGCATTGTCAGGTAATGCTCGAACAAGGCGTCGAACATGCGGTTCTGGTCGCGGGTGGCGGCAGATTCGGCCGTCGTCGGAACCGGCCGCGCCGGTGTCTGCTCGGGTCGCGGGGCGTCCGGCGTCGGCTGCCGCGCCACCGCCAGGCCGAAATGATCCGCCCAGGCCGCTTCGAGTTCGGCGGCGACGGGCTCGGGCAGCGTCCGGCCGGAGGTCCCCTCCTCCCAGCGGTACTTGCCCAGCACGCCGTGGGCCAGATCGCGGCGCGTCAGCGGCATCGCCACATCCGGGTCGGTCAGCATGTCGAAGCGGACTTCCGCATACAGCCCACCGCCTCGGCCGCTATCCTGGGCGACCAGATCCGGTGCCTCATGACTGCCGCGCATGATGCGCCCCGAGGCGAAAATGCCGGTCGGGAAGCGATTCAGGCGTAACAGGAAAAAGCGGTCGCGGGCCCGGATCCGGCGATTGCTGCCGGCGCTCCAGCGGGCGGTCACCGGCCGTCCGTGCATGAAGCCATGCAGCAGATCGGGCAAATCGCTCCAGCTCCAGCGGTCCGGATTCCATACCAGCAGATGCGTTGCCATTGATACCCGTTTGAAGAATTGTGGGGCCGTCCCCGATTCAATTTATGTCCCCGCAGCGTCACCATAAGCGCCACAGCTATTGAAAAGCGGCGTGCAGCATGAGCCGTGAAACTGCTATGATCGGCATCATGCACCGCCAGATTTCTCCGGGCAATGCCGCCGGACCGTCCCGTTCCGCCGCCCGCTCCCGGTAATCCAACTTCAGGAATCGTTACAGCCCATGCGCAATCCCACCCGCTACCTGACTCCCGCGCTGCTCGTCTGCCTGCTGACGGCACCGGCCGCGTTCGCCAACCTGACGCCGTCGAAGTCGCTCGCCGACCTGACGCCCAAGCCCGAGCAGGTACTGGTCGACCAGACCGTCAACGGCCTGCTGAGCCGGTATCACTACGGCGACAAGACGCTCAACAACGCGCTGTCGCACTACATCTTTCGCCATTACCTGAGCACGCTCGACCCCACCAGGAGCTACTTTACGCAGGCAGATATCGAGAAATTCTCGAAATACGGCCGCACCCTCGGCGACGATATCCGCAAGGGGAACCTGGAACCGGCGTTCAATATCTACAATGCTTACAAGCAACGCGTCGCGCAGCAGGTGCATTACGCGCTCAAGCTGCTGCAGCACAAGCCGGACCTGACGACGCACGAAACCTACACCTTCGACCGCGAAAAAGCGCCGTGGCCGGCGGACCAGAAGGCGCTCGACACGCTGTGGCGCAAGCGCGTCACCAATGACGTGATCAACCTTATGCTGACCGGCAAGAGTTGGGAAGACACGGCGAAAATCCTGCGCAAGCGCTACAAGAACTTCCTGTCGCAGGCGAAGCAGATCAATAGCGCCGACGTGTTCAACGCGTTCATGAACACCTACGCGCACGCGATGGATCCGCATACCGCGTACTTCTCGCCCGAGCAATCGGAGCAGTTCCGGATCGAGATGAGCCTCAAGCTGCAGGGCATCGGTGCGGCGCTGACAACCAAGAATCAGTACGTGACGGTCGAGCGTGTGCTGCCGGGCGGCCCCGCTGCCAAGAGCGACAAGATTCATCCCGGCGATCGCATCACCGCCGTCGCCCAGGGAGACAAGGGCAAATGGGTCGACGTGGTCGGCTGGCGCCTGAGCGACGTCGTCGACCTGATCCGCGGCAAGAAGGGTACCGTCGTGCGCCTGCAGATCATGCCGTCCGGCACCGCGCCGGGTGCGGCCGAAAAGCATCTGCGGCTGGTGCGCAACGTGATCGAGTTGAAAGCGCAGCAGGCGCATTCGAAAGTGATCGACATCAAGCGCGGCGACCACACCTACAAGATCGGCGTGATCACCGTGCCGAGCTTCTATCGCGACTTCAAGGCCGCCTCCGAGGGCAAGAAAGACTACCGCAGTACCACACGGGACGTGCGCCGCCTGATCGGCAAGCTGAAGCAGAAGCACATCGATGCGCTGGTGCTCGACCTGCGCGATAACCCGGGCGGCTCGCTGGCCGAAGCCACCGAAATGACCGGCCTGTTTATCGACAAGGGTCCGGTGGTGCAGATTCGCGATACCGACGGCAAGGTCAAGGTGCATCGCGACGAAGATTCGAACGTCGCCTATACCGGGCCGCTGGTGGTCGTCGTTAACCGTTTCAGCGCGTCGGCATCGGAAATCTTCACTGCCGCAATCCAGGATTACCACCGCGGCCTGATCGTCGGCTCGACCACCTACGGCAAGGGCACCGTGCAGACGCTGCTCGACCTCAACCACTTCGTCGCCAGCGGCAAGGCCGGCCAGCTCAAACTGACGATCGCCAAGTTCTACCGGATCACCGGCAGCAGCACGCAGGACCACGGCGTCACGCCGGACATCGCGCTGCCTTCGCCGATCGACGACAGCGAGTTCGGCGAAGCCACGCAGGACAACGCACTGCCGTGGGACAAGATTTCAGCGGCCGATTACCATCCGTTCCACGACCAGTTGCGCAAGAGCCTGCCGACGCTGCGACACGACCACAAGGAACGCGTCGAGCACAGCGCCAAATACCAGTTGTTCCTCAAAAATGTGGCGCAGGCGCGTGCGATGCACGAGCAAAAGAGCGTATCGCTGAATCTGAAGGCGCGGCAAGCGGAGCGCAAGAGCCACGAAGCGCAGAAGCTCGCCGATGTCAACGCGTGGCGCAAGCTGAATGGCAAGAAGCCGGTGAAGTCGCTGTCGGATGTGCCCAGCGACGAGAGCGCTCCGGACGTGCTGCTGCACGAGGCCGCGCAGATCGCGACTGACATGCACCGGATGCACCTGGGAATTCGGGAGCCCGGCACGACGGTTGCCAAGGCACGGGCGGCGGGTTTTTAATTAATCGCCCGCGCCCGCCAGGCGCCCGGCCGGTCGTCGAAATGATGACGGTCAATGCAGTATTCGAGCCACTTGTGCAGCATCATGTTGGTGGTCCAGCGCTGCTGGATTTCGGAGCGTCCGACGCACGGATAGCGGCTTAGCAACCGGTGGCGCCCGCCGTTGTGGCAGGAGAGCACTTCCGCCATACCGGCATCGTGATAAAGCCGCAGCAGCAGGTCCGGATCGGCAATCGAGCCGTTCCCGTCGCCGTCGAACCAGTAGGTCATCAACACACTGGTCGTATAGGGCGCGCGTTCGATGACTTGCAGCGACAGCGGCGGCTCCCCGGCAATATCGGATTGCAGCCGATCCGGCAGCACGTCAAGGGGCCCCACGAGCTGCCGCAAGCGGATGTAGTTGCTCTCGTACAGCGTCATCAGCCCCGCGAAACTGCGCGGCTGAACCAGTTTGAGCACACGTTCTGAAGTATCAACCAGCATCAGGTCAATATATCATAGGGGCGCAACTACAAAAGGATCGCTCAAAAGGACTTGCAAATGCCTGCTCCCTCCCCGTCAATTAATCATGTTGCCAGCCGCCCGTTCGACGACCAGAAACCCGGCACCGCGGGCCTGCGCAAGCGCGTCGCGGTGTTCCAGCAGCCGCACTATCTCGAGAACTTCCTGCAGGCCGTGTTCGACTGCGTTCCGGAACTCAACGGCAGCAGTCTCGTCGTTGGCGGCGACGGCCGCTACTTCAACCGGCAGGCAATCAACACGCTGCTGCGCATGGCCGCGGCGAACGGTGTCCGGCACGTCATTCTCGGCCATAGCGGCATCCTGTCGACGCCGGCGGCTTCGCACCTCATACAACTGCGTAACGCCGCCGGCGGCTTCGTCCTGACCGCGAGCCACAATCCCGGCGGGCCGGAAGGCGACTTCGGCATCAAGTTCAACGTCGCCGGCGGCGGCCAGGCCTCCGAGCAGCTGACGGACGCAATCCACGCGCGCAGCAAAACGCTGAGCGAATACCGCATCCTGCCGCCCGCACCGCTCAACATCGAGCGCAACGGCAGCTTCGATCTCCAAGCGATGACCGTCGAGGTCGTCGATCCGGTCGAAGACTACGCGGCGCTGATGGAAACGCTCTTCGACTTCGGCGCCATTCGATCACTCGCCAAACGCGGCTTCCGGCTGCGCTATGACGCGCTGCATGGCGTCACCGGTCCCTACGCGCAGGCGCTGCTGGTCGAACGGCTCGGCTTCCCTGCCGACAGCGTCGTCCACGCGGAACCATTATCGGATTTCGGGGGACGCCACCCCGATCCAAACCCGCACGACGCGCACGAACTGATGGCGCTGATGAACGGCCGCGATGCGCCGGAGTTTGGCGCCGCGTCGGACGGCGACGGCGACCGCAACATGATCGTCGGCCCCGGCATGATGATCTCACCCGGCGACAGCCTGGCCGTGCTGGCCGCGCACGCGACGCGGATTCCGGGCTACCGCGACGGTCTCGCCGGCGTCGCGCGCTCGATGCCAACCAGCCGCGCGATCGACAAGGTGGCCGAATCGCTCGGCATTCCCTGCTTCGAAACGCCCACCGGCTGGCGGTTTTTCTTCAACCTGCTCGAAGCCGGCAAAATCACCCTCTGCGGCGAGGAAAGCTTCGGCACCAGCAGCAACCATTGCCGCGAAAAGGACGGCTTGTGGGCGGTGCTGTTCTGGCTGAACCTGCTGGCAGTCACGGGCAAATCGGTCCCGGACATGCTTGCCGAACACTGGCGCCGGTATGGACGACATTACTTCGAGCGGCACGACTACAAGCTCGACCCGCGCGCGGGCGACGAGATCATGACGGGGCTGCAGGACAGGCTGCCGCGCCTGGCCGACGAGAAGCCCGGCGGTCGGCAGGTCACCCGCGCCGACAACTTCCGCTACCACGATCCGGTCGACGGCAGCGAAAGCGCGAACCAGGGCATCCGGATCGAATTCGGCAGCGGCGAGCGCATCGTCTACCGGTTGTCCGGCACCGGCACCAGCGGCGCGACGCTGCGGGTATACCTGGAAAGCTACGCACCGGATGGCGGCAGTGGCGAAAGCGCGCACGAGGCATTGCAAGAGCTGGCGGTCGTGTCGCGACACATTGCGCGGTTGAAGGACATTGCGCGGGTTGAGGAGCCCAGCGTGGTGACGTAAACAGGACTGAGTGCTAAGGACTAAGGACTAAGGACTAAGGACTGAGTGGAGAAAAGAATGCCTCTACACCAAGTCCCGACGCCCATAGTCCTAATAAAACCGCCGCGTCAGACCCTTCTCTTCGAGCACCGTCGTCGCGATTTCTTCGATCGATGAATGGGTCGTATCCAGGAATGGCAGGCCGTATTTGCGGAACAGCGCTTCGGCCTCCTGGAGTTCGTAGCGCACCTGTTGCTCCGACGCATAGCGACTGTCCGGACGGCGTTCGTTGCGAATCTGGCGTAGCCGTTCGGCGTTGATGCTGAGGCCGTAAAGCTTGCTCTGGTGATCGAGCAGCGACTGCGGCAGCGTTTCGCGACCCAGTTCGTCCTCGGTCAACGGATAGTTGGCAGCGTAGATACCGTACTGCAGCGCGAGATAGAGACTCGTCGGCGTCTTGCCCGAGCGCGACACGCCGATCAGCACTACATCGGCCTGGCCGTAGTTGCGGGTGGTGACGCCGTCGTCGTTGGCGAGGGCGAAGTTCATCGCGTCGATGCGCGCCGTGTAGACGGCCTCGTTGCCGACGCCGTGGGCCTTGCCTGCCGTGTGGCTGGATTTCAGCTTCAGTTCCTGCTCCAGCGGTCCGATGAAGGTGGCGAAAAAGTCGAGCACCAGCGCGTTGGCCTGCCGCAGTATCGCGAGAATTTCGTCGTCGACCATGGTGCTGAATACGACGGGCGCGGCGCCTTCTTCACGCGCCGTGTGATTGATGCGGTCCACCGCCGCCTTCGCCTTGTCAATGCTGGAGATAAATGGCAGAGTTACTTGTCTGAAGTTCAGCCCGTCGAACTGGGTGATCAGACTGTGCCCGAGCGTCTCAGCGGTGATACCGGTCCGGTCGGAAACGAAAAAAACGGTGCGCTGAACGGCCATCTTCATTCCACGGCAACGAATTCGGCAGCCGAGGATACTACATCAAGGACAGCTAACGTGGATTACGTGCTCCGCTTCGACGCCATCGGCAAGGACGATATCGAGACCGTTGGCGGCAAGAACGCCTCTCTCGGCGAGATGACCGCCCACCTCCATGAACTCGGCGTCAGTGTTCCGGGCGGATTCGCAACCACCGCCGAGGCTTATCGCGAATTTCTGCGCCAGGGGGGCCTCGATCAGCGTATCGCCGCGGCGATGGCCGATCTGAACGTCGAGGACATCGATGCGCTGACGCGCACCGGCCGCCAGATCCGCGACTGGATTATCGAGACGCCGCTGCCGGAGTCGCTGCAGCAGGCGATCGAATCGCATTACCATGAATTGACGAATGGCGCCGGCGGCGACGGGATTTCCGTCGCGGTGCGGTCCTCGGCCACGGCCGAAGACCTGCCGGAAGCCTCCTTCGCGGGCCAGCAGGAAACGTTCCTGAACGTGCGTGGCCTCGACAACGTCAAGCTCGCCGTCAAGGAAGTCTTCGCGTCGCTGTTTAACGACCGGGCGATTTCCTACCGCGTGCATCACGGCTTCGACCACGGTCAGGTGGCGCTGTCCGCCGGCATCCAGCTCATGGCCCGCAGCGACCTCGGCGCGAGCGGCGTGATGTTCACGATGGACACAGAATCCGGATTCCGCAAGGTCGTATTCATCACCGCCTCCTACGGCCTCGGCGAAACAGTGGTGCAAGGCGCCGTCAATCCGGACGAGTTTTACGTCTACAAGCCGGCGCTCGCAGCGGGCAAATCGGCCGTGCTGCGCCGCAATCGCGGCAGCAAGGAAACGATGATGATTTACTCCGGCGACGACGGCCACGGCAAGTCGGTCAAGACCGTCCCGGTGCCGGAGGAGGACCGCCGCAAGTTCTGCCTGACGGACGAAGAGGCCGAATCGCTCGCCCGGCAGGCGGTCATCATTGAAGAACATTACGGCCGGCCGATGGACATCGAGTGGGCCAAGGACGGCTCGACCGGCAAGCTCTACATCCTGCAGGCCCGTCCCGAGACGGTGCAGAGCCGCCAGGGCCAGGTCATCGAGCGTTACCACCTGAAGCAGAAAGGCGACGTCGTCACCACCGGACGCAGCATCGGCCAGCGCATCGGCGCCGGCAAGGCGCGGGTGGTGAACAGCGTCGAGTCGATGAACGTGGTCGAGACCGGCGACGTGCTGGTGACCGACATGACCGACCCCGACTGGGAGCCGGTGATGAAACGCGCAGCCGCCATCGTCACCAACCGCGGCGGACGCACCTGTCACGCGGCGATCATCGCGCGCGAACTCGGGATTCCGGCCGTCGTCGGCTGCGGCGACGCGACCACGGCGATCGCCGATGGCGCCGAAGTAACCGTGTCCTGCGCCGAGGGCGATACCGGCTACATCTACTCCGGTCTGCTCGACTTCGAGCACACCGAGACCAGCCTCGACAAGATGCCGGAAGCGCCGCTCAAGATCATGATGAACGTCGGCAACCCGGACCGCGCGTTCGCCTTTGCGAGCCTGCCGAACAAGGGCGTCGGCCTCGCGCGCCTCGAATTCATCATCAACCACATGATCGGCGTGCACCCCAAGGCGCTGTTCGACTTCGAGAAGCTGGAACCGGACCTCAAGGCGCAGGTCGCGGAGCGGATCGCCGGCTATCGCGATCCGGTCAGCTTTTATGTCGACCGCCTCGCCGAAGGCATTGCGACCATCGCCGCGGCGTTCGCGCCGGAGCCGGTCATCGTGCGGCTGTCGGATTTCAAGTCAAACGAATACGCCAATCTGCTCGGCGGCCACCTGTACGAACCGGACGAGGAAAACCCGATGCTCGGTTTTCGCGGCGCGTCGCGCTACATCGCCGACGAATTCCGCAACTGCTTTGAGCTGGAGTGCCTGGCGCTCCGGCACGTGCGCGAGGACATGGGCCTCGAGAACGTCCAGATCATGGTGCCGTTCGTGCGCACGCTCGACGAGGCCCGCCAAGTCAGCGAAATCCTTGCGGCCAACGGCCACAAGCGCGGCGAAAAGAACCTCAAACTGATCATGATGTGCGAGCTGCCGTCCAACGCGGTGCTGGCCAAGCAGTTCCTTGAATACTTCGACGGTTTCTCGATCGGCTCGAACGACATGACCCAGCTCACGCTCGGCCTCGACCGTGACTCAGGCGTCATCGCCCACCTGTTCGACGAGCGCAACCCTGCCGTCAAGGCGATGCTGCACCTGGCGATCAAGGCCTGCCGGGAGCAAGGCAAGTACATCGGCATCTGCGGCCAGGGCCCGTCGGATCATGCGGACCTGGCGCGCTGGCTGCTGGATGAGGGAATTGAGAGCGTATCGCTGAATCCGGATACGGTGGTGGATACGTGGTTGTACCTGGCCGGCCAGGGGCCGGCGCCGGGCGAAGCGAGCTAGCCCGCCGGCTTGATCGCCACCACCGAGTCCTCGCCCTCTTCGTCCGCCCCCAGCCACTGCACCCGGTATAAATCCAGCCGCCGATCGCGAAAATTGCGCACCGAACCCTCGTTGCGCAACTGCCGCAGCTTGTCGAGGTCAAGGTCGGCGATCAACGTCATTTCGGTATTCGGCGTGCTCTCCGCTGCAATGCCGTCATGCGGAAAGGCGAAGTCCGCCGGCGTCAGCACCGCCGACTGCGAATACTGAATATCGGCATTCTCGACCCGCGGCAGCGTGCCGACGTTGCCGGTAATCGCCACGTAGCATTCGTTCTCGACTGCGCGAGCCTGGGCGCAGGCGCGCACGCGCAGGTAACCGTTCTTGGTGTCCGTCCAGAACGGCACGAATAGAATCTGCATGCCGCGATCGGCCAGGATGCGCGCGAGTTCCGGAAATTCGCAGTCGTAGCAGACCAGGATGCCGATCTTGCCGACGTCCGTGTCGAACACCTTCAGCCCCTTGCCGCCGCGCACGCCCCAGTACGACTTTTCATCGGGCGTGATGTGCAACTTGTACTGCTCTTCCATGCTGCCGTCGCGGCGGAACAGGAACGAGACGTTGTAAAGCGCCTGCTCCTCTTCTTTATACACGGGCATGCTGCCGGCGATGATGTTGATGTTGTAGCTGACTGCCAGCGATTTCATCGTCTCGCAAATCGCGCCGGTGAATTGGGCGATGCCGCGCATGGCCTCCGCCGCGTTGCCCTGGTTGTACAGCCCCATCAGCGGCGCGTTGAAGAATTCCGGAAACAGCGCGAAGTCACACCGGTAGCCGGCGAGCGCGTCGACGAAAAATTCGGCGTGACGCATCAGTTCATCGAGCGAATCGACTCGCCGCATCTGCCACTGGACGGTGCCGAGCCGGACTGCCGACTTGCGGCCGTGCAGCATCGACTTTTTCTTGTCTTCGTAGAAGATGTTGTTCCACTGCAGGATCACGGCGAAACCGCTCGATTCCTTGTCCCCGGGCAGATAATCGCGCACGATGCGGCGCACGTGAAAATCGTTGGCGAGCTGGAAACTCAGGATCGGGTCGCGCAGTTCCTTGCGCCGCACCAGCTCGATGTACTCGTCCGGGGGCATTTCATCGGCGTGTTCGGCGTAACCGGGAATGCGGCCGCCGGTCACGATCGCCCGCAGATTCAGTGTGCGGCACAGTTCCTTGCGAGCGTCGTAGAGCCGCCGCCCGAGGCGCATGTCGCGATAGTCGGGGTGCACGAAGACGTCGACGCCGTAGAGCACGTCGCCGCTCGGGTCGTGCGTGGTCAGGTAGCCGTCGCCGACAATGGCGCTGTAGGTGTGGCGGTCGCCGAAGCGGTCGTAATCGACAATCAGCGAAATCGCCGCGGCGACAACCTTGCCGTTGTCCTCGATGCAGATCTGGCCTTCCGGGAAACGATTGATCTGCGCGCGGAACTGCGCCGGTGACCAGGCGCCGCCGAGCGAGCCCGGATACACCAGGTCCATGATGGTCTTGATGTCCGCGTAATCTTCCGGGCGGATGTTGCGCAACCGAAGCCGATGCTCTTCCGGAGTGCTTGTAACGGATTCCATAAAACCTGCTGAATTTCAATAAGTTGCCCACCCCATCTTACCAAATGCAGGCGGGATGAAGCGCAGCGAAATTGTGTAGGAGCGAGCGCCGCTCGCGATGATATGAATCGCCAGCGGCCGCTCCTACAGCCAGGGCAACCGATCCAGGTCGAGGTTGCCACCGGAGAGAATAACGCCGATCCGCCGGCCTTCGGTTTCGACTGCGCGCTCGAGCAGCGCCGCCACCGGCACGGCCGCCGACGGCTCGATCACCAGCTTCATCCGCTCCCACACCAATCGCATCGCACGTATGGTGGCCGCGTCATCGACACGCACGATGTCGTCCACCCGTTCGCGAATGACGCTGAACGGCTTCTCGCCGATAATCGCGCGCAAGCCGTCCGCAATGGTGTCGGGTTTGATATCGGTAATACGGCGGCCGGCGCGAAACGACTGCCACGCATCATCGGCGCCGGCGGGCTCCGCACCCACCACCCGCGCCGCGGGGGCGAGATGCTTTACCGCAGTGGCGGTTCCGCCCAGCAGTCCGCCGCCGCTCACGGGCGTCAGCACCAGGTCGAGATCCGGCACCGCCTCGCACAATTCCAGCGCCGCCGTCCCCTGCCCCGCCATGACCCGCCAGTCGTTGTACGGATGCACGACGTGTGCGCCGGTTTCGGCGGCGACGCGCTCCAGCGCCCGGTCGCGAGCGGCGGCTGTCGGTTCGCACTCGATAATTTCAGCACCGTAGCCGGCCACCGCGGCTCGCTTGATGGCCGGCACGTTGTTCGGCATCACCACGTAAGCCGGGATACCGCGCAACTTCGCTGCCAGCGCCACCGCCTGACCGTGGTTGCCTGAAGACTGGGTAGCGACGCCCCGCTCCGCTTCGGCGTCGGACAGCGATGCGATCGCGTTGGTCGCGCCGCGAAACTTGAACGCGCCGACCCGCTGCAGGTTCTCGCACTTGAAGAACACGCGCGCGCCGGTCAGCCCGTCGATATGCGCGCAGGTATGTATCGGCGTCACGTGCGCCTTGCCACGCAACCGCTCGGCGGCGGCCTGGATATCACTGAAGTCGATCATTCGCCGGACAGCTTGGTGGGATCGAATAACGTGCGCCGATAGTACTCGAGTTCTTCGATCGAGTCCTTGATGTCCGACAGCGCCACGTGCGCGGAATCCTTCTTGAAACCCTTGGCAATATCCGGCGCCCAGCGCTTGGCCAGTTCCTTCAAGGTGCTGACGTCGAGATTCCGGTAATGGAAGAAGCGCTCGAGTTCCGGCATCTCGCGCGCCAGGAAGCGCCGATCCTGGCAGATGCTGTTGCCGCACATCGGCGACGCCCGCTCCGGCACATGTTCGCGCAGGAATTCGAGCGTCTGCCGCTCGGCCTCGGCCGCATCGACTTCGCTTTCGCGCACCCGCGCGATCAGGCCGGATTCGCCGTGATGCTTCACGTTCCAGCTATCCATCCCGTCGAGCACGGACTCGGGCTGGTGGATCGCCAGTACCGGACCCTCGGCAAGGGGTGCCAGGTGCTTGTCCGTCACCAGCGTGGCGATTTCGATGATCCGATCCCGCGCCGGATCGAGCCCGGTCATCTCGAGGTCGATCCAGATCAGGTTTTCAGGATGGGAAGGCATCGTGTAATCTCTTGTTCACTTTCAGTCCATTCTAACAACATGCCGCCCCTGACTATCGCCTTTCTCGCCGCCCTCGCGCTCTACCTGACGCTGAAGATCTGGCTGGCCCGCCGCCAGATGCGCCACGTGCGCGCCCACCGGGACGAAATTCCCGCCGCCTTCGACGGCGCCATTCAGCCGGACCAGCACCGCAAGGCGGCCGACTATACCGTGGCGCGCGTGCGTCTCGGACTCGTCGATCTCGGCATCAGCACGGTGGTCCTGCTGCTGTGGACGCTGGTCGGCGGCTTGAGCTGGCTGGACGTCGGCTGGCGGCATCTCGGATTGAACGAGTACTTCACCGGCACCGGCGTCATCCTGAGCGTCATCCTGGTCAGCGCGCTGATCGACATGCCACTGTCGATTTATTCCACCTTCGGCCTCGAAGCGCGCTTCGGCTTCAACAAGACCACGCCCGGGACGTTTATCGGCGACCTGCTCAAGAGCACGGTACTGCTGCTGATCATCGGCGCCCCGCTGATTTTCTGCGCACTGTGGCTGATGGCGCGCGCCGGCGCGCTGTGGTGGTTGTACGTCTGGGCGTTGTGGCTCGCCTTTACGCTCGTCATGACATGGGCGTACCCGGCCCTGATCGCGCCGCTGTTCAACAAGTTCCGGCCACTCGACAACGTCGAACTCAAGGACCGGCTGACGGCCCTCCTCGCCCGCTGCGGCTTCAGTTCCGAAGGCGTGTTCGTCATGGACGGCTCGCGCCGCTCGGCGCACGGCAACGCCTACTTCACCGGCTTCGGTAGCAACAAGCGCATCGTCTTCTTCGACACACTGATGGACACGCTGGACGGCGTCGAAATCGAAGCCGTCATGGCGCACGAACTGGGGCATTTCCGCCTGCACCACATCAAGCTGCGGCTCGCGATGTTCGCGGTGCTCGGGTTGGCCGGCTTTGCACTGCTCGGCTGGCTGGCGGCACAACCGTGGTTCTACCACGGCCTCGGCGTCGCAACGCCATCCGACCACGCCGCCCTGATCCTGTTCGCCCTGGTCGCACCGATATTCATGTTCCCGCTGACGCCGGCATTTTCGTGGCTGTCGCGCGATCACGAATTCGCGGCGGACAACTACGCAACGCGCCAAGCGGATGCCAGGGCGCTCGTTTCCGGGCTGGTCAAACTGTATCGCGACAACTCGACGACGCTGACACCCGACCCGATTTATTCGAAATTCTACGACTCGCATCCGCCGGCAACGGTGCGCATCGCGAATTTGCGTCAGGTTTCCAGCACGCACATTCCGTAACGAATCAGGCCGCGGCCCTTGATCTCGTCGAGGCAGGTGGCCTGGAACTGCGTTTTCCATTCGTCCAGGCTGTAGTACTGGTAGCCGCCGTCGGTGATTTTCCAGTAGAGCCGTGACAGCAGCTTGAACGGCTGGTTGTCGCAGGCGCAGCTTTCCCACAGGATGATGTGCTTGCCGACTCGCTTGGCTTCGGCGATCGTGGCGTCGAGCGCATCAACGTGGTGCAGGACGTAGTTGAATATCACGAAGTCGAACTGACGGTCGTCAAACTTGAGTTTGTCGCTGCGCATGACGTGGTAGTCGGGGCCGGGGTTGTCGCGCCGCGCGGCTTCGATCATCTGTTCCGACAGGTCGATGCCGACGCACTCGCAGCCGTGATTGCGCATCAGGCCGGCGAGCAGGCTGCCGCGGCCGCAGCCGATTTCGAGCACTTTTTTGCCGTGCAGGTATTTGTTGAGCAGCGCGGTGTTCTGCGCGGTGATTTGCGCGCGCTGAGTCTGGATTTGCCTGTCGATCAGCAGCGCCTTGTAGGCGCCCTTCTTGATTGTCTTGAGCGCTTCGAGCTTCCATTCATAGAAGCCCGGAAAGCGATGGACCAGCGTGTCGAGTCTCATGGTACCTCCGTGTACCGCTGCTATTCCTTAACCGGGCGGCCAGCTCAGGCCGCGCCCGCCGAGCAGGTGCATGTGAATGTGCCAGACGGTCTGGCCGGCGCCTTCGTTGCAGTTCATCACGATGCGGTAGCCATCGTCGGCGATGCCTTCGCGTGCGGCAAGTTCTGTGGCGGCCAGATTCAGCCGGCCGATCAAGCCGGCGTCAGCCTCGGTGAGCTCGTTCAACGTCGGGATGTGGCGGCGCGGCACGATCAGCAGGTGCGTGGGCGCCTGCGGATTGATGTCGCGAAACGCCACCACGTCGTCGTTCTGAAAGACGATGTCGCCGGGCAACTCGCCCGCGATGATTTTGCAAAACAGGCAGTCGTTCACAGGCGTTCCCGTTCCATTTGACGTCGGCCGCTGAATGCCAGCGCCAGCGTGCCGCCGTCCACGTATTCCAGCTCACCGCCGACCGGCACGCCGGACGCAATGCGACTGGTGCGGATGTGGCGCTCGGCGGCCAATTCGCCGATGTAATGCGCGGTGGCCTCGCCTTCGACCGTCGAGTTGGTCGCGAGGATGATCTCATCGATGCCGCCGCCGTCCAGCCGCGCTTCGAGCAGGTCGAGGCCGAGTTCGGCCGGGCCGATGCCATCCATCGGCGACAGGCGCCCCATCAGCACGAAGTAGCGCCCGCGATAAATTGCCGCCTGCTCGATTGCGGCCACGTCCGCCGGCGTTTCGACGATGCATAACAGCGCTTCGTCGCGATTCGTCGCGCGGCAGATGCCGCACAACTCGCCTTCGGTCAACATCCGGCAGCGGCGGCAGTGGCCGATACCTTCGACCGCCGCGCTCAGCGCGTCGGCCAGCCGGCGCGCGCCGTCGCGATCGCGCTCCAGCAGGTGGAACGCCATCCGCTGCGCCGATTTCGGGCCGACGCCGGGCAGGCAGCGCAGGCCGTCGATCAGGCTTTCCAGTAGTGGTGAATAAACTGCGCTCATCGATGCTAGAACGGCAGCTTCATGCCCGGCGGCAGCCCCATGCCGGACGTCATGCCGGCAAAGCGCTCTTCCATCATTTTGCCAACGCGATGCACCGCGTCGTTGGTGGCCGCGGCAATCAGGTCCTCGACCATCTCCTTGTCCTCGGAAAGCAGGCTGTCGTCGAGCACAACGCGGCGCACTTCATGCTTGCCGCTCATCACGACCTTGACCATGCCGCCGCCGGCCTGGCCCTCGACTTCCGCACGCGCCAGTTCTTCCTGCGCCTTCTGCATGTTTTCCTGAATCTGCTGGGCCTGCTTCATCAGGCCGCTCAAACCGCCTTTCATGTCCATAGCTTCCTCTAATCAATTGGTTTGATAGACGCCGGTTTGATCTCCGCGCCGAAAGCTTCCTGCAGCGCCCGCACGTTCGGGTCGGTTTCGATGGCGTTGCGCGCCGCCGCCATTCGCTCCGACTCCCGTTTCTCGCGCCGTTGCGCAGGCGTCGGGCCTGCCGTCGCGCCGGCTGCGATACGGACTTCAATCGGCCGCCCGTAATGCCGGCTGAGTGCCTGCTGCAACCGGTCGCGGGATTGCTCCGTCATAAGCTGCTGATGGGCCGCGTCGAGCGTCAGCCGGATCGTGTCGCCGTCGCGTTTGTCGAACGCGCAGTTGATCGCCAGTTCGCGCGAAATGCCGCGCAGCGGCAAGGCTTCGACCAGTGCCGCCCAGTTCGGCTTGTCCATCTCGCCGGCAGCGGCTCGTGGGGGCGGGACCTCGGCGACTCCGCGTGCCGGTACTTCGGGTGCGGGTGCTGCCGTTGCCGGCGCCGCTGTAGCGGGTGCGGATGCCGGTCGCTGCCCGGCGCGCACTTTTGCGGGCGCAGGCGGTGCTGACGGCTGTGGCGCCGCGCCTGCCCTCGCCGGACGAAATGCGAGCATGCGCAGCAGGACCATTTCGAAGCCGAGCCGCGGATCGGGCGCCAGCGACAGGTCGCGCTTGCCGATCAGTGCGACCTGGTAACAAAGCTGTACGTATTCAGGCGCCATCGACTCCGCCGCCGGCGCGAGCCAGTCGCCGGATTCTTCGTCCGGCGGCAATTCCGGCACCACCTGAGCGAGCGCGATGCGCTGGAAGCGTGCCGCCAACTCGTCGAGCACGCCGGCATAATCCGGCGCCTGGTCATCGAGAGCAGCAACCGCTTCCAGGACTGCCGGGCCGTCGGCCGCTGCCAGCGCGGCGAGCAGCGCGTCGACCTGCTGGCGGCCGATGGTGCCCAGCATGCCGCGCACCTCCGCTTCGGTGACATTGCCGCCGCCGAATGCGATCGACTGGTCGAGCAGGCTCAGACCGTCACGCAGGCTGCCTTCCGCTGCCTGCGCGAGTAACTTGAGAGCGGCCGGCTCCGCGGCGACGCTTTCGTGCTCGCAGAGCTTTTGCATGTGTCCGGCGATGAGCTGCGCCGGCAGCCGCTTGAGATTGAACTGCAGGCAGCGCGACAGGATCGTCGCCGGCAGCTTCTGGGGGTCGGTCGTCGCCAGCAGGAACTGGACGTGCGGCGGCGGCTCCTCGAGCGTCTTCAGCAGCGCGTTGAACGAGTGGCCGGAAAGCATGTGAACTTCGTCGATCAGGTAGACCTTGAAGCGGCCCTGGGTCGGTGCGTACTGGACGTTGTCGAGCAGTTCGCGCGTGTCGTCAACCTTGGTCCGCGAGGCGGCGTCGACTTCGAGCAGATCGACGAAACGCCCGGCATCGATCGACCGGCAGCTTGAACACTCGCCGCAGGGTTTGGAACTGACGCCTTGCTCGCAATTGAGGCACTTGGCGAGGATGCGCGCCAGCGTGGTCTTGCCGACGCCGCGGGTACCGGTAAACAGCAGCGCGTGGTGCAGCTTGTTGCTGTCGAGCGCATTGATCAACGCGCGCAGCACGTGCTCCTGGCCGACGACCTCGCTGAAGTTATGCGGCCGCCATTTGCGTGCGAGAACCTGGTATGTCATGCGTGGCTGCGTTGAAGGCTGCGGTTAAAAGGTTACTTTATCATCGCCGGCAGCGCTTCTGTAGCGACAAGGCGGCGGCTTGCGCCAGCTCACCCCCGGCACCCGAGTCCACTGCTGCCGCTGCTCCCTTCCGGGCCTGACGGGGTTCACAGCTTGTCGTTGCGGGGAAGCCGACGCAAACCACCATTGAACTGTCATTGGGGGTGGACGGGCTATTTCAAGTGTGGCCGGGATTTCTTCAGGGTTCGAATCCCCGGCGGGAGGCGCTGTCGCCAAACCCAGCTGTAGCCTTGATGCCGCGCGTAGTGGCGGAGAGGGAGGGATTCGAACCCTCGAAGGACGGATAATGCCCTTACTCCCTTAGCAGGGGAGCGCTTTCGACCACTCAGCCACCTCTCCGGGACAAAACCGACTGCCACGGACGCAATCCGCGCGGAAAGTGAATGATACTGACAGGGTCCCCCGCGGTAAAGCCCGCGGGGGTTTTTGATGGGTATTTTCGATCAGCAGGCTTGTCGCTCAGGCTTCCCGGGCTTCTGCCTGCTGCTGCTCATTCTTGATGCGGCTGTAAATTTCTTCGCGATGTACGGCGACTTCGCGCGGCGCGTTGACGCCCAGGCGCACCTGATTTCCCTTGACGCCAAGCACAGTGATCGACACTTCGTCTCCAATCATCACTGTCTCACCGATCCGTCTGGTAAGGATCAACATAACTGATTTCCTCGTCCTGATTTCAAAACTGCCAGCAGCAGTTGTGGCACTTGCAAATGCCGAACTATTGAAAGTCCGACCTCCAGTGTGGACCACTCGGCGATTTGTTGGGACTTGAAGTTTCGCACCGTGTGCCCGAGTTCAATTATACGCGGCGACCCTTGGGGACCATGACCGCTCATCGGCTAAGACTGCCGCTAGCCGAATTAGGTTCCGCGAATTCTAACGCAATATCCGGGAAAACCCCAGCTTTGAGACATAACCCGGTATCAGCGAGCAGCACCGCCGGAAAGCCGCTGCCGAATCCAGTCCGGCACCGATTGCAGCGCGGCATCGAGTCCGGCCGGATTGCTGCCGCCCGCCTGGGCCATGTCCGCCCGGCCGCCGCCACGACCGCCGACCTGCTCGGCGACCATGTTGATGAGTTCACCGGCCGGCACGGCCTTGGTGCGGTCTTTGGTCACACCGGCCACCATGCGCACTTTGCCGTCATCCACCGCGGCCAGCACTACGGCCGCGCTGCCGAGCTTGTTCTTGAGCTGGTCGGCGGTGTCGCGCAACGTGCGGGCGTCGGCGCCGTCCAGCCGGACCGCGACGACCTTGACGCCGTCCACGTCCACCGCGCGCTCCGCGAGATCGCCGCCCTGGCGGCTCGCAAGCTGCGTTTTCAGGTCGGCGACTTCCTTTTCCAGGCGGCGTGCGCGATCGCTCAGCGCGCTGGCGCGCTCGACCAGGCTGTCGGGCGATGCCTTGATCGCACCGGCCGCCGCGGCAAGCGTGGCTTCGGCGTGCTCGACCCATTCCAGCGCGCGCTCGCCCGTCAGCGCTTCGATGCGGCGGATACCGGCGGCGATGCCGGTTTCGGCGACGATCTTGAACAGGCCGATGTCGCCGGTGCGACGGACGTGGGTGCCGCCGCAGAGTTCGGTCGAGAATTCGCCCAGCCGCAGCACGCGCACCTTGTCGCCGTACTTTTCGCCGAACAACGCCATCGCGCCCGAGCCGATCGCCTCGTCGTAGGCCATGACACGCGTCTCCGCCGCGCTGTTGCGGCGGATTTCGGCATTGACGCGGCTTTCGATCCGGCGCAATTGATCCGCTGCGACCGCCTGCGGGTGCGAGAAGTCGAAGCGCAGCCGGTCGGGCGCGACCAGCGAGCCTTTCTGAACGACGTGCTCGCCCAACTCTTCCCGCAAAGCCGCGTGCAGCAGATGCGTGGCCGAATGATTGAGCACCGTTGCCTGGCGCAATGCCGCATTGACTTCGGCTTGAATCGACTGGCCGACGGTGAATACGCCGTGTTCGACGATGCCAATATGGGCATGGGCGCGGCCGTGTTTCTGGGTATCGTCGACGCGAAATGCGGCGTCGCCCGCGAATAGCCGGCCCTGATCGCCGACCTGGCCACCGGACTCGGCGTAGAACGGCGTGGCGTCAAGGACTATCACACCCTTCTCGCCCGCTTGCAGCGTTTCGACGGCTTCGTCGCCACGAAACAGCGCAACCACCCGTCCCTCGCCGGTGAGCGATTCATAGCCGGTAAAAGTCGTTTCGGCGCTGATGTCGAGCCGGGTGTAATCGCCGGCAAACTGGCTCGCCGCCCGTGCCCGTTCGCGCTGCGCGTCCATCTCGCGCTCAAAGCCGGCCTCGTCGATTGCAAGGCCGCGCTCGCGCGCGATGTCTGCCGTCAAGTCGACCGGAAAACCATAGGTGTCGTAGAGCTTGAAGACCGTTTCGCCGGGGATCGTTTTGCCGCGCAGTTTGTTCAGGCTGTCTTCGAGCAGACCCATGCCCTGCGCGAGCGTTTTCTCGAACTGCTCTTCTTCGCGCAGTAACACCTGTTCGGCCTGCTCGCGGCCGCGCTTGAGTTCCGGGTAGGCGGCGCCCATTTCGGCTTCGACCGCCGCGACCAGGCGAAACAGGAACGGCTCTTCCATGCCGAGCTTGTGGCCGTGCCGCACGGCGCGGCGAATGATACGGCGCAACACGTAGCCGCGGCCTTCATTGGCCGGCAGCACGCCGTCGACGATCAGGAAGGCGCAGGCGCGAATGTGATCGGCGATGACACGCAACGAGCTGTTCTCGAAATCCGGCTTCACGCCGACGACGTCGGCGGCAGCCTCGATCAGATTCCGGAACAGGTCGATTTCGTAGTTGCTGTGCACGCCCTGCAGTACGGCGGCGATGCGTTCCAGACCCATGCCGGTATCGACGCAGGGCTTCGGCAACGGTGTCATGTTGCCGTCCGCGTCGCGGTCGAACTGCATGAACACGAGGTTCCAGATTTCGACGAAGCGATCGCCCTCGGCCTCATCGCTGCCGGGCGGGCCGCCGGGAACGTCTTCGCCGTGGTCGTAGAAGATTTCGCTGCACGGGCCGCACGGGCCGGTGTCGCCCATGGACCAGAAATTGTCCTTGGCGCCGATGCGCGAGAAGCGCTTCGGGTCGACGCCGATTTCGTCAAGCCAGATGGAGGCGGCTTCGTCGTCGTCTTCGTAGACCGTGACCCAGAGCCGTTGCGGCGGCAGCTTGAATTCCTTCGTCAGCAACTCCCAGGCGAGGCGGATCGCTTCGGATTTGAAGTAGTCGCCGAAGCTGAAGTTGCCGAGCATTTCGAAGAACGTGTGGTGGCGCGCGGTGTAGCCGACGTTTTCGAGGTCGTTGTGCTTGCCGCCGGCGCGCACGCAGCGTTGCGAGCTGGTGGCGCGGGTGTAGCCGCGGCTGTCGCGTCCGAGGAATACGTCCTTGAACTGGACCATGCCGGCGTTGGTGAACAACAGGGTCGGGTCGTTCAGCGGCACGAGCGGGCTCGACGGCACGGCGGTGTGGCCGTGTGCCGAGAAGAAGTCGAGGAATGTCCGGCGAATGTCGTTGGTAGTCATAAAAGATCAAATCGCTGGGACTGAGTAGCTAGGACTCAGTCAAGAGGAGACCTGTGACTCTTAACTCAGTCCTAGCCACTTAGTCCCAGGCACTGTTTAATCTGTTCGGCCGTAAAACCGCGCGACTGCAAAAAGCGCGCCTGGCGGGCGCGCTCATGATAATCGCTCGGGATCGATTCACCGAAACGCTTGCGTCGCACATCCTGAATCCGCTGTCGCCAACCGGCCGCGTAGTCTGCGAGTGCCTCGTCGGCAACCACGTCGGCGACGCCGCGCTGGCGCAACTCGGCGCGGATTTTGGCCGGCCCCGCGCCACGCTCGACGCGCGAGCGGACGAACTGTTCGGCGAAACGAACGTCGCTCAGCAGCCGTTCGCGCTCCAGCGTGTCGAGCGCGTCGTCGATCTCGCCGGCCTCGCAACCGCGTTGCGCCAGCTTGCGCTGCAGCTCACCGCGTGAGTGCTCACGTCGCGCGAGCAGGCCGACCGCGATGTCGTAGGGCGTGGCGTCAGGCTTCTGCTTCGGCTTCGACGGCATCGTTGGAGGCCGCTTTCGCCGGCAGCAGCTTGGCGCGAATCGCGTCTTCGATCTCGGCCTGCACGTCGGGGTGCTCGATCAGGTACTGGCGAGCGTTGTCCTTGCCCTGGCCGATGCGGTCGCCGTTGTAGCTGTACCAGGCGCCGGCCTTTTCGACCAGATTGTGCGCCACACCGAGGTCGATCACTTCGCCCTGGCGGGAGATGCCCTGCCCGTAGAGGATCTCGAACTCGCATACCTTGAACGGCGGCGCGACCTTGTTCTTGACCACCTTGACGCGCGTCTGGTTGCCGATGACTTCGTCGCCTTTCTTGATCGCGCCGATGCGGCGGATGTCGAGGCGCACCGACGAGTAGAACTTGAGCGCGTTGCCGCCGGTCGTGGTTTCGGGGTTGCCGAACATCACGCCGATCTTCATGCGAATCTGGTTGATGAAGATCACCAGCGTGTTGGAGCGCTTGATGTTGGCGGTGAGCTTGCGCAGCGCCTGCGACATCAGCCGCGCCTGCAGGCCGACGTGCGAATCGCCCATCTCGCCCTCGATTTCGGCTTTCGGCGTGAGAGCGGCGACCGAGTCGACGACGACGATATCGACCGCGCTGGAACGCACCAGCATGTCGGTAATTTCGAGCGCCTGCTCGCCGGTATCGGGCTGCGAAATGAGCAGATCGTCGACATTGACACCGAGCTTGCCGGCATAGACCGGGTCGAGCGCGTGCTCGGCGTCGATGAACGCGGCCGTGCCGCCCATCCGCTGCGCTTCGGCGATCGCCTGCAGCGTCAGCGTCGTTTTGCCCGAGGATTCCGGGCCGTAGATTTCGACCACGCGGCCGCGCGGCAAGCCGCCCACGCCGAGGGCGATGTCGAGCGTCAGTGAACCGGTCGAAATCGCTTCGATGTCGCGAATCGCGCTGCCGTCGCCGAGCCGCATGACGGAACCCTTGCCGAACTGCTTTTCGATCTGGCCGAGTGCGGCGGACAGCGCCTTTTTCCGATTTTCGTCCATTAGTCCCCCATAAGAAATAGTGGAGCGGTCAGCCCCCTCTCGCGGAGGAGGCACAAAAATAGTGGCTCATTATTTCACAGTTCCGAGGTCAGCGCCCAGGAACGCAGAACGCGATAATGCGCCCCTTGCGCCCGCGTTTCCGAGACCGCCAGCACGAAGGCTTCGGGCCGCCAGACGAGCGGCTGCACCGGCCCCGGCTCTCCAGGTTTGGGCACTTTGCGCGCCAGCGTGACGTGCGGGCGATACGGCCGCAGTTCCGGTTCGAAGCCGCAGCCTTCCGCGGCCTCATCGAGCGTGCGGGCCAGCGCCGTCAGCCCCTCCGGGGCCTGTTCGGCGCCCAGCCAGAGAGTGCGCGGCCTGGGCCAGAAGCCGATCTGGTCGAGGCGCAATTCGAACGGCTGAGCGCGGATGGCATCCGCCGCTGCGCACACGCAGTCAAAAGCCTCCTCATCGGCACTGCCGAGAAATTTGAGCGTGACGTGATAGTTATCCGGCGTCACCGGCTTGCCGCCCGATTGGCGCACCGGCTTGCGCGCGGCCCGGTGCAGCGCCTCGCGAAGCGCGTCGTCCGGCCACAGCGCAAAGAACAGCCTCACCTTTCTTGCCCTCCCCTTTGCCGGCGAAGGCCGGCCCTTATCGGAATGGCCTGAGCTGGAGGGGCATTCTTCGCTGCCGTCACGCCTGCACGCGCTCCAGCACGCCGGCGAGCGCCACCGCGACCGTCTGGCGCCGAATATGGTCACGCCCGCCTTTCAGCAGCAACCGCTTCGCCTCGACCCGGTCAGATTGCCAGGCCCAGCCTAACCAGACCGTGCCGACGGGCTTTTCGTCCGAGCCGCCATTCGGCCCGGCAATGCCGCTGACCGCGCAGGTGATATGCGCCTCGCTGCGCGCCAGCGCCCCGGCGGCCATTTCCCGCACCGTCGCCTCGGACACGGCGCCGTGCGCGTCGAGCGTCGCCTCCGACACACCCAGCATCTGAATCTTCGCCGGATTGCTGTAAGTCACGAAGCCGCGCTCGAGCCACGACGAGCTGCCCGGATAATCGGTCATCAGCTTGGCGATCCAGCCGCCGGTGCAGGACTCGGCGGTGGCGAGGCGCCATTTGCGCGCGGCGAGCGCCCGGCCGAGTTGTTCGGCCAGCGCGGCGAGTTGAATGTCATCGGTATCCATGATAGCTGCCCTAACGTGAATGGCGCTGACTAAAGTGAGTTACCTATTGTCCGTTCGCCCTGAGCCTGTCGAAGGGCTCTAAGACATTGAGACTATTGAGAAAATTCCGCCCGCACTTCGACAGGCTCAGCGCGAACGGAATTTTTCAGAGCTTCCCTAAGTCAGTGCTATTGCCCTTGATGTTAGCAAAGCGCGCCAAGGATTGGCTTTTACCGTCATCCTGTTACAGTAGCGCCCCATGTCCGACGATTCCTCCAACGTGCTGCTTGAACGGCTGGCGCAGGTGCTTGAGGCCCGCGTGCCGGACCTGATTGCCGTCTATCGTTTCGGCTCCTTCGGCACGGCCGCAATGCGCGCGGACAGCGACATCGATCTGGGCCTCCTCGCCGAGCGGCCGCTCGACCCGGTGCACCTCTTCGACGTTGCCGGTGAACTGGCGACGCTGGCCGGGCGCGACGTCGACCTGGTCGACCTGATCACCTGCTCGACAGTCATGCGCGCGCAAGTCATCGCCACCGGTGAGCGCCTGCTGTGCCGCGACGCATTTCGCTGCGAGAGCTTCGCCGACACCGCCTTCAGCCGTTACGCGCACCTCAACGAGGCGCGCCGCGGGATTCTCGCCGATATCCAGGCGCGGGGAACGGTACATGGCGGATGACATTGTCCTGAACAAGGTTGCCATCATCGAGCGCTGCCTGGCGCGCGTGCGTGAAGAATACGGCGCCGGTGACGCGCCACTGGAGACGGATTACACCCGGCAGGACGCCATCGTCCTGAACCTGCAACGAGCCTGCGAGGCGGCAATCGATCTCGCCATGCACGCGGCGCGAACGCGCCGGCTGGGCCTGCCGCAGGACGCACGCGATGCCTTTACGCTGCTCGAACATGCGAACGTAATTGCACCTGAGGTTGCCCATCGGATGCGCGCGATGGTCGGCTTCCGCAACGTCGCGGTGCATCAGTACCAGGATCTCAGCATGCCGATCCTGCACGCGATTCTGGAAGATCGGCTGGACGACTTTACCGCTTTCACCCACGCCCTCGTTTCCTGATGGCTACCGTCGCCGCCCGCGCCGAGCACACGCCGGTCATGCGCCAGTACCTCGACATCAAGGCGCAGCACCCCGACCGGCTGGTGTTTTACCGGATGGGCGACTTCTATGAGCTGTTCTTCGACGACGCACGGCGCGCGGCGGAGCTGCTCGACATCACGCTGACCGCGCGCGGCCAGTCGGGCGGCGAGCCGATTCCGATGGCGGGCGTGCCGTATCACGCCGCCGAGAGCTATCTTGCCAAATTGCTCAAGCTGGGCGAATCGGTGGCGATTTGCGAGCAAATCGGCGACCCGGCGGCGAGCAAGGGGCCGGTCGAGCGCAAGGTCGTGCGCATTCTGACCCCGGGCACCGTCACCGACGAGGCGCTGCTCGATGCGCGGCGCGACAATCTGCTGGTCGCGATCGGCGGTCGCGGCCCATTCGGCATTGCCGCGCTCGATGTGGCAGGTGGTCGCTTTACGGTCGTTCAAGTCGCCGACGCCGAAGCGCTCTCTAACGAAATCGATCGATTCGCGCCAGCCGAATTGCTGGTTGCCGAGGATGCCGCGCTGCCTGCGCCGCTGGCGGCGCGCCCGGGCCTCGTCCGCCGCCCGCCCTGGCACTTCGATGCGGCAACAGCCGAGCGCAACCTGAACCGCCAGTTCGGCACCCGCGACCTGAGCGGCTTCGGCTGCGCCGAGATGCGCGCCGCGATCGGCGCCGCCGGCGCGCTGCTGCAATACGTGTGCGACACGCAGTTCGAGACGATGCCGCGGCTCACCGCCCTGACGACCGAACGGCGCGACGACGCGGTGCTGATGGACGCGGCGACGCGGCGCAATCTGGAACTGGAACGGCCGCTGATGGGCAGTGCGGGCCGCACACTCGCCGGCGTCATCGACCGCACCGCCACCGCGATGGGCGGCCGGCTGCTCGGCCGCTGGCTCAACCGGCCGCTGCGCGATCACGGGGTGCTGCGCCAGCGCTACCAGGCGGTCGCGGCGCTGGGCGAAAACCGGCGCTTCGATACGCTCGCGCCGCTGCTCAAGCAGGTCGGCGACGTTGAGCGCATTCTGACCCGCATCGGCCTGAAGTCGGCGCGCCCGCGCGATCTGACGCGCCTCGGGATGGCGCTCGCGACATTGCCGGAGATCAAAACCCTGCTGGCAGACATCCCGTCGCCGCTGCTCGACGCGCTGGCCACGCGGCTGCACGACCACGCCGCCACCCGCGGCCTCATCGCCCGCGCGGTCATCCCCGAACCGCCGGTGCTGATCCGCGACGGCGGCGTCATTGCCGACGGCTACGATGCCGAGCTGGACGAGCTGCGCGGATTGAGCGCGGACGCCAACCAGTTCCTGCTCGACCTCGAAGCGCGCGAGCGCGAGCGCACCGGCATCGCCGCGCTCAAAGTTGCCTACAACAAAGTGCATGGCTACTACATCGAGATCGGCCGCAGCCACGCCGAGCGTGTGCCGGCCGATTACCAGCGCCGCCAGACGCTGAAGGCGGTGGAGCGTTATCTCACGCCGGAACTGAAGGCGTTCGAGAACAAGGTACTGGGCGCGCGCGAGAAAGCGCTGGCGCGCGAAAAGCGGCTTTACGACGAGTTGCTTGAAGCATTGGCGAACGAACTGGACCTGCTTGCCGACAGCGCCGCCGCGGTGGCCGAACTCGACGTGCTGAATAACTTCGCCGAGCGCGCCGACGCGCTCGGCCTTGTCGCCCCCGAACTCACCGACGCCGGTGAAATCACGGTTGAAGGCGGTCGCCATCCGGTGGTCGAACAGGTTATCGATGTGCCCTTCGTCGCCAATGACTGCCAGCTCGCCACCGGCCGCCGCACGCTCGTCATCACCGGCCCCAACATGGGCGGCAAATCAACCTACATGCGCCAGCTCGCGCTGATCGTCGTGCTGGCGCACATCGGCAGCTTCGTGCCGGCGAAGCGTGCCGTCATCGGGCCGGTCGATCGCATCTTCACCCGCATCGGCGCCTCCGACGACCTCGCCGGCGGACGCTCGACGTTCATGGTCGAAATGGTCGAAACCGCCAACATCCTCAACAACGCCACGGCGCAAAGTCTGGTGCTGATGGACGAAATCGGCCGCGGCACCAGCACCTACGATGGCCTCGCGCTCGCGGAAGCGGCGGCGCGTTACATCACCGGGCAGATCGGCGCCTATACTCTGTTCGCGACGCACTATTTCGAACTGACACAACTCGCCGGGCGCATCGACGGCATCGCCAACGTGCATCTGGACGCGACCGAACACGACGACGAACTGGTGTTCCTGCACGCGGTCAAAGACGGGCCGGCGGATCGCAGTTACGGGCTGCAGGTGGCCGCCCTCGCCGGCGTGCCGCGCCCGGTAATCGCGGCTGCCAAACAGCATTTGGCGCGACTGGAAAACAAGCCCGCGCCGGGACCGGAGCCGCCGCAGATGGGCTTATTCAATAAACAGGCTGATAATCCGGCAATCAAGCAATTGCGGGCGATTGATCCCGACGCGCTATCGCCGCGCGACGCGCTGGATGTGCTTTATCGGCTGAAAGAAATCTCAGACTAAGTTCGTCATGCCAGCGAAGGCTGGCATCCAGATCCAGAATGGCGCGGCCGAAGGCCGCAACCAATCAAGAGCTGGGTTCCAGCCTTCGCTGGAACGACGAGAAGGGCAAAGGAGCGTCTCATGAGCCTCAAACTTCACGTCTTCCCCTGGTCGCCGCGCGCGTTCAAAGTATTGTGGATGGCACACTACCTTGAACTCGATTATGAATTTGTATTAGTCGATCTCACCAAGGGTGCACAAAAGACGCCGGAGCATCTGGCTCTCAACCCCAACGGGCGCATGCCGGTTCTTGAAGAAGACGGTTTCGTGCTATGGGAATCCAATGCGATTGTCGATTATCTTGCTTCAAAACTGCCTGAATCCGGTTTATTGCCGACGGATACGCGCGAACGTCTATCGGTTGAAAAATGGCAGTTCTGGGACAGCAGCCATTGGGACGCTGCCTGCCGCGTGCTGGTATACGAGCATATAGTGAAACCGGCCTTCGGACTCGGTGAGGCGTCGCCGACCGAGATCGCGCGCGGCAATCAGTTGTTTGAGCGCGCAGCCAGGGTGCTGGACGGTGAATTGAGTCGCCATCGCTACGTTGCGGGAGAAACTATCACCGTCGCGGATTTCTCTATCGGTTCGTCATTTTGCGTCGCGGGGCCGGCTCAATACCCGCTGGCGCCTTACAATGCGATTCAACGCTGGTTCGGCGAATTGCAGGCGATGCCGTCCTGGAAAAAAACAGTCGCAATGCAGCGGCCAACATAGGCCACGCCTACATCTCACCATGGATAGCGCTTCCGTCCAATCGGCGATTGAGTCCGTCTACCGCACCGAATCCCGCCGCGTCCTCGCCACGCTGATCCGTCTGCTCGGCGGCTTTGATCTCGCCGAAGAAGCACTGCACGATGCCTTCGCGTCGGCGCTCGAACAATGGCCGCGCGACGGTGTGCCCGACAACCCACGCGCCTGGCTCGTGACCACCGGGCGCTTCAAGGCCATCGACAAAATTCGCCGGCGCGCCCGCTTTAATGCGAAGCTGAACGAACTGGCAGCGGAACTGGGAGATGAAGCCGCCGAAGACACGGCCGGCGAAATCGAGGCCGTCGAAGACGACCAGCTCCGGCTGATTTTCACCTGCTGCCATCCGGCCCTGTCGCCCGAAGCGCGCGTCGCGCTCACGCTGCGCGAAATGTGCGGTCTCACCACCGAAGAAGTCGCGCGCGCCTTTCTGATTACGCCCGCCACTGTCGCGCAGCGCATCGTGCGCGCCAAGCGCAAGATTCGCGACGCGACGATTCCATACGAGGTGCCGGGGCGGGAGGCGCTGCCCGAACGGCTCGACAGCGTGCTCCACGTCATTTACCTGGTGTTTAACGAAGGCTACTCGGCTTCGGCCGGCGAGGCCGTTACGCGGGCCGAGGTGTCGGCCGAAGCGATCCGGCTCGGCCGGCTGCTCGTCGAATTGCTGCCGGAACCCGAAACGATCGGCCTGCTCGCGCTGATGCTGCTGCAGGAATCGCGGCGTGCCGCACGTACCTCGGCAGACGGCGACCTGGTGCTGCTCGCGGACCAGGACCGGTCGTTGTGGAATCAGGATCAGATCGCCGACGGCACGGCGCTGGTCCGGCAGGCGCTTGCCTCCAGCCGCTTCGGTCCCTACACGCTGCAGGCCGCCATCGCGGCCGTGCATGCCGAAGCCCCGAACGCGGCGGCGACCGACTGGAACGAGATCGTCGGCCTCTATGACCTGTTGGCACAAATGGATCCGTCGCCCGTCATCGCACTGAATAGAGCGGTCGCCATCGCCATGCGCGACGGACCGGCGGCCGGACTTGCGGAAATCGACGCGATTCTCGCCGACGGCAATTTGGCGGACTACCATCTGGCGCACGCGGCGCGCGCCGACTTGTGCCGGCGGCTGGGCCGCGTCGAGGAAGCGCGCGCGGCATACAAACGGGCCCTGGCGCTGACGGAACAGGCGCCGGAGCAACGATTTCTTGAGCAGCGACTGCAGGAACTCGACCTCTTGTCCCCTCTCCCGGCGAGAGAGGGGCTTTGAGATGAAAATTTTTGAGTTATTGTCGATTTAGTCCTTCACCAAACGACTACCTTTCAGACAAGCCCCATTCGAAGCGCAACGGAGCCCTCGATGAAATACCTGTGCCTGGTCTACAGCGACGAAAACGAATTGCACTCGCTCCCGGACAGCCCGCGGGATCCGGAGTGTGCGGCGTACGCCGAGTCGATCCACGAAAGCGGCCGCATGCTGGCGGCGGAGGCGCTGGAGCCGGTGGAGACGGCGACCACCATCCGGGTCCGCAACGGCCGGACGTCGGTCACCGACGGCCCGTTTGCCGAAACCAAGGAACAACTCGCCGGGTTTTACCTGGTCGACGCCCGGGACTTGAATGAGGCCATCGAAGTCGCCGCCGGCATTCCGGCCGCCCGCGTCGGCAGCGTCGAAGTGCGGCCGGTGCGCACGTTGAGCACGGAGTAACGCAATGGATACCGATCGATTAACCGATTTTGCCTACCTTGCGCTGCGCGTCGTCGCCGGCTTCATGTATTTCCAGGTCGGCAGCGCGATTCTGTTCGGCTGGTTCGGCGGCATGCATTTCCCCGCCGGTATGCCGGCTCCAACGTTATTGTCCGAACTCGGCGTCGCCGCGGTACTGGAATTCGGCGGCGGCATTCTGGTCCTGCTCGGGCTCTTCACGCGCCCCGCGGCCTTCATCGTATCCGGTGAAATGGCCGTCGGCTATTGGCAGATCCATGCCCCGCACGGCGGCTGGCCGTTTCAGAACGAAGGCGTCGCCGCGGTACTGTACTGCTTCATATTCCTGTACCTCGCGGCCCGCGGAGGCGGCGCCTTCAGCCTCGACGCACTACTTCGACGCCGTCGTGATGCCAGGGCCGCCAAGGCGATGCTGTAACCCGCGGCGCTCGCAAAACCGCCCGAACGGCAAGACACAACATGACGAACATCACAAAAGGAGTATCGAAATGAGATTCATGATGCTGATGATCCCGAAGGGATATGAGAATGCCGCGCCCGGCACGATGCCGGACTGCGAGGCGGTCAAGGAAATGATGAAGTACAACGACGAACTGAAAAAAGCCGGTGTGCTGTTGGCGCTCGACGGTCTGCATCCGGCGTCGATGGGTGCACGCGTGTCGTTCGCCGGCGGCAAGCCGGCCGTCACCGACGGCCCGTTTCCCGAAACGAAGGAAGTCCTTGGCGGCTACTGGATGATTGACGTCAAGTCGAAGCAGGAGGCGATCGACTGGGCCCGGCGCTGCCCGGCGTCGGATAATGAAATCATCGAAATCCGGCAGGTGCAGGAAGCTTCGGATTTTGAATAAGGAGAACTTCATGCAAACCAACACTTATCTTTTCTTTAACGGCAACTGCAAGGCGGCGTTCGAGCATTACGAGCGGCATCTCGGCGGCACGATCGACATGATGATTACTGCGGACGAGGCGCCGGCGGATATGCCGGCCCAACCCGGTTTCGAAAACAACATCATGCATGCCCGTATGCAACTTGCTGACAACGTTCTTATGGGTTCCGACGCCCCACCGAATCGTTACAACAAGCCGCAGGGCTTCGACGTGAACATTACGGTCGATACGCCGGAAGAAGCGGAGCGCATTTTCAACGCACTTGCGGAAAATGGCGAAGTACACATGCCGCTGGAGAAAACGTTCTGGGCCGAACGCTTCGGCGCGCTCGTCGACCAGTTCGGCATCCCGTGGATGGTCAACTGCGAGTAAACCAGCCATAGCGCAGGAAATGGATCACCTGGTCGGCCACGGTACGCGACGCCAGCATGCTCATGTGCCCGGCGTTGACGGTGATTCTGTCGGCAGCACCGTCGATGGTGGTCTCGGCGACGGCGACTGTGCCATCGTTCGGGCCGTCAAAGTGCGTCATGATCTGCCCCGCGCCGACGGACTGCGTGCCTGTCAGCACCCCCAGCGACGGCGCAAACATCCATACCGGCGCATGCGTCGCGGCAAGCACGCCGGGGCCGCTTTTGCCGAGCAGCTTCGCGCTCCATGACTGCTGCATCATTGCGCGCGCGACGCTGGAGCCGCGCACCGGCGCGGCGAGAAATACCGCGCGTTCGACCGGCAGATCCGGCGCTTGCGCGAATGCACGCAGCGTAACCACCCCGCCCAGGCTGTGCGCGACAATGTAGAGGGGCCGTTCCGGCGTCTGTTCGATAAACGTCGCGAAGCGGCGCGCGTTGTCTTCGAGTCCGGCGCGCGTGGTGGGGTAGTGAAAGCGTTTTGTGCGGAAACCGGCGGCCTGCAGTCGCCAACGCAGCAGCGTCAATTCGAGGCCGTTCATCCACAGGCCGTGGATGAGGATGACAAGGCCGTGGGAGTCAGGCATTCAGAATGCTACTCGGCGACTCGACATCTTTGGTGGGAGCGGCTGCCAGCCGCGATCTTTGCGGCCCTGGAATCGCGGCTGGCAGCCGCTCCCACCAGCGTGCCGTTCAGTTTTGCTTTGCTAACCAGGCCGCGTAAACGTCGCCGCCATCACCCGCTCCATCTCATCCATCTGAAACGGCTTTTGCAGCGCCGGGTGGCCGCGGTAGTCGCCGTCGAGGCGGTCGGTGTCGTAGCCGGTCATGAACACGAACGGGATGCCGCGGCGCTCGAGTTCGGCGGCCACGGGATAAACGCGCTTGCCGGCGAGGTTCACGTCCAGCAGCGCGCCATCGACGGTTTCCGTTCCGGCGAGCTTGAGCGCCTTGGCCACGTTCGCAGCCTTGACGACTTTGCAGCCAAGCAGATTCAACAGATCCTCCAGCGACATCGCGAGCATCATTTCGTCCTCGACCATGAGAACGCGCATACCTGCGATGGTGGATTGCGGGGCGGTAGCCATTATGACATCTCCATATCGGGTCCATCCTGCGTCGCGGCATCCAGCGGCATTTCGATGGTGCAGCGCACGCCGGACCGCCTGAATTCCAGCTTCACCTCGGCGTCGAGTTCGTATTCGAGGCCTTCTTCAATCAGCCGCGAGCCGAAGCCGCGCCGCCCGGGATTTTCGACGATCGGCCCGTCGTGCTCGACCCAGCTCAGGTGCAGCGTAGCATGCTCGCCCGCGCGGCGCCCGCCGCGCGTCTGCCATTTCACCTCGACGTAGCCCGCCTCCTTCGACAGCGCGCCGTATTTGGCGGCATTGGTGGTGAGTTCGTGAATGACCATGCCGAGGGCGAGCGCGGCCTTGGCGTTGAGCCGGATGTCCTGGCCCTCAACGGTCCACTGCGGCTGGCGGTCGTTACGATAGGGGGCCAGTTCGCGGCCGACGAGTTCCTCCAGCGCGGCGCCGCGCCAGTTGCTTTGCATCAGCAGGTCGTGGGTGTGCGACAGCGCGGTCAGCCGCGAATCGAAGTTCTCCTTGAAAGCCTCCGGCGTCGGCGCGTTGCTGAGCGTCTGCAGGGCGATCGACTGGACGTTGGCGAGCATGTTCTTGGCGCGATGGTTCAGCTCGTGGAGCAGCAGGTCGCGGTGGGCTTCGGACTCGCGGCGCTCGGAGATGTCGCGCGCGATCGTCGAGGCGGCAATCATGACGCCTTGGCCGTCGGTGACCGGCGAGATCGTCAGCGACAGGTCGATGTTCCCGCCGCTGTGATCCCGGCGGACGACGTCGGCCTGCGTCGAAATCGGTTCGCCGCGCTTGAGCCGCTCGATCAACTCGGGCAGTTCGTTACGCTGATCCTCCGACAGCAGCATCGCGATCGGCTGGCCCACTGCCTCGGCGGCCGAATAGCCGAAGATGCGCTCGGCGGCGGCGTTCCAGCTCGTGATCGTGCCGTCGAGCGTGTGGCCGATGATCGCGTCGGCCGACGAATCGACGATCGCCGCCAGCTTGGCGCGTTCCGCCTCGTGGCGACGGCGGGCGGTGATATCGACGAAGGTGATGACCACGCCATCGATAACGTTGTCGACGGTGCGGTACGGGCGAATGCGCATCATGTAGGTCGCGTCATCGTGCTCGACGCGCACCTCGCGCTCAGTCATGCCGAGGCTGCGCAGCACCTCCCTGACGTCGCGTTTGATATCCGTATAATCGAGCCGGGTAACAATGTCGGTCACCGGCCGGCCGCGGTCGCCGTCGCGCAGGTGGAACAGCTCGCGCATCGCCGGCGTGAAGCTCTTGACGCGCAAATCGTTGTCGAGAAAGATCGTCGCGATCTCGGTGCTTTCGAGCAGGTTCTGCAGGTCGCTGTTGGCGCGATTGAGTTCGCCGTTCTTGCTGGTCAGCTCGGCGTTCAGCGTCTGCAGTTCCTCGTTGATCGACTGCATTTCCTCCTTCGACGTTTCCAGTTCCTCGTTCGAGGACTGCAGTTCCTCGTTGACCGACTGGTACTCCTCGTTGGCGGATTTCATCTCCTCGTTGGTCGCTTCCAGCTCGTTGATCGTCGCGTTGAGTTGCACCCACGTGGTGTGCAATTCCTGCTCCAGCTCGGCGACGTCGGGCCGCGTTTCCTGGCCGGCGCGCTTACCCAACTCGGCGGGTCCGGTGTCCTGGAACGCCACCACGCAGAGCCCGTCCTCGGAGTTGAGCGGCTCGGCGATGACGGTGATGGCGCGCGCTTCGCCATCGACCTTGAGCCCCACTTTTTCGTGGATCGCCGCGCGGTCGGACGTGAACGCCTTCTGCACCGCGGCGCGCACCGCCGGGCGCAACCCCTTCTTGGTGATGCTGATCAGGTTGAGGCTGGCGGCGCCGGCGGACGGCTCGAGATACGGGCCGGCCTCGCCGCCGGAGAAGCGCAGAATTTCGTGGCGCCGGTCTATGACGACGTAGGCCGGCGAGTATTTTTGCATCGTCTGGCGGGCCTGGCGGTCGAGGCGGTCGTCTTCCGGGCGCGGCGTCGGCCGCGGCGCCGGCCTGGACGCGCCCGACGCCCCGGCTACGCCGGGCAGCGAAAAATCGTGCATCGACTGGGGCGGTGCGTCGTGGCGCTGGAAAATACGGTGCTTCTTGTCGGCCGTGCCGAACAGCCGGGCATGGCGGCTGACGCTTTCGGCCTGGCCCAGGAACAGGTAGCCGTCGGGCTTCAGGCCGTAGTGAAACTTGCGCAGCACGCGGTCCTGCAGTTCGGGTTTCATGTAAATCAGCAGGTTGCGGCAGCAAATCAGGTCGAGCTTCGAGAACGGCGGGTCCTTGACCATGTCGTGCGGCGAAAAGACGCACATCTCGCGCAGCGGCTTGATCGGCGTATAAGCGCCGCCGTCCTCGACGAACCAGCGTTCCAGGCGCTCCGGCTCGACGCCCGGCACCGACTTGTAGCGCGCGGCGCGGGCGAAATCCACCGCGTTGGCGTCGATATCGGTGCCGAAAATCTGGATGCGCGGGCGCACGTCGCGGTTGCGAAGCGCCTCGCGCAGCAGCATCGCGATGGTATAGACCTCCTCGCCGGTCGCGCAGGCCGGCACCCAGACGCGCACCGCGTCGCCCGCGCCCTTGTCCTTGAACAGCCCGGGGATGACCTGCTGGCGCAGCGCCTCCCAGGCGTCGGCGTCGCGGAAAAACTGGGTCACGCCGATCAGCAATTCGTGAAACAGCGCTTCGGCTTCGGCCGGCTCTTTTTGCAGGCGCTCGATGTAGTCGGGCATCGTCTCGACCTGCAGCACCTGCATGCGCCGCTGCACGCGGCGGGTCAGCGTCTTGTCCTTGTACTGGCTGAAGTCGTGGCCGACGCGGTCGCGCAGCAGTTCGCAGATCGCCTCCAGATGGTCGGCTGCGTCGCGGCGGGTGCCGTCGCTGTCCTTGTGCGCGGCGGCCGCGTGCAGGTGCCGGCGATAACCGACGAGCTTGTCCGGCATCGCTTCGATTTTGAGAATCTCATCGACCAGCCCGGTGGCCGCGGCGCTGTGCGGCATGCCCTCCATCGCGTGACTGTCGGCGCCGGATGCGGCCTGGGCAAGCGCGTAGCCGCCGTGCTCCTTGATCTTGCGCACGCCGAGCGTGCCGTCGCTGCCGGTGCCGGAGAGTACGATGCAGATCGCGTTTTCGCCCTGATCCTCGGCGAGCGACGTAAAGAAGGTATCGATCGGGCGGCGCTGCATGCGCGGCGGCGCGGGCTCTTCGAGGCCGAGCTTGCCGCCCTCAATCGTGAGACTGGCGTTGGGCGGGATCACGAACACGTGGTCGGCCTCGGCCGCCGCGCCGTCCTCGGCTTCCGCGACCGGCATATCAGTCTCGCGCTGCAGCAACTCGACCAGCATGCTGTCGTGATCGGGATCGAGATGCTGAACCAGCACGAAGGCCATGCCGCTGTCCGAGGGCATGGCGCGGAAGAACGTCCGGAAGGCTTCGAGCCCGCCGGCCGAGGCGCCGATGCCGACGATCAGCGGGACGGATGGCTCGGGCGCGTTCACGTCAGCTTGCTTGCTTGCTTGCTTGCTTGCTTGCTTGCTTGCTTGCGGGAGATTCGTTGCTGTCGCTCGGCATTGGTTCCCTTCCCTGTGGGACTTGCTATTGTGGGCCGCCTCCCGGGCCAATGCAACGGAAATGCGGCGCCCTTTTTCTCCGTCATACCAGCGAAGGCTGGTATCCAGTCCAGAATGGGCGCGGCCGAAGGCCGCAACTGATCAAGATCTGGATTCCAGCCTTCGCTGGAATGACGGAAGAAAGCTACGCCTCCGGCGCCAGCCAGTCCCGCCGCAGAAACGCTTCCATCTCCCCGGCCCGCTCCTCGGCCTGGCGCATCGCCGCCTGCCAGCCCTCCCGGCCGTCGGGCGCGCCGGGCCGCTCCGCCATCTGTCGGCACATCTCCATGCGCTCGCGAACGCACCGCAGCGCCGTTTCAATGCCGCGCTCCATCTCGGTGAACTGCCCCGTCGCCATCGTCTCGGCCGTGTAGCTGTGGCCGATGTGGCAGCGATATTTCGTGAGCGTCCCGATCTCCTCGCGGCGGAGCGCGCCGCCGCAATCGGGGCAGGTGAGCGCCACCGGGCGCTCCAGGGTTTCGTTGGCCGTCATGGGAGCCACCTCCTCCGTTATCTCAACCGTGCCCGTGGCGGCGAGCCGCGCGAGCAGCGCCGGCATGTCCGCCACCGGCACGCAGTGATCGACTTCGACGTGCGCCAGCGCGCTCTGCGGCATGTCGGGATGTTCCGCGTCGCGCGGCGTCTGCACCACGCTCGTGCCGCCGCGCCGCTTGATTTCGTACAACCCCGCGGTGCCGTCGTTCAGAAAGCCGCTGAGGATCACGCCGATCGCGCCCGCGCCGTATATTTCGGCCGCGGAACGAAACAGCGGATCGATGGCGGGACGCGCGAAGTTCTCCTTGGGGCCGCGTGTCAGGTGAATATGATCGTCGGCAATCAGCAGGTGGCGATCCGACGGCGCGACATAAATGTGGCCGTCCGCCAGGCGCGCGCCATCTTCAGCCTCGGCAACCGGCAGCGGCCCCACCCGGCCGAGAATGGCTGCCAGTTCGCTTTTGTGCCGGCCGATGTGCAGCACGATGCAAACCGGCGCCGCAAGATCGGCGGGCATTCCCGCCACCAGCGTGCGCAACGCGGTAAGGCCGCCTGCGGAGGCGCCGACAACGATGATGGTCTTCCCTGACATACGTTTGTCAGGATAGCAGAGTTGTCAGATACCGGTGACGAGGAAATCGAGCGCCGCGACGATTTCGTCGCGGTAATGGCCGAGATCGGCGACGACACTCCCGATCTGCGAGACATCGATACCTGCCAGTTGCGGCATCACCAGGATATACGGTTCGCCGCCAATATCGATCGCAGGCGTTACTTTTCCCGGCATTTCGCCGTCCCGACCGCTTTTGACCAGCGGCACAACGAGCCGCGTCTGTAGATCGCTCAGCAGATCGGATTGGATGTCGAGAAGGAAAGGACGGGTCTTGCGGGTTCGGCTGTTGTTGTTTTTGTAGACGATGAATTGTGCCATTAAAACGACCTGAGGCCGTCCGAAAAAACGCCGTCCCGTTCCACCATGCGATTGTAATTCGCGATGGCTTCCCGGTTCTCTTCCAGCCATTGCCGGCGTTGCGCTTGGCGGATTTGCTCGCGCAACGCGGATTCGAGAGTGGCGGAAAGGTTAATTCCGCTCGCCCGCGCCTGATTCAACAGTTCGGCGTTGACGGTCAGGTTGACCGCGCGCTTTGAGGTTCGTTCTGTATTGGCTTGCATGAAATTTTCTCCATTGCACCGAAGGAACGTTACCCGCATAAGAACCGCGCGTCAACGATGCGCATTCTCGGCTGTAACCGGACTCACTCTTGCCCCTTCTCCCCCTTGGGGAGAGGGAGTTTGGTTTCTATCGGCTTTAGCCGTGGAACATTCACATCAGGCTGCCGACGTAGGACGCCGTCGAGGGATAGGCGCCGACAATGTCTTTCAACTCGCCGCCAGTCCAGCCCTGGCGAATCGCGATCCCGAAGAAGTTGATCATCTGTTCGCATTCCGGCCCGAGCAGGTGCGCGCCGAGGATGCGGCCACTGCGCTTGTCAATCAGCACCTTTGCTGCGGCGTGTGTTTCACCGACACGGCGGACGAGATACCAGCTCGACATGTCCGAGTAGCGGCATTCGTAATCGACGCCCTGCTCTTTCGCCTGTTGCTCCGTCAGGCCCACGGCCGCAAGCGGCGGGATCGTGAAGACGCAGCTCGGCACGCCGCTGTAATCGACCGTTTTTGAATTGCCGTCGAGCAGGTTTGCCGCCACCGCGCCGGCTTCGAGGCCGGCGACCGGCGTGAGCGGCAGACCGTTCGTCGCAGTGATGTCACCCGCCGCGTAGACCGCCGCGTTGGACACGCTTTGCAGGTATTCATTGACCTCGATGCCGCGCTTGCCGTAGCGCACCCCGCCGCGTTCGAGTTCCAGCCCATCGGTTGCCGGTACGCGGCCGGCGCCGTGCACGATGCCGTCGGCTTCGAGCGTTTCGGCTTGCCCATCGATTGTCACATCGACGATAAAACTGTCGCCGGATTTTGCGATTCGCTCGACCCTGGCATTGGTGTGGATATCGATTCCGACGGAACGGCTGCGCTCGACCAGTTGCGCGACCAGGTCCGCATCGAACGGGCCCAGCGGACGCTCGCTCATTTCGAGCACCGTGACGTCGGCGCCGGCGCGTGCCGCAATGTGTGCGAACTCAAAGGTAATGTAGCCACCGCCCGCAAACACCAGCCGGTGCGGCAGGTTTTCCAGCTCCATGAACTGGTCGCTGTGGATGAGATGCTCGGCGCCGTCGATCGGCAGCGGCCTCGGCCGCGCGCCATTGGCGAGCACGATCTTGTTGGCGTGCAGGCGCCGGCCGTCCACTTCGAGTGTGCGCTCATCGACGAACGCCGCCCGGCCGTGAAACGTCGTCATGCCGTTGTCGCGGAACGACTTTTCCTTCGATTCCGGCACCGAATCCGTAAACGTGCGTTTGAATCCGACCAGCTTGTGCCAGTCGATGCGCAACTCGCCGTCGATGCCCTTGTGGTGCATCAGCCGCGCGGCCTCGATCACCTCGGCGCCGCGGCGCAACACCTTCTTCGGATCACAGCCGCGCAACTGGCAGGTGCCGCCGAATGGGCGCTCGTCGATGATCCCGACGTTCCAGTCGGCCTTCGCGCAGCGCGAGGCGATGCTGCTCGCGGCGACGCCGGTGCCGACTACGAGCAGGTCGAATGTTTTGTTGTCGTTCATGGGCCCTCCTTGGCCTCTAGCGTCATGCCAGCGAAGGCTGGCATCCAGATCTTGATCAGTTGCGGCCTTCGGCCGCGCCATTTGGACTGGATTCCAGCCTTCGCTGGAATGACGGAGGATTGCTTTCGCCCGAGGGAGAGGGTTGAGAACGGTAATGATGTCTTCCCTTCGGCGGGTACGCCGGCAGCCACGGCGGTGGCGGCGGCAGCTTCGGCGGATTCGCCTTGATCTCCTTCATCAGGTAATCGACGGCCGTATCGATTTGCGCGTCCTTGCCGGCCATGCGGTCGCCGGGCAGTGCATCGACTTTGATGTCCGGCTCGACGCCGTGATTCTCCAGCACCCACTGCGAATCGAGGCCGTACAGGCTGAAGCTCGAAATGACGACGTAACCGCCGTCGAGCAACTCGTTGTCGCCCGAATAGCCGCGCACGCCGCCCCAGGTGCGGGTGCCGATCAGCGGGCCGAGGTGGTACTTCCGGAAGTAGAACGGGAAGATGTCGCCGTCGGACGCCGAGTAGTGGTTGATCAGCGTCGCCATGTAGCCGTGCATCACTTCCGACGGCTCCTTCATCGGCGCGCGCTGGCGCGTCGTCGACATGCCGACCAGCACCCGGCGCAGGCGTTCCAGCACGATCGGGTCGATGAAGCCGCCGCCGTTCCAGCGGTCGTCGATAATCAGGCCCTGCTTGTCGGTCTGCGCGTAAAACTGGCGAATGAACTGGTTCATACCGAGCGCGCCCATGTCCGACAGGTAGATGTAGCCGATCTTGCCATCCGACTTCTTGCTGACGTAATCACGGTTATGATCGATCCACGCCTTGAGACGCAGCTTGAGCTCGTTGTCGAGCGTCTTGACCGTCACGGTGCGCTTGTGGTCGCCCGATGGGCTGTCCGCGACTGTCAGCGCGACCTGCTCGCCGGCGGTATCGACGAACAGCTTGTACGGGTTGGTCGGTGCCTTGAGCGGCACGCCATTGACGGCCAGCAGAAAATCGCCCTGCTGCACGTTGACGCCCGGCTCCGTCAATGGCGACCGATAGTTGGGCCGCGTGTTGTCGCCCGGGTAGATTGTCTTGAAGTAATAGCGCCCGGAGGATCGGTCGAGCCCGAAGTCGACACCCAGCAGGCCGGTGCGATGGGTCTCTTCGTCGACGCCGAAGTCGCCGCCGGCAACATAGGTGTGCGAGTTCGACAGCGACGCGATCATGTCGCCGATCAGGAAATTGAGGTCTTCGCGGCACCCCATCAGCGGCAGCAGCTTCCCGTAACGCTCGCCGATCGCCTGCCAGTCATAGCCGTTCATTTTTGCGTTGTAGAAAATGTCGCGGTACAGTCGCCACGCCTGGTGATACATCTCATTCCATTCGGCGACCGGATCGACTCGCTCTTCCATATGGCTGAGATCGAGCTGGTGCTTGTCGTCGGACTTGTCCGGCAGCGCGTTCTCGATCGTGTAGTCGTCGCCGTTCTTGTAAATGAAGCGCGCGCCGTTGGCGGACAGATCGTAGCCGTCGAGGCCGGTGACGAGCGTGTGGTCCTTGCGCTCGACCAGTTCATAGACGTGCAGTTCGTTTGGCGCACCGGCGAGCGGCCCCTGGATCGTCTGCGGCGGTGCGGTCACGTAATAAATCCGGTCCGCGCTCGACGCGAGACCGTAGATGTTCGCCGACGGAATCGGCACCGGTACCGCCCGATTCATCAGACCGTCGAGGTCGATGTGAATCGGTTTGATCGCGCCCGGCTCGTGCGGCTGGTCGGCATGCTTTTCCTTTTTCTGCTGGTGCTTTTCCGTCGCTCCCTCGTCCGTTCGCGGCGGGAATGGTGACGGCGTGTCCTTGTCGAGCGTCGCGACGTAGATGCCGTCCATCTTCAGCGTCGCGATGTTGAACTCGCTTTGACTGAAGGTCGGGTTCTCGTGGCGGGCAGATACAAAATACAGGTATTTGCCGTTCGAGCTGAAGACCGGATCGCGGTCGTTGTTCCAGCCGTTGCTGATGCGCGTGGATTTATCGTTGCCAAGGTTGTACAGATAAATCTCGCTCATGTTGTTGTCGGCCTGCTTCGTATAGGCAAGCCAGCGCCCATCCGGTGACCAGGAAAAGTCGTGCATGCGGCTGCGCGGATCGTGCGCGACCTGCACGACGCGGTGCGACGACACGTCGACGTACCAGAGCCGGTTGCTGCTGTCGGAGAACGCAATCCTGTCGCTGCCCGGCGCCCAGGTCGGGTCGAACAGGTACGCGTTTTTGAGATGGGTGATTTGTGTCGGCTTGCCAAGCCCATCGGCCGGCTCGATGTCGATTTCGCTCTCGCCGCTCGCGTCGTTCACGTAGGCGACCCATTTGCCGTCCGGCGACCACGCCGGATGCTGCTCGCGTGCATCGGAGGTATGCGTCAGGTTGCGAGTGGCGCCGTGCTCTTCCGGCACAGTGAAGATATTGCCGCGCGCGGCGAACAGCGCGCGCTTGCCGTTCGGCGCAATCGCGAAATCCATGATTGTCTTGCTGGCATCGACGATGCGCGGGCGCCGATCGAGGCCATCGTCAGGAACATCGACGTTGATCTTGTGCAACTGCCCGGACGGCAGGTCGAGCACATAGAGGTCACCGCCGTCGCCGAACACGATCGCGTTATTGCCGAGGCTCGGCCAGTCGATGTCGTAGGTGTCGAAGTGGGTGATTTCGCGGAACTGTTTGCTGCCGAGATCGTAGACCCACAGATTCATCGTCTTGTCCGGACCGCGATCCGAGATGAAATAAATCCTGTTCTGGTACCACATCGGCGCGGTATCGGTGCCCTTCCAGTGCGTGACCTGCCGGACCTTGTGCGCGTTGAAATCGTAAATCCAGATGTCGGATGCAAGGCCGCCGTAATAGTCCTTCCACGTGCGGAAGTTGCGGAAGATGCGGTTGTACGCCATCTTGCTGCCGTCAGCATTGAACGACAACATGCCGCCTTTCGGTACCGGCAGTTGTGTCGGCAGGCCGCCGTCGACCGGCACTTGGAAGAGTTGGCCGTACCACGAATTCGGTGTGTCGCGACGGCTGTAGAAGACGATGTGCTTGCCGTCCGGTGTCCAGCCCAGCACCATGTTGTCCGGTCCCCACCGCGTCGGTGGCGCGGCCACCACGTCCGAATGGAACGTCAGTCGCTTCGCAATCCCGCCGTCGGCCGGAATCGTGTAGACGTCCGTGTTGCCCTCGTACTGCCCGGTAAATGCGATAGTCTTGCCATCGGGCGAGAACCGCGGCATCTCGTCGTAGCCCTTTTCGCTGGTCAGGCGAATCGCCGTACCGCCGTGGCGGTCGACCTTCCACAGGTTACCGGCGGCTTCGAACACGATTGTGTTGTTGTGAATCGTCGGAAAGCGCATCAGCAGATGTTCGGCGGCGGCCGGCAGGCTGATGGCGAAGAAAGCGGCGATAATGCAAAGCGGACGAAGGTACTTCACGGCGGGCCCTCCTTGATGAGGCAGCATCCAGTGCTACAGGCGTCCGTCAAGTTTCACATAAAGGGAGGCTGCCGCAAAGGCTTTTCAAATCCGGCGCCTCAGCCCCATCTTAATGGATTTGCGATTGACCCCGCACCTGTCCCCTTCTAGAATTCACCTCCCGACCGGACGATTAGCTCAGCGGTAGAGCACTGCCTTCACACGGCAGGGGTCGCTGGTTCGATCCCAGCATCGTCCACCATTTCTCCCTGGTTCTGAACGATCGGCGGCTAATTCCGGCCGTTCACGACTTTTTGTGCCATCAACACTGCTTGCGGCTTGCCGGAAACCCGCGCCGTTGCTACAGTACCGGCCTTCCATTTACGGGTTTCTCCCAGCTCACCAGCGGCGGCGACAAACATGCTGAACAGTCTTCGTGGATTTTTCTCCAACGATCTCTCCATCGACCTTGGCACCGCCAATACACTCATTTACGTCCGTGGGCGCGGCATCATTCTCGACGAGCCGTCGGTGGTGGCGATCCGCGAGGAACCCGGCCGCGGCGGCCGTGCGATCGAGGCGGTCGGCGCCGAGGCCAAGGCCATGCTGGGCCGCACCCCGGGCAACATCATGGCGATGCGGCCCCTGAAGGACGGCGTGATCGCCGACTTCACCGTCACCGAGCAGATGCTCAAGTATTTCATCAAGAAAGCCCACGGAACGCGCTATTTCCGGCCGAGCCCGCGGGTATTGGTGTGCGTGCCCTATGGCTCGACCCAGGTCGAGCGCCGCGCGATCAAGGAATCGGCCACCGGCGCGGGCGCGCGGCGCGTTTACCTGATCGAGGAGCCGATGGCGGCGGCGATCGGCGCCGGCATGCCGGTCAACGAAGCGCGCGGCTCAATGGTGCTGGATATCGGGGGTGGCACGTCGGAAGTAGCGGTAATTTCTCTGAACGGCATCGTTTATGCGGCTTCTGTTCGCATCGGCGGCGATCGGTTCGACGACGCCATCGTGAATTACGTACGCCGCAACTATGGCACGCTGATCGGTGAGGCCACCGCCGAGCGCATCAAGCACGAAATCGGTTCGGCCTACCCCGGCAAGGAAGTCAAGGAGCTGGAAGTGAAGGGCCGCAACCTCTCCGAGGGCGTGCCGCGCAGCTTTGTGCTGAACAGCAACGAGATTCTCGAAGCCCTGCAGGAACCGCTGTCGGGCATCGTCGGTGCCGTCAAGACGGCGCTGGAGCAGACACCGCCGGAACTGGGCGCGGATGTTGCCGAGCGTGGCATCGTGCTGACCGGCGGCGGCGCGCTGCTGCACGACATGGACCGCCTGATCATGGAGGAAACCGGTCTGCCGGTGCTGGTCGCGGACGATCCGCTGACCTGCGTGGCGCGCGGCGGCGGCCGCGTGCTGGAGCTGATCGATGAGCACGGGCCGGCGATTTTCGCGGTTGAATAAAGGGGGCCGCGCGGCGGCGCCCTTACTCCGGCCCTCTCCCGGAAGGAGAGGAAACAAGAACACGAAGCTCTTTGGTCCGTAACGATCTTGCCTGACTTCAAGCACCGCCGCTCTTACAGCCTGTTCGCCTACAAGCCGGCGGCGGGCGCCAAAATCCTGTTCTTTATCGTCCTGTCCATCGTGCTGATGACGCTCGATCACCAGTACCACAATCTCGAGGTGATTCGCACCGGCCTGTCGGCGGCGGTCTACCCGCTGCGCGCGGTGGCGGCTTTTCCGTATGAATTCGGCCAGGAAGTCATCGAAGATGTCAGCAGCCGTCGGAAGTTGCTCCGGCGCAATGCCGAGCTGGAGCGTCAGGCGCTGACCTTGCGCGCACGTTTGCAGCAGTTCGAAACATTAGAGCGCGAGAACACGCATCTTCGCGCCCTGATGGACGCAGCGGCGCGGATTCACGGCAAGATCCGCATCGGCGAGATCATGGCGGTCGACCTCGACCCGTTCCGCCAGCAGATCGTAATCAACAAGGGCGGAAGCGACGGCGTTTATATCGGCCAGCCGCTGCTCGGCGCCAAGGGCGTGATGGGACAGATCACGCATGTCGGGCCGCTGTCGTCGATCGCGCTGCTGATCACCGACCCGAACACGGCATTGCCGGTTGAAATCGCGCGCAACGGGTTGCGGACGATTGCGCTCGGTACCGGCGATACGAACCGCCTCGACCTGCCCTACCTCCCGAACAATGCCGACGTGCAGACCGGCGACGTGCTGGTCACTTCCGGCCTCGGCGGCCGGTTCCCGCGCGGGTATCCGGTCGGTACCGTCACGCGGGTGGTGCAGAACCCCGGCGAGCCATTTGCCGACATCGAGGCGCAACCGGCCGCCGAACTGAGCCGCAGTCACCAAGTGCTGCTACTGTGGCCGCCCAAGAAGGCGCAGCCGCCCGCCAGAACCGCGGTGGCCGCTACTGCGAAGAAAGCGTCGTCATGAACGCGCGCCCGAATGCAAGCTGGGTGGTGGTGGCCACGCTGCTGGTGGCGCTGATTCTCAGCATCTGGCAACTGCCGGCCACTGCGATTCCGTTCTGGCCGCGCTGGGTCGTGCTGGTGGTGATCTACTGGTGCCTCGCGCTGCCGAATCGCATCGGCATCGGCATCGCCTGGGTCATCGGCCTGTTGCTGGACGTGCTCTCCGGCACGATGCTCGGCGAGCACGCGCTGGCGCTGGCGGTCATCGCCTTCCTGGTGCTCAAGATTCACCTGCAAGTGCGGGTGTTCCCGCTCTGGCAGCAGACGCTGACGGTCGCGCTGATGATCGTCCTGTACCAGTTCATGCTGCTGTGGATTGATGGCGCGGTCGGGCTGCCGGCGCAGCCGCTGGTGCGCTGGCTGCCGGTGGTGACTAGCCTGTTGATCTGGCCGTGGCTGATGAGTCTGCTACGGCACCTGCGCCGCCGCTACCAGGTTCGTTGATGCGCTCCTGGACCCCGATCAAGAACCAGGAAGCCGAATACCGCCAGTTCATGGCAAGGGCGAGCATCGGCGGATTGCTGGCCGCGATCGCGCTGCTGGGCGTGATTGCACGCCTCACCTGGCTGCAGGTCGAGCATCATAGCCACTTCGTCACGCTGTCGGAAAACAACCGGCTTCGAATTGAGCCCGTCGCGCCCACGCGTGGGCTGATTTACGACCGCAACGGCGTGCTGCTGGCGCGCAATGTGCCGACCTACGCGCTGACGGTGACGCCCGAGCAGGTGCCGGATCTCAAGAAGACCCTTGCGGCGCTGGGCAAGATCATCCACCTGCGCCCCGTGGACCTGCAGCAGTTTCACGATCTGATGCAGACCAAGCGGCCGTTTCAGCCCGTGACGCTGCGCAGCGATCTGAGCCAGCAGGAAGTCGCCGAATTTGCCATCAACCGGCAGCGATTTCCGGGGGTCGATATTCGTGCGCAGCTCAAGCGCCAATACCCGCTCGGCGCGATCGCCGCGCACGTCACCGGCTACGTCGGCTCGATCAGCGCGCGCGACTTGCAGCACGTCGATCCGGCGCAGTACAGCGGCACCTCGCAGATCGGCAAGATCGGCGTCGAGAAGGCCTACGAAAACCTGCTGCACGGCTCCGTCGGTGAGCGCCAGGTCGAGGTCAATGCGCAGGGGCGCGTGATTCGGGTCGTCCATACCGATCCGCCCACGCCGGGCAGCGACCTGTATCTCAGCATCGACGCCCACCTGCAGCAGGTCGCCTATGAGTCGCTGGGCACGCACAGCGGCGCCGTGGTCGCGATCGACCCGCGCGACGGCGAAATGCTGGCGATGGTCAGCAAGCCCGGCTACGATCCCAATATGTTCGTCGGCGGCATCAGCCAGCAGGACTACCAGGCGCTGCGCAAGGATCCGCATCAGCCGCTGTTCAACCGGGTGCTGCGCGGCCAGTATCCGCCCGGTTCGACGATCAAGCCGTTCATGGGACTCGCGGCACTGTATTACGGCGTCGCGACGCCGTCGCGGCAGGTGTACTGCCCGGGCCACTTCAAGCTGCCGAACGACCCGCACATCTATCATGGCTGGAAGCGCTGGGGCCACGGCGAGGTGGATTTGCGCAAGGCGATCACCGTGTCGTGCGACGTGTACTTCTATCAGATCGCGGTCGATCTCGGCATCGGCCGCATCCACGATTTCCTGGCCAAGTTCGGCTTCGGCCAACCGACCGGCGTCGACATGGTCGGCGAACTCGACGGCATCAACCCGTCACCGGCCTGGAAGCTGCACCAGACCGGCCACGTCTGGTATCCGGGCGAGACGGTCATCGTCGGCATCGGCCAGGGTTATTTGCTGGTCACGCCGCTGCAGCTCGCCGCGGCGACCGCGACCCTCGCCGAGCACGGCAAGCGTTTTCGCCCGCGAGTGCTGCACGCGATCGGCAATCCGCTGACGGGCACGGTGATCCCGGCCGATCCGCAGCCGCTACCGCCGGTCAAGCTGCACAACCCGCACAACTGGGACGTGATGGCGAGCGACATGGTCAACGTCATCAACAGCATTCACGGCACCGGCCACCGCATCGCCGGCCATCTCGATTACACCATTGCCGGCAAGACCGGCACGGCCCAGGTCTACAGCATCGATCCCGATGACCGGCTGGCGGACGGACGCAAGATTCCGAAGTCGCTGTGGGATCACGCATTGTTCATCGCATTTGCGCCCGCGAAAAATCCGCAGATTGCGGTGGCGGTGATCGTCGAGCATGGCGGCCACGGCGGCTCGACGGCGTCGCCGATCGCGCGGGCGGTCATGGATGCCTATTTCTCCGAGCACCCTCTCAGCGGCCACGGGAGGCAGTCGAAGCAGTGAGCCTGAACGTCAACATCGATACGACCGACAGCGCCCAGATCACCCCCGGCCAGTGGCTAGCGCGCGCGCTCAAACTCGACCTGCCGCTGCTCGCCGGCCTGGTCCTGCTGTCGGGCGCAGGTCTCACGATTCTCTACAGCGCAAGCGGTCCCAGCATCGACCTGGTGATGCGCCAGGGCGTCCGCATCGGGCTGGCCTTCATCGTGCTGCTGGTCGCGGCGCAGATCCGGCCGGAGTTCTACCGGCTGTGGGCGCCGTGGCTGTACGTGTTCGGCGTCGCACTGCTGATCGCGGTGCTGCATTTCGGCGATATCGGCATGGGCGCGCGGCGCTGGCTCGACCTCGGCTTCCTTCGCTTCGAGCCGTCGGAAATCATGAAGCTCGCGCTGCCGATGATGATCGCCTGGTACCTGCACGCACGGCCGCTGCCGCCCGGCTGGACGACGCTCGGGGCAAGCCTTGCGCTCATCCTGGTGCCGGTCGCGCTGATCTACCGCGAACCGGACCTCGGCACCGCGTTGCTGGTGCTGTCCGCCGGCTGCTTCGGCGTTTTTCTCGCCGGGCTGCGCTGGCGCACGATCGTGCTGTTCCTGGCGCTCGCGGCGGTGATCGCGCCGATCATGTGGTTTTTCTTCCTGCACGGTTACCAGCGCGAGCGGCTGCTGACGTTCCTGAATCCGGAACGCGACCCGCTCGGCGCCGGCTACCATATCATCCAGTCGAAGATCGCGATCGGTTCGGGCGGCATCTTCGGCAAGGGCTGGCTGAACGGCACCCAGGCGCAGCTCAACTTCCTGCCCGAGCAGACCACCGACTTCATTTTCGCCGTCGTCTGCGAGGAATTCGGCCTGCTGGGCGCGGCCGGCCTGCTGGTGATCTACGCGTTTTTGATCGGCCGCGGACTGTACATCGCCGTGCGCGCGCAGGACACGTTCTCGCGTCTGCTCGCCGGCAGCATTACCCTGACGTTTTTTGTTTACGTGTTCGTGAATACCGGCATGGTCAGCGGCCTGCTGCCCGTGGTCGGCGTACCGTTGCCGCTGGTCAGCTACGGCGGCACCTCGATGGTGACCCTGATGGGTGGCTTCGGTATCCTCATGAGCGTCAACGCCCACCGCAAACTGATGCCGTCCTGATGAAATTACTGAAATTTTCCGGTTCCGTTGCCCTCGCTTTGATCGTTACCTGCGGTGCCGCCTTTGCCGCCACCGCATCGAAAGGCTACCTCGCCAAACCCGCGGTGCAGAAATTCATCGATGAGATGGTGACGCAGCACGACTTCGATCGCGCCAAGCTGGACGCGCTGTTCGCAGGCGCGCGCTATCGTCAATCGATTATCGATTCCATGAACCGACCGGCCGAGTCGCTGCCGTGGTATCGCTACCGGAACATTTTCCTGACGTCGAAGCGCACGGCCGGCGGCGTCGATTTTCAGCACGCGCACGCCAAAACGCTCGCGCGCGCCGAAAAAGTGTACGGCGTGCCGCCTGCGATCGTGACCGCGATTATCGGCGTCGAAAGCTACTACGGCGGCAACAAGGGCGCCTATCCGGTGATCGACGCGCTGGCTACACTCGGCTTCGACTACCCGCCGCGCGCCGACTTCTTCCGCAAGGAACTGGCTCAATACCTGCTGCTGAGCCGCGAGCAGCATTTCGACCCGGCGACCGTCACCGGCTCGTACGCCGGCGCCATGGGCGCGCCGCAGTTCATTTCCAGCAGCTACCGGCACTACGCAGTCGACTTCGACGGCGACGGCAAGAGCGACCTGTGGCACGACTGGGCCGACATCATCGGCAGCATCGCCAACTACTTCGCCGACAACGGCTGGCAGCGCGGCGCCGGCATCGTCGTGCCGGCAAAGCTCAAGGCCGGGGCCAAAGGCGGCATCGAATCGATGGATACGACGACCGCCGCCACATTGCGCAAGGCGGGCTTCAAGTTCAGCGACAAAATCGCGGATGATGCCGATGTGACGCTGGTGGCGCTCGACGCGCACCACGGCAAGCGCTACTGGGTCGCGCTGCACAACTTCGGCGTCATCATGACTTACAATCACAGCCCGCTGTACGCGATGGCGGTATACCAACTCAGCGAAGCCATCAAGCAAAAGATGAATGGGGACTGAACGACGCGCACAATGTGCCGCCATATTGGCGACGCTGTTGCTGGCGGGCTGCTCGTTCGGCCCGCGCCCGGACTTCGATCCGGCGTCGGTGCCCGACGCGGTGCCGCAACCGGTCGAGCGCAGCCAGTACGGCAATCCGGACTCCTACGTCGTCTTCGGCAAGCGTTACAACGTGCTGGACTCCAGCGTCGGCTACGACGAGCGCGGCATCGCCTCCTGGTACGGACCGAATTTCGACGGCAAGCGTACCTCCAGCGGCGAAATCTACGATATGTACAAGATGACGGCAGCGAACAAAGTCCTGCCGCTGCCGACCTACGCGCGCGTCACCAACCTCGAAAACCACCGGAGCGTGGTCGTCAAGATCAACGATCGCGGGCCCTTCCACAAGAATCGCATTATCGACCTGTCCTACGCGGCCGCCGCCAAGCTCGGCATGCTCAAAAAGGGCACGGCACTGGTCGACGTGCGCGCAATCAGCGTCGGTGAACCGCCGTCGCCGGACGCAGTCGCGGCCTCCGAGCCCGCCCCGGCCTCGCTGCCGGCCAAGCCGCAGATTTATGTCCAGGTGGGCGCCTTCGCGGATCATGACAATGCCATGCGCATGAAGGCGCGCCTGACGCTGGCCGCGGTCGGCCCGGTCCTGGTTCAGCCGGCGACGTCCAATGGCGAGCGGCTGTACCGCGTGCGCATCGGCCCGTTGCCGACAGTCAATGCCGTCGATGCTCTCACGAAGCGCCTCGGGCAGCTGGGAATCGGCCAGACGCAGGTAATTATTCCGTGATCGGCGCCAATCCGCCTTTTCAAGCCCCGGGCAACCACTTAGAATTGAAAGGGTTTTTACTGGTGTCGCCACATCGAGGAAATTCAGCGTGAAAGCCTTCCAAGCGTTCGTCGTGCTGCTCGCGAGCAGCATCATTTTGCCGGCCTATGCCGCCCTGCCGACCCCGGCCCCGCCCCAACTTTCTGCGACGAGCTACATCCTCGAAGACTACACGACCGGCACGATACTCGCCGCGAAGAAGCCCGACGAGAAGGTCTCGCCGGCGAGCATCACCAAGCTGATGAGCCTGTACGTCGTGTTCAACGCGCTGAAATCCGGCGTGATTCACCTCGACGACAAGGTCACGATCAGCAAGAAAGCCTGGCAGATGGGCGGCTCGCGGATGTTCATCGAAGTCGGCGACAAGATCACGGTCGATCATTTGATCGAGGGCGTCATCGTCGATTCCGGCAACGACGCGGTAGTTGCGCTGGCCGAATACGTGGGCGGCACCGAGGGCGCCTTCGTCAACATGATGAACGCGTATGCCAAGCGGCTCGGCATGACGAACTCGCATTTCACCGACGCGAGCGGCATGCCGCACCCCGAGCACTACATGACCGCGCGCGACATCGCGACGCTGGCGCGCGCGATCATCCGGGACTTTCCGAAATATTACCACCAGTATTTCGCCGACAAGGAATTCACCTGGAACAACATCCACCAGACCAACCGCAACCTGCTGTTGTGGCGCGACCCGTCGGTTGACGGCCTCAAGACCGGCCACACGAGCGCCGCCGGTTATTGCCTGGTCACTTCCGCCAAGCGCGGCGATATGCGGCTGGTTGCGGTGGTGATGGGCACCGAAAGCGAAGAAGCGCGCGCCAACGAAAACGAGGCGCTGCTGAACTACGGCTACCACTTCTTCGAAGGCCGCACTCTCTACGCAGCCGGCAGCAAGCTGACCGAAGCGAAGGTCTGGAAGGGCACGGCGGACAACGTACCGATCGGCGTCAAGTCCGATCTGTACGTGGTGATTCCGAAAGGCCGCGCCGACAAGCTCGACGCGAAAATGAAACTTCCCGCGACCATCGTCGCACCCGTCGACACCACACAACCGATAGGCAAGGTTACCGTGACGCTGGATGACAAGACTGTCGCGACGGCGCCGCTGTACGCGCTCAAGCCGGTCGCCGAGGGCGGGCTGTGGACGCGCATGGTGGACAGTATCGCCTTGATGTTTCATTAATGGCGCGACCACTTGCGACCGCATATCTTGACGGTGACTACCTTCCGCTGAACGAAGCGCGCATTTCGCCGCTCGACCGCGGCTTTCTGTTCGGCGACGGAGTATATGAAGTCATTCCCGTCTACGCCGGGCGGTTGTTCAGGTTCGAGGAGCACCTGCGACGGCTGGCGTACAGCCTCGACGCGATCCGGCTGCCCGATCCCTATTCCGCCGCGCGCTGGCGCGAGGTTCTGGACGGGCTGGTGGCGCGCAATGGCGGCGGCATGCAAAGCATCTATCTGCAGATCACGCGCGGCGCGGATACCGGCCGCGATCACCGCTTTCCGGCCAATGTCGCCCCGACCGTCTTCGCGCTGTCGCAAGAACTGGCGCCGGTGCCGGAAGCCTGGCTCACCGGCGGTGTGGCGGTCGTCGCTGCCGAAGATATCCGCTGGCAGCGCTGCGACATCAAGGCTACTGCGCTGCTCGGTAACATCCTGCTGCGCCAGCAGGCCGAAGACACCGGCGCGGCCGAAACGCTGCTGATACGCGATGGCTGCGTGACCGAAGGCTCATCAAGTACGCTGTTCGTAGTCACCGCCGACGGCGTCGTTCGCACGCCGCCCAAGGACAATCGCCTGCTGCCGGGCATCACCCGCGACCTGATTCTGGAGTTGGCGCGCGGCGCCGGTCTTGCGTGCGAGGAAGCGGAGATTCCGGCGACTGACCTGGCCTCGTTCCCGGAAATCTGGATTGCGAGTTCGTCGCGCGAAGTGCTTGCCGTCACCCGCCTCAATGGTGCGGCGGTCGGCTATGGCCACCCGGGGCCGATATGGCAGCAGGTCCACGCGCTGTTTCAGCGATATAAAAAGAACCTCGCTGCGAATGACTGACGGGCGCGATACGGAAGAAAGCCCGCTCAAGTTTCCGTGCGAATTCCCGATCAAGATCATGGGGCGCGAGGCAGCGGATTTTGACGCGCATGTCCGCGCGATTGTCGATCGAAACGTCGGCCCGCCCGACCTGCTCGAATTCCGCCGCCGCGAATCGCGCAACGACCGATTTGTCTCGATCACGGTGACAATCCGGGCCACGAGCCGCGTGCAGCTCGACACGCTGTACCGGGAGCTCACCGGCGATCCGCGTATACTGTTCGTATTATGATTCCAGTCATCCGCGATCTCGGCATGCAGGATTACGTGCCGGTCTGGCGGCGGATGCAGGCCGAAAACGCCGCGCGCGACGCCGATACGCGCGACGAAATCTGGTTTTTGCAGCACCCGCCGGTCTTTACCCTGGGTCTCAACGGCAAGCCCGAGCACGTGCTTGCCGCCGGCGACATTCCGGTCGTCAATATCGATCGAGGCGGCCAGGTGACCTATCATGGTCCGGGCCAGATCGTCGTCTACCCGCTGATCGACCTGCGCCGCCTCAAGCTCGGCGTGCGCGCGCTGGTCATGGCGTTGGAGCAGTCCGTGATCGACACGCTCGCGGGCTACGGTATTGAAGCCGTCGCGCGGCGTGATGCGCCAGGCGTCTATGTCGATGGCGCCAAGATCGCAGCGCTCGGCCTGCGGATTCGCCACGGCTGCACTTACCACGGGCTGGCGTTCAATGTGGGAATGGACCTCGAGCCGTTCAAGCGCATCAATCCGTGCGGCTACGCTGGGCTTGAAGTCACCCAGGTTGCCGATCTCGGCGGCCCGGCGGATGTTGATCAAGTCGCCGAGGATCTGAAGCCGCATTTGTTGAAGAATCTGGGGTACGATCAAGAACAGTGCTTAGGACTGAGTGCTTAGGACTAAGTATCAGAGAAACCTTCCCTGATTCTTGACTCACTCCTTAGCACTTAGCACTTAGCACTTAGCACTTAGTCCTGTCCAGACTCACTGCCGTAAGTTGAAATTCATGGAATCCTTCAAACTAATAACCGACTCCGACGGCAGCGAAGCGGTGAAGGTTCCGCTGCGCGGCCGCGCCCTGCTCTCCCACCCGATGTACAACAAAGGCACAGTGTTCTCGCCGGACGAGCGCCGCCAATTCAAGCTTGACGGCCTGCTCCCGGAACATACCGCCAGCGAGTTCGTGCAGGCGCAGCGCACATACGAAGCCATCGCGCGCAAGACCGACAAGATCGAGCAGTACATCGGCCTCGCCGCGCTGCAGGACCGCAACGAGGTGCTGTTCTACAAGCTGCTTCACAAGCACCTCGAGGAATTCCTGCCGATTATCTACACGCCCACCGTCGGCGAAGCCTGCAAACGCTACAGTCATATCTTCCGGCGCGGCCGCGGCATCTGGATTCACCCCGGTCACAAGGGCCGTATCGACGATGTGCTCGGCAACGCGCCGTACGCAGACGTGCGCCTGATTGTCGTCACCGACAACGAGCGCATCCTCGGGCTGGGCGATCTCGGCGCCGGCGGCATGGGCATTCCGATCGGCAAGCTCGCGCTTTACAGTGTCGCGGCCGGCATTCACCCCAGCCAGACGTTGCCGGTCTGCCTCGATGTCGGCACCGACAATGAGGATCTGCTGAATGACGAGCTCTACATGGGCTGGCCGCACAAGCGCCTGCGCGGCGCCGAATACGACGCGCTGGTTGAAGAGTTCGTTACCGCCGTCAGCCGGCGTTTTCCGCGCGCCTTGGTGCAGTGGGAAGACTTCAAGAAATCCAACGCCTTCCGGCTGCTCGACCGCTATCGCGACCGCCTGTTGTCGTTCAATGATGACATCGAGGGCACCGCGGCGGTGACGCTGGCCGGCGTCATGGGCGCGTGCCGCGTGATCGGCAAGTCATTGAAAGAGCAGCGGACGGTAATTTTAGGTGCGGGGGCCGCCGGCATCGGCATCGCCCGCCAGTTGCGCGAGGCGCTGCGCCAGGCGGGACTGGATGATGAGGCGTTGCGCGAGGCGATCGTCTTGCTCGACTCGCACGGCATGCTGATGGCCGGCACCGACCTCGACGAACACAAGCGCGACTTCGCGTGGACGCGCGAGCAGATTGAAGCCGCCGACATCGATCCGGATGGCAAGCGCGATCTGGCGGAAGTCACGAAGGTGCTCAAGCCGAGCGTGCTGATCGGCACGTCAGGGCAACCGGGCATCTTCACCGAAACCGTCGTGCGCACAATGGCCGAGGCGACCGAGCGGCCGATCGTGCTGCCGATCTCGAACCCGACCGCCAACGCCGAGGCAACGCCCGAGGACATCATCGCGTGGACCGACGGCCGCGCCGTGATCGCGACCGGCAGTCCGTTCGACCCGGTCGAGTACCAGGGCCGAACCTACCCGATCGCGCAGGGCAATAACGTCTACATTTTCCCCGGCGTCGGCCTGGGCGCGCTGGCCGCCGAAGCGCACCGGCTCGATGACGAAAGCTTCGCCGTCGCCGCCCGCGCCCTCGCCTCGTACCTGTCCGACGACTATGTGAAGAAGGGGCTGGTGTATCCGCCGCTCGCGGAACTGCGCCGGATCAGCGCGGAAATTGCGTTTGCAGTCGCCCGGGAGGCGGTCGCTTCCGGCAAGGCGCCGAAAGCCGATGACGAAACTTTGCGCGGGCGCATCGATGCAATGATGTGGATGCCGAACTATCCGCGGTTGATTCCGGTTTAGGCGAAGGCGGCTAGGACCGCATGCGCAGGCGGTTTGAATCATTCCGGTCGCCCACCGCCGCCAGAGGCTGCTCGTCCGACACGCGCGCCGGATGCGTCAGCGATAAGCCACCCCCGACCAGCAACGTAATCGCGGCGCCGATCGGCACGAACCACGGGAACGCCAGCGACTGGCCGTGAATCTTGACGTCGAGCACCACGACGGCCATCACGATCAACGTCATCACGAACGCGATAGCGCCGTCACGCTGGTTGGCGCGCTTGATCAGCAGCCCCAGCAGGAATGCGCCCAGCAGCGCGCCGTAGGTATAGCCGGTAATGCTCAAGCCCAGAACGATCACCGGGCTGTTGGTATCGGTGAACATCGACGCGAAACCGACCAGCGCACCCGCCCATACCAGCGTCGTGATGCGCGAAATACGCAGCATCGTCTTGTCGCTGTACTGCCGGCGTCCGAACAGGCGAATCAAGTCCGTCACCGTGGAGTTCGACATCGAATTCATCGCCGATGACAGCGAACCCATCGTCGCACCGAGAATCCCCGCAATCAAAAGGCCCGATACGCCCGGCGGCAGCTGCCTGATAATGAACCGGGGGAACAATTGATCGGAGTCGGTGAGTCCCAGCTGATGCGGCGTCTGGCCGCCGTAGTGGATCCACAGCAGCGTGCCGACGAACGAAAACAACGCGAACTGCGCCATCACGAAAATGGCGCTGCCGATCATCGCCTTGCGGCCGTCCGCCAGGCTCTTGCAGCCGAGAATGCGCTGCACCATCAGCTGATCGGCGCCGTGCGAGGCCATGGTGAATACCGCGCCGCCGAAGATCGCCGCGACGAAGGCGTACGGGTCGGTGAGGATCGGCGAGTGAAAATTGAAGACCTGGAACTTGTCGGCGTGCCAGGCGGCGCCCAAAGCCGAAAGCGGCGTATCGGTCAGCAAAATGGCTGCGCTCAGAATCGCGCCGCCGACGTAGAGCATCATCTGGATCGCATCAGTCCAGACGACGGCGCGAATGCCGCCGATGTAGGTATAGCCGACCGTCACGGCCGTGAGTACGAGAATGATTTCCAGGTAACTTGCATTGACGCCCATCGCCGTCAGGAGCAGCGCGATCGGAATCGCGGCGGCGAACAGGCGCACGCCCTCGGCCAGCAGCCGGGTGACGAGAAACGTCACCGACGCGAGGCCTTGCACTTTCTTGCCGAAGCGCAGGCCGAGGTATTGGTAGGCGCTGACCAGGTCGCCGCGCATGTAGAGCGGCAGCATGACCATCGCCACGATGATGCGGCCAATCAGGTAGCCGAAGGCCAGTTCGACGTAGCCGTAAGCGCCCAGGTAGGCGACGCCGGGCACGCTGATGACCGTCAGCGTCGAGGTTTCGGTGGCGACGATCGAGAAGCACACCGCCCACCACGACAACTGACCCTCGCCGACGAAGTAATCGGCGGCGGAGCGCTGCCGGCCGCTGAGGCGCAGCCCGATCGCCGCGATGACGACCAGGTAGGCGACGATGACGAACAGATCGAGTGTATGCATGTGCTAATGTCGGGATGGGCGCTACGGGTGTACCCTATCATCCGCCCGACTGGTGCAATTGACGCGAAACACGATGAAGTATAGCCAACGGCTATAGTGGTGTTTGGAGAGAGTGACTTGCGGGGAATATCCCCTTGATACAATTCATTATACGAGCGGGCATAACGTAATGCGCATACGCAAGATAGTACTCATCGCCATCAGCTTCTCGGGCCTCGGCGGCATTCTGTACGGCTACGACATCGGCATCATTTCCGGCGCGCTGCTGTTCATGAAGGGCAGCCTGGGTCTGACGCCGTCGGAGCTGTCGCTGATCGTCTCGGCGGTGCTCGGCGGCGGCTCGCTCGCAATCCTGTTCGCCGGGCCGTTCGCCGACCGCTACGGCCGCCGCATGTCGATTATCCTCGCCGCCGCGACCTTCATCGCCGGCGTCATCGTGCTGATCGCCAGCAACGGCTTCGCCACGGCGCTCGCCGGCCGCCTCATCCAGGGCATCGGCGTCGGCATCCTGACGATCGTCGTGCCGCTTTACATCGTCGAGGTGATGCCGCCGGCGCTGCGTGGCCGCAGCGTCGCGCTGTTCCAGTTGTGCCTGACGTTCGGCATCCTGATGGGCTACGTGGTCGGCTATGCGCTCAACGGCAGCGGCGACTGGCGCGCGATGTTCGCCACCGCGTTGATTCCGTCGATCGCGTTCCTGGTGGGCGGCTTTCTGCTGCCGGCCTCGCCCGGGTGGCTGTACCGGCGCGGGCGCCAGCAAGAAGCGCGGGCGGCGCTGCTGCAGACACAAAACGCCGACGAAGCTGCGCGTACCTTCAACGAAATGGTGGAACTCGCCGAGCAGGAGCGCGACCGGTCGGTGGGCGGATGGCGCCTGCTGCTGCGCCCCGGCTACCGCAAGGCTTTTTCCATTGCGCTCGCGGTCGGCATTCTCAACCAGCTGACAGGCATCAACACGTTGCTCCAGTTCAACACCGTCATCCTGCACCAGTCCGGCCTGCACGGCGGCGGCGCGGCAGTGCTGGGCAGCGTCGGTGTCGGCATCGCGAACTTCGTCCTGACGCTGATCGCGCTGCTGCTGATCGACAAGGTCGGCCGGCGTCCGCTGCTGATTTTCGGCACCGCGGGCGTGACGATCGCGCTGGCGTTCATCGGCATTGTCCATGCCGGTTTCCCGCCGTCGGCGTTCCAGGGCTACGCGACCCTCGGCGGCTTCATCGCCTTCATAGTTTTCTTCGCCGTCGGCCCCGGCACCGTGGTGTGGCTCGCGATTTCGGAAATCCTGCCGCTCGCGATTCGCGCCAAGGGCATGGCCGTGGCGCTGTTCGCCAACTCGCTGATCTCGGCCGGGCTTGCGGCCGCGTTCATGAGCATCGTCGGCACCATCGGCTACAGCGGCGTGTTTTTCGTGCTGGCCGGCTTCGTATTCCTGTACTTCCTGATCGCGGTGTTCCCGCTGCCGGAAACCCGCGGCCGCAGCCTCGAAGACATCGAACGGCATTTCCTCGGCCAGGCCGCGGAAACGTCGATACTCGCTCAACCCGCCGCTCGGGAGCACGGCTGAATGAACCAAGATTCGTTTGAAATCCAGCATCCGCCGACACGCCTGCTGCTCGGCCCGGGGCCCAGCGAACTCGATCCCCAGGTGCTGCGGGCGATGACGCTGCCGCCGCTGGGCTATGTCGACCCCGCAATGCTGCAAATATTCGACGAATTGAAGGGCCTGCTGCGCGAGGCCTTTCAGACCCGCAACGAGTTTGCGATCGCGCTGTCGGGCACCGGCACCTCCGGCATGCAGGCGGCGCTGTGCAACACGATCGAAGCCGGCGACCCGGTGGTCATCGGCACCATGGGTTACTTCGGCGAGCGGCTGGCGGCGATGGCCGAGCGGCTGGGTGCGAAAGTGACGCGGGTGGACGCGGAATGGGGAACGCCGCTGGACGTGGATCGCCTGCGCGATGCAATCCGCCAGGTGCGCCCGCGCGTCGTCGGCGTCGTGCACGGCGAAACTTCGACCGGTGTCGCGCAGAACAATATCGCAGACATCGCAGAAGCGGTGCACGCAGTCGACGCGCTGCTGATCGTGGACACGGTCGCCTCGCTCGGCGGTCATCCGATCGATATCGACGCCGCGAACATCGACGTCTGCTACAGCGGCAGCCAGAAGGCACTCGGCGCACCGGCCGGCATGGCGCCGCTGACCCTGAACGAACGCGCGCTGGAGCGGGTGCGCAATCGCAAGTCGCCGGTCCCGAGTTTTTATCTCGACGTGCCGGCGCTGGAAAAATACTGGTTCCAGGGCCAGTACCACCACACGATCTCGGCGCCGCTGATCTACGCGCTACGCGCCGCGCTGCTCAGACTGCATAACGAGGGTGCCGAACAGCGCTGGGCGCGGCACCAACGCAATTACGGCGCATTTCGTGCGGCGGTGGAAGCGCTGGATCTGAAGATTCTGGCCGCGCCCGAGCATGCCCTCCACACGGTTGCCGGTGTGCTGCTGCCTGACGGCATCGATGCCGGCCGTGTGCAAAAGGCGCTGCTGAATGATTTTGGCATCGAAGTTGCGACCGGCCTCGGTTCATTCAAACCGCGCATGCTGCGCGTCGGGCTGATGGGTTACGGCTCGCAGCCGGTCTTCGTACTGCGGCTGCTGGCGGCACTCGAAACCGTGCTGCACGCGCACGGGCATCCGGTTGACGCCGGCGTGGGACTGGCGGCAGCGCAGCGTTATTATTGGCAGTAACTTCTTGTCATACCAGCGAAGGCTCATCGGTGCCTGGACGAAGTCCGCGGCTTTACAACCGTCATTCCTGCGGAGGCAGGAATCCAGTCCGATCATCCGTGCGAAGCACGCAAAACCGACAGAACAAGTGTGCTCCGCACAGTTTGATCGGACTGGATACCAGCCTTCGCTGGTATGACAAGAAGCAGAATCTTTGCATGTCTCATTCCATCGACAAACATCCCGTCGACAAGCGCGAGCTGATCGCCGCCCTGCGCCGGTTTCTGCCGGACGACACGATCCTGCACGCTGAAGAAGACCTGCGTCCGTATGAGTGCGACGGCCTGTCCGCTTATCGCCAGACGCCGATGGTCGCGGTGCTGCCGCGTACGATCGAGCAGGTGCAGCAGATCCTGCGCACGTGCCACGAGCGGCGCGTGCCGGTGGTCGCGCGCGGCGCCGGCACCGGCCTGTCCGGCGGCGCGTTGCCGCTGGGCGATGGCTTGCTGCTGAGCCTTGCGCGCTTCATGTCAATTCTCGATATCGATCCCGTCAACCGCACCATGCGGGTACAGCCTGGCGTGCGCAATCTGGCGATTTCCGAAGCTGCGGCACCATACGGCCTGTATTACGCGCCGGATCCGTCGTCGCAGATCGCCTGCACCATCGGCGGCAACGTCGCCGAAAATGCCGGCGGCGTACATTGCCTGAAGTACGGCCTCACCGTGCACAACATCCTCAAAGTGAAAATGGTGACGATCGACGGCGAGCTGCTGACGCTCGGCGCGGACGCGCTCGATGCGCCCGGCTTCGACCTGCTGGCGCTCGCGACCGGCTCCGAAGGCATGCTCGGCGTGATCGTTGAAGTTACCGTGAAGCTGGTGCCGAAGCCGGACACCGCGCGCGTCGTGCTGGCAGCGTTTGAAGACGTCGAAAGTGCCGGCGCGGCAGTGGGCGCCGTGATCGCGGCCGGCATCATTCCGGCAGGGCTCGAAATGATGGACAACCCGGCGATCCGCGCTGCCGAGGCTTTCGTCCACAGCGGTTATCCAACGGACGCCGAAGCCATATTGCTGTGCGAACTGGACGGTACCGCCGAAGCGGTCGCCGACGACATCGACCGCGTCACCGCCATCCTGGCGGACTGCGGCGCGAGCGCGACCCGCGTATCGCGCGATGAAGAAGAGCGCGCGAAGTTCTGGGCCGGGCGCAAGATGGCGTTTCCGGCGATGGGCCGGATTTCACCGGATTACTACTGCACCGACGGCACGATTCCCCGCAAGCACCTGCCGCTCGTGCTGCGGCGTATCCAGGAATTCGGCCGCAAGCACGGCCTTGCGGTCGCCAACGTGTTTCATGCCGGCGATGGCAACCTGCACCCGATGATCCTGTACGACGCCGGCCGGCCGGGCGAACTCGAGCGTGCTGAACTTTTGGGCGGCGACATTCTCAGACTCTGCGTCGAGGTCGGCGGCACGGTGACCGGCGAGCATGGCGTCGGGGTGGAGAAGATCAACCAGATGTGCGACCAGTTTTCGTCGGCCGAGCTGACACAGTTTCATGCGATCAAGGCGGCGTTCGATCCGAACGGTTTGCTCAATCCGGGCAAGGCGGTGCCTCTGCTCAAGCGCTGCGCCGAGTACGGTGGCCTGCACGTCCACGCGGGCGAGTTGCCGTTTCCGGAGCTGGAGCGGTTTTGACTCCACAAGCCAGGTGCAGGAGCGGCCGCCGGCCGCGATTGAGTTACGATCGCGAGCGGGCGCTCGCTCCTACAACTTCGATATGCAACCCGATCACGATCTGAGCGCAGACATCCAGGCTCGCGTGGCCGACGCGGCCGCCCGGCAAACGCCGCTCGCGATCGTCGGCGGCGACACCAAGCGCTTTCTCGGCCGCGAGATGCCGGGTGAACCGCTGGCGCTCGTCAATCATTGCGGCGTAGTCGACTACTATCCCGAAGAACTCGTCCTGACCGCCCGCACCGGCACGCCGATAGCCGAACTCGAAACACTGCTGGCGGAGCACGACCAGATGTTTGCCTTCGAGCCGCCGCACTTCGGCGCCGGCGCCACCCTCGGCGGCACGATCGCCGCGAATCTGTCCGGCCCGCGCCGTCCCTATGCCGGCGCGGCACGCGACTTCGTGCTCGGCGCCCGCATTGTCAACGGGCGTGGCGAAATCCTGCGCTTCGGCGGCGAGGTGATGAAAAACGTCGCCGGCTACGACCTGTCGCGGCTCATGGCCGGCGCGATGGGGACGCTGGGCGTGATGCTGGATGTGAGCCTCAAGGTATTGCCGCGACCGCGCGAGGAAGTGACGCTCACGCAGCCGTCGGCACCGCAGGAGGCCATTGAAGCGTTGTGCCGCTGGGCGGCGCGGCCGCTGCCGATCTCCGCGTCGTGCATTGAAGACGAGCGCCTTTACGTGCGCCTGTCCGGCACGGCGAGCGCGCTGGCAAAAGCGCGGGCGATCATCGGCGGCGACGAGTTAACGGATGCGGATTCGTTCTGGCAGGATGTCCGCGAGCAGCGGCGACCGTTCTTCGGCGGCGATACATTTCTGTGGCGCGTGTCGCTTCCGCCGGCGGCGGCGCCGAAACTGCCGGGGGAACAATTGATCGAATGGGGTGGCGCGCTGCGCTGGCTCAAAAGCGACGCGCCGGCCGTCGTGATTCGCGCCGCCGCGGCAGAACAGGGCGGGCACGCGATGCTGTTTCGTGCGCCGAAACCGGACGACGCGCCTTATCACCCGTTGCCGCAGGCGTTGATGCAGCTTCACAAGCGCATCAAGGACGCAATCGACCCGCAGCACATTTTTAATCGCGGCCGTATGTATCCGGAGCTTTAATGCAAACGAATCTCGCGGAACAATTCAGGCAGAGCGCCGACGGCCGCGAGGCCGAAGCGATTCTGCACGCCTGCGTGCATTGCGGCTTTTGCACCGCCACCTGCCCCACCTATCAACTGGTCGGCGACGAACTGGATGGACCGCGCGGCCGCATCTACCTGATGAAAATGGTGCTCGAAGGCGAGGCGCCGAGTCGCAAGACGCAACTGCACCTAGACCGCTGCCTCACCTGCCGCGCCTGCGAAACGACCTGTCCATCCGGCGTTCAGTACGGCCGGCTCGCGGACATCGGCCGCGCCGCCGTAGACGCACAGGTAAAACGGCCGCTTCTGGAACGCGTCATGCGTCGCGCGCTGCGCGCGGTCGTGCCGTATCCCAAACGCTTCGCCCTGCTCTACAAGCTGGGCCGGATTGCGCCGCAGCGACTGTCCGGCGGCATGTGCAAAGCGCCGACGCGCTCCGGAGCCGCTGCCTGGCCCGCCAGCCGGGGACTCGATCGCAAAATGCTGGTGCTGGACGGCTGCGTGCAACCGGTAGCCGCGCCCGCAACCAATGCAGCGGCGGCGCGCGTGCTGGCGCAACTGGGCATCGAACTGCAACGGCCGGAAGGCGCCGGCTGCTGCGGCGCGATCAGCCATCACCTGACCGCGCCCGAAGAAGCCAAGTCGTTTATGCGCCGCAATATCGACGCGTGGTGGCCCTACATCGAAGCCGGCGCCGAGGCGCTGGTGATGACCGCGAGCGGCTGCGGGGCGATGGTGCGGGAGTATGGCCACCTGCTGCGCGACGATTTGAATTACGCCACCAAGGCGGCGCGGGTTTCGGAACTGACGCTGGATCTCAGCGAAGTGCTGGCACGCGAAAATCTCGACCCATTCGCCGGCATCGGCAACGGCCGCCGGATCGCCTGGCACCCGCCGTGCACCCTGCAGCACGGGCAACAGGTGGTCGGCGTGGCGGAGCGGATTTTACGGGCGGCGGGATTCGATCTCGTGCCGGTGCGAGACAGCCACCTGTGCTGCGGCTCGGCCGGCACTTATTCGCTGCTGCAGAACAAGCTCGCCGAGCCGTTGTTGCATAACAAGCTCGACGCGCTTCAGGAACGCAGCCCGGAAATTATCGTCACCGCCAACATCGGCTGCCAGTTGCACCTGGGCAGCGAGGCGGATGTGCCGGTCCGGCATTGGGTTGAATTACTCGACGACCCGATTCTGGCGGCATGACGCCGTCGGTCTCCGTCTCCCGATAAACTTAAACTCAACGGCTGTAGTGGATCGGCTGCGTCTGTTTGGCCAGCACCTTCCAGATGCCCGGATCCTCATAGCCCAGCACCCACGCCGAAAAGCCGCGGAAGTGGTATTTCGGAATCAGTTGCAGCTTCTTGGCGAAAGACCGCGCATTCTCGATAAACATCCAGCTGAACACGCCGTTGGGATCGGTCCAGCGCGCATAATCCACGCCCTGCTTTGCCATCCAGTGCGGTTGCGCCTGGTAGCGATCCAGCAAGTTTTCGACTTCTCTGTAACTGATCTCGTCGCGGGTCGAATGCGGACCCTTCTTTTCGCTGTAGGCCGGATACCAGTAATCCGAGTAGGTCGGGATGCCGAATGAAATCTTCTGCGGATCGATGCCCAGCTTGACCAGGTAGTTGGCCATGTTGACCATCCAGGGAATGCCGGCAACCGGACCGGGCGGCGTCAGCGACGTGTGCTCGTCGTAGGACATGAACGACATGAAATCGCCGATCTTCGCCAGCTTCCTGAAATTGAACGCGCCGCGCCAGTTTTCGTACAGGAAGCGGCTGAATCCGCTATGGCCGGCATTCGGCGCCGGCTGGTCCGACTTCACCACCGCCATGCTGATCTTGTACCCGTGCTTGTGCATCGCGTCGGCGGCCTGGCGATAAAAATCGGTGTACGCGTCGCCGTCGGTGACGTGCACGTTTTCGAGATCGAATTGCCAGCCGTAATAGTGATACTTGTCGGCGTAAAACAGCATCAGCCGAATTGCGCGCGCCCGCGCCTTTGGATCGTTCAGAAACGTGTGAATCGCCTGCTGGTCGAACGTCGCGATAATCGGCATGACCATGACGTGATGCGCCTTCGCGATGCTCAGCACGCGCGGATCGACGCCGCCGTATACCGTGCCGTACTGGTCGAGGTGGTATGCGGCCGGTACCACAATCGAGATTTCGCCGGCGTGATTCTTGAAGCTGGTGAACGAGTCCAGCGTGTCGACCATGTAAAAAAGGTTCTCGGACTTGAAAGTCTGCGCACGGGCGGTTTGCGCGGCCAGCAGCACAAAAGTCAGGCTGAACAACAGCGTCAGCGTTTTCTTCGCATTCATAATCTTTCTCCTCTACTGGTGCCCCGGCCCGTACAGAACCTTGCCCGGCAACGCCTGCGTCATCTTGCCCCCGGCGATCACCGGCACGCCGTTCACCAGCACGTAAGCCATGCCTTGAGCCAGTTGCCTGGGTTTCTCGAAAGTTGCCGGCGCGTGCAGTTTCGCCGGATTGAAAATGACGATATCGGCGAACATGCCTTTTTTGATCACGCCGCGCTGCGTCAGGCCCATGCGCTGCGCGGGCAACGCAGTCATCTTGCGAATGGCATCCGGCAACGTCAGCACGTGGTCCTTGCGGACGTATTTCTCGATGATGCGCGGAAACGTCGCGTAGGCGCGCGGATGCGGATGGCCTTCGCCGAGCAAGCCCGTCGGCGCCTGCGCCGCCGAGTCGTCGTCGATGGACACCCACGGCTGCTTGAGCGCGAGCGTCACGTCCGGCTGCGACATGCCGAACACGGCGACGTCGGTGGCGGCATGGTCCTTGATCAGAATGTCGAGCAGTGTATCGATCGGTTTTTCGTGCCAGCTTTTCGCGATGTCGTCGAGACGCCTGCCTTCGAGCCCCTTGAGCGCCGGGTTCCCGACCGACGTGATTTCGACCGCGTGCGGCCCCGGCACTTCCAGCCAGTCATTGCTCCAGGCGTCCGACGGCGTGCGCATATCCTTTTCGATTCGCGCGCGCGTCTGCGGATTCTTGAGCCGCGCGAGCAGCCTGGCGGTGCCGCCGGCATGCGCCCACGGTGGGATGAATGACGCCAGATCGTTGCCCCAGGCGGTGTAGGCATACGTATCGGCGCTGACGTCGAGACCGGCTTTGCGCGCCGCGTCGATCTTCGCGATCACCGCTGGCATGCTGCCCCAGTTCTGGTGGCCTGCTACTTTGAGGTGGAAAATTTCCGCCGGAATGTGCGCCCTGCGCGCGATGTCGAACACTTCGTCGAGCGCGGCCATCTCGGCGTTGCCCTCGCTGCGCATGTGGGTCGCATAGATGCCGCCGAAGCGCGCCGCGGTTTTTGCCAGCGCGACCAGTTCCGGCGTCGTGCTGTAGGTTGCCGGCGGATACTGCAGGGCCGTCGATACGCCGAAGGCGCCGGCCCGCATGGCGCGGGCAACCACCGCCTGCATTTGCTTCAGTTCCGCCGGTGTCGCCTTGCTGTCGCCGTAGCCGATCACCATTTCCCGTGCCGTGGCGGCACCGACGTAGGTGCCGAAGTTCACCGCGGTCCCCTGCTTCTGCAGGAGTTTGAAATAATCGCCCAGCGTCCGCCAGGTCGGCTTGATGTGATAGTGCCGGTAGGCCGGCATGTTTTCCTTGATGATCGCCGCATTGAGCGGCGCGACGGATTCGCCTTCGCCGGTGATGACCGTGGTCACGCCCTGGAATATTTTCGACGGCGCATGGCCGTCCACCAGCAGCGTCAGCGCGGATTGATCCAGCATGTCGATGAACCCGGGCGCAACGACCATGCCGTGCGCGTCGATCACTTGCTTCGCATGCACATTCCCCAACCGGCCGATGGCGGCGATGCGGCCATTCGAAATCGCGATGTCGCCGTCAAACCACGGCGAGCCGGTGCCGTTGATGATGTGACCGTTGCGGATGACGAGGTCGTACGTTTTAGGCGCACCGGCCCCGGCGGATGCAAGCGCGCCGAGCACACTCAACAGCAGGATCGCCAGAATCCAGGTTGTCCTACGCATGCCGCTGCCGTTCCGCTGGCTGGCGACCGCCCGACGGGACGATCTGCTGCGCGACTTCAACCGCGCTGGCCGGCGCGAGAGTAAAGCCCAGCGCGCCCTGGCCGGCGTTGACCCAGAGTCCGTCCACCCGCGTGCTGCCGATGACCGGTATGCCGTCCGGTGTCGCCGGCCGCAGGCCGACCCACTCGGTCGCCGGCTGTCGCGCGGCCACCGCCGGCAGTAACGCGGCGGCCTGCTCCTTCAGCAGCGCCATGCGCGGCGGGCGTATCGTCAGGTTCTGTCCGTCCATATCCGCGATACCGGCGAGCCGCAGCCGGTCGCCGATACGCGCGCAGACCGTTTTGCGGGAATAATCCGTGACGCTGGCCTTGGGCAAGGCGGCGCGATCGATATCGTCGTACGTGAGGCTGTACCCCTTGAGCGGGTACAGGGGCAGGCGGATGCCCAGCGGCTTCAGCAGACTGCGCGAGGCGATGCCGGCGGCAACGACCGCCGCGGAACTGTCGATGTCGCCATCGTCGGTCTTGAGCGCAACCAGCCGGCGACGCGACACGCGGATGCCGGTCACGCGGGTCTGGTGGATTTCAACGCCGAGTTGGCGCAGCGTCCGCGCCAGTTCCTGGCAGAGCTTGTAGCAATCGCCGACTTCCTCGGTCGGTGTCCAGATGGCGCCGCGGATCTGATGCTCGAGGTGCCCGAGCGCCGGCTCCAGGTCGACGGTTTCGCGCGGCGACAGGATCTGCTGCTCTATGCCCAGCGACGCCTGCCACGCGACCTGGTCGCAGGCAGCGTGAAAATCGTGCAGATCGCGATGAAAGACCAGCTTGCCGTTGGCGCGCCAGTCGAAGTCGAGTTTGTAGTCCACCCGCCAGCGGTTGAGGATCTCCTGGCTCGACCGGCCCAAGGGCCCGAGCGAGGCGACGCTGGCGTGCGCCTGGCGGCGCGTGCAGGCGCGCAGAAATTGTACTCCCCATTGCCATAATATCGGGTCGAGCGCGTCGTAGACACGGGTCGGGCTCGAGCTCGCCAGCAGCCACTTGGGCAGCTTGGGCAGAATCTCGGGGCTCGCGAGCGGCGCAATGTAGGCATAAGAAAGCTGGCCGCCGTTCGCCCGACTGGTCCCGCTGCCCGGCGGCAGGGGATCGAGCACGTCAACGCGGCAGCCGCATTCCGCCAGCGCGAGCGCGGTACTCAGGCCGACGATACCGGCACCAATAATTTGAACGCGCATATCTCCCACTTATTTAAAATATCAGCGACACGCGAGACGTAAATCGCCGATATGCAATCCGACTATAGCCAACTGCTATACTGACCCCGGGTAAACCATTACCAAGACCAGTTCGGAGTGACACCATGCAGTTCAGGCTACGTGACCTCGAGGTCCTCGATGCAGTCCTGCGCACCGGCAGCACGCTTGCTGCCGCCGAGTGTCTGCACGTAACGCAGCCGGTTGTTTCAAGAAGCCTCAAGCATGCCGAGCAGCGGCTTGGCTACGACTTGTTCCGTCGCCACCGCGGCCGGCTTGAGCCGACGCCCGAAGCGCAGGCTCTGATTCCGGAACTCAACTCGTTTTTTGCCCACTGGCGCAAAATCCAGGACTATGCCCTGCACCTCGCCGACCGGCCGATCGCGCTGCGGGTGGCCGTCAACCCGGCGCTGATTCACGTGCTGCCCGAGGCGGTCGCACAGGTAAACCGGAAAATGCGCGGCATCCGCTTCCAACTGCTGACGCTGCACACCACCGAGATCATCGACAAGCTGTTTTCCGGCCAGCTCGACATCGGCATCAGCCAGGGCGGCACCATTCCGGACGGCATTGCCGCCGAGGAACTCGGCCAGGGCGAATTCGTCATGCTCGCGCCGCGCACCGAGAAGAACAGCCAGACCAGGCTCAGCCTCAAGGCGCTGACGGCGCAGCCATTCGTTGGACTGCAGACCGACGCCGGGCTCGGCAAAATCATCGGCGGATACCTGCACGAGCGCGGCATCGAGCCGTCGATCGTCGCCCGCGTCCAGACCTACCGGCTGGCGGTGTCGCTGGTCGAGCAGGGTCTGGGGGCGACCATCGTCGACCGATTCACTGCGGACACGGCCAACGAGGCACTGGTGGTGCGGGCGCCGCTCGCCGATGCACCGACGTTTGCCATTCACGCGCTCTATCATCCCCGCCATATCGCCGGCAATGCCGAAAAGTTGTTATGCGAAAGCATCGCCAAGCTGCTGCGCGGCGACGCAACCGAAACGGCTGCCGCAACCGCATAGCGACTTTCGTCATACCAGCGGTCCGTCATTCCTGCATTCCGTCATTCCAGCTTTCGCTGGAATGACAAGAAGGGGTGGCGAAATTGTTCACTTAGTTTTCCGGCGCGTGTAAGTGCCCACGCCGACCAGTCTCAATCGGTGCACCCGTCCGGTCGGGTCAAGCCGGAATTCCGCGTAGCCATGACCAAAATAGTGATAGCGCCAGGTAATGCGGAATGTGTTGTGGTTCCAATGCTGCATGTCGCCGATGAACAGCCGGCCGCGCCGCAACACGAGGTGGCCGTCCTCCATCGACACCGTCACCTTTCCATACAAGGGATCGGTGTAAACACCGACGTAATCGGCGAGCGGTACCGGTGGCTTTGAGTTCGGCACCCGCGCCTTGGCAAGCGCGTCGCCCTGCCCCGCCGCTTCGCGCTGCCGGGTAATCTTCAACAGCCGCGCGCTCCAGTCCGTCGTCGGCGCCCCGATGTACGCGTCAATCACCCGGTACATCAATGCCACCGGCAGCCAGTTTTCATCGCGGTTGCTAAGGACCACGACGCCCAGATGGAGGCTCGGGATCATGCCGAGGGCGGACTGGAAGCCATCGGTCTCGCCGTAATGCCAGTCGATGTGATAACCACGGTAATCGTTCATGAACAGCGTGAGCCCGTACGACAACGAGTGCGCCTCTGGCACGAACGCGCCGAACAGGCTGCCCTCGAAACTGCCGGGCGGTATCGCGATCTGCGGCGTCTCCATTTCGTGGATCACGCCCGGGCTGACGATTTGGCGACCGTGCCACGTCCCGTCTGCCAGCAGCATCTTGAGCCAGTGCGCCATGTCGCTGACGCTGGAGACAACGCCGCCGGCCGGCGCGTCGTTCGCGTCGTAATACCAGCGAACCGGCTGAACCTTGCCGTCGACCTCACTGTGCGGCGTCGCCGTGTCGCCATGCGGTTTGAACGTCATCAGCGTGTCGCTGTGCGTCATATCGAGTGGCTTGAAAATGCGCTTCTGGACCGCCTGATGCCACTGCTCACCGGTGATCGCGGGAATGATCTGCGCCGCCATAGTCACCATGATGTTGCTGTAGCAGAACGTCGCCCGGAACGGATAGCGCGGTTTGAGCAACCGCAGCTTGTGCATGATATCGGCGCGCGTGTTGTTCGTGCCGTATTCGAGAAAGCCGCCGTTGCAGTAACCGGTGCGGTGCGTCAGCAGGTCGCGAACCGTCACTTCCCGCGTCGCGTAAGGGCTGAAAAGTTCGAAGTCCGGGAGATATTTGGTGACGTGGTCGTCCCAGCCGAGTTTACCGGCATCAACCAGCGTACCCAGGGCGACCGTCGTGAAAGCCTTGCTGTTGGAGGCGATGGCAAAAATCGTGTTCCTGTCGACTTTCGCCGGCTTGCCCAGCTCACGGACACCGTAGCCTTGTGCCTTGACGATCCGGCCGTCCTTGACGATGGCAATGGCGAGACCCGGTACCCGCCAGGCTCGCATTGATTTGAGGATGTAATGATCGAGACCCTGCAGCCGGGTCGGCGTCTCCGCTTGCGAAGGAACCGCGAATACGGCTAGCGCGACGGCAACCGCGGCCGCTCTGGAGAGGGAGTACAGGTGGTCCAAAAATCTGAGCACAGTGTCTGGTACGAGTCCGAAACGGGACCGGGCGCCACTCGGCGCCCGGTCCACAGTCCGATAGTGAGCGAAGTTAGAATCTCACCTGAATTTCACCGTAGACGAAGCGGCTGTAAACGCCGTAGTCCAGTGCGGCAACATTGCCATAACCATCCTGGTTGCCTTTCGGCGTCTGGCCAAAGATGTTGTTGACGCCCAGGCTGAAGGTCGTGTTCCAGTCGGTATCGTAGCTCAGATGCAGGTCAAACCAACTCAGTGCGTCACGATGGTTGGTGGACAAAGAGTTGTTCTCCATATTCGGATTGGAACAGAACCCCAGGTTGGCCAGGCTGATCGGCTGCCCATCCTTGGCATCCGAGCAGGTACCGGTGAAGCCACTGAAATAGTGCCCGACGAGCGCGGCCGAGAACGGGCCGTAGCTGTAATCCAGGCTGGCAAACGCCTTCAGCCTCGGAATCGTTCCATAGTCCAGGTCGCCTACAAGGCTGGTGATCGCAACCGTACCATCCGGCCGCGGCTGATATTCCTTGTAGAAATTGACGCGTGTGGCGTTCAGTTCAATCCGGAACTGTCCGAACGAGGTCATGGGGAAACGATAGTTCGCATCCAGATCCAGACCGGCGGTCTTGGTCTTACCGATGTTGGCTGACGTCACGTGAATCTGCGTGATGTTGCCGTTGCCAGCGCGATGGACGAGAGCACAGAACTGCGGCAACCCCTGCTTGTAGCAGTAGTCGAGGATGTTCTGCGCAGAGAACGAAGCGATCTCCTGGGTCAGATCGATAATGTAGTAATCGAGGCTGACGTCAAAGCCCGGCAGATATGATGGGCTGTAAACGAAACCCAGCGTCTTGGAGGTCGACGTCTCAGGCTGCAGATCAAGGTTGCCGGAGTAGATGCCGGTCGTTTGCGCTTGCTTTTGAGTGTAAGTCGATGCGACCCCGGCTGCGTTACAGTTGCTGACAGTCTCAGCGGGCGTACCCTTCGCGCCATAATTCGAGCATGGATCGGTGATGTACGGGTAACCGATCGACGGGGGTTGAAAGAGGTCCGACAAGTCAGCCGCTCTGAATCCCTGCGCATAGCTGCCGCGGATCGCCAAGTCCCTGATCGGCTGATACTTGATGCCGACGCGGGAATTGGTCGTGCTGCCGAAGGTACTGTAATCCTCGTAACGGCTCGCGACATCTATGCCGAGATATTCGGCACCTGGAAGATTGCTGAGCAGCGGAACATTGAACTCGGCATAAACGGAGTCGATGTTGTATTCGCCCGACAGAGTTCTGGCCGCTGTCATCTGACGGCGGTTCGGGATGTTGAGGCCCGGCGGAATCGACGACCCGGAGATGTTGCGATACTGGTAACCGGCCGCGAAACCAAGGCCACCGGCAGGCAGATCGACCAGGTTGGAAGTCGAAATATCGGCGTCGATAACTCGTGTGTCCTTTTCTTGCAGTGCGGAGACCGCATAAGCCTGCATGATGTAATTCACCATTTCAGGCGTCCAGGAACCCTTGCCGTCGACACCCTGACCACCGAAGACATTCAACGGTACGCAACCCGGGATATTTGGGCAGTTCGGATCAGTCGCCAGCGAGACACCAAGGTTGCTGTCCAGATTGGTTTCGCCGCTTTTGAGTCTGTTGGCCGCATAAATGTAGTCGACGTCCCAGTCCCACAGTGTCGAACCCGAGGTAAAGCCGCCTTCCAGACCCCCTTCGAATCGCTCCGTGCGGGAATCGTCAAAGCCCACACGTATGCCGGCTTCGTTGGTGGTGCGGTAAATCGCCTGCAGCGTACCGCTATTCAAATAGACGGGCGTGCCATCCGGCGCCGTGGCGACCTGCACCGGCGAGCCGTTGACCAACCTGAAACCGAACGGATTGCCGTTGCTGTTGGGCCCAATATCCAGGCCGGTACGAGTGAAGTAGATCAGGTCAGCGTCGAGCGGCCGGTTCGTCTGCCGGTCATTGTAGAGCGCGCTCATGTTGAACGTGATCGACGGCGTGATGTTGTAACTTCCTTCTGCGTAGAAGTTCTTGATGTTCTGGTTGAACGTGATCGGAATCTTTTGTGAACCTGCGATATAGCGGTCGGCATCCGAAAACTTGTGGAAATCGGCAGCACTCGTGCCCGACGTAAGAGGCGTCTTTGCCAGAGCGCAGTACGGAATGTAGTACGTCGTGTCGTTATAAGTGATCGGCGAATCCGGGCACTGCGCCGATGTCAGGCCGGTATAAGGTGCTGGCGAATTACCGGGCTTGGTCGGATCGCCGTCAGTCGGGGCATAGAAAAAGAACGTGCCTTCCGGCGTTGCAACACCGCCGCGACTATGCTTGAAAACCGCCGGCGTCGTCGAGAATTCACGGTCCAGCGCAGGAATGGCATTGGCCGTCAGGTACGACGTGTCGAACAGGAAGTGACCCCAGTCACCCGACTTGCCGATGGAGGCGTCGTAGTGCTGCGTCTGGCCGTCCCAGTCGCCGGTCTTGGGACCATTGGCGATGCCGTAATAGGCGGACACCTGCGCACCATTCATGTTTTTCTTGGTAATGATATTGATCACACCGGCGATCGCATCGGCGCCGTAAACGGCTGACGCACCGTCCTGCAGGATCTCAATGTGATCGACGATGGAAATCGGAATCTGATTCAGGTCGACGTACCCGCCGAAGCTTGACGGCATGCGCTTGCCATTGAGCAGAACCAGCAGTCGATTGCTGCCGAGGTAGCGCAGATTAACCTGCGCCGAACCGTTGCCATAATAGGAACCCTGGGCCGGGCCCTGCACGAATCCCACCGACGTCATGTTGTCCAGCAACTGGCCGATGTCCTTGAAGCCGCTGTTTTCGATCTCCTCATGAGAAATTCGCGTGATAGGCTGCGAAGTCACCATGCTGGTGCGCTTGATATGCGAACCGGTGACCGAGATCGTGCCCAGATTCTGACTCTGGTCCTGATTCTGATCATTCGTGTTCGCGTTGCCGTTTGCCGCCAAGGCCGGCGCGGCCAGCGCCGCGGTGACAAGGCCCGCGAGCACGTATCGCGCAGCGCGGTTTAATCCGGATCGACCCTTCATTTCTTTATCTCCTCAACAACAGATACGAAAAATCTGCGTGATTTATCCAGCTCTGTTGCACATGGCCGACAGAGCGCCGCTCGACAAGCTCTTGTTTATAAGACATTTTTCCTGCGTTGGCTGAATCTGATACATTTTTGCCAATCGCCTATTGCCCGATAATAGGCGAGCCGCAGGCAAAGTGAATGACGAAAATCGCCATAGGGTATACCCGGCAGCTATAGGGCTCAAACGAAACGGTGCGCGCCCGCGGCGGCATGGAGAGGCGGGGGGGGACCGCCGAAGGCGCGCACCGGTCCGTAAAACGGTGCGCAATATGTAGCAAATCCCGCCGCGCAAAACCAATGCGAAAAAAGCAATAGGGGATGCTTTATGGCTATGGACTTGCCACCTGCCCCGTTTACACATAGGCTGCCGGAACGCTATTTTTCGGATCAGATGAGGTCAGGCCTTTGTCAGCTCAGCCACAATCGATAGCTCAAGCCGCGGCCGCGCCGCACCAGTTGTCCCGCCGGCTCGGTCTCGGCGCCGCGATCGCGATTCTGGTGGGCGCCGTGATCGGCAGCGGCATCTTTCGGGTGCCGTCCGTCGTCGCGCTCAATACCGGCAGCCTCAGCGGCATCGCCGCGGTCTGGATCGTCGGCGGCGCCATCGCGCTGTTCGGCTCGCTGTCGATCGCCGAGCTGTCGGCACTCTACCCCGGTACCGGCGGTATATATGTGTATCTGCGCGAGGTTTACGGGCGACCGCTGGCATTTCTGTTCGGCTGGATGTGGCTGCTGACGGAGCCGATCGCCTGGGCGGCGCTGGCGCTGGTGTTCGCCGAGTATCTTGCGAGCGTGGTGCCGATGTCGCTGACGGCGACGCACGCAGTCGCGGCGCTGATCATATTGATTGTGGGTGCCGCCCAATATCGTTCGGTGGCGTTGGGCGCCGCCATTCAGAATATTTCCACCGCCGGCAAACTGCTCGCGCTGGTTGCGTTGAGTATCGTGATCTTCGCGCTCAGCAGCAGCGGCGGCGCATACACGCAGCCGACGCTGATCACGCACACCTCCGCCGCCGGCTGGGGCGTCGCGCTGATCGCGGTACTGTGGGCCTATGACGGCTGGCAGAACCTGACGCTGATCGCTGGCGAGATTCGCCGCCCGGAACGCAACATGCCGATTGCGCTGGTCGCCGGCACACTGATCGTCATCGCGGCCTACCTGATTACCAACGCCGCCTATCTGGATGCGCTGACGGTGCCGCAGGTGGCGCAATCGAAGTCGGTGGCCGCCGATGCGATGATCGCGGTGGTCGGGCGCGCCGGCGGCGCGGTGATCGCGGCGCTGGTGATGCTGTCCACCTTCGGTTCGCTGAACGGCAACATGATGTCCGGCTCGCGCGTATATTTCGCGATGGCCGAGGACAGGCTGTTTTTCAGCGTCATCGGCAAGGTGCATCCGCGCTTTGGGACCCCCTACATCGCGATCGCCTTCTCGACGGTCCTCGCCGCGTGCTACGTGATGATGCGCGACTTCCAGGAACTGACGGAAGCGTACGTGCTGGGCGTGTGGCCCTTCCTGGCGCTCTGCGTCGCCGGCGTCTGGTGGCTGCGCAAAAAGCGCCCCGACCTCAAGCGCCCGTACAAGGCGTTCGGTTATCCGGTGATTCCGGCGCTGTTCTTCATCGCGACGCTGGCCGTGATCGCCAATGCACTGGTGACGCAGACGGCGTCGGCCGCGCTGAGCCTCGGCATCACGCTGATCGGTATACCTATTTATTTCATCTGGATCTACTTCACGCGCCGAACCACCGCGTAATGTGCCCGCGCAACCGGCTCCGCCTCCTGGTTGCGCTGGGCGCGGTGGCGCTGGCCGCGCAAGCCGCGGCCGGCACGCGCTTTATCAAGGCCGACAATCCGGACTTCGTCTACGCCGGGCGCATCGACTTTTCGAACCGCCAGGCGCCGCGGTTCTATTGGGCCGGCGACGCCGCGACGATCGGCTTTACCGGCAGCACCCTCGCCGTCGTGCTGGATAACGCCGCCGGCGACACCTATTTCGATGTCATTATTGATGGCGACGGCGCACACCGACACGTCATCCATTGCCGCAAGGGGCGGCATAGCTATGTCGTCGCGCGACATCTGACAGACGCACGCCACACGGCGAAAATTCTTCGCCGCGTCGATCCGACGTTTTCGGTCAGCGAGTTCGAAGGCATCGAGATCGGGCCGCACGCGTCGGTCTTTCGTCCGGCAATCCGGCATCCTCTCGCGATCGAGTTCTACGGCGACTCGATCACCTCCGGTTACGGCGTGCTCGACACCTCCCGTCATCACAATGCCGACCCGGCCATGATGGACAGCTATCTGTCCTATGCCGCGATCACGGCGCGCCATTTTCATGCCGACTACCGCAGCATCTCGCTGAGCGGCATCGGCATCCTGAAGAGCTGGTTCCCGCTGACGATGCCGCAGATGTACGATCGCCTGAACCCGCGCGACCCGGCAAGCCACTGGAACTTCTCGAAGTGGACGCCGGACATCGTCGTCATCAACCTGCTCCAGAACGATTCCTGGCTGTTGCCGCGGGAGCAGCACCCGCCGTCGAAAGAACAGATCATCAGCGCGTACATGAACTTCGTCGCGTCGCTGCGGCGCCATTACCCACACGCGTTTTTTATCTGCATGTTGGGCGACATGGACATCACGAAAGCCGGCTCGCCGTGGCCCGGGTACGTGAAGGCAGCCGTACGGCGGTTGAAGGCAGGTGGCGTCGAACGTATCGACACGCTGATCGTCCCGTACAAGGCGACGTCGGGCCATCCGGATGTCGCCGAACAAAAGGCAATGGCTAAAACGCTTATCGATAAAATCGATAGCACCGTCATTCCTGTGAAGGCAGGATTCCAGTCGGCTAGTCCGCCGCTCCCGTAACGCGGTGCGAACCAACGCCGATAGCGCCAAACGGCCACGCCCCGTTCAACTTGGCCCATGCGAGAAACGCTACAATCCCGGCAGCGACCCAGATGCCGGACAAAACCAGCGACAGTGCCGTGGCGGAAAAGTAAACGAAAATCCACCCGACCGCGGCAATCACGCACGGCAGCGGGTACAGCCACTGCCGGTACGGTCGGTGCAAATCCGGGCGGCGGCGCCGCAGGACGATCAGCGCGGCGATTTGCGCGAGCGACTGCACCAGCACGGAGGCCGCCAGCAGCATGTTGATGACTTCCGTCAGGTCGAAGAACGAGCCGATGGCAGTCACCACGCCCATTGCGAGCAGCGCAATGTGCGGAAAGTCGTGGCGGTGATGCAGGCGGCCGAAAGCCTTGAAGAAGACCTGGTCGCGCGCGGCGTAAAACGGCACCCGCGAGCCGCCCAGCAATCCCGCGAAAACGGATGCGAACGCGGTCACCAGGATCAGCACGGTCACGATTGCCGCGGCGGTATAGCCCCAGGTGCGCTCCAGCACCAGTGAGCCGATCGACGACGCATGCGCAACCGTCTGCCACGGCACCACGCCCAGCACACCGATATTGAGGGCAAGGTACAGCAGCATGATGGCGACGATCGCAATGACGATCGAGCGCGGCATCACCCGCCCCGGATCGCGCAGTTCGTCGCCCATGTACGCGCTGGTGTAATAGCCGAGGTAATCGTAGACAGCGATGATCAGGCCACTGCCGAGTCCGGCCAGGAAACCCGCGCCGCCACCCGCGAAGTGAAACGCGAGGTGTGGATCGAAATGGCTGAAGCAGGCCGCGATGACGAGGCCGACGCTCGCCAGCATAATTATCCACAGCCCTGTCGTTATCCAGCGGACGGATTCGATGCGCCGGTACAGCGCGAGTACCACCAGCGCCGTGACGCCGACGCCGATCGCGCGTTGTGACCACCAGCCGAGGTGCGGGAAAAAGAAGCCGAGGTACTGCACCAGGCCGATTACACCGGTCGCCATGATCAGCGGAATCGTAAGCATCGCCGTCCAGATGAACAGGAACGGCATCAGCTTCCCGGTGCGATGCTCGAACGCCTCGCGCAGATAAAGGTAGGTGCCGCCGGCGCCGGGCAGTGCCGCGCCGAGTTCCGCCCAGACCAGGCCGTCCGCCATCGCCAGCAGGGCGCCGGCAATCCAGCCGATCATGGCTTGGGGACCGCCCATCGTCGCGACCATGATCGGAATCGTGATGAACGGCCCGATGCCGCACATCTGCGTCATGTTGATCGCGGTCGCCGGCAGGAGCCCCAGCGTGCGGTGGAATTTAGCGGCGGGCAATCGTTTTAAGCTGCGCCACGGTGCCCTGGATAATGACCGGACGCTTGTCAGGCTCCAGCCACTTCAGCAGCTCGACCAGGTGCGCTTTCGATATGGCCGTGCAGCCGACCGTCGAGCCGTCCGGCCCAGGCCAGATATGAAAGAAAATGGCGCTCCCGCGGCCCTTGCGTATCGGGTTCATGTTGTAACGGATGACAATCATGTATTGATACGCGGGGACTAGTAACCGTTCGTACGACTTCCAGCGCGCGTCCGGGTCGCCGGTATATCTGACCCACTTGTTGTAATCCGGCGAAGTCGTGTCGTCGATCCAGTAGTCGTTCTTCGTCGTCCTGGTGTACGGCATATCGACGCCGGCGGGTTTGGGCGCTGAGCCGAACGCGCGCCCGAGATAAAAAATGCCGGCGGGTGATTTGAGATCGCCCTCGTGCTTGTCGAGCGTAATCCCGCCACGGCCGACCACCGCCGGAATCTTTCCGATCACCTTTTTCCAATGACCACGTTTGAATGCATAGGCAACGAGCGACGCACGAGGCTTGTCTGCCGCCCGGACTGTTACCACTATGGCCTGGGAACTCTTGAATGAGTGATGCGCTTTTTGCAGCAGGTTCCGGATATAGGCCGCGTGATCGGCACTCGCCGCTGCGCTGTCGGCAACTGCGGCAGTGGAGACCAGGCCGGCGCAGGCGGTTAGCATGCAGGCTGCTGCGAATTTCAATAACCAACCGCGCATCGTGTCGCTCACCAGGAACGCTTATCAATATCCGGCAGCCAGCCCTGCCGGGCGGTGCGGATCGCTGGCGCCTTCCAGCAGGCCTGTCTTCGGGTTGACCAGGATGGATTCGAGCACGCCCAGTGAACGCACCTTGAACGTGTAACCCATCGCTTCCAGCTTTTGCTTCGTCTGCGTCGTCAGCAGGCCCGGACCGACATAAACCACCTGTGGATACCACTGTTGGTGGATGTCCGGTGCGTCGACCGCCTGCTGCATGTTCATGCCGAAGTCGATCACGTTGATGATGCTTTGCATCGTCGTCGAGATGATGGTGGCGCTGCCGGGACTGCCGCTCAACATGAACGGCTTGCCGTCCTTCAGCACGATCGTCGGTGTCATCGAACTCAGCGGCCGCTTGCCCGGTTCGACCTTGTCAGCTTCGCCCTGGACGAGGCCGGCCCCGTTGGATGCACCCGGTTTGGCGGTAAAGTCGTCCATCTCGTCGTTGAGGAAGAAGCCGGTGTTGCCGGCGATCTGCTTGATGCCGAACAGAAAATTGATGGTGTATGTCACGGCAACGGCGTTGCCATCCTTGTCGATCACCGAGTAGTGCGTGGTGTTGTTGCCTTCGCTCGGAGGAAGAAAACTCTTGATCTCAGACGACGGCGTAGCCTTGTCCGGCTTGATCGTGGCACGCAGGCTTTTGGCGTAGGACTGTGAGAGCAGCTTCTTCAGGGGAATGTTCACGAAATCCGGGTCACCCAGGTAGGTGTTGCGGGTCGCGAAGGCGCGGCGTTCGGCCTCGGCAAAATAGTGCACGTATTTCGCCGAGCCGTAACCCCACTTGCCGAGCGGATACGGCTTGAGGATATTCAGGGCCAGGCACATGGTGGTGCCGCCGGAACTCGGTGGCGGCGAGGAAAGGATCGTGTAGCCGCGGTACGTGCACCGGATGGGCCTTTTCCATTCAACATTGTAGGTGGCGAAGTCCTTCATGCTGAGGATGCCGCCGTTGGCGTTGCTGGCCTTGACCACCGCCCGGGCGATCGAGCCCTTGTAGAACGCACCCGTGCCGCCGCTGGCGATCTTTTCCAGCGTGTTGGCCAGGTCTTTCTGCACCAGGCGGTCGCCAGCTTTCCAGGGCTTACCCTGATGACCGAAAATCGCGGCGGAATGGGGATACTTGTTGAGTGCTTCAAGGCGGCGATTCAGAATCCTGGCGTCACCTCCCTGCAGCACGAAGCCGTTGCGCGCCAGCTCGATGGCAGGCTGCATCACCTGTTCGAGGGACATCGTGCCGTAGGTCTTGAGCGCGGTGTCGAGACCCATCACCGTTCCGGGCACGCCCACTCCGAGGTAGGTGTCGGTGCTGCGACCCTCGACCACGTTGCCGTCGGCATCCAGAAACATGTCGGTGGTGGCTTTCAGCGGCGCCTTCTCGCGGAAATTCAGAAACAGGTTCTTGCCGCCGGCAAGATGTATCGTCATGAATCCGCCGCCGCCAATATTGCCACAGCACGGCTGTGTCACCGCCAGCGCATAGCCCACGGCGACCGCCGCATCAATCGCGTTGCCTCCCTGTTTGAGGATTTTCAATCCGGCCATGGTCGCAAGGTGCTGATCCGTGACCACCATCGCGTGTTTTGCCGTCACCGGCTTGACCTTCTCCAGTGTTTCGCGTGTTTTGGCCGGAACATGGGCAAAGATGGACGCATTGACTGCATTGGTTGCGTTAGCAGCAGCTGGATTTCGGGCAGGCGACTTACTGCAGGCGGCAATACCGAGCGTGAGCAAGCCCGTGATCAATAAAGGCAGAAGCGTTGACCGCATTACCGGCTCCCCTTGCAACTGTCGATTCGCTTGAATGTGAGATCCTCATAGTCCCAACTGAAGTCGGCATCCGGATCGACCTTGGCCATGTGCAAGGCGGCCGGCTTGTCATGGCTGAAATTCAGCCAGGCTTCAGCATGCGGACCAAAATCGTCCCAGTCGACGAGGTAGCGCTCGCCGACACGCATCACGATCCCGGTCATGGTCGGCGATTTGGCCGAGCTGAAGCGGACTCTGTCGTGGTCCTCGCAAATCGACACCTTGCCGAACCACGGGCTGCGCCAAATACCCAGATCGGGCGCAAGATCATGTGCGGTTGCCGGCACCCGCGACGAAGTATCCGGCATATGCGACACCTGCTGCTGGTGGTGCGCGCGCGCCAGCTCGTCCGCGTAGCTCGCCACCGACCGACCCTGCCCGGGCGCGGTGAAATGCTTCAGAATGACTTCCTTCAGCACCCGGCGCGCGTCGGGCGCTTCGGCATTAATGAGGATGACAAAGCCGGTCTTCTGGTCGGGCAGCAGCGTCAGCGCCGAGAACATGCCGGACAACGTGCCGGTATGCCAGACGACCCATTTGCCGTCGACGTCTTCGAGATGCCAACCGTAGCCGTTGGCGAAGAAATGAGCGTGATCCCACGCGCGGCGGCGTGGCGACAATGGAATCGGCCGGTGCGCCGCCCACAAAATGCGGCGCTGCTTCGGCGACAGCCAGGCCAGTTGTTTCGGCGTCGGCGCGAGCCAGTTCTGCGCCCACTTCAACATGGCATTCAGGCTGCAGCGGACACCGCCGGCCGCGGCGGCGGTGACTACCGGCACAATCGTGCCGTCGGCGCCGGTGACGATCCAACGACCGTGCGAGCGGGTGTGCGGCTGCGCGACGTTGCCGACTTTGTCGCGATTGAAGCGGCCAACGACGCAGCGCGTCAGGCCCAGCGGTTTGAATACCTCGCGACGCATCAACTGCTCGTACGAAGCGCCGCCGGCCGCCGCTGCGACCTGGCCTGCGATCACGTACGACGTATTGCTGTAGGCATACGCCGCGCGAAAGCTGTGGACCGGCCTGATGTACTTCAGGCCGGCAACGATGTCGGCGCGGGTGAAATCATTCGGCTGCGGCCAGAGCATCAGATCGCCCGCCCCGGCGCGCAGACCGTTGTCATGCATCAGCAGATCGCGCACCTGCATGTTGCGCGCCACCCAGGGCTCATACATGCCGAAATTCGGCAGGTACTTGCGCACCGGGTCGTTCCACTTGAGCTTGCCTTGTTGGACGAGGCGGGCCAGCAGCGCGGTAGTAAATGCCTTGGTGTTGGATGCGATCTTGAACAGCGTATCCGGCGTGACCGGTTTGCCCGAGCCGATGGCCAGCTCGCCGTCCGTCCGTTTGTACACCACCTTGCCGTTCTCGATGACGCCTACCGCGAGGCCGGGAAGGTGGTAACGCGCCATGACCGCATCGACCATGGCATCGAAAGGTGACGCCGCGCACGCCGACGGCGCTGCCGATATCAGCAGCGCCGTCGCCAGTGCGGTTATGACATGACGCAAACCGCTTACATCCAGTCGTATTCGATGCTCACCCGTGCGTAACGGAACGTCTGGAATGCATCCGGATAGAGATAGCTTTCCAGGCGATCATGCAGATTGATTCCGTTATCGTACGTTTCATTGACATGCGTCGCATGGTGCGAATTGAACACATTGAATACCGACAGGCCGACCTTCAGTCCCGGCGCCCAGTCAGGCGAGTACTGTAAAGACGCATCCAGCCGATAAATGCGCGGTGTTCTGCCAACCGAGCCCTGCGGGACCAACACGCCATCGCAATAGTGCGTTATGGCGCGGCCGCCTCCCGGTGCCTCCGGGTTCGGATAGGAACCCAGGCAGCTTATCGGCATGCCGCTGTGAATCAGCACATTGAAGCCGACGCGCCATTCGGGCGTGAAATTATAGGCACCGAAGACCTTGAACACCCAGCGCCGATCGGCGGGCAGATTGCCGTAGGCGCCGTACGTCCACTCCGTGTGATCAAAGTTCGTGGTCGTACCAGCCTCTTCCTGACCGGTCGCGGGCTTCACGTAGCCTTGCGCGTTGCCGTAGTTGTGCGACCACGTCAGCGAACCGTTCAGGAACCATTTGCCGTCGAACGCACGCTCGAACAGCAACTCGACTGCATTGTAATAGCGCTCCATGTCAGGCAGGCCGAAATACTTGTTCGGAATGGTGACCTTCTCGAGTTTGCCGTCGCCATCGATATCGACATAGTCGCCCACATCGCTGCCGGGATTGACGATGATGCAGGTTGGTGCATCCAGCGCCGTATCGGCATAGTTATTGTCGGCCGCCCATTTCGCAAACCCTTCGGACTGGCAGGTGTCCTCTTCGCCGTTGACGAGCACACGGCGAATGCCGCGAATGCCGACCGACCACTGGCTGTCACCGATACGCTTTTGAGCACCGAGTATCAATTCGTCATTGCTCATCGATTCCAGGTTCCAGGCAGCGACGCTCTTGGGGCTGCGCACCTTGCCATCCGCCACGGTTTTGCGATTGCCCAGTTCCTGAGGGTCAATCGGCGCGCCGGTTTTTGGATCGATACCGCTGAAAGTGTAGTACTCGATCCACTCGCTGCGGGCACCGGCGGTAATGACGCTTTCGTTGGTAGGAATGGGAATGAAGTAGCGACCCAGATCACCGTAAACCTTGAGACTGCCGTCGCCGTTCACGTCCCATGAGAAACCGAGGCGCGGCGCAATCTCGTTATCGAACTTGATGTACGTCTGGCCGGTACCGTTCTTGCTATCGATACGACTGTCGCGGAGGCCAAGCCGGACGTACCAGTTGCCAATGCGCCATTTGTCCTGAATGTAGGCTGCATCGCCGATGTCTTCGAAGGTACCGCCTTCGGTAAATACACGCTTGCGCACTACCTGCGTAACGCCCGGGGGCACCACCGCGCCGTTGGCCAATGTCGCGCCCGGTTCGGCCGTTTGATACAACCAATAGTGGCCGCCGCTGTAATGGATATGATACTGGGTCACGAAGTCCTGGTGATCATAACCAAAGGTGACGTTGTGCGGACCGATTTGCCAATCAAAATCAACCCGGTACTGGTGACGATGGCTGTTGTTTGCCTTGGGATGAAGATAGGACGTGGACCAGCAGCCAAGCCGAACCCACAAATCAGGATTGCGGCCGTCGTACGCATACGGGCAATCAGCACCGGACGGCACGGATCCTCTGTCGAAATAGACGTAGCCGTACAGTGCCGTCATTGTGAAGTTATCGGTGAACGCGCCAGTGTATTTGCCGATATAAGCGCGCGATCCTTCGTCGGTGCTGAGAGTGCCTGTAGTACCAACGCGAGTCGTAGAATACGCCGGATCAAGATCGTAGATGACTTCGTCAACCTGGTGGGCCGTTGAGTACCCGGTGAACGTGAGCCGATTGCTGCCGTTGATATTCCAGTCGAGCTTCAGCAGGCCCTGCGGGTTGTTGATTTCATCGTGCCAACTGGTCGAGACACCATAAAGTTCGTCGTTGTAGTCCTCGCCCTGATAGAGCGCATAAAAGAACAGATGGTCCTTGATGATCGGCCCGCTACCGTAGAGGTTGTATTTCAGGTCCGAATAAACGTCGCGACGATCATGGATATATATCGTGCCATCCGGCAGCGTCCGCCTTGGGCCCTTGCTACGTAGGCCCGGCGGTACCCAGTATGCATTGGCGCCGGCATGAAACTGATTCCCACCGCTTTTGACTACCATGTTGACCACGCCGCCGAGCGCGTTTCCGTACGTGGCGCCGTAGCCGCCAGTCAACACCTGGTATTGCTCCAGTCCCTCGAACGGCGGAACCGCGAAGCTCAAAAACTCTTGCATGTTGGTAACGTTGAGGCCGTCGAGATAGTAGGCATTTTCGGCAATCGAGGAGCCGCCGAACGAGACGCCGAAGCCGAAATTGGGCGACCCATGCACGGTACCCGGTGCCAGCAGCGCGACGCTGGTGATATCTCGCGGGACCGGCAACTGCTCGAACTCGGCCGAGTTCAGCACAAGGGAAGTATTCGTCGACGAGACGTCGATCGGATTGATCGCCCCGCCCGTCACCTGAATCGTACCCAGGTTCTGTGCCGTCGTGGTAAGCGCGACATTGGTGCCAACGCCCACCTGTACAGTTGCGTTACGCGTCACCGCGACAGCGCCATTTTGCACCAGATCAACCCTGTATTGGCCCGGCGACAAGGCGCCGATGTGGTAATAACCGTCATTGCCGACGGCAACAGTGCGCGTAAATCCGGTTTCAATATTGGTGACAACGACGGTTTCACCAGCCGCAACCGGCGCATGGCCGTAAATTGAACCTGCAGTTTTCGATGCAGCCCATGCACCGCTGGTTGTAAAGGCAATAAGAAGCGCCGAAAATGCGGCCGATTTCAGGATATTGCTACTGTTCGGTCGTTTCATTGGACCCCTCCAACGTTTTTTGTGTCAGCCTTGGCGCAACTGCCTTTGCGCTTCAGGTCAGCCTATGTAATAGCATCCGTCGACTACCAAGTAAATCGCTTAAATCGAAACCGCGTATAGCAGCATGCTATACGAATGCCTGCAACCGGTTGAAATTCGTAAATATAAGGATGCGCGCGGCTTGACAGTTTGCAGCGGCGATGCAAGTCTTCGGCTCTCGATTTGCACACAAATATGGGGAGCGCATGCGCCAACGGTTCCGAACGATTTTCGCCTGTGCGACTGCGTGCGCTACATTCGCCGCGCCGTTCAGCGCGGTGGCAACCACGACAACGACAGTGCCCGCCGTTGCCGGCACGGTCACACGTATTGCCGGCTGGCAGATTGAATCGTCAACGCGCGCACAGCAAAACGGTCACGCGATTTCACAAGCGGGTTTTTCAACCAAGGGGTGGTATGCGGCCGGCGCGCAGTCGACTGTTATGGCCGCCCTGCTGAAGGACGGCCGCTACACGAATGTCTTCCAGGGCGACCGGCTGCGCAGTGTCAATCACGAACATTTCCGGATTCCGTGGTGGTACCGCGCGGAATTCCGGGTCGACGGCGCGCGCGATCTGCGCACGTACATTCGCACCAATGGCATTATTCCGCGGGCCGACCTGTGGCTGAACGGCGTAGAGATAGCCGATCACACGCAAATCGCCGGCGCATTTGCGGTGCACGAAATCGACGTGACCCGACTGGTGCATTCCGGCGTTAATACGCTGGCCGTGAAGGTTTATCCGGCGGAGCCCGAGCGCGATCTGATCATGGGCTGGATCGACTGGAACCCGCCTGCGCCGGACAACAACATGGGCCTGTGGCGCGGCATCGATGTGCTGCGTTCCGGGCCGGTATCGCTGCATGGCTTGCGCGTCACCTCGAATCTTGCACTGCCGACGCTTGATCAAGCGGCGCTCGCGATCAAGGCGGAAGTGCGCAACGACGATGATGCGGCACACAGCGTCGTCGTCGGCGGTGAAACGGCCGGTGTTAAATTCCACCGCCGTCTCGCGCTAAAGCCGCACGAGTCAAAAACCGTCACCTTCAATCCCGCCTCCGATCCGGCACTCGAACTGCACAACCCGCGCGTATGGTGGCCGGTGGGACTCGGCTCCCACGCTCTATATAAGGTGAAATTGAGCGCGAAGGTAAACGGCGCACTGTCCGACCATGCGCAAACGACGTTCGGCATCCGCGACGTGCGCTCGCACCTCACGCCGCAAGGCTATCGCCAGTTCGTCGTCAACGGAATGCCGCTGCTGATTCGCGGCGCGGGCTGGTCGCCGGACATGTTCCTGCGCGTGCAACCGAAGCGGCTGGCGGAGGAGTTCCACTACGTTCGCAACCTCGGCCTCAACGCGATTCGCACCGAGGGCAAGCTCGAGCGTCAGCACTTTTACGATCTCGCCGATCGCAATGGAATCATGATCCTGTCCGGCTGGGAATGCTGCGATAAATGGGAAGGCTGGGCCGGCACCGGCGGCGCGCCATGGGATGCGGCGGATATGAAAGTGGCGCGCGAATCGATGACCAGCGAGGCGCGCCTGCTGCGCAATCATCCGTCGGTAATTGCGTTCCTGATCGGCAGCGACAATGCGCCGCCGGCGAAGATTGCACAGCTGTACGTCGACGCGTTGCACGCGGCCGACTGGCCGAACCCGATCGTCTCGGCGGCCTCGGCGCAAAAGACGCCGGCGGCAGGCCCCTCGGGTTTGAAGATGGCCGGGCCTTACGCCTGGGTGCCGCCGAACTACTGGTACGCCGACAAACATGGTGGCGCCTTCGGCTTCGACTCGGAAATGAGCGCGGGCATCGACATTCCAACGCTCGACAGCCTGAAGAAGATGCTCTCAGCCGTAGCACTCAAGGCGCTTTGGCAGAAACCGCATGTGAAGCAGTATCACGCGGCGCCGGCGTTTTCGCCGTTCTCGACACTGAAGCGATTCGACGCAGCACTTGCCGCACGCTACGGCAAGCCGCGAAGCCTCGAAGACTACGTGGAAAAGGCGCAGCTCGCGAACTACGAGGCGACGCGTGCACAATTCGAGGCCTACGCCGCCCATATGGATGCGGATGCTCCGGCGACCGGCCTGATTTACTGGATGCTCAACAATGCCTGGCCGTCGCTGCACTGGCATTTATTCAACTACTACCTCGACCCGGCCGGCGCCTACTTCGGCGCGAAAAAAGCCAACGAGCCGATTCATATTCTGTATGCCTACGGCAGCGGAAAGATCGTTGCGGTGAATTTAACCCGTCAATCGGCAGCCGACCTCACGGCGCAAATCCGCGTTCGCGACCTCGATGGCCGGATTCGCTACGAAAAGCGCATCGCACATGTGACGCTGCCGGCGAATCAAACCCGGGAGTTGCTGCAACTGCCGAAGCTGGCGCACCTGTCACCGACGTATTTCGTCGAGCTCGACCTGACAAAATCACACGACAAGCTCGTCAGCCGCAACGTCTATTGGCTGTCGACGCATCCGGACGAGCTGGACTGGAAGAAGTCGACCTGGTACATCACGCCAGTCACTCGTTACGCCGATTTCAGCGCGCTTGAACAAATGCCCGCGACGACAGTCGAAGTCAGCGCCGCCACGCGCCGCGCCGGCGTCAACGACATCACGACCGTCACGATCCGCAATCCGGCAAAATCGAACCACGTGGCATTTTTCCAGCACCTGTCGATCCGGCGCGGCGCGAACGGGGCGCCGGTGCTGCCGGTGACCTGGAACGGCAACGACGTGACCTTGTGGCCGGGCGAATCGATTACGCTCACTGCGCGCTACGGTGCAGCGGACCTTGCCGGTGCGGTGCCAACGGTGCGGCTGCACGGCTTTAATGTCGCCCGGCGCGAGATTCCCGCGCCTGTCATCCGAAAAGGGGTCAAGACCAACTAATGAAAGCGGTAAAACTGACTGTTTTGGCGGGCGCGCTTGCGTTCGTCTCCGCGCACGCGTTCGCCCAGGGCGTACCGGCGGCGTTGAAGAAATCGAATCTGAACCTGATGCCGTGGCCGGCGCACATTGAAATTCGTGATGGCCGCTTTCCGCTGACCGAGCAGTTCGATATCAGCGTGGTCGGCCATCCGGCCCAGCGACTGTATGATGGCGCGACCCGACTGTTGCACCATTTGCAGCGGCGCACCGGCATCGTGTTCAAGCAGCACGTGGTCACGGCCGACGTTGACGATCCGCACGCCGGACTCGTGATTCGGGTGCAGCGCCCCGGAGTGCTCAAGATCGGCGAGGACGAGTCCTACAGCCTGCACGTCGACTCGCACCACGCGGTGCTGACCGCGGAGGACGGACTCGGCGCGCTGCACGGTCTGCAGACGTTCCTGCAACTGGTGCAATCCAATCCGACCGGCTACTACCTGCCCGCTGTCGACATCCGGGACCAGCCGCGCTTCAAGTGGCGCGGCCTGATGATCGACGTGGTACGTCACTTCGAGCCCATCAACGTCATCAAGCGCGAAATCCGCGGCATGGCGGCCGTCAAGCTGAATGTCCTGCATCTGCACCTGAGCGACAACCAGGGCTTTCGTATCGAGAGCGAGGTTTTTCCGAAGCTGACGGCGCTCGGCTCGCGCGGCCAGTTCTTTACGCAGCGCGAGATGAAAGCGATCATCCGCTACGCAAACGACCGCGGCATCATGGTGGTGCCGGAGTTCGATCTGCCGGCACATGCTTTGGGTTGGCTGGTGAGCCACCCGGAGCTGGCAAGCGCGCCGGGGCCGTATCATCTGAAAATCCGGTTCGGCGGCAAAAACCCCGCCTTCGATCCGAGCAATCCGGAGACGTACCGGTTTCTCGGCCGGTTCTTCAAGGAAATGGCCGGCCTGTTCCCGGGGCATTACATCCACATCGGCGGCGATGAGAATTCCGGTCGCCAATGGAACAACAACCCCTCCATCCAGGCTTACATGCAGCCTTCGATCCAATCGAATCAGGCACTGCAAACGCAATTTATTCAGAAGCTGGCCAGGCTGATCGAGGCCGACGGCAAGCAGATCATCGGCTGGGACGAGATTCTGCAGCCCGGGCTCTCAAAAGACGCAGTGATCCAGGTCTGGCGCGGCAGAAAGTCGCTATACGAAGCCGCGCGCAAAGGTCATCAGGCCATTTTGTCCAACGGCTATTATATCGACCTGCTCTATTCCGCCGCGGACTATTACAAGAACGATCCGATTCCGGCGGACGTGCATCTGAAGCCGGCCGTGCGCAACAACATCCTCGGCGGCGAAGCGGAAATGTGGGGTGAGATCGTCAGGCCCGCGACAATCGACTCGCGCATCTGGCCGAATACCGCCGCAATTGCGGAGCGGTTGTGGTCGCCGGAAAGCGTTCAGGATGTAGCCTGGATGTACAAGCGCCTGCATGCGGTAAGCTTGCAACTCGAAGAACTCGGCCTCACGCAGATCCGCAACCAGGATGTGCTGCTGCGCCAGCTCGCCGGGCAGTACGATATTCAGCCGCTCAAGGTGCTGATCAACGTCATCTCGCCGGTGCGAGGCTACAGACGGCTCGCGAGCGGACACTACACGATCTATTCGCCGCTGTCGTCGGTCGCGGATGCGGCGACGGGCAATCCGTGGGCGGCGATCCAGTTCAATGAACTCGTGAAACAATTCGTGCAGCATCCGGACGCGGCGACGGAGCAAAAGATTCGCGCGCAGCTCGAGCAATGGGTTCGAAACGACCCGGCACTGGAATCGCTGATCCATCATTCGCCGGCGCTGCAGCCGGTCCGGCCCCTGGCGCAGTCGCTCGCAACGCTGTCGAAGATCGGCTTGCGCGCGCTGCACTATATCGATCAAAAGCGACCCGCACCGCACCAGTGGGTCCGGCAGACGACCACCGATTTCCTGCAGGCGCGCGAGTCGGCGGCGGAAACGAAATTGCGCGTTGTCGATGCCATCGAACAACTTGTGGTCATGACGGTACCGAAGGACCCGTCCAATCTGTAGGAGAGTCGTAATGAAAAAATTGTGGATCCTGGCGAGCGTGTTGACCGCCGGCCTCTCGCTGAGCGCGTATGCGGCGGAGGCAACCGGGCCGGTCACGCTGACCGTCAATGTGACCAATATCAGTCAGAAGATATTTCACGCACACGAGACGATGCCGGTGTCGCCCGGCCCGCTGACGCTGTACTACCCCAAGTACATTCCCGGCGAGCACGCGCCCAGCGGACCGATCGACGACCTGACCGGTCTCAAGTTCACGGTCGACGGCAAAACGATCCCGTGGCAGCGAGACGCGGTCGATATGTGGACCTTCCACCTCACGATTCCTGACGGAGCCACAACGCTTGAGATCGACCTCGACTACCTGTCGCCGAGCGGCCAGGGCCTATTCACCGCCGGCGTATCGGTGACGCCGCACCTGCTCGATCTCAACTGGAACCAGGTAGCGCTGTACAAGGCCGGTTATCCGACCAGCCAGGAAGTCTACAAGCCGACGCTGATCATCCCGAAAGGCTGGCACTATGCAACCGCGCTCGGTACGCAATCGCGCGACGGCAATCGTATCGTGTTCAAGCCGACGACGTTCAACACGCTGGTCGACTCGCCCGTCATCGCGGGCGAATATTTCCGCCAGATCGATCTGGCACCCGGCGCAAGCGTGCACCGTTATCTCGACATGGTGGCCGACGCGCCGTGGGCGCTCGACATCGGCAAGCAGCGCATTGCGAAATACCGTGAGCTGATCAAGCAGGCGCAGGCGCTGTTTCAGTCGCACCATTACCGCGACTACCACTTCCTGTTCGTCATCAGCAATCACACGTCCCACGGCGGTGTGGAACATCACCAGTCGAGCGACGATCGTGCCCGCACCGGCATGAAGATTTTTCAGGACCCGACGGCATTCATGCTCGACGCGTCGCTGCTGCCGCACGAATACACGCATTCCTGGAACGGCAAGTTCCGCCGTCCGGCCGAGCTGTGGCAACCCAATTTCGAAAAGCCCGAGCAGACCAACATGCTGTGGGTATACGAAGGCCTGACGGTCTATCTTGGCGATATCCTGACCGAGCGCAGCGGCCTGTGGAGCAAGCAGGACTACCTCGACGCCCTCGCCTACCGCACCGCGGTAATGGACCACCAGCGGGGGCGCGAATGGCGGCCGCTGGTCGATACCGCCACCGCGGCGCAGCTTCTTTATGGCGCGCCGACCTATTGGTCGAACTGGCGCCGCGGCACTGATTTCTATCGCGAAGGCACGCTCATCTGGCTGGACGTCGACACCAAGATCCGCCAGCTGAGCCACGACAAACGTTCGATCAACGACTTCTGCCGGTTGTTTTTCGGCATCGACAACGGCCGCGTCAAGACGTTGACCTACACGTTCAATGATGTCGTCCACGCGCTGAACGAGGTCCAACCGTACGACTGGGCATCGATGCTGCACCGTCTCGTCGACGACACCAGTGAGCACGCGCCGATGGAAGGCCTCGCGCGCAGCGGCTGGAAGCTGATTTACACCGACAAGCCGTCCCATTACGAGCAGGCGCTTGAAAATGTCGGTCCCGGTGAACTCAGCCGCCAGGGCATCAACCAGATGTTCTCGATCGGCCTGTTCCTGGACAAGGCCGGCGACATCGAGGACGTGCTCTGGAACGGGCCCGCATTCAAGGCCGGCATCGGCCCCGGTATGAAGATCATGGCAGTCAACGGCCGCAGCTTCACGCCGACAGTCATGCGGGAAGCGATTGCCGCGGCCAAAACCGATAAGGCGCCAATCGAGCTGCTGGTCGAGAGCGAAGGTGTTCATCGGCGCTACGCGATCGACTATCACGGCGGCCTGCGCTATCCGCACCTCGTCCACGTCGGCGGCAAGCCGGACTATCTGAGCGAGATACTCAAGCCGCTGAAGTGAGCCGGAAACCTGCACAGGTTAATGTATGCAGCAGCAACGAGTTGTGACACTCGACAAACCTAGCGACGAAGCCGCGGGCGCACGGCACCTGCCGCGTACGCTCGGCGCGTTCACCGCGACTGCCGTGCTGATCGGTGCGATCGTCGGCAGCGGTATCTTCCGCGTGCCGTCGGCCGTTGCGGCGACTGTCGGCGGGCCGGCCGGATTGATGCTGGTGTGGGTGTTCGGCGGCCTGATCGCTCTGTTCGGCGCACTGTCGATGGCCGAACTTGCGGCAATGTACCCGCGCACCGGCGGCCCTTACGTTTATCTGCTTAAGGCCTACGGGCGGCCGCTCGCCTTCCTGTTCGGCTGGATGTGGCTGCTGACCGCGCCGATCTCATGGGCGGCACTGAGCCTCACGTTTGCTCAATACCTGGCCACGCTGGTACCGCTGTCAAACGTGGCGCAGCACTGGATCGCCGCGCTGGCGATCGTCTTCTTTTGCGCACTGCAATACCGCTCCGTGCACATTGGCGCATTCATCCAGAATCTCGCCACGACCACGAAAGTACTCGCCCTGCTCGGCCTCGCCCTGGTCGTTTTCCTGCTGGCGCCGCACCTGACATCCGGCGGCGCCGCGGCCGCACCGGCGCAGCCGATGGCGTGGTCCGGTATCGGCATCGCGCTGGTCGCGGTGCTGTGGGCGTACGACGGCTGGGAAGACCTGACGACGCTGTCGGGGGAGATCCGCGAGCCGGGCAAAAATCTGCCCGTCGCGCTGATCGCCGGCACGCTCATCGTGGTGGTGGTATATCTTGTCGTCAACGCGGCTTACCTGCGTGCGCTGCCGTACGACCAGCTCGCCGCGTCGCACGCGGTGGCGTCCGATGCGATGGTCGCGGCGATGGGGCCGCTCGGCGCCGCCGCCACTGCCGTCCTCATCATGGTATCGGTGCTGGGGACGCTCAACGGCAGCGTATTGACACACCCGCGCGTGTTTTTTGCGATGGCGGAAGACAACTTGTTCTTCGGCGCGATTGGCAAGGTGCACCCGCGCTTCGAGACGCCCTACGTCGCGATCATCCTGACCGCGACGCTGGCGGTCATTTACGTGCTGCTGCGCAGCTTCATCCAGCTTGCCGAAGCCTACGTGCTGGGCGTATGGCCATTCCTGGCGCTGGCCGTGATCGGGCTGTTCATCCTGCGCCGCAAGCAGCCGGAAACGGAACGGCCGTACAAGGCGCTGGGCTATCCTGTCATCCCGGCGCTGTTTATTCTCGGCACGTTTTTTGTCATCGGCTATGCGCTCTGGCAACAGCCGCTCTCGACCGGTATCAGCATCGCGATCACGCTGGTTGGTATTCCGCTCTACATCGGGTGGGAGTGGCTTCGCCGACGGCGTGCCTGATGGCGATCATTTGCCGGAATTGCGCGCCTGGCAGACAGCTTTGAGTCGTGGACTGGTCGTCAGCTGCTTAATGACGCCCCGAAGTTACGCGTCCAGTGCGCCTCCATAGAGTCAGCCAAGACGGCTACGCAAGATGAGCTTAACAAATAATCCGGGTAGCATCATGCAAAGACAGCTTGGCGGGCTGGACGAATATATCGGCCACGCGATGAAAACCTGGCAGGTGCCGGGGCTGGCGATCGGCATCGTCAAGGATGGCCGTATCGTGATGGCGGAAGGGTTTGGTGTGCGTGAACTGGGTGCGCCGGCGCCGGTAGATTGCCATACCACCTTTGCCATCGGCTCGAACAGCAAGGCGTTCACCGCGTTCGCTCTCGGTCTGCTGGTCGATGCCGGCAAGCTTGACTGGGATGACCGGATGACACAATGGCTGAAGGACTTCAAGCTGAACGACCCGGAAGCCACGCGCGAAGCGCGCATACGCGACCTGCTCACGCACCGCACCGGCGTTTGTGACGGCGGCTTCCTCGAATACCGCTCCGGCCATTCGCGCGCCGACATCATCCACAAGCTTCGCTACCTCGCCCCGCGCCACGCGTTTCGCTCGCGGTTTTGTTACAGCGACATTTTGTATATGACCGCCGGCGAAATCATTCCGGCAGCCACCGGCGAATCCTGGAGCGATTTCGTCGAGCGTCGCATATTTGAACCGCTTGGGATGCAGCACACTCATGCGCTCATTGCCGATCGCGATTTTGATCATGCGGCGACACCCCACGCCTGGGTGGGCGGTGCGATCGAAAAGCTCGAATGGTACGACGACCACAATTGCGCCCCCGCCGGCGGCGTCAACGCCAGCGTCGAGGACATGGTGCACTGGCTGATGATGCTGCTTGACGATGGCGCGTATCGAGGCAACCGCCTGGCAAGCCCGGAAATCGTGCAGACGATGCGAACGCCGCAGATCGACGTGCCGGATGACAGCTGGGAAGGACGCATCTTCAACAGCTTCAATCCGCACATGCAGAACCTCGGCTACGGTCTGGCGTTGTTCACCGCGCATTATCGCGGCGAGCCGGCGGCGTGGCATTACGGTCAGACCGACGGCATGCAATCGGCGCTGGGCATGCTGCCGGGCCGGCGGCTGGGCGTCGTCGTCCTGAGCAACCTGGAATGGAACTGGTTGCCGCTCGCGCTGATGTACCGGGTGTTCGACGCGGATCTCGGTGCGCGTCCGACGGACTGGAGTGAGAAGATTCGCCACCGCTGGGAGAAGCTACGTATGGAGGAGCGCCGTCGCCGGCAGAGCGTCGCCGCGAGCGGTGATTCCGGAAAGCCGCCGTCATTGCCGCTTGACGCCTATGCGGGACGCTATAGCGATCCGTTGTGCGGCGAAGCCGTCGTCACCCTCGAAGATGGGAAGCTGGTTCTGACGCGCGGCTTGTACGTGGGCGACGTGCGGCCGTTCGAGCGCGACACGTTTCGCGTCGAGTGGCGTTATCGCTACCTCGGCGATGCCTACGCGGAATTCACATTCGGCTCAACCTGCCATATCGACACGCTGACATTGTCCGGCGTCGGTACGTATTCACGCGAATAACCCACTAATCCTCCGGCGCCTCCTCGTCCTGCTCTGACTGGCGTTCGTAGCGCCCGCCGTGGACGAAGCGGATACTGTCCACCTGGCCGCGCGGGTTCAGGCCGAACTGTACGTAGCCCTTGCCCCAGAAATGGTAGCGCCAGACGACCCGGAACGTATCGTGATTCCATGGCACAAGATCGGCAAATGAATGCCGACCGCTTTCGAGCACCAGGTGGTGGTTCTGGAGGGTAATGTTGACGGTGCCGCGGAGCGGATCGGTGTACGTGCCGACGTAGTCCTTGAGCGGAACCGACGGGTGCGGATGCGCCGAGCGCGCCGCGAGCAGTTTGGCGGCTTTCTTTTCCGCCTTGGCGGCGAACTTTTGCTGTAGCGCCAGTATTTCGCTCGACCAATCCTGCGGCGGTACGCCAAGGTATGCGTCGAACACCCGGTTCATGATGGCCACGGGCAGGTAGCTTTCGTCCTGGTTGGTCAGGATCACGACGCCGAGGTTGCGAGCGGGAATCATGCCGAGGGCGGAACTCATGCCGTCGAGGTGGCCGGTGTGCCAGACGATGTGTTCGCCGTGATAGTCATCCATTCTGAGTGTCAGTCCGTAGGCAAGGGTGTGCGCTTCCGGATTCAGTTGGTGCAGGAATTTGTGGTCCGGCGGGATGATGACCTGCGGCGTTTCCATTTCCTGGATAATCGCCGCGCTGACGATGCGCTGCCCATGATATTCGCCGTCGCCAAGGAGCATTTCCAGCCAGTGCGACAGGTCGGCGACGCTTGAATTGATGCTCGCCGCCGGGCCGATGTTGTCCCAGTTCAGCCAGCGAATCGGCTGCATTTTTCCGTCGATTTTGGCATGCGGCGTGGCGATATCGCCACCCTGCTTGAACTCGGTGATCGATGTGTTGCTGTCGGTCATGCCGAGCGGCTTGAAGATATGGTTTTCGACAAAGTCGTTCCAGCGGGTGCCGGTGATCGCGGGGACGATCATGCCGGCCGCCATGACCATGTTGTTGCTGTAGCAGTAATGGGCGCGGAAGCTGTGACGCGGTTTGACGAGCCGCATTTTGTGCAGGATTTCGGTCCGCGTGTTGGGGCTGTTATACCAGAGGAAATCCGCGCCGCAGTCGCCGCTGCGATGCGTCAATGCATCCCGGACCGTGACTTCGCGGGTCACGAACGGGTCGTACATCTGGAATCCCTTGAGGTAGTCGGTCAGCCGACTGTCCCAGGTGAGCTTGCCGGCGTCGATGAGCATGCCGAGGGAGACGGTGGTGAAGGCTTTGGTGTTCGAGGCAATGGCAAAGAGCGTGTGTTTGTCGACCTTGGCGGGTTTACCCAGTTCGCGCACCCCAAAGCCTTTCGCGAGTACTACTTTGCCGTCCTTGACCACGGCAATCGCCAGGCCCGGATCGTTCCATTGGTGCATGGACTGTGTGATGTACTGATCGAGGCCGCTAAGCCGCGGAGGCTCTTGTGCGTATGACAAGAATGGGAAGAACGCTATTACAGGCAACAGCAGGATCAAAAGACGTTGTATCGATTTCATATGAAACTCCCTGCGCTCTTCAAGTCGTCGCCGGTCGGCCGGCGCCCGCCGTGGTTACTGTTCTCAGGGACGCCGTGAATACATCCCTGTAGGCTCTGGGTTCGGCTCCTGCCTCACACAGCCCTGATAACAGTAACCACGCCGTGCACCTGCGTTGTGGTGTTGTTTTAGTCGTAAAGAAGATAGTGTTTTCTTAGCTTCTCGAACTGTTCCAGCCGCTTTTGCCAGTGGCCGCGTATTTTGGCCACCGGCACATCGTTTTCGATGTCCTGCCTTACCCAGTCATTGCCTATCAGGTGATCGAAGTGCGATTTTTTGAACTTGAACTTTTTCGGGTACAGCTCGCGGATTGTCTCAATGACTGTCAGGCCCGCCACCACCGAATTAAAAGTCTGCCGATCAAGAACGTGAACCTGGATGCCGTTGCACGGTTTGCCCTCATATTTGGAAAACGTCGGGGTGAAGTGCACGGGCCGAAAGCGTGCGCCTGCCAGGTGCTTCCGGTTGAGCACATCGGCGAGTTTTTTCGCGTTGATCCAGGGTGCACCTATGAGTTCGAACGGGCGGGTAGTGCCGCGGCCTTCGGAGACGTTGGTGCCTTCGACGAGGCCGAAGCCGGGGTAGACGAGCGCGGTTTTGAGTGTCGGCATGTTGGGTGACGGCATGACAAATTGCAGCGGCGTGTCGTCGTAGTACATCGAGCGCTGCCAGCCGCGCATTTCGACGACGGTGAGGTTGGCGCCGATGTGGAAGGCGTCGTTGAACAGTTTTGCCAGTTCGCCGACAGTCATGCCGTAGCGCAGCGCGATCGGGTATTGGCCGACGAAGGAGGCGTATTTCGGTTCCAGCACCGGCCCCTGCACTGCGAGGCCGCCGATCGGGTTCGGTCGGTCGAGCACGATGAACGGGATGTGCGCGGCGGCCGCCGCTTTCATGGCGTCCGCCATGGTGTAGAGGTAGGTGTAGAAACGCGTGCCGACCGGCTGGATGTCGTAGATCAGTACGTCGATGTTCTTGAGCATCTGCGGCGTCGGCTGGCGATGCTTGCCGTACAGGCTGTAGACGGGCACGCCGGTTTCGGGATCGCGATAGGTGCCGACGTGCGCGCCGGCCTGGTGCGCGCCGCGAATGCCGTGCTCGGGGCCGAACAGCGCAACCAGGTGGACGTGGGGCGCGTGCGCCAGCAGGTCGACGTCGCTGACGAGGTTGGCGTTGACGCCGGTCGGATTGGTGATCAGGCCGACGTTCTTGCGCTGGATCAGGTCGAGGCGGTCGTGCAGCAGGACGTGAATGCCGAGTTGAAACTTCGGCCCCGCGACGGCGGCTGACGACGTCAGCAACGCAACGAGCACCATAGTCACGACGCGTGATAGTTTATTTGCCACATTAACCTCTGAAAATACGTCATGCCAGCGCATCCAGATCTTGATTGATTGCGGCCTTCGGCCGCGCTTTATCAGACTGGATTCCTGCCTTCGCAGGAATGACACATCACAAACTCAATAATCCCGCTGTACCCATTCGGATTTTTCGAACTGGTCGATTTTGCGGCCGTCGACTTTAACGTCGTGAACGTACCAGCCGCGGCCGTTGGTGCTTGCATCGGTGCGGTAGTCGAACTGCACGTACCGGGCGTTGGGCGGCAGCACGAATTTCTTTGTTTGCCAGCCATTGCTTGAGCCGGTGAGCTGGCCGAGCGTGGTCCAGTGCACGCCGTCCGGAGAGGCCTCGACGATGCCGTAGTCCTCGCCGGGCTCGGTGCGATACCAGGTGTGGAACGACAGCGTCTTGCCGTGCGCATCGATCTTCGCCGTCAGCGTCCGGTTCAGGTAATCGCCGTAGCCGGAGAACCAGGCGTCGCCGCCGCCGGGGATGGCGACCGGAATGGCATCGGCGGCATCGGTATAGACTTCGCGGCGCGCAACCACGTCGGAGGCGCCGTGGCGCGTCGGGTGCACGCGATTCATCAACAACACCGCGACGATGTCGTTGGGTTTGTTGAGGATGATCGTGGTGCCGGTAAAGCCTTCGTGGCCGATCGTGTGCGGACCGGAGAGCGCGCCCATGAAATAGTCGCGGTCGATCGACCAGCCGAGGCCGGTAGCGTCATCGGGGTACTTGGTGTCCCAGTTGGTCGACAGCACTTTGACGGCGCGCTTGGACAGGATGCGCTTGCCGTTGTAGGTGCCGCCGTTGAGCATCATCTGGCCGAAGACCGCGAGATCGTGGGCGCTGCTGAACAGGCCGGCGTGACCGGCGACGCCGTCAAGCGCCCAGGCGTTTTCGTCATCCACCTGTCCCCACAGCAGACCCCGGTTGGTCCACGGCTGGTATTCGGTCGCGGCGATGCGCGGCTTGAGGCTCGCCGGCGGGTTGTACATCGTGTCGCTCATGTGCAGCGGGTCGGTGATGTGCTGCTTGATAAAGGCATCTTCGCGCTCGCCGCTCACGCGTTCGATCAGCGCGCCCAGAGTGATGAAGTTGATGTCGCTGTACACGTAATGCGTCGCCGGCGGATATTCGAGCGGCAACTGAAGCACGTATTCCAGGCGATCCTTGCGCGTGCCGGGAATCTGGTAGAGCGGCGTCGGCGGATCGGGCCGGAAGCCCGACGTGTGCGTCAGCAGTTCCCGTACCGTCACCGCCCCTTTTCCGTTGACGCCGAATTCGGGCAGGTACTTCGCGACCGGTGCGTCGAGCTTGATTTTTCCTTCGTCCCAGAGCTGCATCACCGCGGTGGCGGTAAACAGCTTCGTCACCGACGCCATGTCGAAAATTTCGTCCTTGTGCATCGGCAACGGCTGACCCATCGTGCTGTAGGAGCCATTCGTGTAAATCGCGGAATAGCCGTAGGCTTTCCACTTGGCGATCGTGCCGCGCCGCGCGATCAGAACGACGGCGCCCGGCGCCACGCGTCGGACCAGGATGCGGCTGATGGTACCGTCCATGGCTTTCAGCGGCGCCTCGACGAGACCTGCCTGTTGTGCCGATCCCTCGTGCAGAATGGTGCGACACGGGCAACCGGGATGATCCCACGTGTAGCGATGCTGCGTCCCCGCCTGCCCTGCCATGGCAACCGACAGCGGTGCGATCGCAAAAACGAAAGCGAAGAGTAATTTCGTTGAAATTTTCGCTTGCTCAATTGAAGTCATGTCGTATACTCCGCGCCCATGTCAAATTTAATTACATCCAAAAACGGTGAATTGTGGCTGGAGTCCGTTCCGCTGCAAACGCTGGCCGAGCGTTTTCAAACGCCGCTGTTCGCTTATTCCCGACGCAGTATTGAAGCCGCATATCAGGGATTCGAAGACGCGCTTGCCGGTGCGCCTCACCAGATCTGCTACGCGGTCAAGGCGAATGGCGCGCGGGCGATATTGCAATTGCTCGCGCGCCTCGGGGCCGGCTTCGATATCGTCTCCGGCGGCGAACTTGCGCTTGTACTCGCGGCCGGCGGCAGCGCCGAGCGCACCGTTTTTTCCGGCGTCGGCAAGCGCAGCGACGAAATCGAATATGCATTGACCGTCGGGGTTCAATGTTTCGATATCGAATCCGCAGCCGAGCTCGAACGCATCAGCGACATTGCTTCTCGATCCAAAAAGACCGCGCACGTCGCGTTGCGCGTCAACCCGGACATCGAGGGCATGACGCATCCGCATCTCACCACCGGGCGGCGCGAAGACAAGTTCGGCATCCCGATCGAACTGGCCGAAGATCTGTGCCGGCGTGCCAACGCGCTGCCGGGTCTTCGGCTGACCGGCCTCGCCTGCCACATCGGGTCGTCGCTGCACGATCCGGCGCCGTACGTCGCCGCGGGCAAACGCATCATCGAATTGGCCGACCGGCTCAAGGAAGCCGGCATCGCGCTCGACCATCTCGACTTCGGTGGCGGCTTTCCGGTCGGCTATCGCGGTGAGACGTTGCCGCCGGTGAGCGAGTTTCTCGAACCGCTGAAAAACGAAGTCGCTCGCCGCGACCTGACGCTGTTCATCGAGCCCGGGCGCTCCATCGTCGGCCCCGCCGGCGTGCTGCTGACGCGCGTCGAGTACGTCAAACGCGGCGAAGGCGTGAACTGGCTGATTGCCGACGCGGGCATGACCGAATTGATGCGGCCGCCGTTGTACGGCGCGTGGCACGACATTCGCGTCGTCAGGCCGCGCGCAGATCTCGCCGCGGAAGCGTCTCACGTGGTCGGGCCGGTATGCGAATCGGCCGACTTCCTCGGCCGTGACCGCACGCTCGCCGCACAAGCGGGCGACGTGCTCGCGGTCATGGACGCCGGCGCTTACGGCGCATCCATGGCGTCCAACTATAATGCCCGGCCACGTCCTGCCGAGGTGCTCGTCGATGGCGAGCAGGTGACGTTGATTCGTCGTCGCGAAACCTATGCGGACCTGATGCGTCTCGAGCAGTTTGATAACACCTGATGTAGGAGCGGCCGCTGGCCGCGAATTAATATATTCGCGAGCGGCGCTCGCTCCTACAACACCCGTCGTCAATGTGGTTGCCCGGTTTGCGCGTGCAGCTCCGCGGCCAGGAATTCGGCCGTCCGCGTGTCGGCTTCAAGCCACGAGTGGTACCGCAGGAAGCTGTGAATCTCGTCCGGAATGACGAGTTCCTGCACCTCGACGCCGCGCGACTTCAGGCGGTTGGCGATATCGACCGTTTGCTGGAATTTGACCGTGTGGTCGTTGTCGCCCTGGATCAGCAGCACGGGCGAGCGCCACTTTTCGATCGAGCCGACGGGCGATGAGCGCCACGCGACCTTGAGCGCCTTCTTCCGATCGGTTTCGAAGCTGGGATAATCGCGCTGGAACCAGTTGCGGAGCATGTCCAGCGACCAGTCGTGAATGCCCGCCCAGTCGGAACCCGCCTTGAAGATATCGGAATTGCGCGCCAGCGAGAGCGCGGTCAGGTAGCCGCCGTAGGAGCCGCCCCAGATGCCGATGTGATGCGCGTCGACGCCGGGCAGATGTTGCAGGTAGCGCGCACCGGCCACCACATCGCGATATTCCGACGCGCCGGCGGGACCGGCATGCGCGGGATGATGAAATTCCCAGCCGTGGCCGATGCCGAGGCGGTAATTCACCGACAGCACCACGAAGCCGTGGTTGGCGAGATACTGGTTGACGGCGTAGCCGTTCGAGTAATAGCCGGAGTAATGCCAGCCAAGCAGCATTTGCCGCATCGGGCCACCGTGCACGAAGATTACTGCCGGCTTTTTGGCGGCGCCGCCGGCGCGCTCGAAGAGTTGCCCGTAGGCAACATGCCCGTCGCTCGCCTTGAAGGTCACGAGCTTCGGCACGACCAGTTGCTGGGTCGGAAAATCGGCCGGAATCTGATCCGCGTCCAGCACCTTTACAGCGCCGCCTTGAGCCGGCTCGACCGCCACCAGCGGCGGCTGCTTCGCGCCCGCCTGGATGAAGGCGACGGTCTTGCCGCCCTCCGCCACCACCGGCGACCAGCTTAATTCCGTCCCGTGCGTCAGCGCCTGCGGCTTGGCGCCGTCCACGGCCACGCGAAACAGGTGGCGCCGATCGATGTCGCCGGGCGTATCGCCGGTATTGGCGCTATAGACGATGAAGCGGCCGTCCGGCGCCATCGTCACGTTCTCGACCATGTAGTGGCCGCTCGTCAAACGCCGTGCCTTGCCGCCCGTCGCGGCGATCGCGTAGAGGTGCGGCCAGCCGTCGAGGTCGTTCATGAAAATCAGACGATTGCCGGCGGCCCAGTGGAGATTCGCACCACCCGCCGTGTTCGGCATCGAGCCCAGCAGCGTGTGCGGACTTTTCCAGACCGCGCGCGCCTCGCCGCTTGCCACGTCGCCCACCCAGATCGACCACGGGTGCGGCGTCCGCTTGAGCAGCGGCTCGACCTTGCCGCCTGCGCCGGGCCGGCGGACGAACGCGATGTGCTTGCCGTCCGGCGACCAGCGCGGATCGGAATCATGGTTGGTGGTCGGATCGAGGTAGCGCAGGCGCGGCTCGCCGCGCGTGTAAATGGTGATGAAGCTGTGATCGCCCCGGCCCGAGACGAACGCGAGTTGCTTGCTATCGGGCGACCAGCGCAGGCTGTAATCGGCGCCGCGATCGAAGAACATCAGCTGCGGCCTGGCCGAACCGTCGGTCGGCGCAGACCAGACAGAATGGTCCTTCTTGAGGAACGCGATCGTCCTGCCGTCCGGCGACACCGCCGGCGCGTCGCCCATGCCGATCAGGATCGGCGCGCCGCCGGTGATCGGCACCGTCCAGACCTGCATCTTCGGTCGCTTGACAGACGACGTCGGATCGGGCGGCACCCGCATCGGATAGATATTGTCATGGTTGCCGCCGCGCACGTAGGCCACGTATTGGTCGTCGCCGGACACCTGCACGTAAGTCAGTTCCTGGCCGTCGTCGTTCCGGTAATGCGTCAACTGGCGGGGCTTGAAATCCGGCGCCTGGGCGATCCAGATGTTGCGCACGCCGCGCTCGTTCAGCACCCAAGCGATCGTCTTGCCGGAATCCGACGCCGTCAGTTCCGTCGGGAACGGATAGCCGAGCACCTGCTGCATCGTGAAATGCTGCGCCGATGCCTGTGCGGCGGCCGGAATCAGGATCAAAAAGCCAACAATTGCCAGAGTTCGCCTGAACAGTCTCAGCATGTCATTCTCCAACGGCGGGGCTGAACCGCCGCCTAGGCTAAGCGGAGCCGCCCGGGGTGGCAACTGAATAGCAAGAAAGCATCGCTTGTTTACTTTTTTGCATTGGTCTTCGAGAATCGTATCTTCTATGGTTTTAGTCGATTTCCCGAAACTGGCACGCCGACCATGAAGCTATTCACCCGTTTGCACGGCCGCGGCGCCCCGTTCGCCGCGCTGCTGATCGCCATCGTCTGCGCGCCGGCCGCGGCCAAAAACGCGCCGCACGTCCTCGGCACCGCCTACGTCGATGTATCGGTGGCAACGCTGTGGACTTCGCCGGATTCGCCGCGGTCGATCGACAAGCCGGCACTGACCAACCCGGTGCACATGCAGAAGTGGATCGACGGCATGTCGGTCGCGCAACGCCGCTGGCTCTCCGGCCACAACGCCACGCAAACCCAAGTGCTCTATGGCCACAAGGTTTACATCCTCAAGGAGCAGGGCCAATGGGACAAAATTGCCGTACCGGGGCAGCCGACGCCGAAGAACCCGCTCGGCTATCCGGGATGGGTGCCGAAAGTCCAACTCACGCACAGCAGCCACTTCGGCAAAATTGTGCAAAAGCAGCCGTTTGCGCTCGTCAGCGGCGCACCGACGGTCTGGCTGTACAGCAATGAAAAGCTGTCGCACAAGTTCCTGCGCATCAGCTTCAATACGCGCCTGCCGGTGCTGAGCCGCACTGCCGATGCGGTGCGCGTCGCCACACCGGACGACGGTCCCAAATGGCTGAAGGCCAGCGACGTCAAAATCTATCAATCGACGGCCGACATTCCGCGTCCGACCGCGGCTGAATTGCTGAAAACGGCGAAACAATTCGTCGGCCTGCCCTACATCTGGGCCGGCCGCTCCGGTTTCGCCTACGACTGCTCCGGGTTCACCGGCTCCATGTACCAGTATTACGGCATGACGCTGCCGCGCGACGCGGGCGCCCAGGCGCTTCACGGCCATGGCGTGAAAATCCCGAGGACAAACCACGACCTGCAGCGCGGCGACTTGCTGTTCTACGCAAACCACGACGGCACCGGCTCGATCTATCACGTCGCCATGTACGTCGGCAACGGCAAAATGATCGAAGCCTACGCGAGCGGCACTCCGCTGCGCGTCACGACCGCCCGCTTCGGCAAAAATTACTGGGGCGCCGCCAAATTCCTGACGAACCTGGAAAAGGCCACGGCCGCAAATCCGAGCGAAACCTCAAAAAGATAATCTTCCAAATCGAAGTGCAGGACCTAACGTCTCAGCACCCTAGGTGCACGCCCAGAGCCTCCAGGGACGGATTCACGGCGTCCCGGAAAATGGCTACCGTGGCGGGCGCCGGTCAGACTGCGGAAGCCTGTAACGTCTTCTTCTACAACAGGATTACGGCCGTGCGCACAATCTTTGCAGCCATCGTCGTTCTCGGATGCTTCACTCTCGCGAGCCAAATCGCCTCGGCCACTGAGCCCACACCGCTTCAAGGCCTCGACCATTACATTGAGCAATCAATGCACGCCTGGCACGTTCCGGGACTGGCGATCGCCGTCGTCAAGGACGACAAAGTGGTGATGGAAAAGGGCTACGGCGTCAGGACGCTCGACACGCACGCAAAGGTCGACAAAAACACACTGTTTTCGATCGCCTCCAACACTAAAGCCTTCACCGCCGCCTCGATCGGGATGCTCGTCGATGCGGGCAAGCTCGGCTGGGACAGCCCGGTCATCGATTTCCTGCCCGACTTCCAGCTTTACAACGCTTACCCGACACGCCAGGTCCGGATTCGCGACCTGCTCACCCACCGCACCGGCTACTGCGGCAACAGCTTCCTCTGGTACGACACTTACGCGACGCGCGCCGAGGTGCTGCACAGCCTGCGGCTCATCAAGCCGCAGCACAGCTTCCGCTCCCAGTTCTGCTACAGCAACATCATGTTCATGGCGGCAGGCCAGATCGTGCAGGCGGTCAGCGGCAAAAGCTGGGACGACTTTATCAAGACGCGATTCTTCGAACCGCTCGGCATGACGCACAGCGATGTGACTGTCGCCGCAATGAGCGCGAACAAGGATGCCGCCACGCCGTATGCGATGCTCGACGGCAAAATGACGCCGCTCGACCGCTATTACCAGAAAAACATTGCTCCTGCCGGCGCCATCAACTCGAGCGTGTCCGACATGGCGCACTGGCTGCTGACGCTACTGGCCGGCGGCGAATATCAAGGCCGTCGCATTCTCAGCCAAGCGGTCGTCAAGGCAATGGAAACGCCGCAAATTCCGGTCCCCGCCGATGCGCGCGAACTGCGCCTGTTCCACGAGCTGAACCCGAAAATCCATTCGCTCTCCTACGGCCTCGGCTTGTTCATGGAAGACTATCGCGGCGAGCACATCGTCTGGCATTACGGCGAGATCGACGGCATGACCTCTGCCGTCGGCATGATCCCCGACCGCCACCTGGGCGTCGTGGTGCTGACCAACCTCGACACCAACTGGCTGCCGCTCGCGGTGATGTACCGTGTTTTCGACGCCTATCTCGGCGCACCGGCTTACGACTGGAGCGCTCGCGCGGAAAAAGTCTGGGCCGGCATCGAGGCGCAGGCAAAACGGCAGGCGGCAAGGCTCGCGCCGTCGCGCGCTGCGCATCCGAAACTGTCGGCGCCGCTACAGGGCTACGTCGGCACCTATACGAGCCCGTTCGGCAAGGCAACTGTGACGCTGGAGAACGGTCATTTGGTGATCAGGCACGGGCGCAAGTATGTCGGCGACCTGACGCCGTGGAACCGCGACACGTTCCATGTCGTCTGGCGCTACCGCTACCTCGGCGACACCTGGTGCCACTTCCTGCTCGGACCCGACGGTCGGATCGACAAGCTCAAGCTGTTCGGGCTGGATACCTACACCCGGCAAAGTGACGTCAGATAACGACCGGCTCCGGCTCAAGCATCACGCCAAAGCGCTCGGCGACGGTTTCACGAACGCGCGTCGCCAGCGCCCACAACTCCTCACCGGTCGCACCGCCATGATTCACCAGCACCAGCGCGTGCCGCTCGGAGATGCCGGCGGCGCCCTCGCGCACGCCTTTCAGCCCGCAGGCGTCGATCAGCCATGCCGCCGACAACTTGAATTGGTCGTCGCCGTAGGCGTGCGCGGGCATCTCCGGGCAGCGATCGCGTAATGCTGCAAGCTCGGTTTGCGAGACCACCGGATTCTTGAAGAAACTCCCGGCATTGCCGATTTGCGCCGGGTTCGGCAGCTTGCGGCGGCGCAGCGTTTCCACCGCCCTGGCCACGTCGGCCGCCGACGGCTGCCGCACGCCCATCGCCTCAAGCTCCTGGCGAACGCCCACGTAATCCAGCCGCAACGCCCGCCGGCGCGGCAGCAAAAAGTCGACGTCGGTCACAATGTAGCGGTTCGGCCGATGCTTGAAGATCGAGTCGCGATAGCCGAATTCGCAGGCGGCGTTGTCGAACCGGACGCAGGTCTCCGCCTCGCGATCCCAAGCTTCGACGCCGGCAATGAAGTCACGCGCTTCGACGCCATAGGCGCCGATGTTCTGAATCGGCGCAGCGCCAACACTGCCGGGAATCAGGATGAGGTTCTCCAGGCCCTGGAATCCCGCCTCCAGCGACCAGCGCACGAACTGGTCCCAGTTCTCGCCGGCGGCGACTCGTACGAGGGCGGCTTCCGGGCTGTCCTCCAAGATCGTGATGCCGCGGTTCGCAAGCCTGAGCACGAGCCCCGTCACATCGTGAACGAAGAGCACGTTGCTGCCGCCGCCCAGGGCGAGACACGGCAGATCGCGTAATTCCGGCCGGGCCAGCACGCGCGGCACGTCCGCAGCATCGCGCGCTTCCGCCAGCCACTCGGCACGCGCCGCTACGCGGAGCGTATTGAGTCGCGCCAGCGAGCCGGCCCGCGTTAGTGAAAAGTCATCGGCGACCGACATGATCAATCCGCCGCCACGGCATCGCGAACACGGCCTCCGGCGCGCTGCAGCCGTTGTTCAGCCGTCGCCGCATCGCAACGACTCAGCAGCATTACGACTGCCGTCTTGACGCTACCGCCGGCGGCTTCAAGCGCCTGCGCAGCCTGCGCTTCGCCGGCGCCCGTGATGTCGCACACGATGCGCAGGGCGCGCCGCTTCAACTTCGCATTGGTCGCGCGCACGTCGATCATGCGCGGCCCGTAGGTCTTGCCAAGCTTGACCATCACTGCGCTGGACAGGGTATTGAGGGCGATCTTCTGGGCGGTACCTGCGGCCAGGCGCGTCGAGCCGGCAATGACTTCGGCGCCAGTCAGCAGTTCGACGGCGTGCTCGGCGGCTGCCGCGAGCGCACTGGCGGGATTGTTGGTGACGGCGACGGTATACGCACCCGCCCCGCCTGCGTAGCGCAATGCGCCGAGGGCGTAAGGCGTGCGTCCCGATGCCGCGATGCCCACCACCGCGTCGCGCGCACTCAGGCGACGCGCCTTCAAATCGGCTGCACCGGCGGCGGCATCGTCCTCGGCGCCTTCCACGGCTTCAATGAACGCGGCTTCGCCGCCCGCCAGCAGCGCGACCACCATGTCCGGCGGCGTGTTGAAAGTGGGAACGCATTCGGCCGCGTCCAGCACGGCCAGGCGCCCCGAGGTGCCGGCGCCGATATAAAACAGGCGCCCGCCATCGCCCAGCCGCGCGGCGATCTGCTCGGCGGCTTCGGCAAGCTGCGGAACGGCGCGATGCACGGCCGCGAGCGCGGCATCCTGGCCCTCGACCAGCAGGCGCACCACGTCCGCCACGGGACGCAGGTCGAGATCGTCGAGGTCGGCGCGCACGCCTTCAGTGGCCAGCGCATCGAGCTTGTCCCGATCGAGATCCATCCTGCAAACCCTCTCAGTGGTCGGCTATGCCGCGGTCGCGCGTGTTGTGCTTGAAGCGCATAGGCGTTCTGAACCCGTCAATTAGCCGCCCGAATAACCAGCGACTCGTGAATGTGATGGTGCGGCCGGGCCAGGCCGCGCGCGCCGTCGAGCGCGGTTCCTTGCGCCGGCCTGACGTCCAGTGGCACGGCGCTGTCCTGCAGCGCGGCGTGAAGCGGCTCCAGCAGCACCGGGCCCAGCTTCGTCAGCCCGCCGACGATGGCGACCGCGATCGGGTCCGCATCGTGCGCCAGCGCCCTGGCACCGGCAATGACCGTAGTCGCCAGCGCCGTCGCCGCTGCCTGCATCAACGCCAATGCGACGGCATCTTTGGCGGCCGCCGCCTGCCCCACGGCGGGCGCAAAACCGGCGGCCAGGCGTGCCGGATTATCCACCGCATAAAGTTGCGCCACCCGTTCCTCGGGGGAGCCGAACTGCGCCTCGGCGGCCTGTTCGAGCGCCGTGTGCGGTCCGCGCCCGTCCACCGCGCGCATTGCCGCGCGCAAACCGGCAAAGCCCAGCCACGCGCCGCTGCCTTCGTCGCCGAGCCACGGTCCCCAGCCGTCGATGCGATGAAACTGGCCGTTGTCGCCAATGGCGACCGCGACGGCGCCGGTTCCGGCGGCGAGCACCACGCCGGGCGCGCCGGCCAGCGCCCCGGCATGCGAGGTCACGGCATCGCTCGCGATGGCGACCGATTGCGTCGGCAAGGATGATAACAGGCGCTCGGCCAGTTCGCGCGCGGCCGGTTCGGCGGCAAACACCCCGGGGGTGCCGAGACTGACAGCCTCAAGGGCAACGATATCCGACTGCTTCACGAGTGGCTCAACCACGGCAAGGATGGCTTCTGCAGCGACGGCCGCGCCGTCCGGCGCAGTCAGCCCGACGGTCCCTTTGCCTTCCGCGGTGTGCGACGGCGCCGCTTCGCCGTCGCGCCAAAGCGCGGCGCGGCAGCCGGTGCGGCCGACATCGATTGCAAGTACGGCTGTCAACGGAGAGTCCTGCGGGAGTTATCCCTTCAGGTTGCCCTCCAGCAGTGCCGGGATGCGCCCGCCGGATACCCAGTGGCGTTCCGGTTCGCTGCGAATGTGGGCGCCGAGCTGCGACAGCTTTTCCTCGATGCGCTCATAGCCGCGATGAATGTGATAGATACGGCGGACCTCAGTCGTGCCTTCGGCCGCCAGGCCGGCGAGCACGAGCCCGGCGGAGGCGCGCAGATCGGTGGCCATGACGGGCGCGCCGTTCAGCTTTTCGCGGCCGGTAATCATGACGGTGTTGCCTTCGAGCCAGGCATCGACCCCCATCCGCTGCATCTCCAGCACGTGCATGAAGCGGTTTTCGAAAATGGTTTCGGTGATGGTGCCGACACCTTCCGCGATGGCGTTCAACGCCGTGAACTGGGCCTGCATGTCGGTCGGAAAGCCCGGATACGGTGCCGTATGCACATTAACGGCCGTCGGCCGGCGCCCGCGCATGTCGAGTTCGATCCAGTCTTCGCCGACACGGATCTCGGCGCCGGCGGCCTTCAGTTTGACCAGCACCGCGTCGAGCGCCTGCGGGCGCGTGTCCAGCACCCGGACACGGCCGCGCGTGATCGCGCCGGCGACCAGATAGGTGCCGGTTTCGATCCGGTCGGGCGGCACCCGGTACTCGGTGCCATGCAACCGGTCGACGCCTTCGATGGTGACGACGCCGGTACCGGCGCCCTGGACCTTCGCGCCCATTTGGTTGAGGCAGTCGGCAAGGTCGACGATTTCCGGCTCGCGGGCGGCGTTTTCGATACGCGTCGTCCCTTTCGCCAGCGTCGCGGCCATCATCAGGTTCTCGGTACCGGTAACGGTGACTTTGTCGCAGACGATATGTGCGCCGGCCAGGCGGTTCGCGCGCGCCTTGATATAGCCGTCCTCGACCCGGATGTCGGCACCCATCGCCGCCAGCCCCTGCAGATGCAGGTCGACAGGTCGTGCGCCGATCGCGCAGCCGCCCGGCAGCGACACGTCCGCTTCGCCGAAGCGCGCCAGCAGCGGCCCCAGCACCAGGATCGATGCACGCATCGTCTTGACCAGTTCGTACGGCGCCAGGCAAGAGTGAATGTCGTGCGCGCTGACCTCAAGTCCGTATTCCTGGCTGAGTGTCACCTCAACGCCCATTTGCGACAGCAGGACGTTGGTCGTAACGACATCCTCGAGATGCGGAATGTTGCGCAGATACAGCGGATCGCTGGTGAGAAGGGAGGCAGCCAGGATGGGCAAAGCGGCGTTTTTTGCACCCGACGCCCGCACGTCGCCTTCCAGCCGCGCGCCGCCTTCGATAATAAATTTGTCCATACTGCTTTCGCCCATCGATGCCTCCCTCCAGTGTCGAATATATATACCATCGAACGGCGGCGCGACGAAACCCTTTTGTCAGGCGGTGCGCGCCCTTTGTCATCCGGCGGCCGGCGCATTGCCGCGGACCGGGAAGTATGCGAAGGTAGGCGCGCCCGGCCGGGCTGCACAAAGTATCGAGAAGAGTCATTAGCCTTGGCGCTCAACCGCTTGCGAAAATCGCCGTGGCAGACCATTGCCATCGTCGGCCTGAGCGCCATGGCCGCCAGCGCCTACGCGATTCCGCCGGCAATCTGTCCGCTGCCGCCGTTCGAGCAGGCGCCGCAACCGAAACCCGCGCCCGCCACCGGGACAGTAACGATCAACGCCGATTCGGTCACTGCCTTGCGCCAGGGCGTCTCGCTGTTCAAGGGCGATGTCGATGTCTTCAAGGACGAAAAATCGCTGCGTGCCGACCAGGCCACCTATGACAGCGCCAAGCGCAGTATTACAGCCCGCGGCGACGTGCTCTTTACCACGCCGACACTTGAAGTCAAGGGCGACCGCGGCCACTATTTTCTGAACTCCGGCCTTGGCACCTTCTTCGACGCCCATTTTCGCCTGCCGAAACGCCACGGCCGCGGCACCGCCGGCGAGGTCGAAGTGACCGGCCCGGGCACCAGTACGCTGCACGACGTAACCTATACGACGTGTCCGCTTGGCCACCAGGACTGGGCACTCGACACGCCCCACGTCGATCTCAACCGCAACACCGACATCGGCGTCGCCTACAACGCGACGATCGACTTTTACGGCATACCGATCTTCTATACGCCGTATATTTCTTTTCCGCTGTCGGACCGGCGCAAATCGGGTTTTCTCGCGCCCACGATCGGCTATTCCGGGCAGGACGGCCTCGACCTTACGCTGCCGTACTACCTCAACATTGCGCCGAACATGGACGCGACGATCGCGCCGCGCTACCTGGGGCAGCGCGGCGTACTGATCAACTCGCAGTACCGTTATCTGCTGCCCGGGACAACGGGCGAATTCGATTATGCGGTCATGCCGCACGACAACCTCGCCAACGCCCGTCGCAGCCGGTTTCATTTCGACGACCGCACCCGAATCAGCGACATGTGGGGCTTCAGCACCAACCTGAACCATGTCAGCGACGGCGACTATTTCTCCGATTTCGGCAACAGCCTGAGCGAGACGTCGCAAGTCCTGCAAGTCTCCAACGTACAACTCGACTACAACAACACCAACTGGTCATTTCTGACGCGGCTGCGCGGCTACCAGGCGTTACGCGGCGCTCGCCCGCCATACCGCGAACTGCCGCAGATGGTGCTGGATTGGCAAGGACCGCTGCAAAATTACCGACTGGACTATGGCGTGGGCAGCGAGCTTGTCCGGTTTGCCTATCCAGGGCGCGTCGGCGCCGCGCGTCTGCACGTGCAGCCGATGATCGACTACACCTTTGGCAGCAATGCATGGTACGTCCGGCCGACCGCCAGGTACGACCTCGCCGCGTATCAGTTGTACAACGTTCACGATCCGCTCAAGCCGACGCAACTTTCCCGCGCCGCGCCGATCCTGAGCCTGAACAGCGGCGTGACGTTCGAGCGCGATGCCTTCGGCGGCTTGATCGAAACGCTGGAGCCACGATTGTTCTACCTGTACGTCCCCTACCGCGACCAGAGCGACATCCCGCTGTTCGACACCAGCCAGGCGACGTTCAACTTCCTGCAACTGTTCAGCGACAACCGCTTCAACGGCACCGACCGGCTCGGCGATGCGAACCAGATCAGCTACGCGCTCACGACCCGCTTCATTCATCCGGACACCGGCAAGGAACTGCTGGCCGCCAGCATCGGTCAAATCCACTACTTCAGCGACCGGCGCGTCACGCTGCCCGGCCAGCCGCCGCAGACGAATCAGGTATCGGACCTCATCGGCGAGTTGCGCCTCGACGTAAACGATGACTGGACGACGGCCGCCGGGCTGCAGTGGAATCCGAACACGCGCCACAACGACGTGGGGCGATTCCAGGTGCGCTACCAGCCGGGACCGCGCCAGGTGGTCAATCTCGGCTACCGCTACCGCCGCGATCGGCTGGAAGAAACCGATCTGTCGCTGGCGTGGCCGCTGACGCAGCACTGGCAGGTCGTCGGGCGCTGGAACTATTCGCTGCGGGATCAGGCGACCCGCGAGACATTCGCGGGCTTCGAGTACCAGAACTGCTGTTGGGCATTCCTGTTCCTCGACCGCCATTACCTGCGGCCGAACGGCAAGGTGACCCAGGCGTTGTATTTCGAGATCCAGTTCAAGGGCCTCGGCCGGCTTGGCCGGCAAATCGAGGATTTCCTCGAGCGTGGTATCCTAGGCTACGGAGACTAATCTTGTCCCTTATTCGGCGTTCACCCGGAGTATCCATGTCCATCAAACGGAGCATCCTGCTGCTCTTGGCGGCTGCCCTGTTCGCAGCCGCTCTTCCCGCGGCCGCAGCCGATACCGGCACCGCGGCCTCCGACAACCAGGGAGTCCTGCTCGACCGCATCGTCGCGGTTGTCAACGACAAGGTCATTCTGCTGTCCGAGCTGGAACAACAGACGGCGCTGACGCGTCGCCAGCTGGCGAGTCAGGGCACTGCAGCGCCGCCGACCGACGTGTTGCGCCACCAGGTGCTGCAGCAGATGATCACGACCAAGCTGGAACTCGAGCGCGCAGACCGCCAGGGCATTCACGTATCAGACGAGGCGCTGAACCAGGTGCTCGCGAACATCGCGCAGCGCAACGGCTTCACCCTGAGCGAGATGCCGGCGCGGCTCGCGGCGCAGGGCATCGACTACGACCAGTTCCGCGAACACATTCGCAACGAATTGATTCTGCACCAGATTCGCCAGAAGGCTGTCGATGATCGCGTCACGGTCACACCGACGGAAGTCGACCAATACCTGGTCGCGCAGGCGCAGCAGGGGCATGGCAACACGCAGTATCACGTTTACCAGATCCTGTTCGCGGTGCCGTCGCAGGCCACGCCCGCACAGGCGAAACAAATCCACCAGAAAGCCGAGCAGGTCTATCAGAAGCTCAAGAAAGGCGCCGACTTCAAGGCGACCGCCGTGGCTGTCTCGGACGGCCGCCGCGCGCTCAAGGGCGGGGACCTCGGCTGGCTCAAGGGTTCAGAGTTGCCGAGCAGCCTGGCCAACACGGTGCTGTCGCTGGAAAAGGGCCAGATTTCGCAGCCGGTCCTGGACCCGAACGGCTGGCATATTCTGAAGCTCGCCGGTGAACGCGCCCAGCACCAGGTCGTCGTTACGCAGACGCATGCCCGCCACATTCTGATCAAGCCGGACCTGCTGATCAGCAATACCGAGGCCGAACAGCGGCTGGAAAACATCCGCCAGAAGATCGAAAACGGCGCGAGCTTCGCCGCACTGGCGAAAAAGTATTCCGACGATCCCAGTTCGGCCGCGCAGGGGGGCGACCTCGGCTGGCTCGATCCGGGCATGGTCGTGCCGGCGTTCCAGAAGGTAATGGACCAGTTGAAGCCCGGCCAAATCAGCGAGCCGTTCCAAACCCAGTTCGGCTGGCACATCGTCGAGGTACTCGGGCGGCGCAAGCAGAACCAGACGGAACAGAGCCGCCGCCACAAGGCCTTCATGGCGTTGCGCGAGCGCAAGCTGCGCGAACAGACCGACCGCTGGCTGCGGCAATTGCGCGACGAGGCTTACGTCCGCGTCCAGCTGGATGACAACGACAGCAGCAGCTGATCAGCCGCCGCGGCTCGCCGTCACCAGCGGCGAGCCGGCCGGCATCGGCCCCGACGTCTGCCTCGAACTCGCCGCCGGCGCCTGGCCGGCGGAGCTGGTGGTGCTGGCCGATGCCGGACTGCTCGCCGAACGCGCCCGCCTCCTGGGCAAAAAATCAGACCTGCCGACTTATGATCCGACCGGCCCGGCGCTCGCCGGACGCATCTGCCTGCTGCCGATCCCGGCCGCCGCGCCTGTGGAACCCGGCCGCCTGAATCCCGCCAACGCCGATTATGTGCTCGCCCTCCTGCGACGCGCGGCGGACGGCTGTCGCGACGGCGAGTTCGCCGCGATGATCACGGCCCCCGTGCATAAAGGCATCATTATCGACGCCGGCACCGCCTTTTCCGGGCACACGGAATTTCTGGCCAAGCGCAGCGGCGCGGCGATGCCGGTAATGATGCTGACGGCGGGATCGCTGCGCGTTGCGCTCGCCACGACCCATCTGCCGCTGGCCGCCGTACCGGCCGCCGTCACGCGCGAGCGCCTCACGCAGGTGCTGACGATTCTGGATCGGGATCTGCGCGAGCGCTTTGCCATTGACGCGCCGCACATCCTGGTCTGCGGGCTGAACCCGCACGCCGGCGAAGGCGGCCACCTCGGCCGCGAGGAGATCGAAATCATCGAGCCGTGCCTGACCGCATTGCGCGAACAGGGGCTGAATCTCGCCGGCCCGCTGCCGGCCGACACGCTGTTCACGCCGGCGCGCCTCCAAACCGCGGACGCGGTGCTCGCGATGTACCACGACCAGGGGCTGCCGGTGCTGAAGTACGCCGGCTTCGGCCACGCGGTCAACATCACGCTGGGATTGCCGATCGTGCGCACCTCGGTCGATCACGGCACCGCGCTCGATCTGGCCGGTACCGGCCGCGCCGACGCCGGCAGCCTGCGCGCTGCCATCCAGGCGGCACTCGACATTGTCGCGCGACATGGCTGAGCCGCACAGTCCGCGCAAGCGGTTCGGCCAGCACTTTCTGCACGACCCGGGCACGATCGCCAGAATTGTGGCGCTGATTGCGCCCGAGCCCGGTGACAAGCTCGTTGAAATTGGTCCGGGGCTCGGCGCGCTGACGCGGCCGCTGCTCGAGGCGCATGGTCAGGTCGAAGCGATCGAGCTGGATCGCGATGTCATCCCGCGGCTCAAGGAACGCTGTGCGGGCGCCGGCGAACTCGTCGTGCACCAGCAGGATGCACTGGCTACCGATTTTCGCGCCTTTGCCGATGCAGGGCGGCTTCGCCTCGTCGGTAACCTGCCCTACAACATCTCCACGCCGCTGCTGTTTCACCTGCTGGCGCAGGCCGAAGCGATCCACGACATGCACTTCATGCTGCAGCGCGAGGTCGTCGACCGCATCTGTGCCGCGCCCGGCACGCGCGCCTACGGCCGCCTCACCGTCATGCTGGCCCGCGGCTTCCGCGCCGAGCGTCTGCTGACGATCGGGCCGGGCGCATTCCGGCCGCCGCCCAAGGTCGACTCCGCCATCGTGCGACTGACGCCGTATCGGGAGCTGCCATTCGAGTGCGGCAATCCGGCGGTTTTCGCGGCGATCGTCGCGCAAGCCTTCAGCCGGCGCCGCAAGACGCTGCGCAATGCGCTCAAGGGCCTGGTGGACGTCGAAGCCATGACGGCGGCCGGCGTCGATCCCGGCGCCCGGCCCGAAACGCTCGCACCGGCGGATTTCGGCCGGCTCAGCGAATTGAGCGGCGGAGTGTAAGCCGGACAGCTTGTGTATACTCCCGAAAGAGCCATTTCGGGATTATGGACGATGACTTACCGGCGAATCCTGTTAGCAGTGGACGTCGCTGCCAGCGCCGACGCGGTCGGCCGGCGCGCGGCGGCACTGGCCGCGGCATTTGGCGCAACCGTCAAGCTGCTCCACGTGGTTGAATACGTGCCGATGGATCCGGGCGGCGAAGGGCTGATGCCACCGCCGGTCGACCTCGAAGACGAACTGCTGGCAGGCGGCCGCGATCGGCTGGCCGAACTTGCCGGTCGGATCGGTCTGCCCGATGCGGAACGCGAAGTCTGTGTCGGCAACATCAAGTCGGAAATCGTCCGCGCGGCGACCGAGATGTCCGCAGACCTGATCGTGATCGGCCGCCATCAGCACCACGGCCTCGCCCTGCTGTTCGGCACGACCGAGCGGTCGCTGGTCAATGCCGCGCCGTGCGACGTACTGGCGGTCAGGGTTAAAGAAGAAGAAAACGAGGACTGAATGGCGGTTTACGCGATCGGAGACGTGCAGGGTTGCTACGACACGCTCGCGCGACTGCTCGAACACATTCGCTTCGATCCGCAGACGGACCGGCTTTGGCTGACCGGCGACCTGGTCAATCGCGGCCCGCAGTCGCTCGAGACCCTGCGCTTCGTCATGAGCCTCGACGATGCCGCGGTCACGGTGCTGGGTAATCATGACCTGCACCTGCTGGCGGTCGCCGCCGGCTGCCAGACCAAGCGTGCGAACGACACACTCGACGACGTCCTTGCAGCCCCTGACCGCCGCGAATTGCTCGACTGGCTGCGCCACCGGCCGCTCGCGCACTACGACGCTGCGTGCGGTTACCTGATGGTGCACGCGGGCCTGGCGCCGCAGTGGACGCGCTACGACACGCTGGTGCTGGCGGCCGAGGTCGAAGCCCGTCTGGCCGCGGCCGACTGGACCGACTTCCTCGACCGCATGTACGGCAATGAGCCGGCGCGCTGGGATCCGAAACTGTCCGGCATCGACCGGCTCCGTGCGATCGTGAACTTCCTCACGCGACTGCGCTTCTGTACGCCCGACGGCACCATGGACTTCGCGCACAAGGGCCCGCCGGGTTCGCAGCCCGCACCGCTCATGCCGTGGTTCGCCGTACCGGACCGAAAGAGCATCGACGAACGCATCATCTGCGGTCACTGGTCGGCGTTGGGCGCCGTCAGCACCCACAATGTCTTCGCACTCGACAGCGGCTGCGTGTGGGGCGGCGCGTTGACCGCACTGCGGCTCGATGGCGATGGCGGCTGGTTCAACGTCACCTGCGAAAAGGCGTCAAATGGTTAAGAAATCCGTTCCCGTTCGCCCTGCGCCTGTCGACGCAAGATCTGCCAACCCATGAAGACATTCCAAAACTACATCGGCGGCAAGCAGCAACCCCCCGCCGGAGACACCTGGCTGGACGTATTCGAGCCTGCCACCGGCGCCGTCTACGCGCGCGTCGCCGATTCCGGCGCCACTGATCTTGCTGCCGCGGTTGCCGCTGCCGAAGCGGCTTTTCCGGCCTGGTCGGCGCTGCCGGCGGCCGAGCGCGCTCGCTGGCTGAACAAGCTGGCCGACTGCATCGAGGCGCGACACGACGCGCTGGTGAGGGCGGAAAGCATTGACAACGGCAAGCCGCTGTCGCTCGCCGCTCGCGTCGATATTCCGCGCGCTGCCGCGAACCTGCACTTCTATGCCGCCGCCGCAACCCAGTTCGCCAGCGAAAGCCACGCGATGGGCCTGGATGGAAAGGTCAGCGCGATCAACTACACGCTACGCCAGCCGCACGGCGTCGTCGGCTGCATCTCGCCCTGGAACCTGCCGCTGTACCTGTTCACGTGGAAGATCGCGCCGGCGCTCGCGGCCGGCAATTGCGTGGTCGCGAAGCCGTCTGAAATCACGCCGGCGACGGCCGCGTTGTTCGGCCAAATCTGCGAAGAAGCCGGCCTGCCGCCCGGCGTGCTGAACATCGTTCATGGCCGCGGCGCCGGCATCGGCCAGGCGCTCGTCGAGCACCCGAAGATCAGCGCGATTTCATTTACCGGCGGCACCGTGACCGGCGCCAACATCGCGCGCACCGCCGCGCCGATGTTCAAGAAGCTCTCGCTGGAACTCGGCGGCAAGAACCCGACGCTGGTGTTCGCCGATTGCGATTTCGACGCGGCGCTGGATGGCGCGGTCAAGGCGGCGTTCTCGAACCAGGGCGAAATCTGCCTGTGCGGCTCGCGCATCCTGATCGAAGACAGCCTGTATGAGCGCTTTCGCGACGCCTTCGTCGAACGCGCGCGGGCGCTGACAGTGGGCGACCCGCTGGAGCCGGGTGTCGACCTCGGCGCGGTCGTGTCCGAACCGCATATGAACAAGATTCTCGCCGCCATCGATACAGCGCGCGAGGAAAGCGGCCGCATCCTGACCGGCGGGGGCCGCCTGCGGCTCGACGGCCGCTGTACCGATGGCTGGTTCATCGAACCAACCGTCATCGAAGGTCTCGGCCCCGACTGCCGCACGAATCAGGATGAAATTTTCGGCCCCGTCGTCACGCTCGCGCCGTTCAGCAGCGAAGCCGAAGCCATCGCCTGCGCCAACGGCGTTCGTTACGGTCTCGCCGCTTCGCTTTGGAGCCGCGATGTCTCGCGCTGCCATCGCGTGGCAGATCAACTCGAAGCCGGCCTGATCTGGGTCAACTGCTGGATGCTGCGCGACCTGCGCGTCCCGATGGGCGGCATGAAGCAATCCGGCGCCGGCCGCGAAGGCGGCTTCGAAGCAATGCGCTTCTTTACCGAAGCCAAAAACGTATGTATTCAATATGACCGATAAATTTCATTCGCAAAAGGCACCCGAGCCGGTCGGCCTGTACCCGCACGCCCGCCGCGTCGGCAACCTGTTGTTCCTGTCCGGCGTCGGGCCGCGGCAGCGCGGCAGCGACGACATTCCCGGCGTGACACGCGACTCCTCCGGCCACGTCATCCTGCACGACATCGAGGCCCAATGCCGCGCCGTCTTTGCAAACGTGCGGGCGATTCTCGAAGACGCCGGATCAAGCTGGGACAAGCTCGTTGATGTCACCGTCTTCCTGACCGACATCCAGCACGACTTCGATACTTACAATCGAGTGTACGCCGAGTACTTTCACGACAATCAGCCGTGCCGCACGACGGTCGAGGTCAACCGCCTGCCCACGCCGATCGCAATCGAGTTAAAGTGTATTGCAACAATGGAATAACGGAGCCGCCCGATGTGGGACCTCACGCCAATCAACTTCAAGCAATGGATCGACGACCATCGCGACCTGCTGAAGCCGCCGGTCGGTAACAAGCGCATCTACACTGAAACCGGTTTCGTCGTGCAGGTGGTCGGCGGCCCGAACTCGCGCACCGACTTTCATGACGACCCGGGCGAAGAGTTTTTCTACCAGATCGAAGGCGAGATGGAACTCAAGACGATGCAGGACGGCAAGCCGGTCGACATCCCGATCCGCGCGGGCGAAATCCTGCTGATCCCGCCGCACCTGCCCCACTCGCCGCAGCGCTTCGAAAACAGCATCGGCCTCGTCGTTGAGCGACCGCGCACGCCGGATGAACAGGACGGACTGCTATGGTTCTGCGACAACTGCCACCACAAGCTGTACGATGAATACTTCCACCTCGAAAACATCGAGACGCAGTTTCCGCCGGTGTTCGACCGATTTTATGGCAATGTCGACAATCGTACCTGCGAGAAGTGCGGTAGCGTGATGGCGGACAGGCAGGCCGCATGCTGAAAATCGACATCCACACCCACATCCTCCCGGAGAACTGGCCCGACCTGAAAGAACGCTACGGCTACGGGGGCTTCATCCAGCTTGAACATGACGGACCCGGCTGCGCGCGGATGATGAAAGACGGCCGCCACTTCCGCGACATCCAGGCGAACTGCTGGGATCCGGCCGTACGCATCGAAGACTGCAACCGCGACAACGTCGGCGTGCAGGTACTCTCCACCGTGCCGGTCATGTTCAGCTACTGGGCCAAAGCCGAACACACCGCCGACCTGTGCCGAATACTCAACGACCACATCGCCGGTGTGGTCGCCGACAATCCACGCCGCTTCGCGGGTCTCGGCACACTGCCCATGCAGGACCCGGAGCTGGCCGTGCGCGAAATGGAACGCTGCAGGCGTTCGTTGAACCTGGCCGGCGTCGAAATCGGCACCCACATCAACGACTGGAACCTCGACGACTCGCGGCTGAACGAATTTTTCGCCGCCGCCGAAGATCTCGACCTCGCCGTCTTCGTTCACCCGTGGGACATGCTCGGTCGCGAGCGCATGGACAAATACTGGCTGCCGTGGCTGGTGGGCATGCCCGCCGAAACGTGCCTCGCGATCTGCTCGATGATCTTCGGCGGCGTGTTCGAACGCCATCCGAAGCTGCGCGTCGCCTTCGCCCACGGCGGCGGCTCGTTTCCCGCCACCATCGGCCGCATCGACCACGGCTTCAAGGTCCGGCCCGACCTGTGCGCCCGCGACACCGACATCAATCCGCGCCGCTGGCTCGGCCATTTCTACGTCGACTCGCTGGTCCACGACCCGGACGTGCTGCGCTACATGATCAAACTCATCGGCGCGAACCGCATCGCGCTCGGCAGCGATTATCCGTTCGTGCTGGGCGAACATCACCCGGGCACGCTGATCGAATCGATGGACATGAGCGACACCGACCGCGCGTCGCTGCTGCATGGCGCAGCGCTCGACTGGCTGAACCTCGACCTCGCCCGTTTCCAGTGACTGGCATCACTTTCGAAGCGGCCGGCCGCCGCTACCGGGCCAATACATCGACGGGCCGCAGCCTCGCCATCCGCCTCGACTTCGGCGGCGAACAACCCAGTTTCTTCGGCGCTCCGCCGGCACAAAAGGAAACGTTCGCCGCAGGCGGCTTCGTCGGTGACACCCGCAGCGGCGGAAGCTGCAACGTCGGTGTCTACCGGCTGAACCCTCACTGCAACGGTACGCATACCGAATGCATTGGCCATATCGTCGACGATGACATCACCATGGCCGATCTGGACGTACCGGCCATCATTCCGGCAACTTTGGTTACTATCGATACTAAAGGCGCGCCTGCAATAAACCTGGACCACGTACAAGATGCGCTACGACAATGGCGTGAAGAAGCATTTCATCGCGCGCTGATCATCCGCACGCTACCGAACGAAATCGGCAAACAGTCTCAACATTACGATTCAAGCAAGCCGCCGCCGTACCTCCACGCTGCGGCGGCACGCCTGATTCGCGACGCAGATGTCGAGCATTTGCTCATAGACTTACCGTCACTCGATGCAATGGACGACGAGGCCCTCACCGCACATGGCATCTTCTGGGGCCTGCCATCAGGCTCGCGTTCCCGCGCAAAGGCAACGCATCCGCAGGCAACGGTAACCGAAATGATTTATGCTCCCAATGAAATCAGCGATGGCTACTATTTGCTGAATCTTCAGGTACCGGCGTTCGCGACAGATGCGGCGCCAAGCCGGCCGATGCTTCTTCCGATCGAAGCCGTAGCCTACTGAAACGAGAACGTATCGAGGCGGTGGGGTAGCTTCTTCCGAAAGTCTCTGAGGACATGGATGTCCGAGGGAAGCCTACATGGATGTATTCACGGCGTCCCTCGGAAGGAGCTACCCCATCGCCCCCGGCAACAACCCAACAGACGCATCTAATGAAATACCGAACAGACAAAAACTTCGCCATAGAACAGGACCGCGACGACCCGCTGGCCAAATACCGCCACCAGTTCCACCTGCCGCAAACCGTCGGCAGCGAACCCGACATCTACCTGTGCGGCAACTCCCTCGGTCTGCAACCCAAAACCGCCACCGCCTGGGTCGAACAGGAATTGGCCGACTGGGCCAGACTCGGCGTCAAGGGCCACGTCGAAGCGCGCCACCCATGGCTGCCCTACCACGAGCGCGTGGCCGACAAGCTCGCCGAAGTCGTCGGCGCCAATCCCGACGAAGTCGTCGCGATGAACACCCTGTCGGTCAACCTGCACCTGATGATGGTCAGCTTCTATCGGCCGACACAAAACCGCTACAAAATTCTCATCGAACGCAGCGCGTTTCCATCCGACCGCTACGCCGTCGAATCGCAACTTCGTTTCCACGGCTTCGACCCGAACGATGCCCTGCTGGAAGTCGGCAACGAAGACGGCACCATCGAACTCGACGACATTGAAGACATCGTGACCCGCAACGCCGCAAGCCTTGCACTGATCCTGCTCCCGGGCGTCCAGTACCTCAGCGGCCAGTGCTTGCCGATGGCGGAAATCACACGGCTCGGCCACGAAGTCGACGCGCAGGTGGGCCTCGATCTCGCCCATGCCGCCGGCAACATCCCGCTCGCCCTGCACGATTGGGACGTCGACTTCGCTGTCTGGTGCCACTACAAGTACCTGAATTCGGGGCCCGGTGCCGTCGGCGGCTGCTTCGTCCACAACCGCCACGCACGCGAAGATCTGCCGCGCTTCGCCGGCTGGTGGGGCCACGACAAAAAAAGCCGCTTCGACATGGGCGACGAATTTCATCCGATTCCCGGCGCCGAAGGCTGGCAACTCAGCAACCCGCCAATATTGTCGCTCGCACCACTGGCCGCGTCGCTCGAACTGTTTGCCGCCGCCGGCATGCCCGCACTGCGCGAAAAATCGGTACGCCTCACCGGCTATCTCGAATATCTGCTGGGTGAAACGCTTGGCGGCCGCATCGGCATCACGACACCCGCCGATCCCGATGCGCGCGGCTGCCAACTCTCGCTGCGCCTCGCGCTGACGCGCGAGGCGGCGTTTGACACATTCGAAAAAATCAGCGCGGCCGGCGTCACCTGCGACTGGCGCGAACCCAATATCGTGCGCGTCGCACCGGCGCCGCTTTACAACCGCTACCAGGACGTATTCGAGTTTGTCGAGATTCTGAAGAAAGCAGTAAACGATGAGTAACAAACCCGCAATTGTCGGTGGCGGCCTCGCCGGTTCGCTCGCCGCAATCTACCTCGCGCGCCGCGGCCATAACGTGGCCCTTTATGAACGCCGCCCCGACATCCGCAGCCACAATCTGCCTGCCGGCCGCTCGATCAACCTCGCGCTTGCCCAACGCGGCATCGCCGCGCTCGAACAAGCAGGCGTCTACGATTCGATCCGGGAACTCGCGCTGCCGATGCGTGGCCGCATGATTCACGACCGTGACGGCAACACGAACCTGCAACCCTACAGCCAGAACCCGGACGAATTCATCCACTCGATCTCACGTACCGAACTCAATCGCCGTCTGCTCGACGCCGCGGAAGCGGCCGGCGTCGAGCTGTATTTCGACCACTGCTGCACCGGCATCGACTGCGACAGCGGTACGCTGCAATTCGAACACGAACCGGAGAACCGGGTTTTCGATCGCGCACACGCGCCGATCATCGCGGCCGACGGCGCCGGTTCGATCGCCCGCCGCGCGCTGATGCAAACGACCGGCGCGGAAACCGACGAAGACATTCTCGATCACGCCTACAAGGAACTGGCCATCGCGCCCGATCGCGACGGCGGCCATCGCATGGACCCGGCGGCGCTGCATATCTGGCCGCGCGGCGGCTACATGCTGATTGCGCTGCCCAATCTCGACGGCAGCTTTACGGTGACGCTGTTTCTGGCGAAGGAAGGCGAACCGAGCTTCGCGACGTTAACGGACGCCGACGCGGTCAAACGCTTTTTCAAAGCTGAATTCCCGGATGCGGCCGAGTTGATGCCGAATCTCGCCGAACTGTTCTTCGGCAACCCGACCGGCTTGCTCGGCACCGTCTGGTGCCCGCAGTGGCATCACGACGGACGTGTGCTGCTGATCGGCGATGCGGCTCACGCCATCGTGCCGTTTCACGGCCAGGGCATGAATTGCGCGTTCGAGGATTGCCTGCTACTGGATCGAACGCTCGAACAGTGCGACGGCGATTTCTCGCGTGCCTTCGCCACATTTGCCAAAGCGCGCAAGCCGGACACGGACGCCCTCGCCGAAATGGCGCTGGAGAATTACGTTGAAATGCGCGATGCGGTGCGCGACGAAGGCTTCAAGTTGCGCACGGAGATCGGCTGGCGGCTCGAAGCGCGGCATCCGGACCGCTTCGTGCCGCGCTACTCGATGGTCATGTTTCGCAGCCTGCCGTACGCCGAAGCGTATGAGCGGGGCCGCATTCAGCAGGAGATGTTGATGCGGTTAAGCGAACGCATCGAAACCGCCGAGCAGGTAGATCTGGAATTGGCCGACCGACTTATTGAAGAACGGTTGGCGCCGTTGGCTTCGACACCCTCACCCCAACCCTCTCCCGGAGGGAGAGGGAGTTAAGAAGAAGCTCAGGATTTCGGCACGAAGGCGACGCAGTAACCGTTCGGATGGATCTTGCCCTGCACGACTTTGCAGGTGCCCATCGCGCCCTTCTTCGGGCCGGGAATGAACTGGATGCACTCGCTGCACTGCTTGCCGTCCTTGGGGTGATCCTGGTACTGAACCGCCGATTTCGGCAGCTTGCTGGCCGCGCGTGCACCGCCGCCGAACATCAGCGTCGGAACGGCCGCCGCGCCGGCCGCCAGCGCCGCGCTCTTGATGAAGGTACGCCGCGAGAATTTTTTGTCCAGGGGGTTATCCATAGCATCGCCTCTCTTTGTTCCGTACCATGGGAACGTGTTGTTGCCGATGCCGCCATTATACAAGATACAAGGATAGCGTGATGAAATTCGCAGTTCTGCTCGTTGCCCTGTGTTTCGCCGCAACTCTCGCACAACCGGCGCCCGCCGCCGAGCCTGCCGATCACGCCGTCGCGCAGTTGCACGCATTGTTCAAACGCCAATGGCAGCGCCACCTGCGTGAAAACCCGATCGAGGCGTCGCTTGACGGCTTTCACGCCTACGATAACCAGTGGCCGAACGTCAGCCTGAGCGCGATCGCACGCGAACACAGGGAAGATGAACAAGCACTGGTAGCGCTGGAAAAGATCGATCGGGCTGCGCTGCCTTCGAAAGAGCAACTCAGCTACGACCTGTTCGCCTACATGCTGAAGGACCGCATTGCCGGCTACAAATTCCATGGCTACCTGCTCGCGCTGAACCAGCTCGGCGGCATCCAGACGACCGCGACTCTGACGCACCAACTGCGCTTCAACTCGGCGAAGGATTACGACAACTGGGTAACGCGGCTCAAGACATTCGCGCCGTACATGGTCCAGACCATCGCGCTGCTGCGCGAAGGCATCAGGGAAGGCATGACCGAGCCCCGGGTCGTGATGAAGCGCATCCCGCACCAGATCGCGGCGCAGATCGTCGACGAGCCCGAAAAGAGCCCGTTCTACCGGCCATTCAAGCAAATGCCGGCAACCATTCCGGCCGCGAAACAGGCGGCGCTCCAGGCTGCGGCGAAAAAAGCCATCGCCAGCGTCATCGTGCCGAGCTACAAGAAGTTCCAGACGTTTTTCAACGACGTCTATCTGCCGGCCGCGCGCGACACTATTGCCGCATCGAAACTGCCAAACGGCAAGGCCTATTACGCCTACGTCGTGCGTCACTACACGACGACGAATCTGACACCCAAACAGATTCACCGGTTGGGCCTCGAAAAAGTCGCCGCGATTCACGCGGAAATGAAAAAGATTTTCGACCAGATCGGCTTCAAGGGCAGCTACAAGGATTTCCTGCGCCACCTGCGCTCGGACCCGCGCTTTTACTACAAGGACCCGCAAAAACTGCTCGAGGCCTACCGCGCTGCCGCCAAGCGCGTCGATCCGCACCTCGTCCGGTTCTTCCCGGTCAAACTGCTGCCGCACGTGCCCTACGGCGTGCGGCCGATCCCGATGAGCCTCGCGCCCGACACCTACCCCGCCTACTCGGTGCCGCCGGCCGGCGACGGCAGCGTCGCGGGCTACATGGCCGTCAATCTATACAAGCCGGAATCGCGGCCGAAGTACGACATCCAGGTGCTCACCTGCCACGAAGCGCGCCCCGGCCACCAGTTGCAGATGCCGATCGCGATGGAACTGCACGACCTGCCGAACTTCCGTCGCTTTGCCTACTTCAACTCGTTTGGCGAAGGCTGGGCGCTCTACGCGGAAACGCTGTGCGACGAAATGGGACTCTACGACAATCCCTATTCGCGCTTCGGCTATCTCGACTACCAGATGTGGCGCGCGGTGCGCCTGGTCGTCGATACCGGCATGCACGAATTCGGCTGGAGCCGCGCGCGCGCCATCCAGTATTTCAAGGACAACACGGCGCTGAGCGTCGAGAACATCACCAATGAAGTCGACCGCTACATCGCATGGCCCGGGCAGGCATTGTCCTACATGATCGGCGAGATGACGATTCAGCAACTGCGCCAAAAAGCGGGGAAGGCGCTGGGCGAAAGCTTCAATGTCCGCGCGTTCCACGCGGCTGTGCTGGACCACGGCAGCCTGCCGATGAGCGTTCTGAAGCAGGTTATCGACCGGTGGATTGCGCAGCAGAAGGATTGAGGTTTCGTTAACCGGCGGCAGTGGCAGAAGCGCTCCGGTAAAACCGGTAACCGTTGCGGCCGGCAGCCTTGACGGCGTACATCGCCGCATCAGCCGCCTGGATCAGTTCATCGGCGCTGGCGCCGTCCTGCGGGTACAGCGCGATGCCGATACTGGCGCTGACCTGCACCGGCTCGGGCGCCTCGCTCGCACCGCGAAAGCTCAGCGGCCGTATTACGGCCTCGAGGATCTTTTCCGCCACCGCGGCGACGTCATCGGGTTGCGGCACGTCCTCGATCAGCATCAGGAATTCGTCGCCGCCGATGCGCGCGACCAAATCCTCGCGCCGCAGACATGACTTGAGGCGCGATGCCAGCACGCTGAGCATCCGGTCGCCGGCGTGATGGCCGAATGAATCGTTGATCGGCTTGAAGTGATCAACGTCGAGAAACAGTACCGCCAGCCGGTCGCCGCGCCGCTCACGGTGCAGCAGGGCTTCTTTCAGCCGTTGCTGGAACAGCAGGCGGTTGGGCAGTCCGGTCAGTTGATCGAACAGCGCAAGTTGCTGATGGCTTTCACGTTCGCGGTCGATCAGGCGATTCTGGTCGAACAGCACGCGCCGCTGCCGCTCGATCAGGTAACCCGCAAAGCCGGTGATCATCGCCGCAGCGATGCAGTTCGACAGGTCGGTTGCGAGCCAGCGGACGGGCGCAGCATTGTAGGCGCCGAATACCGCAGCGTACGCTGCGATCAGCACGACGTTGGCGAAAAGTGCCGGGTAAAATCGAAGCCCCGAGAAGTTGAAGGCCCAGACAATCACCAGCGTTACGCCGAAGAAATAGGAATTGGCGGTTTCAAGACTGGCATGAGCGATCATGAAGACGACACCGGCGCCAGCAAGCAGTGTCTGCACCAGCACCCACGGTTGCTGGAGGCGATCGAACAGCGGATGAAATGTCGCCGCCACCGATACCAGCAGTGTCGCCGAAACGCAAAGGCGCACCACCAGAATCAGCGCCGCCTGCTGCGGGAAGAACCAGGGATCCTGGAAGCCGAGCGCCAGGTAAATCACCAGCCCCAGGGCCAGCGACACGCGCGTCTGCATGCGGGTGCGAACGGCGTAATCGCTGCGAAATGCGCGTTCGAGATCGCCGTCGACGAAGCGGAGCCGGAACCAGTCCAGGCGGCTCGCGGCCACGCTTGTTGGGCCGCCGTTCATCCCGGCGGCCGGCGTTGTGGCATCATCCCTGCCCCTTATGTGACATTACCACTTGGGCATTATGCCACAATGGTTGATTGAAATGGTTTGTCGACGGGCAAAGCTGATAAACTGGCCAGTCGAGGTGATTTGAGATGGGTAAAGGCACCAACTACGAAGCGAAAATCCCCGACGCGAACGGCATCATTCCGTACACGGACGAGGAAAACGCAATCTGGCACGATCTGATCACGCGTCAGCGGCCGATCGTCGAGCGGTATGCGGCGCCCGAATACCTCGAAGCGCTGGAGCGCATGAATTTCCCGACGGATCACATTCCGCAGCCGGAAGAGACCTCGGCAGTGATCCGCCAATACACCGGCTGGGAAGTGGCGCCGGTGCCGGCCTTGATCCCGTTCGGTGAATTTTTCCGGCTGCTCGCCGACAAGAAATTTCCCGCCGCCTCGTTCATCCGCACCCGCGAAGAATTCGACTACCTGCAGGAACCGGACATCTTCCACGAAGTGTTCGGCCACACGCCGCTCCTGACCGACCCGCGCTTCGCCGAATTCACCCACGCCTACGGCAAGGCCGGCCTGACCGCGAGCAAGGAAGACCGCGTGATGCTCGCGCGGCTGTACTGGTTTACCGTCGAGTTCGGGCTGATGAACACGCCCGCCGGACTCAAGACCTACGGCGCCGGGATCGTCTCGTCGGTCGGCGAGACCCCCTACTCGATCGACAGCGACAAGCCGATCCGGAAGCCGTTCGACCCGCTGGAGGTGCTGCGCACGCCATACCGGATCGACATCTACCAGACGGTCTATTTCGTGATCGACAGCCTCGACCAGCTGTTCGAAACGGCAAAGCTCGACCTGTTCGGGCTGATCGCCGAGGCGCGCCGGCTGGGCATGCGCGAACCGACTTATCCGCCGGTCGAAAAAGCCGCTTCCTGATAGAATTCTCTTTTTTACGCGGAGCAACAACTAATGACCGAACTCGCCGAAAAGCACTGTCTGCCCTGTGAAGGCGGCGTGAAACCCCTGACGCACGACGAGGCGGAGGCCTATCTCAAGAGAATTGCGCCGGAGTGGACGCTGAGCGACGACGACAAGACCATCAGCCGCGACTTCAAGTTCAAGGGCTTCAACAAGACGATGGGCTTCGTCAACGCGATAGCGTGGATCGCCAACGCCGAAGGTCATCACCCCGATCTCGAAGTCGGCTACAACCACTGCAAAGTCAACTTCACGACCCACGCGGTCGGCGGACTGTCCGAAAACGACTTCATCTGCGCCGCCAAGGTCGACAAGCTGCTCGACGCATAAATACTTGGGTCCAGCCCCGCGCTCCAGTATCATTACGGTTTTTGGCCGGGCCGCTCTGCAGCGGCCTTCTTTATCGCTCATCAAGGGCAGTTGATGGCTAACCGAACGCCTCTTTACGCACGCCACCTCGAGCTGGGCGCGAAAACCATCGATTTCGGCGGCTGGGAGATGCCGATCCACTACGGGTCGCAGATCGACGAGCACCATCGCGTGCGCCGCGACGCAGGGCTTTTCGACGTCTCCCACATGACCATCGTCGATATCGGCGGCACCGGCGCGCGCGACTTCCTGCGCCGGCTGCTCGCCAACGACGTCGCCAAGCTCAAGGAGCCCGGCAAGGCGCTCTATGGCTGCATGCTGAACGAGCGCGGCGGCGTCATCGACGACCTGATCACCTATTACCTCGGACCGGACCGCTACCGTGTGATCGTTAATGCCGCGACGCACGACAAGGACCTCGCCTGGATGCGCAAGCAGGCGGCAGCGTTCGATGTCGACCTCACCGAGCGCACCGACGCCGCGCTGATCGCGGTCCAGGGCCCGAACGCGCGCGACAAGGTCGCCGGCACGCTGGACGCCGATGCGCGCGAGGCGGCGCTGGCGCTCAAGCCGTTCAGTGCGGCGCAAATCGGCGATCTCTTCATCGCCCGCACCGGCTACACCGGCGAGGACGGCTTCGAAATCATGCTGCCGGCCGGCCAGGCGGTCGCCTGGTGGGACAAGTTCCTCGCCGCCGGCGCCGCGCCCTGCGGCCTCGGCGCACGCGACACTCTCCGGCTGGAGGCCGGCCTCAACCTCTACGGCCAGGACATGGACGAGGACGTCTCGCCGCTCGTCGCCGGGCTCGGCTGGACCATCGCCTGGGAACCCGAAGACCGGGACTTTATCGGCCGCGAGGCGCTGGAAAAGCAGCGCGCGGCCGGGGTCGCCGAACAGTTTGTCGGCCTGCTGCTGGAGGATCGCGGCGTGCTGCGCGGCCACCAGCGGATCGAAACGGAAGCCGGCGAAGGCCTCGTCACCAGCGGCGGCTTCTCGCCGACGCTCGAGCGCTCCATTGGCCTGGCTCGCATTCCGGTCGGCGCCATTGAGCGCTGCCGGGTGGATATACGCGGCCGGCTCGCCGAGGCGCGCGTCGTCAAGCCGCCGTTCGTCCGCAAGGGCAAGATTCTCGTTGATGTAGAAGGGGTAACGCAGTGAGCACGATTCCAGACGATTTGAAGTACACCCAGAGCCACGAGTGGCTTCGCGACCGCGGCGACGGCGTGATCGAAATCGGCATCACCGACCATGCCCAGGAAGCGCTCGGCGAACTCGTTTATGTCGAGACACCCGAAACCGGCCGCGAGATCGATGCCGGCGAGACCTGCGCGACGGTCGAGTCGGTGAAATCCGCCTCCGACGTCTACTCTCCCATTGCCGGCGAAATCGTCGACGCGAACGACTCGCTCGCCGACGAGCCCGACAAGGTCAACAATGATCCGTACGGCGAGGGCTGGCTGGCCCGCATCCGTGCGGCCGACGACACTGCGCTGGATCGCTTCATGGACGCGGCGGCCTATCGCGACTATTGCGAGGAAAACTGACAGGCAATGGCCTTCATTCCGCATACTGAAGACGATGTCCGCGCGATGCTCGCGGAGATCGGCGTCGACAGCATCGAGCAGCTGTTCGACGAGATCCCGCGCGAACTGCGCGTCGAACAGCTGACCGGCGTGCCGCCGGCGGCCACCGAACGGGAAATCACGCGGCTGATGAACGCGCGCGCGGCAGCCGACGGGATGCCGCTGTCGTTCCTGGGCGCCGGCGCCTACGAGCACCACATCCCGGCCGCCGTCTGGGAAATCACCACGCGCGGCGAGTTCTACAGCGCCTACACGCCCTACCAGGCCGAAGCCAGCCAGGGCACGCTGCAGGTGCTGTACGAATACCAGACGATGATGGCCAACCTGATGGCGATGGACGTGTCCAACGCGTCGCTGTACGACGGCGCGTCCGGCCTCGCCGAGGCCTGCCTGATGGCGGTGCGCGCGCAGCGCAAGGCCGCGCACCGCATCCTGGTCGCCGGCACGCTGCATCCGCTTTACCGCGAGACGATCGAAACCATCGCCGGCATGCAGGATATCGAGTTCGTCGACCTGCCGTACTGCACGCAGGCCGGCCAGACGCTGCCGGAAGCGCTCGCGCGTTTCGAAGGGCAGGCGTTCGACGCGCTGGTGATCCCGCAACCCAATTTCTTCGGCGTCCTCGAAAACGTCGACGCGCTGACCGACTGGGCGCACGCGCAAAACGCGCTGGCGATCGGCGTCGTCAATCCGACCGCGATGGCGCTGCTCAAGCCGCCCGGCCGCTGGGGCGAAACCGGCGCCGACATCGTCTGCGGCGAAGGCCAGCCGCTGGGCGTGCCGCTGTCGTCCGGTGGCCCGTACTTCGGTTTCCTGTGCTGCCGCCAGTCGCTGGTGCGCCAGATGCCCGGCCGGCTCGCCGGCCGCACCGTCGATCTCGATGGCAAGGAGGGCTTCACGCTGACGCTGCAGGCGCGCGAGCAGCACATCCGCCGCTCCAAGGCCAAATCGAACATCTGCACCAATCAGGGCCTGCTGGTCACGGCGGCGACGATCTACATGGCGCTGCTCGGCGCCGAGGGTCTGAAGCGCGTCGCCGCGGTCAGCCACGCAAACACGCGGAAACTCGTCGACACGCTCACGGCTATCGACGGTGTAGAGCGTGCATTCACCGCGCCGTACTTCCACGAAGCGGTACTCACGCTCGATCGACCGGCCGCGGACGTGCTGGCGCAATTGTCCGACGGCGGCATCCTCGGCGGCCTCGACCTCGCAACCTGGTTCCCGGAACTCGACAACGCGCTGCTCGTCTGCGCGACCGAAACCAAAACCGACGCCGACATCGATCTTTATGCGAGCGCGCTCGGCAACATCCTGACGGCAGCGGCCGAAGTGGCCTGAAAAAGGAGCAACAGCCATGACTCAAATCACACTGCGCGGCAACGCAATCAACACCAACGGCGAACTGCCCCGTGTCGGCAGCACCGCGCCCGATTTTTCCCTCGTCAACAAGGACCTCAAGGATGTGTCGCTGGCGGAATGGGAAGGCCGCAAGAAACTGCTCAACATCGTGCCGAGCCTGGACACGCCGGTATGCGCGCTGTCCACGAAGAAATTCAACGAGTACGCAAAGGACCATCCGGACACGGTGATCCTGATCATTTCCGCTGATCTGCCGTTCGCGATGAGCCGCTTCTGCGGCGACGAAGGACTGGAAAACGTCATTACGTTGTCGCTGATGCGCGGGCGCGATTTCGCGCGCGACTACGGTGTGCTGATCGAGGATGGCCCGATGGCCGGACTGACCGCGCGCGCCGTGGTCGTGATCGACGAAAACGACACGGTGGTCTACAACGAACTGGTGCCGGAAATCGGTAACGAACCGGATTACGAGGCGGCGCTGAAGGCGCTCGGCTGATAGCCGAGCGCCTTCAGCGTGGTCAGCGGTCAGAGGTAAGCGGTAAAAGAATTTTTCTTCGCCACTAACCACTGACCGCTTACCACTCACCCTAAGACATGAATGAAACCGACATGTTAATTTTTGAACATTCCCGCCCCGGCCGGCGCGCCACCGCGCAGGCGCCGTTTACGTGCCCGCCGCCGGACGATCTGCCGGCCGACCAACTGCGCGACGAGGCGCCGGAGCTGCCGGAAGTTTCCGAAATGCAGGTCGTGCGCCACTACACGCGGCTGTCGCAGCAAAACTTCTCGATCGACACGCACTTCTACCCGCTCGGGTCGTGCACGATGAAATACAATCCGCGCGCGTGCAACACGCTCGCGATGCTGCCGGAGTTGCTCGCCCGCCATCCGCTCGCGCCGGAAGAGCACGGCCAGGGCTTTCTCGCCTGCCTGTACGAACTGCAGGAAATCCTCAAGAACGTCACCGGCATGAAAGGCGTGTCACTGACGCCGATGGCCGGCGCCCAGGGCGAGCTGGCCGGCGTCGCGATGATCCGTGCGTATCACCGTGCGCGCGGCGATACTGAACGCACCGAAATCATCGTGCCGGACGCCGCGCACGGCACCAATCCGGCGACCGCCGTCATGTGCGGCTGCACGGTACGCGAAATCAAGACCGGCCCCGACGGCGACGTCGATCTCGAAGATTTGAAGGCCGCGGTCGGGCCGAAGACCGCCGGCATCATGCTGACCAACCCGTCCACGCTGGGCGTGTTCGAGCGGCGCATTTCCGACATTGCCCGCATCGTCCACGAAGCCGGCGGCCTGCTCTACTACGACGGCGCCAATCTGAACGCCATCCTCGGCAAGGTGCGCCCCGGCGACATGGGCTTCGATGTCATTCACATGAATCTGCACAAGACGTTCTCGACGCCGCACGGCGGCGGCGGGCCGGGTTCGGGCGCGATCGGCGTCAGCCAGCGCCTGCTGCCCTACATGCCGACGCCGATCGTCGGCAAGGACGGCGACGAATACCGCTGGCTGACCCGCAAGGATCTGCCGGAAAGCATCGGCCGGCTGTCCGCGTTCATGGGCAATGCCGGCGTCCTGTTGCGCGCCTACATCTACGCGCGCCTGCTGGGTCGCGAAGGCATGCACCGCGTCGCCGACTATGCGACGCTGAACGCCAACTACCTGATGAAGCGGTTGGAAAAGGCCGGCTTCGAGGCCGCCTATCCGAACCGCCGCGCGAGCCACGAATTCATCATCACGCTCAAGCGGCAGGCGAAGGAACTCGGCGTCACCGCGATGGATTTCGCCAAGCGTCTGCTCGACTACGGCTTCCACGCGCCGACTACGTACTTCCCGCTACTGGTCCCGGAATGCCTGCTGATCGAGCCGACCGAGACTGAAGCGCCGGAGATCATCGACGCCTTCGTCGATACGATGGCGGCGATTCAGAAAGAAGCCGAAACCGACGCGGAAAAGCTCAAGCAGGCGCCGTACACGATGCCGGTCAGGAGACTTGATGATGTCAGGGCTGCACGACAACTCGACCTTGTCTGGAAGCGGCCTGCCGCCTGAGGCAGCCAGGCGCCGCGTTGGCCCGGTCGCGCACGTTATTCGCGCGACAGGTCATTCATTCAAGGGCTTTCGCGGTGCGTTTGCGAGCGAGATGGCGTTTCGGCTCGACTTGCTTTTGTTTGTTGTGCTGACGCCGGTCGGGATTTGGTTTGGTAAAACCGGCGTTGAGCGTGCGCTGCTCGTCGGTAGCCTGTTTATTGTTTTGATTACCGAATTGCTCAATAGCGGGATTGAGAAGGCTATTGATCGGATCAGTTACAAACATCATCCGTTGTCGGGGTTGGCGAAGGATTTTGGTTCTGCTGCTGTTTTTTGTTCGCTTGCCAATTTAGTTGCCGTTTGGCTGTTGGTGTTTTTTGGATAGAGATTGAGCCGCCTGCGGCGGCGGGCTGATTGGGCGGGGGTGTCGACCCCCTACGACGAGTTACTTTCCTTGCGGGGAAAGTAACCAAAGCCACCGCTCCTGTCGCTTGGTCCGCAGCACATCCTGTGCTGCGGACTTCCCGAAGATCGGGCTGAAAAAGGGGGCCGGAACAGAACTCAGCCATCCATGGCTTCGGACAATGTTCCTTGTTTCCCCCTTTTCCAGCCCGATCTTCGGCTGCGCTCGATGTCGCAAGAAAAGCAGCCGGCCATCGTGGCCGGCAAGAACGGAGAAGAAAGCTCGCGGAGTCGTGAGCGTAGGTGCACGCTGCGGTAGGTATTGCCGGGGCTGTGTGAGGCAGGAGCCGAACCCAGAGCCTTGTATCTTGATTGGGCACCTGAAATCGCGACAGGTGCCTGGCGAGGCGCGGAGACTGACCAGAGCCTGAGGCTTTGAGCCTGTGATGTAGATCAGCCGCGCTGCGCC
>DASSNE010000026.1:0-2602 GCA_035688265.1 Gammaproteobacteria bacterium
CTCCTGTTTTTAAGGAGAGCGCCTCGAAGCGTCGGCCGAGGGCCCCCGAAGGGGATCGGCCAGCGCAGAGGATGCAGCGACCGCTCCTTGAGGCGCCCGCATCCCGCTCCAGGGTCGCACCCGCTACGCGGGCTCCTGCTCCTCCTTTCGCGGTCGCAGGGAGCAAAGCGGAAGGGGTGGTCGCTTTTCCGAACACCCCCACCACTCCGTCCGCTTCGCGTCCACCCCTCCTCATTCGAGGAGGGGAAAAACCCACGTCTCAGGCCGTCAGACCTGCTCCAGCACCACCGTCGTATAAACGTCCTGCACGTCGTCGATGTTCTCCAGCGCATCCAGCAGCTTCTGCATTTTGGCCGCCTCGTCGCCCGCCATCACCGTTTCGTTGTCCGCCTTCATCGTGACTTCGGCGAATTCGGCCTTGAAACCGGCTTTTTCCAGCGCCGCTTTCACCGCGGCAAACTCCTGCGGTGCAGTCGTCACCTCGAAGCTGCCGTCGTCGTTGCCGATGACGTCTTCCGCGCCCGCGTCGAGCGCCGCTTCCATCAGCTTGTCCTCGTCCGTCCCCGGCGCGAACACGAGTTGGCCGCAATGCCGGAACAGGAACGCGACCGAGCCGTCGGTGCCGAGATTGCCGCCGTGCTTGGTGAACGCGTGACGCACGTCGGCCACCGTGCGCGTCTTGTTGTCGGTCAGGCAGTTGACCATCACCGCCGCACCGTTGACGCCGTAGCCTTCGTAGCGCACTTCTTCGTAGTTGACGCCCTCGAGGTCGCCGGTGCCGCGCTTGATCGCGCGTTCGACGTTGTCCTTCGGCATGTTGTTTTCATAGGCCTTGTCGATCGCCAGCCGCAGCCGCGGGTTGGCGTCCGGATCGCCTCCGCCCATGCGCGCGGCAACGGTGATTTCCTTGATCAGACGGGTGAAAATGCGGCCGCGCTTGGCGTCCTGCCGGCCCTTGCGATGCTGAATGTTTGCCCACTTGCTGTGACCTGCCATGCTGCAACCTCGGAAGCCTGCCTTGCGGCATTAAAAAGGGATTGGGTTAGGGATTGATATAATGCGGAATTTTATCATAGCGGCCTCGGGAGAATTCCATGTCTGATCCACTCTTGGTCGCAAAAGCGGCCGCTACCGAGCTGTTCCTGCTGCCGGCGCTCGCCAACCGCCACGGCCTGATCGCCGGCGCCACCGGCACCGGCAAGACGGTCACGCTGCAAACCCTCGCGCAACGCTTCTCGGCGATCGGCGTGCCGGTGTTCATGGCCGACGTCAAGGGCGACCTGTCCGGCATCGGCGCCGCCGGCGAAATGAAGCCCAAGCTCAAGGAGCGCATCGACCTCCTTAAGCTTGGCGACTTTCAGTTCGGGGCGTCGCCGGTCACCTTCTGGGACATGTTCGGCGCGGCCGGGCATCCGGTGCGCGCCACCATTTCCGACATGGGGCCGCTGCTGCTCGGGCGCATGCTCAATCTGAACGACACCCAGGAAGGCGTGCTCAACTTAGTGTTCAAGATCGCCGACGACAACGGGCTGCTGCTGCTCGACATGAAAGATCTGCGGGCAATGCTGCAGTATGTCGGCGACAATGCCGGCCAGTTCACCACGCAGTACGGTCATGTCTCCGCCGCCAGCATCGGCGCCATCCAGCGCGGGCTGCTGACCCTGGAGAACCAGCACGGCGACAAGTTTTTCGGTGAGCCAGCGCTCGACATCGACGACCTGATGCAAACCGACGGCCAGGGCCGCGGCATGATCAACATCCTGGTCGCCGACCAACTGATGGCGACGCCACAGCTCTACGCCACCTTCCTGCTGTGGCTGATGTCGGAACTGTTCGAGCGCCTGCCGGAAGTGGGCGATCCCGAAAAGCCGAAACTGGTGTTCTTTTTCGACGAGGCGCACCTGCTGTTCAACGACGCGCCGAAGGTGCTGCTCGACAAGATCGAGCAGGTGGTGCGGCTGATTCGTTCCAAGGGCGTGGGCGTGTATTTCGTCACCCAGAACCCGCTCGACGTGCCGGACGCGGTGCTGGGCCAGCTCGGCAACCGTGTGCAACACGCGTTGCGCGCATTCACGCCGCGCGACCAGAAGGCGGTAAAAGCCGCGGCCGAGACCATGCGCGCCAACCCCAGGCTTGACGTCGTGTCCGCCATCACCGAGCTGGCCGTGGGCGAGGCGCTGGTGTCGCTGCTCGACGTGAAGGGCCGGCCGGGCATCGTCGAACGCGCGTTCGTGCTGCCGCCGCCCGGTCGCATGGGGCCGCTGACACCGGCGGAACACGATGCGATCGTCAAACAGTCGGTGCTGTTCGGACATTACGAGAAAACGGTGGACCGCGAGTCGGCCTACGAAAAGCTCGCCAGCCGCGCCGCCCAAGCTCACGATGATGCCGCGGATGGCAACCCGAAAAGTGCCAGCGGTTCGGACGGCAACGGCGGCAGCGCACTGTCGAGCGTGCTCGGCGCGGTATTCGGCGGCGGCCGCCGTGAAAGCGTGGTCGAGGCGATGGCCAAGAGCGCGGCGCGCAGCATCGGCTCGCAGATCGGACGGCAGGTGCTGCGCGGCGTGCTCGGCTCGCTGCTCGGCGGCCGGCGCCGCTGACG
>DASSNE010000061.1:0-40393 GCA_035688265.1 Gammaproteobacteria bacterium
ACAGGTTCGACAAATTCGCCGGGAGCGAATTTGAACCGCCGCAGGCGGGCCCGAAAGGGCGTAGGGCAGGATGCCCGGAGTAATCCTGTCGGGCGCGCACATCCCAAATATCCCAACGCGTTTCGTCACGAAAGGCCCTCGCGCGGAAATGCGGCCCAGCGGGCAACGGCGTAGTCGTTGCCGTTCGACGCCGGCCGGATGAAGGCGGCGCTATGCCCGGGCAGGTGTGCGGGCAGGACCATACAACCGTCGGCGGCGGCTTCCGCAAGAATGCGTTGTCGAGTGGCGCGAGCCTGGACGGCGTCCAGGTCGAAGCTGCAGCAATGGTCGGCGTGCAGTATCTGCATCGGGCTGTGCAACAAGTCGCCCACGAAGAGTGCGCCCGCCCCGGCGCGCAACCGTACTACCGAGGACCCCGGCGTATGCCCGGGAGCCGGCAAGAGAGAGATCGGCAGGCCCGGTAGATCGTAATGGCCCCGCCACAGTTGCAGTTGCCCGGCCTCTTCCACCGGGCTGATGCTGTCGGCGAAGAGCTGCCGGATCCCGTCGAAGCGCCGTCGTTCGTCCTCGGTCTCCGGTGGGCGCCTGTTTGCTGCGTTGTCGGGATGAAAATAGTCGTAATCGCCCTGCGGAACGAGATAGGTGGCGTTGGGGAACGTAGGTACGAATGCGCCCTCGGCCAATCGGGTATTCCAGCCGACGTGATCAGAGTGGATATGCGTATTAATCACAATATCGACGCTTTCAGATTCGACGCCCACCGCAGCAAGCCGCTCAAGAAAATGGGTGTGCCAGTGGTCGAACGCGGGCATTCCCGGGCGGTCGCGATCGTTGCCGACGCCAGTGTCGATCAGGATCGTGCGGCCGGCGGTGCGGATCGCCCACGTCTGGATGCGGCACAAGTAAGCGTCCGTTTCTGGATTCCAGAAGTCCGGTGCCAGCAGCGACCGGTTGACGTGCCAGTCGCCGGCCGGCGTATCCGGCAAGATTTCGGCCACCGTCTTGACGGGCCCGTCCCATTCGATCACCCGCGTCACCGCCACATCGTCAAAATGGATCGTCGCGTCCGCGGTTCTTTTGCCTATCACCATGGAACCGGTCCGTTTTTGTCTTGCGAACTTTTCTCGCCCGGGGCTGGAAATAGTGCCCCTGCTCGAGATCGGCGAGCAGTTCGGGCTGCTTTGTTCCACGACGGGGACATCCAGCTGCCGGCCGATCGCGTGCCGCGCGTGCCCCGTTGACACGGAAAGCCGCCATTGCTGCTGCTCTTTTTCCTCCGCATTGCCCGCCGGGATATTCCCGGGCGACCGCCCGATCCATCAACTCGCTCACTGGCGAAGAAATCACTGGAGGACATGAGCCGGTCCTGCAATCGCGGTGCAATGGGCGCCGCTTTGGATCTGCCCCAGGCGACGAACACCGACAGGACGAGTATGGCCAAGTTCAGAGGCAACGTCGCGGCCAGCGTGCCGAGGACGGCGTAAAAGAAGATTGCGAACACCTGGAGTACAGCAGAGCATGCGGCTGTGGTCGCACTCAGGATTGGGGCGGTCCGCATCAGAGACGGCAACAGGATACCCAAGCCGGCGATTACGTCTATGGGGCCAAAAAATGTCAGCAACATGCCGGGCACATGGCTCGCCCAGGGGACTATCGTCGAAACCTGTGCCGTGGAAAGGACGAGCGCCGCTATGCCAGTGTATAAATACACCCCGGCGAGCAGCCCCTGCGCAAGCCAAAGTCCCGCCCGCAAAGATGAGCTTTGGCCGGGAAAGCTGATCGTATTGATGGTGCTCATGATTACCTCCTCTTGTCGGCCCGGAGCATGGTTCGTTCGCCCCCAGACGGAAGCGCGGCGACTGAGCCCGGCAGCGATTGCATCGCCGCCGGTTGCTTCCGATTCCACCAGCCGCCACCGAGTGCGTTGAACAGCCGAGCGGTGTCCTGATAGCGCTGCGCCAGCGTCTGCACGTAGCCGAGCTGCGCCTGCTGAAATTGCTGCACCGCCGTCAGCACGGTGAGGAAACCGGCGGCGCCGGCCTTGTACTGCACCTGCGCGAGGTCGAGGCTGTTCTGCGCCGCCGTGAGCGCGGACCGCTGGGCGCTCAGGCCGTCGGCATCGTTTTCCAGCGCGCGCAACACGTCCGCGACCTGCCTGAAGGCCGTCAGCACCGTCTGCTGATAATTCGCCAGCGATTCCTTGTAGGCGGCGACCGCGGCGCGCTTTTGGGCGTGCAGCGCGCCGCCGTGAAACAGCGGCGCGAGCAGCGAGGCGCCGATGTTCCAGATCGTCGTCACGGGATTGAACAAGTCGCCAACGTCGGGAGCCTGGCTGCCGTACGAGCCGGTGATACTGAAACTCGGATAGAGTTTCGCCGTGGCGATGCCGATGCTGGCGCTCGCGGCGTGCAGCGCACTTTCCGCAGCACGAATATCCGGCCGCCGGCGCACCAGGCTCGACGGCACGACCAGCGGGAGCCTTCCCGGGAGCGTCAGCTTGTCGATATTGAATTGAACCGGCTGCCATTGACCCGGGAACGTCCCGGTCAACGTCGCCAACTGGTGCTGCGACTGAGCGAGTTGCTGGCGCAGCGGTGCGAGCTTCGTGCGGGTCGCTGCCAGCTGCGCGCGGGCCTGCAGGACGTCGGCACGCGATACGGCGCCGGCTTTTTCCTGCGCCCTGACCAGATCGAACGCCCGCTCCTCGGCTCTGAGAATCGTCTGCGTCGCGTTGAACTGCGCCTGGTAGGACGCGGCATTGATGGCGGTGCTGACGATGCTGCCGACCAGCGTCAGGTACGTCGCACGCAGTTGGTCGTGCTGATAATCGACCTGGGCCGCCTGCGCCTCGATGCTGCGGCGGGTGCCGCCGAAGATGTCGAGGTTCCAGGTCGCATTCAGCGAGGCGCCGTACAGATTGAAGATACTGGCGCCGCCGAGGCCGCCGAACTGGGCGCCGGAAAACTTCTGGCGCGTCGCGCTGAGTTCGGCGTCGAACTGTGGATACAGGCCGCCGTTGGCGGCCGCGAGGTTGGCGCGGGCCTGCGCGAGGCGCGCTTTGGCGCCCTTCAGCGTCGGGCTTTGCGCGAGCGCCCGTTCAATCAGCGCGTTCAGTTGCGGCGAATGAAACACCCGCCACCAGTCGGCGGCGATTTTGCCGCCCATAACAAAGCGCTGGGCCTTGCCGCCGTGGCCGCTCGTGCTGGCTGTTTCGCTCAGCGGACGACTGGTAAAGCTTTTGACGGCAGGCGGCTGTGGTGGATGGAAGTTCGGGCCCACCGCGCAGCCGGCCAGGATGACGCCGACCGCCAACGCCAGCATGGCTCTCGACCGCCGCCGCCAGGTTGAGTGGCTCTGAATGATTCGCCCCGCCAGTCCGTAGCTTATCGCGGGGCGCGCCGGCCGTCCGCCGACAAGGCTGCTGCCTCTATTACTGTCTTGCTGTCTCATTGATGATTGCCAGTTGGAAAAATCACGCAGGCGACTGGCGGGACAAAGTGCTTGTCATTCAGCCGCCGTTACGGGTTTCGTTCGCGCGCCGCGCCGTTCCAGCAACGCGCGGATCATGAAATAAAAGACGGGCGTCAGTGCCAGACCGAAGAACGTGACGCCCAGCATGCCGTAGAACACCGCGACGCCCATGGCATGGCGCATCTCGGCACCGGCGCCGTCGGCGAGCACGAGCGGCACCACGCCCATGATGAAAGCGATGGAGGTCATCAGGATCGGGCGCAACCTGAGCCGCGCCGCTTCGAGGACGGCGTGCAACCGACTCGAACCCGCGGCCTGGCGTTCGCGCGCGAACTCCACGATCAGGATGGCGTTTTTGCACGCCAGGCCGACCAGTACGATGAGGCCGATCCGGGTGAAGATGTTGTTGTCGCCACCGGTCGCCCACACGCCGAGAATGGCCGAGAGCAGCGCCATCGGCACGATCAGCACTACGGCTAACGGCAATGACCAGCTTTCGTACAGCGCCGCCAGCACCAGGAATACCAGCAGCACGCACAGCGGAAACACGTAAATGGCGGTGTTGCCGGCGAGAATCCGCTGATAGGTGAGATCGGTCCATTCGTAGGTCATGCCTTTGGACAGGTGCGCGGCGGCGAGTTTTTCCATCGCCGTCTGCGCCTGTCCCGAGCTGTAGCCGGGCGCGGGGCCGCCGTTGATGGCAGCGGTGACGTAACTGTTGTAGTGCATGACTTCGGCCGGCCCGGCCGCGCGGTGCACGGTCACGAACGAACCCAGCGGCACGATGTCGCCGTGCGCGTTGCGCGTCTTCAGCCGGGTGATGTCCGCCGGCTCGCTGCGAAAACGCGGCTGCGCCGAGATGTTTACCTGGTAAGTCCGGCCGAAGCGGTTGAAGTCGTTGACATACAGCGAACCCAGGTAGGCTTGCATGGTCTGGAATGCGTCATTCAGATCTACGCCCTCCGCCTTGGCCTTTTCGCGATTCACGTCCACCTTGATTTGCGGCACGTTGACTTGATAACTGGTGAAAAGGCCCGCCAGGGCCGGTGACTTGCGGGCGGCCGCAATCAATGCCCGGGTTTGTTTGTTGAGGGCCGCGAATCCAAGGTTGGCGCGATCCTCGATCTGCATGCGGAAACCGCCGATGGTCCCAAGGCCTTGCACCGGGGGCGGCGGAAATACGGCGATGTAGGCGCCCTGAATAGCCGCAAATTTGTGGTTCAGGGCCCCGGCGATTGCGCCGGCCGCCAGCGACGGTGCCTCGCGTTCGTCAAACGGGTCCAGCGTGAAAAAGATCACCGCGGCGCTGGAACTGTTGGTGAAACCATTGATCGACAGGCCCGGGAAAGCCACCGCGTGCGCGACACCCGGCTGCTTCATGCCGATCGCCGACATGCGGCGGACAATGGCCGCGGTGCGATCGAGCGACGCCGCCGGCGGCAACTGCGCGAATGCGACGAGATACTGCTTGTCCTGCGGCGGCACGAAACCGGCGGGCACGCTGTTGAAGCTAAAATACGTCAGCCCGAGCAGGCCGGCGTACAGCAACAGCGCGATCGACGAAAACCGCAGCACGCGCCGCACCCCACCCACGTAGCGGGCGGACGCGGCACTGAAGAAGCGGTTGAAGGGGCGGAAAATCCAGCCGAACAGGCGGTCCATCCAGCGCGTCAGGCGATCTTTGGGCGCGTCGTGGGGCTTCAACAGAAGCGCCGCCAGCGCCGGGCTCACCGTCAGCGAATTAAATGCCGAGATGACGGTGGAAATCGCAATGGTCAGCGCGAACTGGCGATAGAACTGGCCGGTCAGTCCGCTGATGAACGCCACCGGCACGAATACGGCGCACAACACCAGCGCGGTCGCGACAATCGGGCCGGTGACTTCGCGCATCGCCCGCCGAGTCGCCTCGACCGGCGAATGGCCGTCGGCAATATTGCGTTCGACGTTCTCGACCACGACGATCGCATCGTCCACCACGATGCCGATCGCGAGCACCAGACCAAACAGCGACAGCGTGTTCAGACTGAAACCGGAGAGCTTCATGACTGCGAAGGTGCCGATCAGCGATACAGGGACCGACACCAGCGGAATGATCGACGCGCGCCAGGTTTGCAGGAACAGAATGACCACCAGCACTACCAGCGCGATGGCTTCGAGCAGCGTATGGCCTACCGCCTCGATCGAGCTGCGCACGAACGTCGTGGTGTCGTAAACGATACGGTATTGCACACCTTCCGGGAACGACTGGCTCAGCCTTGCCATGGTGGCGCGCACGCGGTGCGAGACATCGAGCGCGTTCGATCCCGGGCGCGGGAAAATCCCCATGCCGACCGCGTCCTTGTTATCCAGCAGGCTCCGTAAGGCATACGTATTGGCGCCCAGCTCGACCCGCGCCACGTCGCCGAGATGGACTGTGCCGCCGTCGGAGCCGGTGCGCACAATGATGTTGCGAAAAGCCTCCGCGTCCGGCAGCCGGCCGCGGGCGTTGATGATCAAATGAAAATCGGCATTCGCCGGGGCCGGTGATGCGTTGAGCGCGCCGGCCGCCACCGACATGTTCTGGTTGCGAATCGCGCGCACGACGTCACCGGTGGTCAGATGGCGCGCCGCGAGTTTGCGGGGGTTCAGCCAGACCCGCATGCTGTAACTGCCGGCCCCGAACACCTGCACGTCGCCGACGCCCTTCAGCCGGGCGAGTTCGTCCTTCACTCGCAGCCGCGCGTAGTTCGACAGGAACAGCATATCCTTGCGCCCGCCCGGCGATACCAGATGAACCACCATCGCGAGATTGGGCGAGCTTTTACGGGTCGTGACGCCGAGCCGCTGCACTTCCTCGGGCAGCCGCGGCAGTGCCTGCGCCACACGGTTCTGGACCTGCACCTGGGCCTTGTCGATGTCGGTGCCGACAGCAAACGTGACAGTCAGCGTCAGGCGGCCGTCACTGGTCGCCTGCGACGACGTGTAAAGCATCCCGTCGATACCGTTCAGCTGCGTTTCGAGCGGCGTCGCGACGGTCTGGGCGATGACTTTCGGATTGGCGCCCGGATAAGAGGCATGCACGACCACCGTCGGCGGCACGACCTGCGGATATTCGCTGATCGGCAAGGTCGGCAGCGCAATGATGCCGGCGATGACGATCAACAAGGACAACACGGAGGCGAGAATCGGCCGCCGTACAAAATACTGGGCAATGTTCATCGTCGATTTCTCAGTGATGGGTGTCGTGGGGCGGATCGTTATAGACAATGCGCCGGGAGGCCGCTCCGTCCGCGCGCACGATCGCGCGCTGGCGATCGCTCAAACGGCGATCCATCGCGACCCGGCTGGCATCGACCGCGGCGCCCGGGCGGACGCGTTGCAAACCGTTGACGACGATCACGTCGCCCGGCTTGAGCCCGGACTTGACGATGCGCAAGCCATGGAACAGCGGACCCAACGTGACCGCGCGGTACTCGACCTTGTGCCCCCCGCTGAGGACATACACGTATTGGCTGCTCAGGTCGGTAGCGACGGCACGGGGATCAATCAGCACGGCCTGTTCGCGCGTACCGACCGGCAACTTGACGCGCGCAAACAGTCCCGGCGTCAGCAGCCCCTTTGGATTCCCGAAGACGGCGCGCAACTCGATGGTCCCGGTATCTGCGTGCAGGTTGTTGGCGACAAAATCGAGGTGACCGCGGTGCGGGTAACGGGCCTCATCGGCGAGGCCCATGAACACCGGCAGGCTGGCTTTGCCGTCTTCATTGACCGCGAGTAAATGGGAAGTCAGCAAGCGCAAATAGCTGTGCTCGTCCACATCGAACTTGACGTACACAGGGTCGACCGTCACGACGGTCGTCAATACGTCCCGGCTGGTAACCAGGTTGCCCGGCGTAATCCGCGCCTTACCGATTCTTCCCGAGATGGGTGAGCGCACCTTGGTGAATCCAAGCTTCAGTTGGGCGGCGTTCAGCGACGCCTTGACCGCGGCGACGTGGGCGCGGGCGGCCTTGGCTGCTGCGTTCGCACGATCCGCCCCCTCGCGGGAAATCGCATGCTTGGGAAGCAGACGGTGTGCCCGCTCGGCATTGGACTCGGCCAACGCAAGCTTCGCCTCGGCTTCGGCAAGCTTCGCTTTCAATTCATTGACTGCCGCCTGGTACGATCGCGGATCGATCCGGAACAGAACCTCGCCTTTTTGAACAAGGTCGCCTTCCTGAAAATGCATGGACCGGATATAACCGCCGACGCGCGGGCGAACGCGCGCGGTATTGACCGCTTCCACGTGGCCGATGAATTCCTCGGTCGGCCGGATGGAGCGGGTTATGACGCGGGCCACCGTCACCTGCGGTGCACCGGCTGCTTGCACGCGTTGTTGCGCCGCCGGCCGGGTGAATACGATAGCGGCACCGGTGACCGCCGCCACGGCGACCAGGGTCGCGATCCATCGTTTCTTGTTCATAATCCTCGCTCCGAAATTGAAGAAAAGTAGTTGACTATCTAGTCAAGTTGCTGATAAAAAAAGAGAAAATCCGTTCTTCACCCTTCCCGAGTTAGGTTTCTCGAACCGGACGCCTGGCGCCAAGCAGTCGCAACGCCTGGTCGTACAACTCGCGCAGCGGCTCGAGATCGCCTTGGGCCCGCGACCGGGCCAGCGCACCTTCAAGGAGGGTCCAGATGCCTTCAACGGCCTCTTCCGTACTGTCCACATCCACCAGCCCTTCGGCCTGGGCATCGCGAATGGCCGACTCGATGTATTTGCGCTTGCGTCCGAGGTAGCGACGCGAAGCTTCCCAGACTTCCGGTTCCAGCCCGCCGCTTTCCATACTGAGGCTGAAAAAGGGGCAGCCCAGCGCGCGACCCTGGGTTCGGCTCATTTCGAGCTGCATCTGGTAAAGCCCGTCGAAATACTGCTTCAGCCGCTCTAGGGGCGGATTGCTCGCGGAAAACACCACCTCCAGATTCGGCCGGGCCTGCGTTTGCCAGGCGTTGTCCATCGCGGCGATGGCGAGCGCCGCTTTCGATTCGAAGAAATGATAGAAGCTGCCCTTTTTGACGCCCGCATGCTCGCAGATGGCGTCCACCGTCACCGCGTTGTAGCCCTTGCGCCAGGTCAACTCGCTGGCGGCGGCCATCAGGCGTTCTTTGGCGTCACTTACTCTGCCCATGCAATCAATATAGTTGACTATTTAGTAAATTTCAAGCCCTCAGATCTAATTATGGATCGGCGGGGCGCGACCTTTGATCCCCGTCACGGTTTCCGCGACCCCGTCTTTACGTTTATAATCGCCGCTTTCCAGTTTCCGGGCCGGCGCTGCCGGGGCTCTTGATCCCACGAGCCGCGGCGATCGGTTCCTTGCGGACGGGGCATTGCGTGGACATTCAAGATAAAAGCTTCCTTTTCAACTTTTCCATCGTAATAGGCTTTCTGGCTGCGGCGGGCGTCGTCTTCTATATCATCGCGCACATCGTCGCGGCCGGCCATTATTCAACCACCAGCAACGATCCGCTCAAGGCACAGCTGCTGTCCGAGCGGCTGGCGCCGGTGGGACAAGTGTATATAGGCAAAGTTCCGCCGTCGGCGCAGGCGCCGGCTGCCGGCAAAACCGCAAGCGCGAAGCCGATGTCGGGCAAGGAAATCTGGGAAGGCACCTGCTCCGCGTGCCACAAGACCGGCGTGGCCGGCGCGCCGAAAATCGGCGACAAGCAGGAATGGGCAAAGCATATCGCCAAGGGACTCCCGACGCTCAAGGATCACGCGCTGCACGGCTTCCACGGCCCGCTCGGCTTCATGCCGGCGAAAGGCGGCAATCCCAGCCTGACCGATCGGCAGGTCGTCAAGGCGATGGAGTACATGGTCGGCCAGAGCGGCGGCGCGGCGCTGGTCAAAAAGGAAGGCCAGAAAGTCATGCCGCCGGCGAAATAAACCGGCGCGTCTAGCCCTCGGCCAGCAGGCCGCGCAGCGCGGCCAGATGCGTCCGCCGGCTTTCCTGGCGCGCTTCGGGATCGGCGGGCGCGCTCTCTTTTCCACTCCACTGCAATTCGGCGGCCGGCAGTTCCGCCAGGAACCGGCTCGGCTCGCAGACCATGTTCTCGCCGTAGCGCCGACGGTGCTCCGCGTAGCTTAAATAGAGACTGCGCTGTGCGCGGGTGATGCCGACGTAAGCCAGGCGGCGCTCTTCCTCGGCGCCCGGCCCGTCCAGGTTTTCGCGGTGCGGCAGCAGGCCTTCCTCGAAGCCGACCAGGAACACGCACGGAAATTCGAGCCCCTTGGCCGCGTGCAGCGTCATCAGCTGCACTTCGTCGGCGGGCTCGGCCGATTCGGTCTTGTCGAGCCGGTCCATCAGGCTCATGTGATTGAGAATCGCGGCCAAATCCCGCTCCGGGTCCTGCATGACGAGCCGGTCGAGCCAGCCCAGCAGTTCCTCCACGTTTTCCAGCCGCCGCTGGGCCGCCTTGTCGTCGCGGCAACTCTCGTGCAGCCACTCCGCGTAGCCGATGCCGGCGATCAGATTGCGCGCGAGCGCGCCCGCCGGTTCGTCGCTTTCGCCCAGACGGCCGATGAACTCGGCGAACTGCTGCAGGCGGATGCGCGGCCGCTCGCCCACCGCCGTCGCCAGGCCCATTTCGAAGCAGGCGGAAAACAGACTCGTGCCGCGCTCACCGGCGTAGCGGCCCAGCCGTTCCAGCGTCGCCGCGCCGATCTCGCGGCGCGGCACGTTGACGATGCGCAGAAAGGCCGCGTCATCGTCCGGGTTGACGATCAACCGCAGGTAGGCGATCAGGTCGCGCACTTCGCTGCGGTCGAAGAACGACGTGCCGCCGCTGATGGCGTATGGAATCTGTTGTTCGCGCAGCGCGCGCTCGATTGCGCGCGACTGGAAGTTGCCGCGATACAGCACGGCGAAATCGCGGTACGCGCGCCGGTGCATCAGCCGCTGATCGGCGATTTGCGCGGCGACCTGCGCCGCCTCGTCGCGATCGTCCGCGCACGCCAGCACCGTGATCGGCGCGCCGTCTTTCAGCTCGCTCCACAGGCGTTTTTCGAACAGATGCGGGTTGTTGGCGATCAGTGCATTGGCCGCACGCAGGATGCGTGGCGCGGAGCGGTAGTTCTGTTCGAGCTTGACGACCTTGAGGCGCGGAAAATCCTTTTGCAGGTGCGCGAGGTTGTCGGGGCGCGCGCCGCGCCACGAATAGACCGACTGGTCGTCGTCGCCGACCGCCGTCAGTGCGGCGCGCGGGCCGGCAAGCAGTTTCAGCAGACCGTACTGCGCGCCGTTGGTGTCCTGGTATTCGTCCACCAGCAGGTAACGCAGGCGGTTTTGCCACTTGTCGAGCAGATCCGGCTCGTTGCGAAACAGCCGCACCGGCTGGACGATCAGGTCGTCGAAGTCGACGGCGTTATAGGCTTGCAGCGCGCGCTGATAAGCGGCATAGGCGCGGGCCGCGTGCGCGGCCAGTTCATCCTCGGCGGCAGCCGCCGCCTGCACCGGCTCGACCAGCGCGCTCTTCCAGTTGGAGATCTGCGCCTGTGCCGCATCGACAGCCTCGACCCGATCGTTGCGCTCGTCTTTCAGAATGTCGCGCACGAGCTGGCGGCTGTCGTCGGCGTCGAACAGCGAAAAACCGCGCCGCAAGCCGAGGCGGGCATGCTCTTCGCGCAGGATGCGCAGGCCCAGCGTATGAAACGTCGACACATTGAGGCCCTTGGCCTTGCCCCCGCGCAACAGTTGCCCCGCGCGGGTCTTCATTTCGCGCGCGGCCTTGTTGGTGAACGTCAGCGCGGCTATCGCGTGCGGCGGGATGCCGCATTCGCCAATCAGGTAGGCGATCTTGCGCGTGATGACACGCGTCTTGCCGCTGCCCGCGCCCGCCAGCACCAGCAGCGGCGCATCGATGGTGACGACGGCGGCGCGCTGTTCGGCGTTGAGGCCGGAGAGAATGGACGAAGGCATGGGGCGCCATTGTACCGGGGCAGACGCAAGGCGCCAGTCTTGACATTCTTTGCCTTACCGGCCCGAGCGTCTTCAGGCAACCCGTACGCTACTGGCTCATCCTTGAAGGTCAGGCACCGAACGCGGCGATGGTGTCGATGCGCAGATTCGGCAATGACAGGAATCAGAGCCGGATCACGTCATTTTGAACGTGTAGCCGATCGCTTGCCGATAGATTTCGCCCGACTGCAGCACTGTGCTCGGAAAATCGCGCTGATTCGGCGCATTCGGGAAACCCTGCGGCTCGAAGGCGAATGCTGCTGATTGACGGTAAATGCCGCCGCGGCCGGCGATGGTGCCGTTGAGATTGTTTCCGGTATAAAACTGCAAGCCCGGCTGGGTCGTGTAAATTTGTAGCGTGCAGCCGCTGGCGGGATCGCGGGCGCGAGCAGCGAATCGGGCCGTATTCGATTCGGCTGCATCGAGGATGTAATAGTGGTCGTAGCCCTTGCCGTTGATTAACTGCGGGTCCGGCGTGCGGATGCGCGCGGCGGCGGTTGCCGGCTCACGAAAATCGAACGGCGTGCCGGCGACGGCGCGGCGCTCGCCGGTGGGAATCTGCTCGCTGTCGGTCGGCAGGAATGCATCGGCGGCAATGGTGAACTCGTGATCGAGCACGTCGCCCGCGTCGCCCAGGTTGAAGTACGGGTGCGCACTCAGGCTGACCGGTCCCGGCGCATCGGTGTGCGCCTCGAACTCGAGCCATAGCGTGGCGCCGTCCAGCCGCCACGTCGCACGGACTTCGAGTTCGCCGGGGAAGCCCTGGTCGCCGTCTGCGCTGACATGCTTCAGCACCACTCGTCTCGCATCGGTATCGACAACTTCCCAGAAGACGTTGCCGAACACGCCGCCGCCGTGCAGCGTGTTCGCACCTTCGTTGCGGGTCAGTGCGTAACGCTTGCCGTCGAGCAGGAAGCAGCCGCCGGCAATGCGGTTCGAAGTGCGACCGAGCAATGCGCCGAACGGTTTGCCGGCCTTGACGTAGTCGGCGACGTCGTCGAAGCCGAGGACGGTCTGCCGCCAGTTGCCATCATTCTGCGCCACTTCAAGTGACGTCAGGCGGCCACCGAAGTCGGTGATGCAGGCGCGCAAATACTCATTCGACAGGGTGTACAACGTGGCTGACCGACCGTCGGGAGTGTGGCCGAATTTTTCCGGGTTTGACGCCATGGCATTCATCTAATGATAGATCCGGCTGAAGTAGTCGGTGAGGCCCAGCGTGAACATGAAAATCAGCCAGAAGAAGCCGACGCCGGCCATCATGCGCAGCAGCCCCGGGCTGCTTTCGAGGTGCATGTAGAAGAACATCACCAGGAAGACGAGCAGGCCGGCGATCAGCAGGTTGAGAGCCGAATGCCAGACACCGATGCCGGGAAAGATGACGGCGATGCCGACGGTAATGCCGACCAGCACCAGCATCATGCCCCAGGCGACGAACATGCGGATCCAGGCCGTTTTGGGCAGCAATCTCATCGCGGCACCAGATAGATCGTGGTGTAAATCGTGACCCACGCGACGTCGATGAAGGCCCAGTAAAAGCCGACGATGCGCAGGCGCCGGATCATCTTGTCGGGATCGCGCCAGCGGAAGGTCAGCCACGCCATCAGCATCAGCAGCAGCATGCCGATGCTCATGTGGAACGCGTGCAAGCCGGTCAGCGCGAAATAGAAATTGAAAAACAGTTTGGCGATTTCCGGCTGCAGCCCGGCGTAGTGATAGCCGCCCGCCACGAACGGCACGATACCGTTGGCGAAATCATCAACGTACTCAATCCCTTTGGCGGTCAGGAACCAGGCGCCGAAGAACAGCGTCAGGATCAGCAGGAACAGCGTCAGCCAGCGCCGCTTGGCGGCCACGGCGAATTCCGCCAGCGCCATCGTCAGGCCACTGGTCAAAAGAATGACCGTGTTGATGAACTCAAGCTTCCATTCCAGTTCGTGCGAAGCTTCGTCGAAGATCTGCGGATGCAGCGTATGCATCGCGGTGTAGCCGAAGAACAGACCACCGAACAGCATCGTTTCGGTCGCGAGAAATATCCACATGCCGAGCCGGTCGGCGCTCTGCTGCTGGTCGAGCGTCTCGAACTGAACCTTGACTTGTTCGGGTTTGGCGCTCATGGGCGGCCCTGCCACTCGCCATGCTCCGCATCGTAATGCTCGTAATCGTACGGCTTGCGCGACACCACCGGAATCTCGCCGCCGAAGTTGTGCTCCGGCGGCGGCGACGGGGTCTGCCATTCAAGCCCGGTCGCGCCCCACGGGTTGGGCGGGGCGATCTTGCCGTAACGCAGCGACCAGACGAAATAGCAGAGCGGCATGATGTAGCCGACGGCGAGCACCACCGCACCGGCGGACGAAGCCTCGTTCAGCACCTGGTACACCGGCGGATAGGTGTGGTAGCGGCGCGGCATGCCGGCGACGCCGAGCAAGAACTGCGGCCCGAACGTGCCGTTGAAGCCGATGAACATGGTGATCGCCGCGAAGCGCCCCCACATCTCCGGATACATCCGCCCGGTGATCTTCGGCCACCAGTAGTGCAGCGCACCCATGTACGCCGTTACCGCGGCGCCGACCATGATGTAGTGGAAGTGCGCGATGATGAAGTAGGTGCCGTGCAGGTTCATGTCGACGCCGGTCGAAGCAATGATCACGCCTGTCAGGCCGCCGACCAGGAACAGGCCGATGAAACTGACGCCGTAGAGCATCGGCGTGTCGAAGCTGATCGTCCCTTTGTACAGCGTCGTGGTCCAGTTGAAGATCTTGATCGCGGAGGGCACGGCCACGACAAACGTCATCAGCGAAAAAACCAGCGCGGAAAACGTCGACTCGCCGGCGACGAACATGTGATGACCCCAGACGAAAAAGCTGGCGATCGAAATCATCAGCATTGAAAACACCATGACCTCGTAGCCGAATACCTGCTTGCGCGCAAAGGTCGTGATCAGCTCGCTGACCACGCCCATGGACGGAATCAGCATGATGTACACCGCCGGGTGCGAGTAGAACCAGAACATGTGCTGGAACAAAAGCGGATCGCCGCCGATCGCCGGATTGAAAATCGCTATTCCCAGCCAGTGCTGCACCGTGACCATCAGCAGCGTGATGGCGAGCACCGGCGTTGCGAGCAGCATCAGTACCGCGACCGAATACATCGACCAGACGAACAGCGGCAGGCGGAACCAGGTCATGCCGGGCGCGCGCAGCCTGTGGATCGTGACGATGAAATTGAGCGCAGTCATGATGGTCGAGAAGCCGACGATGAACACACCGACCGCGGCAATGATGGTGGCGTCGTTCGCATACTGCGTGCTGAGCGGCGTGTAAAACGTCCAGCCGGCATCGGGCGCACCGGCAAAAAGGCTCGCGATGATCGCCAGCGCACCGATCATATAAACGTACCAGCTCAACAGGTTGATGCGCGGGAACGCCATGTCGCGGGCGCCGATCATCATCGGCAACAGAAAATTGCCGAATGTATTGGGGATCGACGGGATCAGGAAGAACCAGACCATGACGATGCCATGCACCGAGAACAGGCGCGTATAGGTGGCGTCGCTGACGAGGTCGCCCGCCGGTGTAATCAGTTCGATGCGTATCAGGGCGGCGGCCGTTCCGCCGATCAGGAACATGAATGTCAGCGCGAAGAAGAACAGCCATGCGATCCGCTTGTGGTCGGTCGTTGTCAGCCACGACTTGAGGCTGTAGCCGTTATTCAGGTAGTGCTCTTCGGGATAGCTCGGCGGTGCGTCGGGAAGGGTGACTGCTGCGCTCATGGCTGGTTCCTGTAGTCGCGGTGCAATTTCTTGATGTAGCTGATGATTTCCTGAATCTCGCCTTCGGTCAGCTTGCCGCGGAAGCTGGGCATGTCGTTGTTGAAACCTGCGACGATGTCCTTGCTCGGAAACAGGATCGAGTCGCGGATGTAGGCGTCGTTCGCGATGACCATCTTGCCGTTCGACAGCGGTACCGGCTTGCCGTAAATACCGGCGAGATCCGGCGCGTGAATCGCTGAATTGCCCATGTGACAGCCGCTGCAGCCGTGGGCGCGGAACAGCGCCGCACCACGTTCGGCCGGCGAATTCGGCACCTGCTGGTCGTCGAGCCATTGCGCAAAATCGGCATCTTTCATGACAATGACCTCGCCGCGCATCTTCGAGTGCCCAAGCCCGCAGAACTGGTTGCAATACAGGTCATACGTGCCGATCCGGGTCGCCTTGAACCACAGAAACATGTGCGTACCGGGCAGCACGTCGTGCTTGATGCGGAATGCCGGAATGTCGACGTCGTGAATCACGTCCGTCGAGGTCATGTCGAGTTCGACGATGCGGTCGACGGGAACGTGCAGCGTGTTGATTTCCCGCGCGCCGTTCGGATGCTCGAACTTCCACATCCATTGCTTGCCCGTCACGTCGATGTGGATCGGATCGTTCGGCTTCGTAAATGCCTTGACGTAGATATTCGCGCCGGCATAGAAAAACGCCAGAAACGCCAGGAATACCGGCAGCGTCCAGAAGAACTCGGTCCACAATTCGCGTTTCTTGCTGACGTGGAAGTCGCGATTGACCTTCTTGCCGCGCCGGTAACGAATCATCAGCACGCCGATGACGACCGTCAGCGTCATCGCCACCACGCCGGAAATGCCCACCATCCAGAAGAACAGCGTGTCGACCGAATGCGCCATCGGTGTCGCCGCCGGCGGCAGGAACTTGACGATCGTATGGCCGACGTCGGAACCGAGGTAGCCGGGTGCGTTGCCTGCGTTGGAACCCAGGGCGGCGAGCATCATGGCGGCGGACTCTGCGCACGGTTGGCGGTGCCGCTTTTATACGGCTTCGGCTTCTCGCCGGTCGGCGCCAGCGGCACCGACTCCTTGTTGATCTTGTTGACCGGCACCGGCGGACGCGGCGGAAAACCGTGCTTCGCGATAATCTGCATCGCCCGCTCGATCGGAATATGGACGATGCCCTTCTGCTTGTTGACCCAGCCGTAGCTGTTGAGGCGGTCGCGATTCAGCGTGCGCAGCGCATGCAACTCGGCCTTCGGATTCGCCAGCAGGCGCGGCGCAGGCGTCGTCTGCGGCGCCCGCGTATAGGGGTACGCCGGCGTGCCGGCCGGACTTTTCCAGACGAAATGGTAAAACAGAAAAATGATCGCGATTCCGCACGCCAGCAGGATGATCGCCATCGCACCGGTACCGAGCGGGATACGCAGATCGACGCGCGAGGTCTCGTAGCCGGGGCCTTCCTCCTTCTCGCGCAGCGCCCGCTCGTCAACCATGGGCCACCGCTCCCTCGGCTGCCTCTTCCACCTCGACCGCCCGCCGCGCCAGGCCGAACGCGAACAGGCCGGCGGTCAGGCCGCCGATACCGAACAGGGCGGCGAACACCCGCCAGCCGATGAAGAATGCGTGCTGGTGCAGCGACGGCATCACCAGCCAGTAGGCGAACAGCGCGTGCGAGAACAACACGAAAGCGGACACGAGCAACAGGGCCTTGCGGCTGCGCTTCACGCGCTTCGACAGCAGCGCCGCAAACGGCAGTGCGAAATAGAAGATGAACAGCGTGCGCGTAAACCATTGCCAGCCGTGGCGGCTGCGCGGGATGTACCAGGTGATCTCGTCCGGAATATTGCCGTTCCAGATGATCAGGTATTGCACGAAGTTGACGAAAATCCAGCCGCACAGCGCCGACAGCAACAGGTTGCCGATGTCGTGCATCCGGCTTTGCAACTGCTCGTCGCGCTCCGGGTTCGCGAGCGCGAGCACCACCAGCGCGGCCGCCGGTCCCACCACGATCACGTCGCTGAAATAGACCATGCCGAAGATGTCGGAATAGAAACGTGGCTGCAACGACAGCAGCCAGTCGAACGCGAAGAACGTCAGCGTGACGCACCAGGCGACCATGCCGCCGCCGCTGGCGCCGAACGGGCGGGCGTCGGGCGGCTCGCGGCGCCAGACGTTGAGCCGCCAGGCGAGCGCGAGCCACGCAGCGAAAAACACCGTGGTGCGCGCCCACAGGAACGGCACGTTGAGCCAGTAGGCCTTGCGCTGCACGACCGCGGGTAAAGCCGCCGCCGGCGCGACCCACGAGAACACCGAATTCGGCACCACCAGTAGCGGCACGAAGCCGAGCATGATCAGCGGCAGCGTGGCGATCATCGCCTTCAGCGCCGGTCGGCACGGCTCGCCCCAGCCGCCGCCGGTCAGGTTGTGGCACATCAGCATTGCCATCGCGCCGAGCGGCAGCGCGATCCAGACGATCAGCCCGAACAGCCAGGCCTGCAGCGCCAGATGCAGATCGAACGCCGCGCCGACGGCGCAGGCGATGATGCCGAGCGCGCCGATGACCAGTGCGATCCAGCCGACCTTGCGCCAGTCCCGCGGCTCCATCGGCGCGCGTCGATGCTTGAGGTCGCGGCCGCCCATGGCCCAAACGAGCACCGACAGGGCCCCCGTAAGCATTGCGCTGCCTTGCCGTTTGCGCCTAACCATGGTGCGCGCCTCCCGAGGCCAGCGTCACGCCCGGCGGCACGTCCTTCTTCGGCGCATGCTGGCTTAGTTGCAGCGCGCGAATGTACGCCGCGATCGCCCAGCGATCGTGCGGCGTCACCCGGTCGGCATACGAATACATGATCCCGTAGCCGTCGGTAATCACGTCGTAAAAATGCACCAGCGGCGCGGCGCGCAAACGCTGGCTGTGATACGACGGCGGATGCGGAAAGCCGCGCTTGACGACGATGCCGTCGCCATCGCCAAGGCGACTGTGACACGGCGCGCAGAACACGTTGAACTGCTCGCGACCCCGTTTCAGCAGCTCCATCGTGACCTTGTACGGAATGTGGTCCGGGCGAGGCTTGAGATCCTGGCCGCGCGCGATCGTGCCCGGCACGCGCGGTCGCGCCGACTGGCCGTCGGGAAACAGGTCGGGATTGGCCGGTTCGAAGGTTTCGTACTTGGGCTGGTTGTCCATCGCCTGGCCGCAGGCGGCGAGGGCGAGGGCAAAAATCACAACAATGCCAACTCGAAGCAAATGCCCCTCTCCCCTCGGGAGAGGGGTTGGGGTGAGGGTGCCCGAAGGCAAGAGCGCTGTGGTTTTACAACCGCCTTTGCGAAGCCGACCCTCACCCCCGACCCCTCTCCCGAAGGGAGAGGGGAGCGAGATTGGAATTCGCCGCTTCATTTCGCCACCTCGACGATCTCGATCGGCTTGAACTGCTCGAGGAACTCGCGCGTCTTCTCGATATCGAAGCGCTCGTCGCGGTCCTCGATGCAGAGAAAAAACTGATCGCTCGACGCGCGCGAAAAGCGCTCGACGTTGAACACCGGGTGGTAGAGTTTCGGAAACCCGTTCAACCACAACATGCCGAACACCGCGCCGAAGGTCGCGAACAGCACGGTCATCTCGAAAGTGACGATAACGAAATCGGGCCAGCTGTTGGCGGGCTTGCCGCCGGACAGGAAGTACCAGCCGAGCGTGGTCGAGGTGTATTGCAGCGCGTAGGCGCAGCAGCCGCCGAAGATGCCGCCGGCGAGCGCGAACCACGACACTTTCGCCTTTTCGCGTTCGCCGCAGCCGAGCAGTTCGCCCAGCCCCTTGATCGGCATCGGCGTGTAGGCATCCATCTTGCGATAGCCTTTCTTGTGCGCGGCGCGGCTCGCCTCCATCAGCGTTTCCGCGTCCTCGAAGGCGGCCATCAGTCCGTAGCGCCCTTTCGGCGATTTCAACTCCTGCTGCCCGCGCTTGCTCATTCGGTTGTCTCCACGTCGCCCTTCTTGCGCGTGATCAGCTTGCGCATGTCGTGCAACGAGATCAGCGGTACCACGCGAATGAAAATCATCATCAGCAGGCAGAAGCCGCCGACTGACCCAAGCAGTACCGCGAAATCCCAGCCGGTCGGCAGCTTCGGCAACCACGCGGACGGCATGTAGTCGCGATTGGTGCTGGTGACGACGATGAAGTAGCGCTCCAGCCACATGCCGAGATCGGCGATCATCGCGATCACGAACATTGCCGGAATCGAGCGGCGCACGCGCTTGAACCACATCGCCTGCGGCACGACGATGTTGAGGAAGTACGTGGTCCAGTAGACCGGCGCGTAGTACTCGAACCAGCGGTTGTGATAGACGCCGTAGTAGTACGGCGCGCCGCTGTAGAACGCGGTCCAGATTTCGCACATGTACGAGTAGTCGACCACCAGCACGAAGCCGAGCATGACCTTGGCGATGTAGTCGATGTGGCGCGGCGTGATCAGGTCCTGCAGGCCGAACATCGCGCGGAACGGCACCGCGATCAGGATGACGGTCGCGAAGCCCGAATAGAGTGCGCCGGCGACGAAGTACGCGGGAAAGATCGTGAAGTGGTAGCCGGGCACGATCGTGACCGCGAGATCGAGCGAAATGGTGCCGGTGACGGATACCACGATCGGCGCGGAAATTGCCGCGAGAATCGTGTTGGCGCGGTCGAAGCGCGCCCAGTGGCGGGCCGAGTTGCGCCAGCCGAGCGCCATGATGCCGTAGAACATCTGGCTGATGCGGTGCTTCGCGCGATCGCGCATCGTCGCGAAGTCGGGCAGCAGGTCGAGGTACAGGAAACACGCCGTGTAGAGCATGTAGGAGGTGATCGCGAAGAAGTCCCAGATCAGCGGGCTCTTCCAGTTCGGCCACAGGCCCTGGGTGTTCGGGTACGGCAGCAGCCAGTAAAAGAACCACGGCCGGCCGAGGTGAATCAGCGGATAGGCGCCGGCGAAAATGATCGCGAACATCGCCATCGCCTCGGCGAAGCGGGCGATCGCCGGGCGCCAGTTCTGGCGCGTCAAGAGCAGGACGCCGGAGATCAGCGTGCCGGCGTGGGCGATACCGATCCACCAGATCGTGCTCGCGATCGGGAACTCCCACGCGACGGGGATGTTCACGCCGAACAGCCCGACGCCCGTCTTGAACACCCATGAAATGCTGTACAGGTAGACCATCGTCAGGAAAATGAAAAACGCGGTCGCGTACAGCCACGAGCGCGGCGTCTTGTTGTGGGTGACGATGCTGACCAGCCGATCGGAAATCGACGTCAGATCGATATCCGGCGGCATCAGCGGTGGTTTTTCACGCTCGGCGCTGTGGCTCATGACTTGTCGCCTTTCTTGAGCGCGGGATTGGGATTGACCAGCCCGCCGAGATACGACGTGCGCGGGCGCGTGTTGATTTCCGCCAGCATCTCGTAATCGAGCGGGCTGTCCTTCAGCTTGTTGATCTTGCTGTGCGGCGTGTTGAGGTCACCGAACCAGATCGCCTGCGTCGGACAGGCGCGCTGGCACGCGGTTTCGACCATGCCGTCGGGAATACGCCGGTCGGTCTTGTCGGCAGCGATCTTCGCCTCGTTGATGCGCTGGATGCAGTAAGTGCACTTCTCCATGATGCCGCGCTGGCGCACGCTCACGTCCGGATTCTCGGCCGCGACCGGCGTCGACGTCGGCCGCCCGGTCTGGTAACGGAACCAGTTGAAGCGCCGCACCTTGTATGGGCAGTTCTGCGAGCAGTCGCGCGTACCGATGCAACGGTTGTACACCTGCGCATTCAGGCCTTCGGCGTGCACGCTCGCCTCGACCGGGCAGACGTATTCGCACGGCGCGTTCTCGCACTGCATGCAGGGTACCGGCTGGAAATACGTCTCCGGGTCTTCCATGTCGCCGCTGTAATAGCGGTCGATGCGCAGCCAGTGCATCTCGTGCCCGGCAAGCACCTCCTCCTTGCCGACCGACTGGATGTTGTTCTCGGCCTGGCACGCAATCACGCAGGCCTCGCAGCCGATGCAGGTCGACAGGTCGATGTTCATCGCCCAGCGGTATTCGAGCGGCGGCTTCTCGGCCGGCTCCGGGTACAGCGATTCGTGCAGCTTGGGCGGCTTGCCCGGATACCCTTCATCAACCCAGTGCGGGTGCTGGCGAAAATGATCGAGCGTCGCCGTGCGCAGCAGCCCGCGCCCTTCCATCGTCTGGTGATATTGCGTCGTCGCCAGGAACACGTGCCTGCCGGTCTTCATCAGCGTCAGGCCATCGTCGAACCACATCGCGTCGGAGCGGCGCAACGGATACACGTCGAAGCCGACGCCGGTGCCCAGGCGCCCGGCGCGCTTGCGCCCGTAGCCGAGCTGGACCGTGACGGCGTTGTCCGGCTGGCCCGGCATGATCCACACCGGGCCGGTGACTTCCCGGCCGTGGTGGCCCAGCACCACCAGTTCCTTGTGGTCGACGCCGAGACGCTCGGCAGTGCGCGGACTCAGCATCACCACGTTGTCCCAGGTGAGCTTGGTGAGACGCCGCGGCAGCTCCTGCAGCCAGGCGCTGTTGGCAAAGCGGCCATCCCAGATGGAATCGTCAGGGCGGAATTGCAGATACAACCCGCGGCGGGTGAGCGCCGGTCGCGGCGGCAATCGCTTTGCCAGGTCGTCCCGCAGCTTCGGCGTGCGCACCGGCGGCGCGCTGTTCTCGATCAGGCCCCGTTGCACCGAGCGCTTCCAGAAAGCGTCGAACGCCTCTCCATGCTTCGCGTAGCGTCGATAATGCCGGCGCCAGTAAGCGCGCACCGCATCGTAGTCGGTAACGGCGTTCGCGCCGCTGACGACGCTCAGCACTTCGTAGGCTGAATGGCCGTGATACAGCGGCGCGATCAGCGGCTGTGTAAGGCTCACGGTACCGTCGTAAGCGAGCGAATCGCCCCAGCTTTCCAGCTCGTGCGCGGCCGGCACGTGCCAGTAGCTCATGTAGGCGGTTTCGTTCGGGTACAGGCTCCAGTAGATGCGCTCTTCCACCCGCGCGTAATGGCCGGGAAAATCCAGATCGGCCGGCGCGTCGTAGACGGGATTACCGCCCAGCACCAGCAGGCGGTTGATCTCGTTGTGGTCGATCGCTTCGGTCAGATCCTTCAGCGAGCCGGGTTCGCCGGGCTCCAGCGGCTCGCTGTAGGTAACGGTGCCACCGACGGCACCCAGGCGCGCATTGATTGCATGCGCCAGAGCATGTACCGCCGGCGGCTGAACGTCGCCGGGCACGATCACCACCCGGCCATGATGCTGTTGCAAGTCTTCAACTACCGCGTCGATCCAGCGGCCAAAGAATCCCCCCGCGCCTGCGGCGCTGCCCCCCTTCCCGGCTTCGCCGGCAAAGGGGGCGACGTCTTGCCCTCCCCCTTGGCTGCGAAGCAGCGAAGGGGGAGCTGGAGGGGGATTCTGCATACCGGCAACCCCCAGCCGCGCCGCGAGCGCCCGCGCGACCGCCTCGATTTCGGCCGATGGCACCGGCAGCACGTGATCCGCGGAGGCGCTGGTAATCGTCGGTGTGCCGGCCACCGCGTAGAGCCGATTCATCTTCGCCGGCTTGCCGTGCTGTTGCCGCCGCCCGTCGGCGAACTGGCGCGCATACGCGAGATGGCCGGGCATCTGGCCGAGGAAATCCGCGTCCAGCGAGACGATGACATCGGCCTTGTCAAAGTGGTAGACGGTATTCACGCGCTCGCCGAAAGCCAGCTTCGCGCCCGCGTCGGCGCCTTCGCGCCCCACCGGCTGATAGCGATACCAGCGCGCCTTGGGAAAGCGCTTCTGCACCTGGCGAATTTCGGCGAGCAGACTGGGCGAGGTGATCGACTGCGTCAGAATCGCGAAGCCTTCGCCGCCGTTGGCCTTCCTCTTCGTGGCCTGGAAATTCATCTGCTCGATGAACGCGCTCCAGGTGCTGGGAATCGTGCGATAGGTCGCCACCTGCGCGCGGTCCGGGTCGTAAAGCTGCTCGACCGAGGCCTGAGCATAGCCGTCGATCGCGCCAAGGCTCGCCGGATGCTCGCGGTTGCCTTCGACGAAGGTCGGCCGCCCCGTATAGCTTTCGGCAATCACGCCGCGCGCATGGCCGCCGAGCGTCAGGCTGGTCGCAAAATACATCGGCTTGCCGGGGATTTCGCCTTCCGGCATGTTCACGTACGGGACGATCACGCCGATCGGCCGGCTGCAGCCGGCGAGTCCGGCTGCGGCGAATGCAACCGATCCGCCCATCAGTTTGAGCAGCGTGCGGCGGTCGATCTTGCGGTCCCACAGCGCCGCGAGGCGCGGAAATTCCGCGTGCAGAAATTCGTCGAACTCGGGCGTTTCGGCGACCTGCTCCAGCCCTTTCCAGTATTCGCGTCCGCGCGTGCCGGCGAGCTTCTTGCGAATCGCAGCGAGGTTAATTGACCCGGGAACTTTCCCGGCGAGTTTATCGGTGGCAGACATAACAGTCCGTTAGGTGCGCTGTCTTGATGTGGTAATGCTTCATCAGCCTGGCGGCGAGCAGCCTGGGATCGATCTTCGGCTTCCAACCCATTGCGTACACGGCCTTTTGCGGGCGCAGGTGCGGCCCCGGATTCAGATGGCACGCGATACAGAAGCGCATGCGAAAGCCGTGCACCTTCCACACGAGCGGCATCTCGTCGACGCGTCCGTGACACGCCTGGCACGGCACGCCGTTTTTGACGTGCACGCTGTGGTTGAAATAGACGTAATCGGGGAGCTTGGTGACGCGCACCCAGCGGATCGGCTTGTCCTGTTCGAGACTTTGCCGCACCGGTTCGAGCATCGGCGCGTTGGTCCACAACTGCGAGTGACACGTCATGCAGGTATGGGTCGGCGGAATGCCGGCGAATTCGGATTTGGTGACGCCGTTGTGGCAGTAGCGGCAGCCGATGCCGAGCGCGCCGACGTGATGCTTGTGGCTGAACGGCACCGGCTGGTAAGGCGCCTTGCCTGTAAATCCGACGTAGGGCGTCTGGTAATAACCCCACAGCACCGCGCCCCAGATGGCCACGAACAGCACCGCGAAGATAATCAGCACGCGGGCAAGGGCATTGGCGCGGGGACGGAAAACTTGCGGCATCCGGCACAGATCCTTCTGTTTTTGAGCCTTCCTGGCTACAGGGACGACGGTTAGCGGGAACCGCTAGGTGTCGTAGCGGTTGATCCCGATACTAGGACGGGCGTCGGGAAATTACAACAGTGACGGGATTGCCCCTGGCGGCGGATGCTATGCTATAGGGCATTTATCAGGAACAGAGATTATCTTATGCGTTCGATTCGTTATGGGCTCGGCGGCCTGATTCTGATTGCGCTGACGGTGAACCTCGCCGGCTGCGGTATCAACGACATTCCGCGCCTCGACGAACAGGTCAAGGCAGCCTGGTCACAGGTGCAGAACCAGTACCAGCGGCGCGCCGACCTCGTCCCGAACCTGGTCGCAACCGTGAAGGGCTACGCCAAGCACGAAAGCGACGTGCTGATTTCCGTGACCAAGGCGCGCGCCCGCGTCGGGTCGCTGCAACTGCCGGCGAACATCACCGAGAATCCGCAGGCGTTCAAGAAATTCGAGGCCGCGCAAAAGAACCTGACCGGCGCGCTGTCGCGGTTGCTGGTCGTTTCCGAAAACTACCCGCAACTCAAGGCCGACCAGAACTTCCTGACGCTGCAGGCGCAGCTCGAAGGCACCGAGAACCGCATCTCGGTCGCGCGACGCGACTACATTCTTGCCGTGCAGAAATACAACACGGAGTTGCGCACGATTCCGGGACGCTGGTACGCGTCGGTGTTCTATCCGGACGCCAAGGTAAAACAGAACTTCACGACGGCCAGGGAAAACTTTAAAGCGCCCAAAGTCTCGTTCTGATCGTCCGGAGTAATGCGATGCGCCCGTTTCGCCTGACCCTCTTGTTCTGCCTGCTCGCCGCGAGCGCCGTCGCTTTCGGCGCCCAGCCGACATTTCCGCCGCTCACCGGCCGCGTTGTCGATGACGCCAATCTGCTCTCCGCGTCCGTTCAGCAGCAGTTGAGCGAAAAGCTGGCGGCCTACGAGCGCGCCAACGGCACACAACTTGTCGTCGTGACGCTCAAGGACACCGGCGGACTGCCGATCGACATGTACGGCTACCAGCTCGGCCGCCACTGGGGCATCGGCCAGAAGGGCAAGAACAACGGCGCACTGCTGATCGTCGTGCCATCGCAGAAGAAGGTGCGCATCGAAGTCGGCTATGGCCTCGAAGGCAGGCTGACCGACGCGCTGACCTTCAACATCATCGACCAGATCATCCTGCCGCAATTCAGGCAGGGCCATTATGCCGAAGGCATCGTCGCCGGAACGAACGCCATCCTGCAGGCCCTGGGCGGCAAATATAAACCGCGCCAGGCCGGGCAACATCGGCGCCATCATTCCTGGGGCGGCCTGATGCTGCTGCTGATGATCGGTTTCGGCTTTCTGCCGATGCTGTTCGGCGGCGGGCGGCGCGGACCCGGCGGGCGCTATTACCGCCGCGGGCCGGGCCTCGGCACCGGGTTGCTGCTTGGTGGTCTCATGGGCGGCATGATGGGCGGTCGCGGCTTTGGCGGTGGTTTTGGCGGCCTCGGAGGCGGCGGTTTCGGCGGTGGTGGATTTTCCGGCGGCGGCGGCTCGTTCGGTGGCGGCGGCGCCTCGGGAGGCTGGTAGATGGCCTTTATGAACGACACCGATAAAGCGCGTGTACGCGACGCGATCGCGGCGGCCGAGCGCAAGACCAGCGGCGAATTTGTCGCCGTGCTCGCCGAGCGCAGCGATCATTACCTGTTCTTTCCGATGTTGTGGACGGCGATCGCAAGCCTGATCGTGCCCGGCGCGATGCTGCTGGCCGGCGCGGACTTGAGCCTGCTGGTCATTTACGCGATCCAGCTTGCCGGCTTCATCGTCGCGGCGCTGGTGTTCTTTCAGCCGTCGATTCGGCCGCGGCTCGCACCTGCCGTTTTCCGCCACGACTACGGCCACCGGTTCGCGCACGAGCAGTTCTTCTTCCAAGGCGTCTACCGCACCCGCGAACGCTCAGGGGTATTGCTGTTCGTTTCGATTGCCGAGCGCTACGTGGAAATCGTTGCGGACGAAGGCATTCATCAAAACGTCGGCGAAGCGCACTGGCAGCAGATCGTCGACAGGTTCATCGCCGAAGTAAAAGCCGGCCGCATCGCCGACGGCTTCGTCGACGCGGTCGGCGCCATCGGCGAGGCAATGGCGACGCATTATCCGCGCGAGGCGGACGACACCAACGAACTGCCGAACCGCCTGATCGAAGTCTGACTGCGCTAGCGTTGGGCGCTGCGGGGGCCGGACGCGGTGCCGTAGTGGCGGCGTGTATCGGCCGGCCGCGCCGCCGATCGCTCATCTTCTGCTTGAATCACGAGGTCACGGCGGTCCCCCGCATTATCGAGAGTGGCTGCCTGCCGGCGGATGATGTCGATCGTGGGCGCCATTGTTCTGATGGTCCGGGCTGTGCGTATCCGGGCCAGTATTATCGACAGGACCGTAATCAAACACAGGGCTGCAAAAGCCGCTGCCGCCAACATCATCACCACCGTCGCTACATCCATTGCCGTTCCCACTCAAGTCATTCCGTTGACCCCGTTTGTCGTGGCGTTGTTATGGACCTAGCGTACGACGCCCGGCGACTGATGCCTATGGTGGTGTTTCCGGGGTCTTCAGAGTCAGCTTATCTCGCCCGAAATACGGCCCTGGCGACCGGGCTTGACATAGCCTTTCGGCCGTAGCGCGACCGTGTTGTAAATGGTTGTGCAGCACGTGCCGTCGGTACGGAAGTAGCCATAATCGAAATGCGGCGTCGCGCGGCCTTTTTCGTCGAGTTGCGCACGAATTGCGGCCTCCTGGTCCGGCGTCATTTCAAACCGCAACTCGAGATCGGTATCGCCCGGCGAATTGAAGTCGATGCTCATCGCGCGTGTCCACACCGAGTAACCCGGAAACACGCGCGCGCACGATAGCGCCGCGACCGGATCGGCGAGCGCCGCCTGCCAGCCGCCGAACATCGCCCCGCCGAGATTGCGCGAGAAAAACGTCAGCGGCAGCCGGATTCGGATCACGCGCCAGCCGTCGCGCACGTCGACGATCTTTGCCCGCATCAGAAAATACGGCGGATACAACTCCATCCGCCGCTTCTCGGACAGCCACTCGATTCCCGCAAGCGTTCGCAACAGGTTCATGCATGTATCATTGGCAGCAAAGGGTACGGGGCCACAATATAACGCATGCCGAAGCAACGCCATTTTCTATTTGCCTTGCCCTTTTTACTTGCGCTGTCTGCCTGTAGCGAGCGGCCGGTTGCGCCTCCGCGTCACACGGTGCCGCCAGCCTATTCGACCTTCACCAGCGTGCGGTATGGCTTTCGTCTGGTTTATCCGCCCGATCTGCAATTGCGGCATACGTTCAAGCGCAGCTACCTCGCGGCCGGCGGATGGAAGACTTACATGGAGCTCGACACGCCGCCGGGGCACGCGGTGGTGGCGCTGATAATGCCCGGGTCCAATCACATTACCGATGGCGAGTTGCGAATCGGGGTAAGCCGCGATCCCCGGGCGCTCGATACCTGTGACGAGTTGCCGTCGGCGGGGAGGCCGAAGACGCGCAAGCAGGTAATGATCTCGGGTGTCCCGTTTACGAGCTTCAAGGCTGCGGATGCCGGAATGAGCCATTACCTGATCGTGCGCAGCTTTCGGGCGGTGCATCGCGGGACATGCTATGCGATCGACGTGCTTGTGTTCGGCACGAACCCGATGGTCTACGATCCGCCGGCGACGCCGCCGTTCAGCAAGCAGGCGGTGTTCGCGCAGCTCCTCCCGGTGGTGCGGCACTTGCAGTTTATTGATTCTGCCGGGGCAATTGCACCGCCCGTGACTTATAAAGGCTTGTTGCCGTGTGCGGACTGCCCGGGGATCGAATACCAACTCAACCTATTGGCCAATCATCGCTATCGGCTGCGACTGAATTATCGCGACCGGGATGCGCATTTTGACATCGGCGGCTATTGGTCTGTGACCGAAAATGCCGCGCGGCTGGTGCTGCGTGAGAAAAAGGGGCATGGCCCGCCGCGGCAATGGGCGGTGCTGGATGAAGGGCGGCGGTTACGGTTATTGAATGCGGACGGGGAGCCGATTCGATCCGGACTGAATTATGATCTGGTGCGCCAGGCGCAATTTGAACCTCTGACGGAATTGTCGGGGGAGAAGTAAAGAATCAGTCGCAGGCGCCGCTGGACTTCGCCGCTTCGCAGACTGCTTGCGCGACCTGTTCGTGCACCTTGATGTCGAGTGAGTCGGGAACCAGGTCGTAGCCTACTGCCAGCTCGGCGAGCTTGTTGGCGGCGGCGAAGAACATGTCGTCGGTGAAGCGTTTGGCTTTTGCGTCGAGCGCGCCACGGAACAGGCCGGGGAAGCCCAGGAAATTGTTGATGCTGCGACCGTCGGCGGCGAACGCGGCGCCGTGGGCGAGCGCATCGCCGGCTTCGATTTCCGGCTCCGGATTCGACAGCGCCAGGATTAGTTGATCCTTCTGCACCATTTCCGGCTTGATCAGGCCGCGCTTGCCGGTGGTCGCAATGACGATGTCGGCCTGGCGCATCACCTCTTCGAGCGAGCCGCCCTTGCCACCCATCGACTCCAGGCGCTTGACGGCATCCTGATTCAGATCGGCGCCGACCACGTTCTTGACGCCGTACGCCATCAAAAGCCGCGCGATACCGATACCGGCCGCACCCAGGCCGACCTGCCCGATCACGCTGTGTTCGATTTCGTGGCCGGTGCGCTGCGTGGCGCTTAGCAGTGCGGCCAGCGTGACGACGGCGGTGCCGTGCTGGTCGTCGTGCATCAGCGGCATGTCCAGCGCGTCGCGCAACGCGTCCTCCACTTCGAAGCACACGGGCGCGGCGATATCCTCAAGCTGAATCGCACCGAACGACGGCGCGATCCGCTTGACCGTCTCGATGATCTGCGCCGGCTCCTTCGCGTCGAGCAGCACCGGAATCCCCGACAGGCCGACGAATTTCGCCATCAGCGCCGCCTTGCCCTCCATGACCGGCAATCCGGCGCGCGGACCGATGTCGCCCAGGCCGAGGATCGCGGTGCCGTTGGTGATGATGCCGACCGTGCGGCGGAGGTTGGTGTATTCCCAGACCTCGTCCGGGTCCTTCCGGATCGCGAGGCAGACGCGCGCGACGCCGGGCGTGTAGATGTCGCGAAGCTGCTGTGGCGTTTCGATCCGCGTGCGCGTGACCATCATGATTTTGCCGCCGCGGTGGCGGTCGAACACGCGGTCGGACTTGCCGAGCAATTTGGCATTGGGCAGCGCATCGATGCGCTCATAAACGCCGTAGTCGATGTTTTCATCCATCTCCAGCGTGACCTCCCAGACCGTCTGGTCCTGATCGCGGCGCACCGCGTTCAGGTGCTCGACGACCAAGCCGGTCTCGCCGATCGCCTGCAGGATTTTGGCGAGGCTGCCGGGCTTGTGTTCGGACTGGATCAGCAGGATTTCAGGGACGCGCATCGTTTTCTTTCGCTCCGGTTTCGGTCGCTATGATACCAGCCGCCAACCGGGCGGATTAGGGGTATGCGCTATACTGGCCGGTGATTTTGAGCGGGAGCTTCAACATGCGCTATTTTGCCTTCGGCCTCATGGTCTTTCTCACCATCACATTCGGCGCGCTCGGTTACTTCCTCGGCCTGCCGTGGCTGTATGGCCTGATTCTGCCGCTGCCACTGACGCTGATCGGCCTCTACGATCTCACGCAGCGCGAGCACAACGTGATCCGCAATTACCCGGTGCTCGGACACATCCGCTTTATGGCCGAGTCGATCCGCCCGCAGATTCGCCAGTATTTCGTCGAAAGCAATATCGATGGCCGTCCGTTCGACCACAACGAGCGCAAGATCATCCATCAGCGCGCGCGGGGCATCACCGACGCCAAGCCGTTCGGGACCGAACTCGACGTCTACGGCGACGAATTCGAGTGGATCAACCATTCGATCGCGGCCAAGACCGATCCGGACCCCGACCGCATGCCGCGCATCGACATCGGCGGCCCGCAATGCGACCGGCCGTACTCGGCCTCCGTGTTCAACATCTCCGCGATGAGCTTCGGCGCGCTGGGGTCCCACGCGATCATGGCGCTCAACAAGGGCGCCAAGCTCGGCAACTTTGCCCACGACACCGGCGAAGGCGGCCTGAGTCCCTACCATCAAAAATACGGCGGCGACATTATCTGGGAAGTCGGCAGCGGCTACTTCGGCTGTCGCAACGACGACGGCACGTTCAACGCCGATATGTTCCGCGACCAGGCACAGGGCGACCAGGTGAAAATGGTCGAACTGAAACTGTCGCAGGGCGCCAAGCCCGGCCACGGCGGGCTGCTGCCGGCCGCGAAAGTGATTCCCGAAATCGCCGCGACACGCAAGGTGCCGGTCTACCAGGACTGCCTGTCGCCGTCGTCGCATTCGGCCTTCTCGACGCCGACGGGCCTGCTCGAATTCATCGCCAGAATGCGCGACCTGTCGGGCGGCAAACCGGCCGGCTTCAAACTCTGCATCGGCCATCGCTGGGAGTTTCTCGCCATCTGCAAGGCGATGATCGAAACCGGCATCCTGCCCGACTTCATCGTCATCGACGGCAAGGAGGGCGGCACCGGCGCGGCGCCGCTGGAGCTGTCGGACGGGCTCGGCACGCCGCTGCGCGAAGGCCTGCTGTTCGCGCACAACGCGCTGGTCGGCGCCGGGTTGCGCGACAAGATCCGCATCGGCGCGAGCGGCAAAGCCGTGACCGGTTTCAAGATCGCGATGAACCTGGCGCTGGGCGCGGACTGGTGCAACTCGGCGCGCGGCTTCCTGTTCTCGCTCGGCTGCATCCAGGCCCAGCGCTGCCATACCGGCCGCTGCCCCACCGGCATCACGACGATGGACCCGCGCCGCCAGCGCGCATTAATCGTCGACGACAAGGCGAACCATGTGCATCGGTATCACCGGCACACGGTGCAGGCCGTCGGCATGGTCACGGCGGCGGCCGGGCTCGACCACCCGTCGCAGCTCAAGCCGGATCATATCTGCCTGAGAATTTCGTCGGACGAGATTCGTACGGCCGCCGAGTTCTACACGTTCCTTGAGCCGGGCGAGCTGCTGGACGGCAGCGGACACGCCGAGTACCGGCGTTTCTGGAACATGGCGCAGGCGGACAGCTTTGCGCCGGCGGCGAAACGGGCCGAGCCCGCTATCGCTTGAATTCGATCCGCTGCTGAACCCGGACGCTGGCGGGCTTGCCGTCGATCCGGTAGGGCTTGAAGCGCCAGTGCGCCACGGCCGCGCGCGCGGCAGCATCGAAGGTATCCCGCGGCGACGACGACACCACCTGGATGTCGCTGGTGCTGCCGTCAGCCGTCACGGTGAATGCCACGACCACATAGCCATCGGTATGGCGCCGCGCCGCGGCCGCGGGATATTCCGGCGACACGATATGGACAGGCACGGGCGCAGGACCATGAATCGAAGGCCCGCGGCCGCGCCCGGACGGCGCAGACGGTGCGTGATGCTGCGCCGCTTGCGCCATGGCGCGACGGTGCGCGTCCAGCGCCGCTTGCGGCGGATGAAATGAAATTGTCTGTTTTACTCGCCGTGCCTGCGGCTGACCGTCCACGGTCGCCGGATGAAATGTCCAGCGTGCCACGGCATCGCGCGTGGCCTCCTTGAAAGGCTCCGGCGCGTTCGGCGTGATGATGTGCAGGTCGTCGGTCGTGCCGTCGGCACGCACCGTGTACATGATCTCGATGCGAGCGCTCACGGCATCCCGGTATTCAGCGCGCGGATACTCCGGCGGCGGCGTGTGCAGCGGCCGAACCGGCGAAATCCGGGGTCCGCGACCGGCCGCGGCCGGCGCCGACGACGTATCGGCGTCAGTGCTGCCGCTGAAGTGGTTGTTGACGGAAAAGCTTCGCAGCCCGCTGACCTGCGTGTCATGCATGTCCAGGTCGAGCTTGGGCGCGTCGATCTTGATATGGATCGGCTGCTTTTTTGCCGGCTTCTGGTCCGGTGTAACCTGCATCACGCCCACGGTGGGCGGGCCATCCGCGGCGAATGCCGGTGCGGTGGAACCCGCAAGTGTGCCGAGCGACAAAGCCGCCGATCCCAGTACCAGCCAGAGTCCCCTGTTCATTGCTTCTACCATCCGCGGTCTTCGCGGTCATTCTTTGATGACGTTGTTTTAGCATATTCTGGCGAAACTGCAAGCTAGACCGTATTTTTAATCTGATCTATCATCTTCTTCCGATAGCCTATTGTAAATACAGCGGTTTTCGTGCTAAATAAAGGCTGAACCGGGTGATTTTGCCGGTCGCCGCCTATCGCCGCGATCCGGCCGCCCGTCCAATCGAGGTCAAATCGGGACCGAATCGCGAGTGAATACGCCGCAAACCAACGCGATCCGCTGCTGCGCCGCCGCCGGTATCGCGCTTGGACTGGCCGTTGCCGGCACCGCCGCCGCTGGTCAGTCTTCCGCCGCCGCTTCGATCAACGCGACCGATATTGCGCATCACATCAAGGTGCTCGCCTCTGACCAATTCGGCGGCCGCGCCCCCGCCTCGCCGGGCGAAAAACTGACGATCGATTACATTCGCGCCCACTTCAAGCAATACGGCCTCAAGCCGCCGCTCGACGGCGGTTATTTCCAGACTGTGCCGCTGGTCAAGATCACCACCGATCCGCACACGACACTCATGGTCGCCGGCGGCGACAAGCCGCTGCACTTCGACTATGCCAGCGACATGATTGTCTGGACGACGCGTGAAGCGAAACACATCGATCTGAAAAACAGCCCACTGGTGTTCGTCGGCTACGGCATCGTCGCACCGGAATATCACTGGAACGACTACGCCGGCATCGACGTCAAAGGCAAGACAGTCGTGATCCTGGTCAATGACCCGGGCTACGCGACGCACAACCCGAAGTTGTTCACCGGCCGGGCGATGACCTACTACGGCCGCTGGACCTATAAATACGAGGAAGCCGCGCGTCAGGGTGCCGCCGGCGCGCTGATCATTCACGAAACCGGCCCGGCCGGCTACCCGTGGAAGGTCGTCAGTGGCAGCTGGTCGGGACCGCAGTTTATGCTGCCGCCGCCGAAGAACAGTCATCGGCCGGCGGTGGAGGGCTGGCTGACGCACCAGTCGGCGAAAAAGGTCTTTGCCGCGGCCGGCCTCGATCTCGACAAACTGCAGGCGGCCGCCGCCCGGCGCGGCTTCAAGGCGCGGCCGTTGCACCTCACCGCGTCGGTCGCGTTCGACAACCGGATCGCCCACGTCCAGTCGCACAACGTCATCGGCATGATTCCGGGCCGCGAGCGTCCCGACGAGGCGGTGATCTACTCGGCGCACTGGGATCATCTCGGCACGCACCCGAACATGCCCGGTGACAACATTTATAACGGCGCACGCGACGATGCGTCCGGCGTCGCCGGACTGCTGGAACTGGCGCAAGCCTACAGCAAGCTGAAGCAGCCGCCGGCACGCTCGGTGCTATTCCTTGCCACGACATCCGAGGAACAAGGCCTGCTCGGCGCGAAGTGGTACACGCAGCATCCGGTCGTGCCGCTCGCGACCACGGTCGCCGACATCAACATGGACATCATGAATGTCTGGGGCAAGACGCGCGACATCACCGTGATCGGTTACGGCAGTTCGCAGCTCGAAGACTGGCTGCGACGGGCGGCAAAACAGCATGGCCGCGTGCTGCGACCCGATCCGGAGCCCGAAAAAGGCTTTTACTTCCGCGCCGATCACTTCGCGTTTGCGAAGAAGGGCGTGCCGGCGCTGTTCACCGAGGCGGGCGTCGACTACCTCCACCACCCGAAGGGCTGGGGACTCAAAGAAGAGCACGAATACACGCGCGAGCATTATCACAAGCCGTCCGACGAATATAACCCCAAGTGGAATCTGAACGGCGAAGCCGCCGATCTGAAACTGCTGTTCACGGTGGGCAAGCGGCTCGCGAACAGCGACGCGTGGCCCGACTGGTACCGCGGCAATCAATTCAAGGCGCTGCGGGATAAAACTCGCGCGCAACGACAAGGTAACTCGAAATGAGAATGCCGAACGACATCATGCGCGCGCCGCAACGGCGCGGCGCGCCGGCGCTGACCGTGCTGTTCGTCGACCACTCGCGGGTCTCGCAGGCGGTCTGGAACCGGGTGCTGCTGCGGTTGGGCCACCGGGCCGTGATCGCCGCGTCGGCAGAAGCCGCGCTCGACTGCCTGGACAACCAGGCGATCGACGTCGTCTGCACCGCGCTGTCGCTGCCGGGCATGGACGGCATCGAACTGACCCGGCGGCTGCGCACGCGCCAGGACAGCGCGGCGCTGCCCGTCATCCTGTTGACATCGCGCGACGACACGGCACTGCGCGCCCGCTGCCGCGAGGCCGGCGTGACCGACCTGCAGCCGAAGGGCGATGTCGAGCGGCTGCTGCGGCGGCTGCGCAGCTACGCCGACCAGGCCGATGTCAGCATGCGCGGCCGCGTGCTGTACGTCGAAGACAGCGACATCGCGACGCACGTCATGACGGGCATTCTGCGCAAGCTCAACCTTGAGGTGGCGCATTTCAATCGCGCCGACGCCGCCCGCGCGGCATTCGCCGAACGCGACTACGATTTGGTGATTACCGACATCCACACCGGCGGCGACTTCGGCGGCGCCGAGCTGATCGCCCACATTCGCGGCCATGCGGGACGGCGCGGCCGCATTCCGATCCTCGCGACGTCGGCCGACGCCGGCCGGGCGCGCAAGAGCGAACTGTTTCGCCTCGGTATCGACGACTTCCTGCCCAAGCCGGCGCTGGAAGAAGAGGCCGTCGCGCGTATCGGCAACCTCGTGCGCGCAAAGTTGCTGCGTGACCAGGTGCACGCCCAGCAGGCGCGGCTGCGCGAGTCGGCGCTGATTGACCCGCTGACCGGCCTGCTGAACGCCGCGTCGCTGCACGAGCTCGGGCCGAAGTACGTCAGCGAGGCGGCGCGCCACAACCAGCCGCTGAGCCTGCTGCTGATCGACGTCGACAATCTCGCCACGATCGCCGCGCGTCACGGTGGCGCCGCGGCCGATGCAGCCGTTGCCGCAGTCGCTGCCCGGCTGCGCGAGACGTGCCGCGGCGAAGATCTCGTCGCGCGCTACGGCGACAACTGCTTTGCGCTGCTGCTGCCGCACTGCGGCGCCGACCATGCGCCGGTGCGCGCGGAACAACTGCGCCGCCAGATCGCGGGGCTCAAGCCGGACGGGTTGACGCTTAATGCCCGTGTCGGCGCGGGCTCGTTGTCCCGCGAACGCAGCGACGACTTCGGCGAGTTGCTGGCTGCCGCGCAGCAGGCGACGGCGACCCGGCGCCCGCCCTCACCAGACGCCGAGCACGAAGGCGATCCCGAGCGTCACCAGCAGGCGGTGGCCGATATCGACAGCCCAGCCACCCATCAGCCGGTGCGATAACAGCGAATCGGCCAGCGACGGCGCGGCGGTAAAGCCGAGCCACATCAGGAATCCCAGCACCAGCGCAATGCCCAGCTCCGGCTCGGGCGCCGTCGCGGCCAGTATGACCGCCAGCACGAACGCCTGCACCAGCGAGCTGACCAGCGCGATTACGTAGCGCTGCAACCGTCCGCCCGCCGTCAGATCGTCCATCGCCGACGGGTTGTAGCGCAGCCACAGCGGCCCGAACGAGAACGGCGCGTACCAGACTGCGCCGAGCACGAAGCCGCAGACGCCGGCGATCAGCGCGCCGGTATAACTGAAGTTGGCGAGATCCATCCCAGGCCCTTTGAACGTGGTGTTGCGGACAGTCTATCAATACGGGGCGGTAAGTGGTCCGCGGTTAGTGGTCAGTGGTTTCCCGCCGCTAACCGCTTACCGCTGACCTCTGACCTCTGACCTCTGACCTCTGACCTCTGACCTGTGACCTCCACTCGTGCGACAATTGTTACTTATGTCTGCTGCGTCGCCACATCTGGAAACCCTCGCGGTCCACGCCGGCCGCGAAGTCGATGCCGAGACCGGCGCGGTCGCGCTACCGATTCATCCCAGCACGACATTCGAACGTGCCGCCGACGGCGGCTTTCCGCACGGCCACATTTATACGCGCTACGCGAATCCGACGCGCACGCATCTCGAAACCTGCCTCGCCGCGCTCGAAGGCGGCGCCGAGGCGGCGGCGTTTGCATCCGGCACCGCGGCCGCGATGACCGTATTTCAGGCGCTCGGGCCGGGCGCGCACGTCGTCGCCTCGGCCGACGCCTATCACGGCATCCTGCGGCTGTTGCGCGAGGTCATGACGCCGTGGGGCCTCGCGGTGAGCCTGGTCGATACCAGCGATCTCGACGCGGTGCGGGCCGCGGTCCGGCCCGAGACACGGCTGCTGTGGGCGGAAACACCTTCGAATCCGCTGCTCAAGATCAGCGATCTCGATGCGCTCGCGGCGATCGCGCACGACGCCGGCGCGATCAGCGTCTGCGACAACACGTTCGCCACGCCGATCCTGCAGCGCCCGCTCGACCACGGCTTCGACGTGTCGATGCTGAGCACGACCAAATATCTCGGCGGCCACAGCGACGTGCTCGGCGGCGCGCTGGTCACGCGCGCTGCCGATTCGTTCTGGGAGCGCCTTCGCTTTCTGCAAGGCGCGGCCGGTGCGGTGCCCAGCCCGTTCGACTGCTGGCTGGTGCTGCGCGGTGCGGCGACGTTGCCGTTGCGCGTGCGTGCGGCGACCGACAACGCCGCCCGGCTGGCTGAACATCTGGCCGCACACGCACGCGTCGAGCGGGTTTATTATCCGGGTCTGTCGACGCACCCGGGTCACGCACTCGCCGCGCGCCAGATGAACGGTTTCGGCGGCGTCCTGTCGTTCACCGTCAAGGACGGCGAGCCGGCCGCGATCAATGTCGCTGCGCGCGTGCGCCTGATCAGGCGCGCGACCAGCCTCGGCGGCGTCGAAAGCCTGATCGAGCACCGCGCGTCGATCGAGGGGCCGGAAACGCGGACGCCGCGCAATCTGCTGCGGCTGTCGGTCGGCGTCGAGCACGTCGATGATCTGATTGCCGATCTGGATGAAGCTTTAGCTGATAAGTAAGGAGATGTCATGCCTTCCCGTTCACTTCTGATCGCCGCCCTGCTGCTGCCGTTCGCGGCGGTCGCGCGGACGCCATCCGGCGCCTCGCTGACCCTCGAACAGATCATGTCCAACCCCGACTGGATCTCGGTGCCGGCGGAGTCGCCGTACTGGAGCGCCGACGGCCAGACCGTCTACTTCGACAAGCAGAAGCACGCCTCGCCGATCGAGACGCTGTACTCGGTAAGCGCGAATGGCGGCGACGTACACAAGGTCGCGCCCGCCGACTGGAGTACCACCGGCTCGACGCAGGCGGTTTACAACCGCGCCCTGAACCGCGAAGCCTGGGTGGCGCACGGCGACCTGTTCATCCGCAACCTCGGAAACGGCCACGTGACACAGTTGACGCGTGGCGCATCGGTTGACAATCCGATGTTCATGGCCGACGGCGAGCACATCGCCTATCAGCAGGATCAGCGCTGGTTCGTGGTCGATCCGGCGAGCGGCCTGACGATCGCCGTCGCCGACCTCAAAACGGCCGACGCACCCGACGCGCCGCCGAACCACTATGACTACGCCAGCGCCGACCCGCTGCGCATCTTCAAATCGCTGCAAAAGAAAAAGGCCGATGCCAGGGCCGAGCGCGAGCAGGAGCAGGCGCTCGCCGAAGCCGACCCGACCCGCGCCGGCGTGCCGTGGTATCTCGGCAGCGACATCAAGCTCGCCGGCCGCTCCCTGTCGCCGAACGGCCGCTGGCTGCTGCTGGTGACCGAGCCGAAGAGCTACAACGAAGGCCAGCCCGGCCACATGCCGGACTACATCAACGACAACGGCCGCATCACGATGCACGACGTGCATTACCGCGTCGGCCTCAATCCGCCAGCGCCGAATCACGTGCTGCTGCTTGATCTCAAGACACACAAGCAGTACAAGCTCGACGAGACCGTGTTGCCCGGCATCAAGAACGATCCGCTCGCGAAGCTGCGCAAGCAGGCGGTCGCGTGGGACGTGAAGCACGGCGTGACGCGCGCCAACGCCGAGGCGTCGGTCAAGGCGCCGAAGGTGCGGCCGGTGCAGATTTACGGCATCGAGTGGAACGACGCCGGTACCCAGGCGGCCATCGAGTTCGTGTCGGTCGACAACAAGGACCGCTGGATCGCGACGGTCAATTTCAACGATCACAAGCTGGTGACGGCCGATCACCTGCACGACCCGGCGTGGATCAACTGGACGCACAATGCGTTCGGCTGGCTGCCGGATAACCACACGCTGTGGTTTTTGTCGGAGAAAAGCGGCTGGTCACAGCTTTACACAACCGACGCCGACGGCCACCACACGCGTGCGTTGACGCACGGCCAGTTCGTCGTCGAGTCGCCCGCGGTCAGCCATGACGGGCGCTATATCTATTTCCAGGCGAACCCGGATCAGCCCGGCACCTGGAACATCTATCGCGTGCCCACCCATGGCGGCGCGATGCAACCGATCACCGACCTGAACGGCCTGAACGGGACCCAGCCGGGCCTGCACAGCGACAGCCGCTTTGTGCTGTCGCCGGATGGCTCAAAGCTGCTGTTTTATCACTCGACCACGATTCGCCCGCCGGAGCTCTACGTCGTGGCAGCCCGGCCCGGGGCCCAGCCGTTGCGGCTGACGCACACGATCAGCGACGCGTTCAAGTCGATCGACTGGGTCGCGCCGAAAATCGTCAGGATTCCGTCGAGCCATGTGGATCGCCCGCTTTACGCGCGGCTGTATCTGCCGGCGAACTACGACCCGCACAAGACCTACGCCGGGGCGGTCTTCATTCACGGCGCGGGCTACCTGCAGGACGCGCACAGCGGCTGGTCGTACTACTTTCACGAAATGATGTTCAACAACCTGCTGACGCGCGAAGGCTACGTCGTGTTCGACATGGACTATCGCGGCTCGGCCGGCTACGGGCGCGACTGGCGCACTGCGATCTACCGTGACATGGGCCACCCGGAAGTGCAGGACATTTCCGACGGCGTGCACTGGATCGAAAAGCACTACCACGTCGACCCGCACAAGCTGGGCGTGTACGGCGGTTCCTACGGCGGCTTCATGACCTACATGATGATGTTCCGCCGGCCGGACATGTTCGCCGCCGGCGCGGCGCTGCGCCCGGTCGCCGACTGGGCCAACTACAATCGCGGCTACACGTCGGCGATTCTGAACACGCCCAACGTCGACCCGATGGCGTACCGGCGCAGCTCGCCGATCTACTACGCGCAGAACTTGAAGCACCCGCTCTTGATCGAGCAGGGCATGGAAGACGACAACGTGTTCTTCCAGGACACCGTGTACATGGTGCAGCGGTTGATCGAACTGAAGAAAAAGCACTTCGACGTTGAGTTCTTCCCGATGGAGCACCACGGCTTCGTCGCGCCGGCGGCATGGCTGCACGAGTACCGCAAGATTCATCAGCTGTTTCAGACGTACGTCAACCCGCAGTCATGAGCATTCGGATACGCAATGCGGACGCGGACGACTTCGACTACCTGATGGTGCTGAACGAGTCGTCGGTACCGGAAGTGAACGCTCTCGACGCTCCGGCGCTGGAAAAGCTGCTCGCAATGGCGCCCTGGTGCCGCGTCGTTGAACAGGATGGTGAGGACGCCGGTTTCCTGCTCGGCCTCGAGGCCGGCGCGGATTACCAAAGCGTCAACTACCGCTGGTTCAGCGCGCGCTACGATGCGTTCGCCTATGTGGATCGCGTCGTGATCGATGCCGCGAATCGCGGCCAGGGCCTCGGCACCGCGCTGTACGAAGACTTCGAAGCCTGGGCGCGCGAGCGCGGTGCGCCGCGCATCGCCTGCGAGGTCAACCTGCGCCCGCCGAACGAGCCGTCGCGCGCCTTTCACCTGGCGCGCGGCTTCAGGGAGGTCGGCACGCAAGAAACCGAGGGCGGCAGCAAAACCGTCAGCCTGTTAATAAAAGGCCTGTAGGAGCGGCCGCTGGCCGCGAATCAATCATAATCGCGGCCAGCGGCCGCTC
>DASSNE010000006.1:0-29783 GCA_035688265.1 Gammaproteobacteria bacterium
CAGCGCTTTGCCTTCGGCTTCCTTCAGACTCCACCTCGCGATGGACGCCCTTGCCGTTCGGCTAACACTTCCCCTTGCCGGGTGTGTAGAGGACTTTCACCTCCTAGCGGGTGCGCCCTGCCGGGCGCACCACAAAAAAGCGCCCCCCGCAACCACGGGGAGCGCTTTCAGTCACTGCCTTAATGCAATGATGCCAGCTTCACTTGTTGGTGGCCGAGCGCGTGGGCGACGTCATAGAACGCCTGGTTGGTGATCTTGTGGACGTTCTGGTCGAAGTTGACGCCCAGCTTCGGATTCTGGTTCACGTCTGCCATGACGGCGTTGTGAATGCCGTGCGACACCAGCGTGTCGTAGAAGCGGCCGGACCAGAAGGTGCCGTCCGGCGCGGTGCCGGCCTTGACCAGCGCCACCGCCAGCTTGTGCCCTTTCAGATGCGCCGGCGCCTGGGGCAGCGAGATGCCCATTGCCGTCGCGTGCTTCAGCGCATCCGCGACCACGGCGTCAGTGCCTGCCAGCCAGTTGTGCACGCTCTCCTTGCCGTACTGCTTCGTCAGCTTGGCTACTTCGGCGTTGACCGTCTTTTTGCCCAGCATCGAGGTCAGCGCCTGCGCGGTGGAGAAATGTTCGGGTCCGCCGCCGGCCTTGACCAGCGCCGCCGTCAGTTTCAGATTCGGCTGACCCAGGTAGGCCGGGCCGCCGAACATGTTGATGGTATCGGCCGCGAACGCGCTCGCTGCGAACAGCAACGCGGCCGCACCGGCGATCGTAAATTTCATATAGCTTCTTTTCATCACTTGTCTCCTTCTTTGCGGGACATCAATTTGAGTTCCTGCCGGTGATGTCCGTCAGCCGGGCCAGGAAACTGCCTTTGGGTTCGAGCGCATCCAACAATTCGTGCGCCGAGTGGGAAAGCAAACCGTCGAACCGATCGCCGACGTCATCGGCCACGATGGCCAGCGCCAGGCTCTGGCGGATGTAAGCGGCGATCAATTCCACAACGAGGTGCTGTCTTGTCGAAACTGCCGTGGTGCCGGCAGCGCCGATTTCGCCGGCGATGGCATGGCGACCGTCGCCGACGATCAACAGCCACCGGGCATCGCCGGCCGGCGCGAGGTTATAGCGATGAATGTGGCCCTGGCAGCCGCCGCATTCGGCGTCGCACGCCTCCATGCACAGCGTGGTGATGGCGGCGCCGCGCTCGCGTGCTTCGCGCAACGGTTCGGCAAGCGCCCCGGCTTCGGTTGGCTGGATGCCGATCAGCAGTTCGCTCGTTGCGCCGTCGATCGCCGCGCGCGCCTGGCCGATCAGTTCGTTATAGCTTTTAAGATTGAACACCGGCGCGACCTCGTCGTCGCGCTCCAGCACCGCCAGCGCCTTCTCCACCGCCTCCAGCGTGCGCCGGTGGCGCCGATCGAGCCGACGGACCAGTTCGGCCGGCTTGACGGCGACATAGCGCACGCCGTCGGGCGTATCCAGGCGCCGCGCCGCGCCCCGTTCGGCCAGCCGCTCCAGCACCGCATATACATTGGCGCGCGGCATACCGGCCGCCTTGGCGACCTCATAGCCGTTGCGGGGGCCGGCGCCGACGAGACTCACATAGGCGCGCGCCTCGTAGTCGGTGAAACCCAGTTCCTGTAGCAAAGCGTGTACGTTCATGATGGCCGCCAAATAGTAGTAGCGTTAGCAACTACTATACGAGCCGGAACGGGAAAGTCAAGCATGCTACGCTGAGACGATGCGATGGACGGACGAAAGCCCGCAGGTGATTGTCGTGATGGGCGTCTCGGGCTCCGGCAAGACGACCGTCGGTGCCCTGCTGGCCGGACGGCTGCACTGGGCATTCGCCGACGCGGACGACTTCCACAGCGCCGCGAATATCGCCAAGATGCACGGCGGCAGCCCGCTCGATGACGCCGATCGCGCGCCGTGGCTCAAGGCGATCGCCGCGCAAATCGACGAGTGGCGGGCCGACGGCCAACAGGGTGTGGTGACCTGCTCCGCGCTCAAGCGGCGCTATCGCGACGTGATCATCGGCGCGCGCGAGGACGTGCGGCTGGTCTATTTGCGCGGCGACAAGGACATGATCGCCCGCCGGATGATCGCGCGGCACAGCCACTTCTTGCCGGTCAGTCTGCTGGACAGCCAGTTCGCCGCGCTGGAGGAGCCGGCGCCCGAGGAGCACGCCGTCGTCATCCCGATCGGCAGGTCGCCGACCGATCTGGTCGACGACATCGTCGCCGCGCTGTCCGTTGCCGATCCCTCGCCGGATTCCTAGAGAACCGCGGCAGGGATCGCACCAATAGCCATACACGGCGCCCTGTCGCTATGCTGGCCGGATTGGACGTAACACATGGAGGTGTCCCATCGACGATAACGTGCTTCTGCTCGACGTCGACAACACGCTGCTCGACAACGACCGCTTCGAAGCCGACCTGACCGCGCAGCTCGAACGTGCCTTCGGCCGGCAGGGCCGCGACCAGTTCTGGCGCGCCTACGAAGCGCTGCGCACCGAACTGGGCTACGCCAATTACCTCGGCGCGGTGCAGCGTTTCCGCGGCGACACCGAGGCCAATCCCCAGTTGCTGCAGCTCGGGGACTGGCTGCTGGGCTATCCGTTCGCCGAACGCCTGTTCCCCGGCGCGCTCGACCTCCTCAACTACCTGGCCCGGTTTGGCCAGCCGGTACTGCTGTCGGACGGCGATGTCGTATTTCAGCCGCACAAGATCCGCCGCGCCGGGCTATGGGACGCGGTCGACGGCCGCGTGCTGATCTACGTCCATAAGGAGCACATGCTCGGAGCAGTCGAAGCGCGCTTTCCCGCACGGCATTACGTGATGGTCGACGACAAGCCGCACGTGCTGGCATCGATGAAGCAGGTCATGGGCGATCACCTGACCACCATATTCGTGCGCCAGGGCCACTACGCCCACGCGCCCGGCGCACCCCATGATGTCGCCGACGTGACGATCCAGCGCATCGCCGACCTGCGGCGTCTGAATCTGTCATCGGGGCAGATGACCAGCGCGTGAACACATCGAATCCAGCCGAGACCCAAGTCCGCGTTATAGAATTTTTGTCGGATCCGGCGAGCTACGACGCCGCCGGTCCAGTGTGTCAAATCAGCACGCATTGCTCCATCGTGTTTCTCGTCGAGAAGCGCGCTTACAAACTCAAGCGCGCCGTCAAATATTCTTACCTCGATTACAGCACTTTGGCCTTGCGAGAGAAATTCTGCCATGCCGAACTTGCACTCAATCAAAGAACGGCACCGGAGATCTACTTGCGCGTGCGACCCATAACGCTCACAACCAGAGGTGTACTGGCCTTTGATGGCGATGGCGAGGTTCTTGACTACGTTCTGGAGATGCGTCGGTTTTGCGATAAGGACCTTTTCGATCAAATAGTCGAGGCCGATCGCCTGACGCCCGCGCTGGCCAATCGTCTAGCCGACACTATTGCGCAGTTTCATGCCGACGCGGAACGGACGCCGCTTCATGGCGGCCGCGACAAGTTCGCCTCCACCATTACTGGCAACTACGACAATCTCATCTTGTCATTGCCGGCGCTCGATCGTCGCCTGATTGAACGCCAGCTTTGCCAATCGCGGGCTCGGATGCGTGAGGTAGGAGACCTGATGGACGAGAGACGGGATCGAGGCTTCACACGACGGTGCCACGGTGATCTTCATCTACGCAACATCTGCCTGTTCAACAATCGGCCGATGCTGTTCGACGCGATCGAATTTAACGACGATATCTCATGTATCGACGTGATCTACGATCTTGCCTTTCTGCTCATGGATCTCGTCCATCGCCACCGCATCGATCTGGCCAATCTGATCTTCAATCGCTATTTCGATTATACCGGCGACCGTTCAGGCCTCTCGCCATTGCCTCTATTTCTTTCTACGCGGGCAGCGGTTCGTGCCCACGTTCAGGTCGCTCTGGGGTGCACATCGGGAGATGGGCGGGCCCCGTCGTTCCGAACCGCGGCCGATTATCTCGAACTGGCGCTGAAACTGCTCGAAAAACACCGGCCGCAGCTTATCGCTCTGGGAGGCATCAGCGGAACCGGCAAATCGACCATCGCCCGGGCTCTTGCGCCGGTATACCCGCCGATGCCCGGCGCACGGGTTCTGCGCAGCGATATCCTGCGTAAACGCCTGGCACTCGTACCAGCCGAAACCCGACTGCCGGCGGAAAGCTATACGGCGGCCGCATCCCGGGAGGTCTACGCGAAGTTGCGCTCGGATGCCATCGCGATCGCGGCGACAGGTTATACCGTCATCCTCGACGCCACATTCCTGTCGCCGCACGAGCGACACGCGGTCGCCGAGGTGGCCCGCGAGGCCGGCCTGCGTTTCACCGGTTTGTGGCTGGAGGCGCCTCACGACATTCTCGTCGCACGCGTTTATGGCCGCCAGGGGGACGCGTCGGATGCAGGCATCGCTGTTCTCGAACAGCAACTTGGGGTCGATCCCGGCCGGATCGAATGGCAACGCATTGATGCATCGGAAAATATGATGGCGACCCTTGCGGCAGTCAAGACAGCATGCGGGCTAAAATAGTCAATTATTGAGGCCCGTCCAATGCCACGATACTCCAACGCGCACGGGCAGGTATTTCGCGATCTTGGCGATATCGCTCGGCTCGCACCCCACGATGTATTCGCGGCGCTGGAGAGCAGTCCTGCCGGCCTGTCCGACGACGAGATCGAAGAACGGCTCGACGCCCATGGCCCCAATACGGTCGCCCGTGAAGGCAGACGCGGCCTCCTGAAACAAATCGCCGTCCAGCTCTGGACGCCATTAAACATCATGCTGCTTGGCCTCGCCGGCGCATCTTTTGCGCTCGGCGATACGCATGCCGCGATCATCGTCGCGGTTATGGTCATGTTGAGTGCCGGCCTCTCTTTCCTGCAGGAATATCGCTCCGACAAAGCTGCCGAAGCACTACGTGGCATGGTCAGCACTAATGCGACTGTCTTGCGGCGACAATCTGCAGTCTCGCCGGCGTCGGGTAAGCCCTCAGCAGTCGACATCCCGATCGAGCGGCTCGTGCCGGGCGACGTTGTGCTGCTTTCGGCCGGCGACATGATCCCGGCGGACGTCCGCCTGGTGTCGGCCAAAGACCTTTATCTCAACGAGGCGGCCTTGACCGGCGAATCGCTGCCGGTCACGAAAACCGCTTCACCGGCCGCCGAAGCGGTTGCGAACCCGCTGGACCTGCCTGACCTGTGCTTTATGGGCACGAACGTCGTGAGCGGCGTGGCTACCGGCGTTGTCGTTGTTACCGGCAGAAGAACATCCTTCGGCCAAGTCGCTGACAAAATAGCAAAAAAGCGTCCGCCAACCAGCTTTGAAAGGGGCATCGACCGGTTCGTCTGGCTGATGGTTCGCTTCATGCTGGCGATGGCGGTCGCGGTGCTGGCGATCAACGGGTTTACGAAAGGCGACTGGTTCGAAGCATTACTCTTTGCCGTCGCCGTCGCGGTGGGCCTCGCCCCGGAAATGATGCCGATGATCGTCACCGTCAACCTCGCAAAAGGGGCGCTGGCGATGTCGCGCAAGCGCGCTATCGTCAAACGACTGAACTCAATCCAGAACTTCGGCGCGATGGATATTTTGTGCACGGACAAAACCGGCACCCTCACGCAGAACCGAATCTTTCTCAAGGAACACCTGGATATCGAAGGAAACGACTCCAGCACGGTGCTCGAATTCGCCTACCTCAACAGTTACTTTCAATCGGGCCTCAAAAACCTGCTCGACGTCGCCGTTCTGGACCATATCGAACTGCACCGCGAACTGAGCGTCGAAAGCGAATTTGAAAAAATCGACGAAATCCCGTTCGACTTCGAACGCCGCCGGATGTCGGTCGTCCTGCGAAAGGCTGGCGGCAACCATCTCCTTATTTGCAAAGGCGCCGTTGAGGAGATGTTTTCCGTCTGCTCCGCATATGAAATCCGTGACGAACACGGCGCGCTCGACGCCGCCCGGTTCAATGCCGCTAGAGAAGAAACGATGCGGCTCAATGCCGCCGGGTTCCGCGTTATTGCGGTCGGATACCGGGAGGTAAGGGTGCCGCCAGCCTACTACTCGCCTGTCGATGAACGGGATCTGACGCTTGTCGGCTATATCGCGTTTCTGGATCCGCCCAAGGACAGCGCCGCTGCCGCGATCAGGGCGTTAAACGGGCACGGCGTGCGGGTGAAGATATTGACCGGAGACAATGACGCCGTGGCGCGTAAAGTCTGTGCCGAGGTAGGGCTCCCGACGCAAGAGATATTGCTCGGTAGCGAGATTGACAAAATGTCCCCCGATGCCCTGGCGACCGCGGCGGAAGCCGTCGATCTCTTCGCAAAGTTGGCCCCGGCACAAAAGGCAATGGTCATCAGTGCACTCCACCGGAAAGATCACGTCGTCGGTTTCCTCGGTGACGGCATAAACGACGGGCCGGCGTTGAAGGCCGCGGACGTCGGTATATCAGTCGATACAGCAGTCGACATCGCCAAAGAGTCTGCCGACATCATATTGCTCGAAAAGAGCCTCACTGTGCTCGACGCCGGCGTAATCGAGGGGCGCAGGGTTTTCGGCAACATCATCAAGTACATCCGGATGAGCGCGAGCTCCAACTTCGGAAATGTGTTCAGCATCATCGGCGCCAGCATTTTCCTGCCGTTCCTGCCGATGGCTCCTGTCCAGGTGCTTGCTCTCAATCTCCTTTACGACTTTTCGCAGACCGCCGTTCCGACCGATAACGTCGATGACGAATACCTGCAGGCACCGCGGCGATGGGAGATCGGAAACGTGATGAGGTTCATGGTCGTGGTCGGCCCGGTCAGCTCGATCTTCGACTATGCCACCTTCTTTACAATGTTGTTCGTTTTCGGCGCGTGGAGCGACTCGTCGTTATTTCAAACGGGATGGTTTGTGGAGTCGTTGCTGACTGAAACGCTGATTGTCCATGTCATCAGAACCGCCCGAATTCCATTCCTGCAGAGCCGCGCAAGCGCGGCACTGATAGCTACGACGGTGACCATTGCCGGAATCGGCATTCTCCTGCCGTTCACCGAGCTTGGGATTATTCTCGGCTTCAAGCCGCTTCCCCACTTGTATTGGCCCTTTCTGGTGTTGTTCCTGAGCAGCTACGCCGTGCTTGCGCACCTGGCGAAGACTTACTTCTTCCGCCGCTTCGGGATAAGCTGAGGTTCGATCCGTGAAGGCCATCGGGGCGGCCGGCCGGGACTTAGCAGGCGATCAGCGTTGGCGCTGTCATATGGCGCATCAGACCATGAGTGACGCCGCCCAGGATGAGTTCGCGCAATCTGGAATGCCCGTATGCGCCCATACATAGCAGATCAGCGCCCCGATCCGCGATGATGGACAGCAATACCTCGCTGACGTGCCGTTCTCCGCGCGGAATGCGGACAACCGAACTTTTCACGCCATGACGGGCAAGATAAAGCCCGATGTCCGAGCCCGGCCCCTCGCCGTAACTATCGCCAAACTGTTTGTCCTCGCCGACTACGATCACGTCTACCGATTCAGCGCGCATAAGCAACGGCAAAGCGGCGGTGGCCGCCCTTGTCGCTTCGCGCGTAGCATTCCAGGCGACGACGACTCGGCGCCCGACGACATCGAAGCGTCCGGCATACGGCACCACCAGCACCGGTCGGCCCGCCGTCAGGGCAATCTCAGCCGGCGTATCACAGGCACCGAAGGCCAGCGCTGCGTCGGGATTGTGCTGGCCCATGATCAGCATGTCGGCGTAACGCGCGTGCTGGGCAAGCGTGCCAGGCAACTCGCCAGTCTCGTATCGCCATTCGGTCTTCAGGGCCTCGAACTGACGCGCCTGTAATTCGAATTGCGCCTTGAATGAGATATCGTGCTGTCGCGCGCTGTCTTCTTCCTCGCGCAACAGCGCTTCTACGCCGTTCCAGGTCTCCAGCCCCGCGTACCCCGCATAGGCGTAATAGATCGGAATAAAAACATGTAGGGCGGTAAGATGAGCGTCGAAGGTAGCGGTCAGCTTCAACGCGACGTCGACCAGCGCGTTTCGATAAATGGCCTGGTCGATGTGGATCAGGAGGCTGGCGTATTTCATGATCCGAAATTCCTCACGTGGCTCTACCGCGGGCGCCGGACCGCCAGTTCGAGCCAGCAGCACCCAGTTTCATCAACTCTATCCGCTCAACAAGCCATCAGCGTTGGCACCGTCATATGGCGCATCAAGTCGCGAGTGGCGCCACCGAGGATAAGTTCGCGCAATCTGGAATGCCCATACCCTCCCATGCACAAAAGATCAGCGCCCCGGTCCGCGATGACCGACAACAACACTTCGCTAACGCGCCATTCTCCGCCGGGAATCCAGGATACCGAACTTTTGATTCCGTGACGGGCGAAATAAAGTGCGATATCGGAACCCGGCCCTTCACCATAGCCGGAGGAAAACTGCTTGTCTTCCCCCACTACGACAACGTCCACCGACGCCGCCCGCATGAGCAGCGGCAAAGCTGCGGTGGCTGCCCTGGTCGACTCGCGCGTAGCATTCCAGGCGACGACGATCCGCCTCCCGACAACCTCGGAACGCCAGGCATAAGGCGCCACCAACACGGGACGACCCGCCATCAGCGCAACTTCGACCGGCGTATCGTAGGCGCCGAGACTTGCTTCGTCGGGATTGTGCTGTCCCATCACCAGCAGGTCGACGTATCGTGCATGCTGGGCAAGCGTGCGCGTCAACTCTCCGCTTTCGTAGCGCCACTCCGTCCGCAGGGCCTCAAACTGTCCCGCCTGCGATTCAAATTTTGCCTTGAACGCCACGTCACGCTGCCGCGCAGCCTCTTCCTCGTCGCGCAACAGTGCCTCCATCGCGCTCCAGGTCCCCAATCCTCCGTACGCGTAATGGATCGGACTGTAGACATGCAATGCAGTAAGGTGGGCGTCGAAGGTTTCGGTCAGCTTCAGTCCGACTTCGATGAGAGCATTTCGATAGACAGCTTGACCCACGTGAACCAAAAAGCTGGCGTAGTTCATGGTCAACTCCTCCTATGAACAAACGAACTACGGCGTAATGGCGACCTTTAGAACGCCGCCACGCTGGTTGGCGAAGAGATCGTAGGCCTCTTCGATCTGCCCCAGCTTGAAACGGTGGGTGACCAGTTGCTCAAGGTCGAGACGCTGCCCCGCCACGACGTTCATCAGTCGCCGCATCCGTTCCTTGCCGCCCGGGCATAGCGAAGTCACGATCTTGTTGTCGCCCAGGCCGGCATGGAACGCGGCCAGCGGCAGCGTTAAGTCCTCCGCGTAAACGCCCAGGCTCGACAGGGTGCCGCCCGGCTTCAGGACCTTGAGACACGCCTGGAACGTCGCCTTTTTCCCGAGTGCCTCGATCGCCGCATCCACGCCGCGGCCTCCGGTCAGTCGCATGATCTCGTCGACCGCGTCGCTTTTGCCGAAGTCCACCACGACATCGGCGCCCATTCGTTTCGCCATGCTGATACGCTCCGGCACCGTTTCTACACCAATGATGGTGGTCGCGCCGCGCAGTCTGGCACCGGCTGTCGCGCACAGCCCAATAGGGCCTTGCGCGAAGACCGCGACCGTGTCGCCGATCTTGATGTTCGCAGCTTCCGCGCCGGCGAAGCCGGTGGACATGATGTCCGGGCACATCAGCACCTGCTCATCGGTGAGACCCTCCGGCACGACAGCCAGATTCGCCATCGCGTCAGGCACCAGCAGGTACTCTGCCTGGGCGCCGTCGATCGTATTCCCGAAGCGCCACCCGCCCATCGGTTTAAAGCCGTGCGCGCTGTTCTGGCCGTCCTGGGCGTGTAGCCCCTCCAGGCATGCGTTCGAGTATCCGCTAGGGCAAATCGCCCCCGCGATGACCCGCTGGCCCTCTTGGTAGCCGCTAATATTCCGGCCCAGTTTTTCGATGACGCCTACCGGTTCATGGCCAATCGTCAATCCTTCGCTGACAGGGTACTCGCCCTTGAGAATATGAACGTCCGTTCCGCAGATGGTGGTCGTCGTGATACGAATGAGCGCATCGTTCGCGCCGATGTCGGGGACCGACTTCTCGCGGAGTGCGAGGCGGCCCGGTTTGACAAAAACTGTCGCTTGCATCTTCGCTGCCATCGCGGCCTTCCTTTCAAGCCATTTAAAGGAAAATATTAGGAATGTCAGATCTGAAGCGATTGACCTCGATCAACTATTCGGCGAATTGGACCCGTATCAAGTAGACGGGGTGGTAAATTGATTTATTAATGAGCATCCGGAATCTCCAATACCTCTTCAGACCGAAATCGATCGCGGTCCTCGGAGCCAGCGACACAGCCGGCAGCCTTGGCGCGGTACTGATGAAGAATCTGCTCGACGGCAACTTTTCGGGGCCGGTCATGCCGCTCAACCCGCGTCACAGGACGGTCAACGGAATGAAGGCGTTCGACAGCGTCAGCGAGCTGCCCACTGTACCGGATCTCGCGGTGATCGCGACACCGCCGAAAACGGTCCCGCGGCTGGTGGCGGAACTGAGCAAGGCGGGTACACGAGCCGTAATCGTAATCACCACCGGACTCGCCCGGACCAGCGAGGAGCGGTCCGCCCTCCGGCAGGCGTTACTCGATGCCGCTCGCCCCGGCCTGCTTCGAATTGTCGGCCCGAATTGTCTGGGTGTCCTGGCGCCGCCGGCTGGTCTGAACGCAAGCTTCGCGCACCGGAGCCCGGCGGCCGGCAAGATTGCATTTATCGCGCAATCGGGGGCGGTAGTCGCGTCCATGCTCGATTGGGCGCAACCTCAAAATGTCGGGTTTTCTCATCTCGTCTCCCTCGGAGACATGGTCGACGTCGATTTCGGCGACCTTCTCGACTATCTGGCCACCGATCCCCAGACAACAGCAATTTTGCTCTATATCGAATCCGTTAGCCATGTGCGCAAATTCATGTCGGCGGCGCGCGCGGCAGCGAGAATGAAACCTGTCATCGTGGTCAAAGCCGGACGCCATGCCGAAAGCGCACGGGCCGCCGCCAGTCATACCGGCGCCCTGGCCGGTACCGATGATGTCTATGACGCGGCGTTTCGCCGCGCCGGCGTGCTGCGCGTGATGACGCTGCAGGAACTATTCGACGCAGTCGAAATCCTCGCGATGGGACTCCACCCGGCCGGGGATCGCCTCGCTGTCGTCACTAACGGTGGCGGTATCGGTGTCCTTGCAACCGACGAGCTGATCGACCGGGGCGGACGGCTCGCAGCGCTCTCGCCCAACTCGATCGAACGCCTGAATGCCGTGCTGCCGCCCACGTGGTCTCGCAGCAACCCAGTGGACATGGTCGGCGACGCGCCAGGCAGCCGGTACGGCCATGTGCTGAAAGTGCTCGCCGAGGATCCGAATGTGGATGCGGTGCTCGTGCTCAACTGTCCGACGGCCATTGCCTCGGCCAAAGAGGCAGCTCAAGCCGTGGCCGAAGCCGCCGCTGCCTGCAACAACCATACTGTTCTTACCAGCTGGCTCGGCGAAGGTAGCGCGCGCGAGGCGCGGGAGTTTCTCGCAGCCAGGCGGATTCCGAGCATGGAGACACCCGAGCAGGCTGCGCGAGCCTTCATGCAGCTGGTACGGTACCGGCGCAGCCAGTCGTTGCTGCTGGAGACGCCGGCTTCACTTCCGGAGGCGTTCAATCCCGATCGGCGGCGCGCGCGGGCGATTTTCCAAAAGGTACTCGACGAAGGTCGCGCCTGGCTCACGGAGCCGGAAGCGAAAGCAGTTCTTACAGCTTACGCCATACCCGTCGTTTCCACGCTCGTTGCGCACGATGCGGACGAGGCCGCCCGGCTTGCCCGCGGAATTGGCGGGCCGGTGGCACTCAAGATCGTCTCGCCTGACATTCTCCACAAGTCGGATGTCGGCGGCGTCGAACTGGACATTACAGGCCCGGACGCCGTACGCGAGGCCGCCCGGCAGATGTTCGACCGAGTGTGCGCGAGCCGGCCCGGCGCCTCCATCCAGGGCTTCAGCGTTCAGCCGACGATACGGCGCCCGCACGCACTCGAACTTTTTGTCGGCGCCACCGAAGACCCGCGGTTTGGGCCGGTCATTCTGTTCGGCCACGGCGGCGCCGCAGCCGAACAGATCGACGACACGACAATCGGCCTGCCGCCGCTCAATATGCATCTTGCCTGCGAGATGATCGAACGAACACGCGTCCTCCGGCTATTGAAGGGGTTTCGCAACTGGCCGCCCGCGAATATCGACGCCGTCGCGCTTACGCTCGTCAAGGTTGCGCAGCTTGTGAGCGATTTTGCCGAGATCACGGAACTGGACGTCAACCCGTTGCTGGCAGACGAAGCCGTACTGGCGCTGGATGCGCGCATCCGGGTGACACCCGTATCTTGCGGCGCTGTCGATCGGCTCGCCATTCGTCCGTACCCGAAGGAACTCGAGGCACCGGTTGTACTCGATGGCCGACACCTGCTGGTGCGGCCGATCCGCCCAGAAGACGAGTCCGCGCTTCAAGCCGCCGTGGAAGGGCTGACCCAACAAGAGATCCGGCTGCGATTCTTTGCGCCTATCAAGACGTTGACCCACGCGACTGCCGCACGCTTCACGCAAATCGACTACGACCGCGAAATGGCCCTGGTGCTGGCCACACCGGACGGTGAAGCTCCGACGGCAATCCTGGGTTTTGCGCAGCTTAGCCTGGACCCGAACATCGAGCGCGCCGAGTACGCGGTGTTCGTGTGTCACAACATGCAGGGCAAAGGGGCGGCAACATTGCTGTCCCGCCGCCTGATCGATTACGCGAGTCGTCGCGGCATACGCGAAATCTATGCGGACATTCTGAGAAACAACACGCGAATGCTCAAGCTCGCGCGCGAACTAGGCTTTGACTGCACCTCGGAACCGAACGAGCGAGAATCCGTACACGCAACGCTGCTTCTTCGACAGGCACGACTCCGGTGACGATGTCGCAGCCTCGCTCCTGTTCGATATCAATCAGCAAGCAATCAGGGTCGGCAGAGTCATATGACGCATGATGTCACGCGTCACGCCGCCCAACACCAATTCGCGGAAACGGGAGTGACCGTATGCGCCCATGCAAAGCAAATCGGCGCCCTGATCGGCCATTATGGATTGCAAGGCTTCGCTAACAGACCGCCCGCGCGGGACACGTAAGACGGTGCTCTTCACGCTGTGGCGGGTGAGATAGAGAGCGATGTCGGACCCTGGTCCGTCGCCGTAACTAGTAGTCATGCGTTTACCCTCATCTACTACGACAATATCCACCGATTCCGCACGCATGAGCAACGGCAGCGCCGCGGTGGCCGCTCGCACAGCCTCGCGGGTGGCATTCCAGGCAATCACGACACGTCGGCCGATAACGTCGAATTGGCCGGCCTCAGGAATGACCATGACCGGACGAGCTGATAATAACGCGACCTGCGCCGGCGCGTCGTAATCGAAGTGGGTCGATTCGCTGTCCGGGTCGTGCTGGTTAAGCAATAACATATCCGCATACCGCGCGTGCATCGCAAGTGTATGGGTCAATTCCCGTTCGCCGTTTGCGTAACACCAAGCGGTTTTCAAGCCTCTGTATTGCCTTGCCTGCAGCTCAAACTTCTTGCCGAAGGCAATATCGCATTCTTCAGCCCGCTGCTCTTCCTCCTGAAGCAATGCTTCCAAGCCATTCCAGGTTTCGAGTCCGGCATATCTGTAGTCGTAGTAACTAGGGATGTAAATGTGCAGTGCGGTCAGATGGGCGTCGAAAGAAGCGGCCAATTTCAATGCGACTTCGACCAGTGCATCGCGGTAGATCGCTTGGTCGAGGTGCACCAGGAAACTGGCGTAATTCATGGTATTGCCTCTCAAAAACACCATTCTGACAAACAGTGTATGGCACCCTCCGACAGGAATATTGATGCAGATCAAGAAAAGGCATTTTGTGCATCTCACCAAGCGCTGCGAGACAACAGATAAAGTCGGAATAATGTCTGCTTGAAGTAAAATGCGAAGGGCGCCTCCGTACTGTAGAATCCGTCTACAGCATCCACTTGGCAGGAGGCGTGAGTGATGGCGACCGATACCTCTTCCGGCAATCGGCTGCGCAGTGTTTCTGCCAGCTTCTGCTCTTCTTCGGGCGTATCCACATGCTCGCATCCGGCGTCGACCGATTGTCGTGCCTGCCTTTTCAAGCCCCGCTGTTTGCCCGCCGAACTCGATGGCGAAAGGCTGGCAAGCTTCGAACGGCATGTCTGTCGACTTCGCCGTCCTTTCAGGGCAACAGAAGTACTTGTCCGTCAAGGCGATGCGATGAGATCAATCTATGTGCTGCGCGTGGGTTCCCTCAAGGCTTTGATCAATGAACAAGACGGCACGGAACGTATCATGGGATTCAGGTTTCCCGGTGCGCTGGTTGGCTTGGCCGAGCTTCAACAGCCACGCTGGTTGCGGACGTTCGTAGCCCTTGAAGATACCTGGGTATGCCAAATTCCGCTACAAACGCTGGACGACGGCTTGCGCGGCCAACTCCTAAAAATTATGAGCGAAGAGTTGCGGCAGGAATACCATTCGCATCTGATGCTCGCGTCCCGGAGCGGCCCCAGAAAGGTAGTGTCGTTCTTGTTGCAGATCAGCGACAATTTCAGTTCTCGCGGCCTCTCGCCTTCACATTTTCACCTGCCCATGAACTACGCGGATGTAGCCAATTATCTGGGCATGCGGCACGAATCGGTTTCGCGGATACTGGCGGGGCTGCAACACAGGGACCTGATAAGGAAAAGCGGCAAAACAGTTCTCATTCTGGATTTCGAAGGTCTGCGGCGCGCCCAGGACTTGATCCGCTGATTATCCCGACCGGGGCGAGAGTGCCTCAATTCATCGTTAATACCGCGGCACCCTTCATTCGTCCATTGCGAAGAAGTTCCAGCGCGGTATTCGCCTCGGCAAGGCCGAAGCATTCAACTTCGGTCCTGACGGGTATGCAGGGTGCCAGCGCCAAAAATTCCGTGGCGTCGTGGCGGGTGAGATTGGCAACCGAGCGCAACTGCCTTTCTCCCCACAGAATGCGATAGGGAAAGCTTGGTATATCGCTCATGTGAATACCGGCGCACACGGCGATACCACCCTTGCGCACCGCGCTTAGCGCCTGCGGCACCAGCGATCCGACCGGGGCAAAAATAATCGCGGCGTCTAATTCAACCTCCGGATTCCGATCGGATCCTCCTGCCCATGTCGCGCCCAGCTGCTGCGCAAACGCCTGTGTTTGCGAGTCGCCCGGACGCGTGAACGCGTACACTTCCCGATGTTGATGCACCGCCACCTGGGTGATGATATGCGCGGCCGCGCCGAAGCCGTAAATGCCGATCCGCCGCGCATCGCCGGTCATCTTGAGCGACCGGTAACCAATCAATCCCGCGCAAAGTAATGGGGCAGCATGCGCATCATCGTAGCGCTGATCGATTTCAAAACAGTACCGGCCGTCTGCGACCACGTACTCGGCGAAGCCGCCGTCCATTTGGTAGCCGGTAAATCGTGCCGATTCGCAAAGATTTTCTTGGTCGCGCTCGCAATAAAAACAATGCCCGCACGTGTAACCCAGCCATGGCACGCCCAGGCGGGTGCCTTGTGTCCAGTGTGTTCCATCACCAGTAGCAACCACCACGCCCACGATTTCATGACCAGGAATGAGCGGTGGAGAAATGGCCGGCAATTCGCCGTCCACCACGTGCAGGTCAGTGCGGCAAACCGCGCAGGTGCGAACCTTCAGCAGTACCTGGCCGGGACCCGGGATGGGAATCTCCCGCTCCGCCGCTCGTAACGGTTTTCCGATTTGGTGGAGAGTCATTGCTTTCATGCGTTGCCGATCGGCAGTTAAACGCTGATGGTCTTCCCTGTAGCCGGTCGTCCAGCAAGGCGCATCGCTTGCCGGGAAAGACTCGATTCCCGCCTGGTCAACCTTGTCCGTCGCTTCGCACAATTCAAAGTTATTCGTCCGCGTCTTCATCGCCACCGCCATGCTCGTTCTGCACACGCTACCGATAATAACGCGCTGGAGCCGGAGTGCGCAGGGGTCACACCGGTAGTCAAGCTCGGAAAGCCGAGATATCCTTGACATAGCTTTGCCGTGGCACAAGGAGGTGTCCTCCATGGTCGGGATGACCAATGACAGGCTCGTGCTGACGATCAACACTGGATCGTCGAGCCTCAAATTCGTGCTGTACGCGGCAAACAAGACCCCGGTGCCGATCCTGCGGGCGCAGGTGAATCGAATCGGCGCCGCCGGCAGCCGGATACGCATTACGGGTGCGGACGGCGCCGTGCAGTTCGAGCGCGAGACCGCACTGGCGGATCATGCTGCCGCGCTCGAGGCGGTGCTCGATCAGCTGGCGCGCAACCGTGCGCTCGCGTCGCTCAAAGGCGTCGGCCACCGCATCGTGCACGGCGGTGCGCGCTATCGCGAACCGCAATGGATTACGCCGGAGCTGGTTGATGCGCTGCGCGATCTCGCGCCGCTCGATCCCGATCATGTGCCGCAGGCGCTGTGTGGCATCGACACCATCGGGCGCCGGTTTCCGGACCTGCCGCAGGCGGCGTGTTTCGACACCGCGTTTCATGCCGGCACGCCGCCGCGCGCAGAGATGTACGCGTTGCCGCGCCGCTTCTACGAGGCCGGCATCCGCCATTTCGGCTTTCACGGCCTGTCCTACGAATACATCGTCGCAGTGCTGCGCGAACGCGAACCCGCGCTGGCCGACGGCCGCCTCATCGTCGCCCATCTCGGCAACGGCGCGAGCGTCGCGGCGATCCGCAACGGCCGCAGCATCGACACCAGCATGGGCTACACACCGGCCGCGGGGCTCGTCATGAGCACGCGCTGCGGCGACATCGATCCCGGCGTGCTGCTGGATCTCGCGCAGCAGCGCGGCATGGACACGGACGCGATCAACCGCCTCATCAATCACGAGTCGGGGCTGCTCGGCGTCTCGCAACGCAGCGCCGACATGCGCGATCTGCTGGAAGCCGAGATGAGCGACTCGAAGGCCGCCGAAGCCATCGACATGTTCTGCTACCGCGCGCGCAAGTACATCGGCGCCTACGCGGCCGCGCTCGGCGGTCTCGACGCGCTGGTCTTTACCGGCGGCATCGGTGAGCACGCCGCGACGATTCGGGAGCGCATTTGCGCCGGTCTCGAATTTCTCGGCATCAAGCTGGATGCAACGCGCAACCACGCCGCCGCGACCGTTATTTCGACCGACGACAGCCCGGTTCACGTCCGCGTAATGGAAACCGACGAGAACCTGATGATCGCCCGCCACACCGTTGAGCTATTGAACGGAGGATGCCATGTTCGATTTCAACACCGAATTGTCGACTGCCGTCGCTGATGGCGATGCCCCGCCGCATGTGCAGACCACGGAAGGCCCGCTGACACCCGACCTGCTCGCACGGATGCAACGCTACTGGCAGGCCGCCAACTACCTGACCGTCGGCCAGATTTACCTGCAGGACAATGCGCTGCTGCGCGAACCGCTCAAAGTCGACGACATCAAGACGCGGCTGCTGGGCCACTGGGGCACCTCGCCCGGCCTGAGCTTCGTTTACACGCATCTCAACCGGCTGATTCGCGAGCACGACGTTGACATGATCTACGTCACCGGCCCCGGCCACGGCGGGCCGGCTCTCAACGCGCACGCGTGGCTCGAAGGCAGCTACAGCGAAGCCTATCCCGACATCAGCCGTGACGCGCACGGCATCCGGCTGCTGTTCCGCCAGTTCTCGACGCCCGGCGGCGTATCGAGCCACTGTGGCCCGCACCTGCCGGGGTCGATCAACGAGGGCGGCGAACTCGGTTACTCGCTGCTGCACGCACAGGGCGCGGTGCTCGACAATCCCGACCTGATCGCCGCCTGCGTGATCGGCGACGGCGAAGCCGAAACCGGCCCGCTGGCCGGAAGCTGGAAAGGCCACCGCTTTCTCAACCCGACGCGCGACGGCGCGGTGCTGCCGATCCTGCACCTCAACGGCTACAAGATCGCCGGGCCGACCGTGCAGGGACGCACCGAGGATGACAAGCTGCGGCAACTGTATCGGGGACTCGGTTACGAACCGTACTTCGTCGAAGGCGACGAACCGCCGCGCGTACACCAGGCTTTCGCCGCCGCGCTGGACCGCAGCTACAGCGAAATTCGCGCGCTTCAGGACGAGGCGCGCCGCCACGGCCTCGACCGCGAGCTGCGCTGGCCGATGATCGTACTGCGTACGCCGAAGGGGTGGACCGGTCCGAAGGAAGTCGACGGCCTGCCGATCCAGGGCACGTTTCGCTCCCACCAGGTGCCGCTCGCGACGGTGCGCGAAAATCCCGAGCATCTCAAGATGCTCGAAGCCTGGCTCGAGAGCTATGAACCCGACACGCTGTTCGACGACGACGGCCGCCTCATCGATGAACTGGCCGCGCTCGCGCCGGACGGCGACCGGCGCATGGGCGCCAATCCGCACGCCAACGGCGGGCGGCTGCTGAAGGAACTGACGCTGCCGACCACCGACGAATACGCACTCAAGGTGCCGCATCCGGGCGAAGTGGGCGCTGAGGCGCCGCGCTCGCTGGGCAGATTCTTTCGCGACATCTTCAGGGCCAACGCCGACAACTTCCGCCTGTTCTGCCCGGACGAAACCAACTCCAACCGCCTGAACGCGGTGTTCGAGGCGACCGACCGGATGAGCTTCGGCCCGACGGTATCGATCGACGACAGCATCGGTCCCGACGGGCGCGTGATGGAAGTGTTGAGCGAACACTGCTGCGAAGGCTGGCTCGAAGGCTACGTACTCACCGGCCGCCACGGCGTGTTCGTCTCTTACGAGGCGTTCGCGCAGATCGTCGATTCGATGGCGACGCAGCACGCCAAGTGGCTGTCGCACAGCCGCGAGCACGCGTGGCGCAAGCCGGTTGCGTCGCTCAATATCTTTCTCAGCAGCCACGCCTGGCGCAGCGACCACAACGGCTTCAGCCATCAGGCGCCCGGCTTCGTGGACAACGCGCTCGCGCGGCGCAGCGAGGTGATCCGCATTTACTATCCGCCGGACGCCAACTGTCTGCTGACCGTATACGACCACTGCCTGCGCGCGCACAACACGATCAACATCGTGACCTGCGGCAAGCAGCTCGCGTTGCAATGGCTCGACATGGCCCGGGCGCGGGAACATTGCGCGCAGGGCGCGTCGCGCTGGGCGTTCGCGAGCAACGACGACGGCGCCGAACCGGACATCGTGCTCGCCTGCGTCGGAGATGTACCAACGCAGGAAACCTGCGCCGCGGCATGGCTGCTGCAAAAGCATGTGCCGGAACTGCGCATGCGCGTCGTCAACGTCGTCGATCTCGGCGTGCTGATGCATCCGCGCCTGCACCCGCGCGGCATGGACGACGCCGCGTTCGAAAGCCTGTTCACCCACGCCACCGATGTCATCGTCGCCTATCACGGCTATACTTGGGCGATTCACAGCATGGTGCACGGCCGGGCCAACGAAGCGCGCTTTCACGTGCGCGGTTTCATCGACGAAGGCACGACCACGACGCCATTCGACATGGTGGTGCTCAACGGAATCAGCCGCTACCACCTCGCGATCGAGGCGCTGAAATACGTGCCGCGGCTGCGCTCGAAAACCGCCGGCGCAATCGACCTGTTCAACAGCAAGCTGCGCGAGCATCGCAGCTACATCCGGGAGCATTTTACCGACATGCCCGACATCGCCAACTGGCACTGGACCCGCGACTTTCATCAACCGGAGGAGCCGCCGGCGATTGCCGAAGTACAGCCGCGGCCGGTGCAATTCACGGACGCCTGATGGAACTCACCGTCCTGCCGGACATCAGGATGACTGCCCGCTACGCCGCCGCGTATATCGCGGAACAGGCGCGCGAAAGCATTGCCGCCCGCAGCCGGTTCATCCTCGCGCTGAGCGGCGGTGAAACGCCGCGGCCGATGCTCGATGCACTGGCAGACGAAGACCTCGATTGGGGCCGGGTCCACGTGGTGCAGGTCGACGAGCGTTTTGCGCCGACGGGACATCCCGACCGCAACCTGACGCTGTTGCGGCAAACGCTGCTCGCGAAGGCGGCGCTGTCACCCGATCACGTATATCCGATGCCCGTGGAGAATGATGACGATCCGGCCGCGGCGGCCGGGGAGTACGCAGGGCAGCTGGAGGAAATCGCCGGTACGCCGGCCGTCATCGACCTGGTGCATCTCGGCCTGGGCGGCGACGGCCACACGGCGTCGCTGGTACCGGGTGATGCCGCTCTCGAGATCGCCGACGCGGACGTCGCCATTACCGGCCTTTACAAAGGCCGCCGGCGGATGACGCTGACGTATCCGATCCTCAATCGCGCCCGCTGCGTCCTGTGGCTGGTATCGGGCGCATCGAAAGCCGCGATGCTTGCACGACTGCGCGCCGGGGACGGCGGGATTCCCGCCGGTCGTATTGCTGCCGAAAATGCGGTCGTCTTCGCCGATCGCGACGCCGCGCCGGACGCCGCGCCCGCCTAAGTCCGAATCGTGCGCCACTGGCGCCCGTCGCGCTCCAGCAGCATGTCCGCTTCGCCCGGCCCCGCGCTACCCGCTCGATAGCGCTGCGGCTCCAGCGTCGATTCCGCCCACGCATCGAGCACCGGCTGCACCACCCTCCAGCCGGCCTCGATGTTGTCGGCGCGCTGAAACAGCGTCGCATCGCCGATCATCGCATCGTAAATCAGCGTTTCGTAACCGGTCGCCGGCGTCGCCTTGAAGTAATCGCGGTAATTGAATTTCATGTCGACCGTGCCCATGCGCACGCCCGGCCCCGGCACCTTTGCGCTGAAACGCAGCGACACGCCCTCGTCCGGCTGAATGTGCAGAATCATGTCGTTGGGACTCAACGCCTCGACCGGCGTGTCACGAAACAGCGCGAGCGGCGCATGCTTGAACTCGATCACGATCTCCGTGCGCCGCGCCGTCAGCGCCTTGCCGGTGCGCAGGTAAAACGGCACGCCGGCCCAGCGCCAGTTGTCGATCATCAGTTTGAGCGCGACGTAAGTTTCGGTATCGGAATCGGCCGCGACATCGGGCGCATCGCGATACGCTGCGACTTTCCTGCCGGCGACGACGCCCGCAGCGTACTGGCCGCGCACGGCGTTGCGCCGGGTTTCCTCGCCGCTCAGTTGATGCACGGCATCCAGCACCTTGGACTTTTCCGAGCGCACCGCGTCGGCAGCAAAGCAGCTCGGCGGCTCCATCGCGGTCAGCGTCAGCAACTGGAACAGGTGATTCGGCACCATATCGCGCAGCGCGCCGGTCGCATCGTAAAACTTCCCGCGACGTTCGACGCCGACTGTTTCCGCCACCGTAATCTGCACGTGATCGATATGGTCGCGATTCCACACCGGCTCGAAAATGCCGTTGGCGAAACGCAGCGCCATGATGTTCTGCACCGTTTCCTTGCCGAGATAATGGTCGATGCGATAAATCTGGCTTTCGTCCAGCACGCCGAGAATTTTCTTGTCCAGCGCCTTTGCGGACTCGAGATCGTTGCCGAACGGCTTTTCGATAATGACGCGCCGAAAGCCGCCGTTGTCCCCATTCACAAGCCCGGCCTCACCGAGATGATCGACGATTTTGGAAAAGAATGACGGTGGCGTCGCAAGATAAAACAGCACGTTGCCGCCGTTGTCGTGCGCCGCGTTGATCTGCTGCAGGCGCTTGCCGAGTTTGTCGTAAGTCTCCGGCGACTCGAAGTCGCCCTCAAGGTATTCGAGCCGGTCTTCGAGCCACGACCAGGTGTCCGCATCGATGGTCGCGGTGGCGTATTCGCGCGTGCTGTCGGCGAGGTCCCTGCGGAATGCCGCGTCGTTGAGATCCGCGCGCGCGATACCGAGCACGGTGAACTGGTCGGGCAGCAGCCCGGAGCTGGTGAGGTTGTAGAGCGCCGGTATCAGCAGCCGCCGGGCGAGATCGCCGAGCGCGCCGAAAACAACCAGGGTGCAGGCCGGCGCCGGGGCGGCGTCAACCACGCGTGGCCTCTCCGTGTTGGGGCTCCACATGGCCGCCGAAGCCATGCCGCATGGCCGACAGAAGTTTGTTCGCGAACGCGGCACGGTCGCGCGATCGGAAGCGCGCGAACAATGCTGCCGACAACACGTCGGCCGGTACCGCCTCGTCGATCGCCGCGTCAATCGTCCAGCGGCCTTCGCCCGAGTCCTGCACATAGCCCGAGTATTCGGCCAGCTTCTCGTCGCCGGCGAGCGCCGCGGCCGTCAAATCGAGCAGCCAGGAGCCGATCACGCTGCCGCGTCGCCAGACTTCGGCGATGTCCGGCAGGTTGAGATCGTAGCGCTGCGCTTCCGGCAATGTATCGGCGGTCGCATTCTGCAGAATGTCGAAGCCCTCCGCGTACGCCTGCATCAGGCCGTATTCGATGCCATTGTGCACCATCTTGACGAAATGGCCGGCGCCGCTCGGCCCGCAATGCAGGTAGCCCTGCTCGGCGCGTGGATCGCGGCCATCGCGCCCGGGTGTCGCCGGAATATCGCCCTTGCCCGGCGCAAGCGTCGCGAAGATCGGGTCGAGATGCTCGACCGCCCCGGTGTCGCCGCCGATCATCATGCAGTAGCCGCGCTCGAGCCCCCAGACACCGCCGCTGGTGCCCACATCGATATAACGGACGTCGCGCTTTGCGAGCGTTTGCGCGCGGCGAATGTCGTCCTTGAAAAACGAGTTGCCGCCGTCGATGACAATGTCGCCGGCCGACATGCATTCGCCGAGGTGCATCACCGTCGCGTCGGTGACTTCGCCGGCGGGCAGCATCACCCAGACGGCGCGCGACGCGGAGAGCTTTTTGACCACGTCGTCGAGATCGCCGGCGGCGGTTGCGCCGGTTTGCGCGAGTGCCTGGACGGCTTTCGGATCGCGATCATAGACGACGCATTTGTGGCCGCCGCGTTGCAGGCGGCGCACGATGTTGCCGCCCATGCGGCCGAGGCCGATCACACCGATTTGCATTGTTATTTCTCCAGTTGTGCGCGCGCCGCGGCCGCGACCTTCTCCGGCGTAAACCCGAACTTCGTTCTCAGCGCCTTGAGGGGCGCCGATGCGCCAAACGTGTGCATGCCGATAATCGCACCGTTTGTGCCGACGTAGCGGTCCCAGCCGACCGTCGACGCCTGTTCGACCGCAACCCGCGCCGTCACGTCGGGCGGCAGCACACTGTCGCGATACGCCCGGTCCTGGCGCTCGAACAGGTAGAACGACGGCATGCTGACGACGCGCGCGCGAATGCCGTCGTTCCGCAGTTCCTCGTACGCGGCAACACACAGCGCGACTTCGCTGCCGGTACCGATCAGCAGCACGTCCGGCTTGCCGTCCGCCGCATCCGCGAGGACATAGGCGCCGCGCGCCACGCCGGCGGCCGGCGCGTAACGCTCGCGGTCGAACGTGGGCAGCGGCTGGCGGCTCAACACCAGGCACACCGGCTCATGCCTGAGCGGCATGATAACGCGGAATGCCTCGGTGACCTCGTTGGCGTCGGCCGGGCGCAGGTCGATCATGCCCGGAATCGCGCGCAGGCCGATCAACTGTTCGACCGGCTGGTGTGTCGGGCCGTCCTCGCCGAGGCCGATCGAATCGTGCGTGTAAATGAAAATCACCGGCAGCTCCATCAGCGCCGCGAGGCGCACCGGCGGCTTCATGTAGTCGCTGAAAATCAGGAAGGTCGAGCCGAACGGGCGGATCTTCGACAGCGCGAGGCCATTCAGGATCGCGCCCATCGCGTGTTCGCGGATGCCGAAGTGCAGGTTGCGCCCGGCGTAGCTGCCGGCTTCGAAGTCGCCTTCGTTCTTGAGCGTCGTCTTGGTCGACGACGCGAGATCGGCCGCGCCGCCGATCAGCCACGGATAGTGCGGCGCGATCGCATTCAGCACCTCGCCGGCCGCCTCGCGACTGGCGAGACCCTTGCCGTCGGCGGGAAAGGTCGGCAGATCCGCGTCCCAGCCGTCCGGCAACTCGCGCGTTTGCATGCGCTCGATTTCGTCGGCGAGCGCCGGGAATTGCGCGCGATAGTCCTTGAGTTTCGCGAGCCAGCCTTCGCGCAACTCGCGCCCGCGCCGGCCGATGCCGTCGGCAAAATGTTCGCGCACGCCGTCCGGCACCAGGTATTTTGCGTCCTCGGGCCAGCCGTAGTTGCGCTTGGCGGCGCGGATTTCGTCTTCGCCCAGCGGCGAGCCGTGCGCGGCGGGCGTGTCCTGCTTGTTCGGCGCGCCGTAGCCGATGTGGCTGTTGACGACGATCAGCGTCGGCGCGTCGTCGGCGCGCTGGAACGCCTCGATCTCGCGCGCCAGCGCTTCGGTGTCGTTGGCGTCGGCGACACGGGCGACGCGCCAGCCGTAAGCCTCGAAGCGTGCCGCGACATCGTCGCTAAAGGTCAGCTCGGTGCGGCCGTCGATCGTGATCTGGTTGTTGTCGTAAATCCAGCACAGGTTGTCGAGCGCCAGGTGGCCGGCAATCGATGCGGTTTCGTTCGACACGCCTTCCATCATGTCGCCGTCGCTGCACAGCGCATAGACGTTGTAATCGAACATCTCAATATCCGGCCTGTTAAAATGCGCGGCCAGCCAGCGCTCGGCCATCGCCATGCCGACACTGTTCGCGCAACCCTGGCCGAGCGGTCCGGTGGTCGTTTCGACGCCGGAGGTCAGGTGATACTCGGGATGACCGGGACACTTGCTGCCGAGCTGGCGGAAGTTTTTGATGTCGTCGAGCGACACGGCCGGCTCGCCGAGCACCTCGTAGTCGGGATCGACCGATTTGACCCCGGTCAGATGCAGCAGCGAATACAGCAGCATCGACGCGTGGCCGACCGACAGCACGAAGCGATCCCGGTTGGGCCAGATCGGGTCGGCCGGGTCGTAGCGCAGAAAGCGCTGCCAGAGCGTGTAAGCCACCGGCGCCAGCGCCATCGGCGTGCCGGGGTGGCCGGATTGCGCCGCCTCGACGGCGTCCATGGCGAGCGTGCGAATCGTGTTGATGCACAACTCGTCGAGCGATTTGTTATCGGCCATGAGATCCTTCTCGCGTTGATATCGCGGCAGGCCGCCGCGTCGGTCAATCCAGCCTATTGCGCGCCCCGGCGTAAATCAAGGCAGCCCGTCAGCCTTTGCGCCGATACGACCCCGGCACCGAACGAAAGCCGATCGCGAAGCGGTTCCAGCCGTTGATCGCGACAATGGCGAGCGTCAGATCGACCAGTTCCTTGTCGGTAAAATGCTGCCGCGCGGCCTCGAACGCTTCATCCGGCGCATGCGTTTCGGAGATGTTGGTCAGCGTCTCGGTCCAGGCCAGCGCGGCGCGCTCCCGGTCGGTGAAGAACGGCGTCTCTTCCCAGGCGGACAGCGCGTACAGCCGCTGCTCGGTTTCGCCGGCCGCACGCGCGTCCTTGCTGTGCATGTCGAGGCAGTATGCGCAACCGTTGATCTGCGATGCGCGGAACTTCACCAGCTCCAGCAGCGAGGGCTCAAGGCCGCTCGCCTCCACGCCGGCCTGCAGCGCGCTCATTGCCTGGTAAGCGCCGGGCGAGATTTTGGCGAATTCGATTCTGGGTTCCATTTGGATTCTCCTGTTGTTCACGCAAAGAAAGCTGAAAATTCCGTTCGTGCCGACCACCTTAAACCCGCGAGGGTTTGCCACGCTTGACGTATGTCAAGGCGACTCTGTCATCCGGCGCCTACAGTCGCATCAGTCCTGTTTCCGGAGTAATGCGATGTCCGAATGGATCCGGGCCGCCGCGGTCGGCGAGATCGCCGAAGCCAGCAGCAAAGTGATTGAAGTCAACGGCGCCGACGTGGCGATCTTCAACCTGGGCGACGAATACTTCGCAATCGAAGACGTGTGCACGCACGACGGCGGCGACATCTCCGGCGGCTGGGTCGAAGGCGACCGGGCCGTCTGCCCGCGCCACCTCGCGGAATTTTCGATTCGCACCGGCGAAGCGCTGAAAGGTCCCGCTTACGAAGGCGTGCACTCGTTCCCGGTGCGCGTGCGCGACGGCCTTATCGAAGTTTGCGACAACCGCGAATGATCAGCAATCGCCTGTCGCGCTGGACGCTGCCGTTCTTCGGCTGCGCGCTGGTGAATTTTATCGCAGCGCAGGCGCTGGTGGTGGCCGGCGTCAGCTGGCCCGCACAATCCTGGGCCGCACCCGGCACGCTGGTCGCCGTGCACCTGCTCACCATCGGCTGGCTGCTGCTGCTGATGCTCGGCGCGCTGTTCCAGTTCGTCCCGGTCATGACTTCGAAAATGCTGCCGAGCCAGAACCTCGCGCTGGCCACGCTCGCCGGCGTCGAAGTCGGTCTGCTCGGCATGATCTGCGGGTTCGTCGCCCTCGGCCAGGGTCTGACGGTCCTCGCGCATTGCCTGCCGGCGGGCGGCGCGCTGGTGATTATCGGCGTGCTGATCGCGATCGGCGACATCGCCGCGCCGCTCCTCCAGGCGCGGCCGCTGCCGCTGCCCGGGCGCATGGTGCTCACGGCTTTCGCATTTTTGCTCGCGGCCATCACGCTCGGCCTGCTGATGGCGCTGGCGCTGACGATCCCGTCTGTCGCGCCGTACTTTGCGCCGCTCGTCGGCGGCGTCGGCTACCACATCCTCGCCGGCCTCGGCGGCTGGTTCACGATCGGCGCGATCGGCGTGAGCTACAAGCTCCTGCCGATGTTCATGCTGGCGCCGGAAGAGCGCGGCTTCGTCGGCGAACTGGTGCATTACCTGAGTGCCGCCGGCTTCGCATTGGCGCTCGTCGCCGGGCTGGCGCAGCTATGGCGGCCGGGTGCGGCGCTGCACGCGCTGGAACTGGCGGGATACGCGCTGGTCGTCGTCGCGATCGGGTTGTATCTCTTCGATGTCGTACGCCTCTATCGCACCCGCAAGCGCGCAGCGATCGAGCTGCACAACAAGGCGGCGATCGGCGCATTCGCGATGTTCGCGATCGCGATGCTCCTGGCCATCGCCGCCGTCGCGACCGGCACGCTCGCCGCCCGTCTGCCGGTGCTGATTTTCCTGGTGCTGTTCGGCTGGCTGAGCGGCCTCGGCGTGACGCAGCTTTACAAGATCGTGCCGTTCCTGACCTGGATCGGCCGCTTCGGGCAATCGCTCGGCCGCGGCCCGGTGCCGCGCGTGCAGGACCTCGTCGCCGAGCGTCGCGGCGCGCCCTGGTTCATTGTTTATTTTGCCGGCGTGGCGTTCGCCGCGCCGGCCCTGTTTGGCCGCGGGCCCGATCTGTTCCGGGCGGGCATGGTAATTACCGCCGCGGCCACCTTGATGCTGATGCGCGAATACTGGCGTGCCTGGCGCGGCTACTACGCAACGCGCCAGCCCACGACGCCAGCCGCGCCGACGCACTTCGTCAACAAGGAGATGACTCGATGAATGCAGTCAATGCAGTTGAACCCCTCACGCTCGACGTGCGCGAAGAGTTGCGCAACGGCGGCGAGCCCCTGCCGCGCATCATGGCGGCGGTGCGCGAACTGAAGCCAGAGCAGCCGCTCAGGCTGCTGGCAACCTTCGAGCCGCTGCCGCTTTACGCGGTTCTCGGCCGCAAAGGCTTCGGGCACAGCGCGAAGCACATCGGCAAGGGCGACTGGGAAGTTTTGTTTAAGCCGGGTGCGGCGCAAGGGGATATGGCGTCGCCGGTAAAGTCTCCCTCCGCCGGCGACGACAGGGAGGAATGGCCCGCACCCGGTACCTTTATCGACAACCGCGGCCTCGGCCCGCCGGAGCCGCTGATGCGTATTCTCGACGCGCTCGAACACCTGGCGCCGGGCGAAGTGCTGCAGGCGATCAACGAGCGCGACCCGGTGTTCCTGTACCCGGAACTCGAAGCGCGCGGCGCGGCGATCCGCGTCGACAAGCGCGACGACGGTGTCTACCTGTTGATCCGCCGGAGTACCGCCTGATGAAATCGGTCCTCGGCATGTTCGGCCATGCCAAACGCGACGCCACGCCGGCGCCCGGTGAGGCGCCGCCGGAAGCCGCGCCGGCGGTTCCCGACAAGGTCGAAGCGCCGCCGGATGCGCCGCCGCCGACGCCCGAAATCGTGCTCGACGCGATGCACGACGTGATCGACCCCGAACTCGGCTACAACATCGTCGACATCGGGCTGATTTACGAATGCCACGTCAACGACCGCGTAGTGCAGATCATCATGACGATGACCACGCCGGGCTGCCCGGCGCAGGACTACATCATGCGCGGCGTCTATGACCGCGGCATGCGCATTCCCGGCGTCAGCGACGTGGAAGTCGATCTGATCTGGCACCCGCCGTGGTCGGCGCAAAAGATGACGCCGGTGGCGAAGGCCCACTTCCGGATTCCGGATGACGCCGAATGAAAACCGACCCGTTGAAATCCCTGAACAAGCTGCTGGTTCGCAGCCTCCTCGCGCTCGGCAAGACCGGCGAGGCCGAACGCGACCAGGCCTGCAAGTTCGCCGCCGAGGCCTGGCTGGCCTTGCGCGACACCCATCCGCGCGAGGCGGAGCGCCTGAACGGCGTGCTGCATTCGCTGACTCAGTCCAACCACCCGAAGGAGAAAAACCATGTCCAAAGTGCTTGATGTCCGCCAACTGATCCCGATGGAACGGCATCGGACGATCTTCGAAACCTGGCACAAGCTCGCGCCCGGCGAGAGCTTTCTGCTGGTCAACGACCACGACCCCAAGCCGCTGTATTACCAGTTCGATGCCGAACACAAGGGCGCGTTTTCGTGGAAGTACGTCGAGGAAGGGCCGGAGACCTGGCAGGTTGAAATCGGCCGCACCGCCGCCGCGGCCTGATAGCCGCCGGTGTCGGCATGGAGCGGGCCGCACGGCCCGCTCTTCATTATTCTGTCAAAAAGGACTACCCTTGATCAGGATCAAGGCGGCGAGCGGAGCGCCGGCTGTAAGAGTAGTTCGTTACTCCGCGGCTGTTGCGAGTGAGCAGGAGGCTCGTTATGGCAGTATCGGCAGAACTTCCCCACGAAGAACACGCGGGTCCGGCGCGCGGCTGGATGCGCTGGATCAAGACCACCAACCATAAAGACATCGGCACGCTGTACCTGATTTTCAGCGGCGTGATGTTCCTGATCGGCGGCCTGTTCGCGATGGTGATTCGTACCGAGTTGCTCGAACCGGGCATGCAGATCGTCGACCCATATTTCTTCAATGAAATGACGACGATGCACGGCCTGGTGATGATCTTCGGCGTCATCATGCCGTCATTCGTCGGGCTCGCAAACTGGATGATCCCGATCATGGTCGGTGCGCCTGACATGGCGCTGCCCAGGCTCAACAACTTCAGTTTCTGGGTGCTGCCGTTCGCCTTCCTGCTGCTGTTGTCGACCTTCTTCATGCCGGGCGGCGCACCGGCAATGGGCTGGACCAACTACGCGCCGCAGGTCATGCAGACCGGCATGGCGTTCCCGTTCATGGTGTTCTCGATCCACCTGATGGGAATTTCTTCGATCGCGGGCGCGATCAACATCATCGCGACGATTCTCAATATGCGCGCGCCGACCATGAAGCTCATGAAGCTGCCGCTGTTTGCGTGGTCGTGGCTGATTACCGCGTTCCTGCTGATCGCGGTGATGCCGGTACTCGCCGGTGCCGTCACGATGCTGCTGATGGACAAGTACTTCGGCACCAGTTTCTTCTTCGCCGGTGGCGGCGGCGACCCGGTGCTCTACCAGCACGTGTTCTGGTTCTTCGGGCACCCCGAGGTCTACATCATGATTCTG
>DASSNE010000008.1:0-16462 GCA_035688265.1 Gammaproteobacteria bacterium
GGCATCGTGGCTGAACATGGTCGAGCGATTCTTCCGCGATCTCACTGATCAGCGGTTGCGCCGCGGTGTCTTTACCAGCGTCGCCGAATTGATCACTGCCATCGACGAGTACGTCGCACATCACAACGACAATCCCAAACCTTTTATCTGGACCAAGAGCGCTCGCGACATCCTGCAGAAGGTGATCCGCGCCAATAGGCGCTTAAGTTCCAAACAGCATGAAACACTACACTAGTAGCTAGTAGCTAACGACTAGCGACTAGCGACTAACGACTAACGACTAGCAACTATAGCTGGTCCGAATAATCCGTCGCCAATACCCGCTTTGCGCTTTCGACATTGCGCTCCGGCACCTGCAGCTTGACCCCGCCCACCGCGAGCGAATAGCCGATCCAGGCGACATGCTCGTCCACGAGCCGCGCCTTGATGCCTTCGGCCCGCAGCCGCCCCACCGCGATATCGGCCTGGGGCGTCGTGCCATAAGTCGCAATGGTGACGTATTCTTCCATTGGCGCCCATCATAACCCGCCGCTTGATATAACCGCACTGTCAAATTAGGCTGGGGTTCATCAATCACCCGGAGCGCCCCTATGCGAGATTTGTATCCCGCGATCGAGCCTTACGACACGCGCCGCCTTCAGGTCAGCGACATTCACAATCTTTACGTGGAGGAGTGCGGCAACCCCCACGGTATCCCGATCGTGTCCCTGCACGGGGGTCCGGGGGGCGGCTGCGAGGCCCGCAACCGGCGCTATTTCGATCCGCAGCGGTTCCGCATCGTGTTGTTCGACCAGCGTGGCTCCGGGCGCTCGACGCCGCATGCGGAGTTGACGGACAACAACACGCAGGCACTGGTCAGCGACATCGAGACCGTGCGCGAGATGCTCGGGATCGACCGCTGGGCCGTGTTCGGCGGCTCGTGGGGCTCGACGCTGGCGCTTGCGTACGCCGAGGCGCACCCGGACCGGGTGCTCGATCTGACGCTGCGCGGCATTTTCCTGTGCCGGCGCTCCGACCTCGAATGGTTTTACCAGGAAGGCGCAAGCCACATCTTCCCCGATTATTTCGAAGACTTTCTCGCGCCTGTCCCTGCGGCCGAGCGTGGCGACATGATGCAGGCGTATTACCGCCGCCTGACGGCCGAAGATCCGGAAATCCGCCATCGCGCCGCCAAGGCGTGGTCGCTGTGGGAGGGCCGCTGCTCGACGCTGCTGCCGAGCGACGAGGTGGTCAGCTTCTTCTCCGACCCGGACATCGCGCTCGCAATCGCGCGCATCGAGTGCCATTACTTCGTCAACAACATCTTCATGCGGCCGAACCAGTTGATCGAGGAGGCCGACCGGCTGGCCGATATTCCCGGCGTCATCGTGCAGGGCCGCTACGACGTTGTCTGCCCGTCGGATGGGGCGTGGGCGCTGCATCGCGCGTGGCCGAAGGCGCGGTTTGAATTCGTCGGCGACGCCGGCCATGCGAGCAGCGAGCCGGGTATTCAGACGGCGCTATTGAACGCCACTGATGCGCTGGCCGACCGCCTGGCGTGATCGGCCTGCTGCAGCGCGTCGGCGAGGCCGCGGTAGCTGTCGATGGCGAGGACATCGCCGCGATTGGTCGCGGAATTCTGGTGCTGGTGGGCGTCGAGCGCGACGATGACGAGGCCGCCGCCGCGCGGCTCGCGGAGCGGCTGCTCGGCTATCGCGTCTTCGCCGACGCCGCGGGCAAAATGAATCGCGACGTCACCGACATCGGCGGCGGCGTCCTGCTGGTGCCGCAGTTCACGCTGGCGGCCGACACGCGCAAGGGCCGGCGCGCGAGCTTCGCGACTGCCGCCCCGCCGGCCGAGGCCGAGCGGCTGTTCGAGCGACTGGCGGCAACGATCGCCGCGCGGCACGCGAAGACGGCATGCGGCCGCTTCGGCGCAGACATGCAGGTGCGGCTGGTCAACGACGGCCCGGTCACTTTCTGGCTGCAGACGCACGCCTGATGGGAACTTGCTGCCGGGGAGACAGCCGCGCCGATTTCATGCATATTAGGGGGAACCGGATTCCGTTCGATATAGCTACGACGACCTTAGTCTGATGTTTTGGGGATTCCGATCATGTTGCTGATCCCGTCCATTGACCTCAAGGACGGCCAATGCGTGTGCACCGAGGAGCGTGATGCCGCGGCCGTCGCCGATCGCTGGGTGGAGGCGGGCGCGCGGCGCCTGCATATCGCCGACCTCGACGGCGCCGAAAGCGGGCTTGCGAACGCCGAGGTGATCCGCGAAATCGTGGCGCGCCACCCGGACCTGGAGTTGCAGGTCGCCGGCGCCCTGCGCGACGAGGATGGCGTCGAGGCATGGCTGTCGGCCGGCGCCGATTACGTCGTCCTGGGGCCGCGCGCGTTCGGCACGCCGCACTTCGTGCGCGACCTGTGCATCGAATTCGCCGGGCACGTCATCGTCGGTCTCGACGCCCGCGACGGCAAGATCGCGACCGACGGCTGGTCCAAGCTCGCCAATCACGACGTAATCGAGGTCGCGCAGCGTTTCGAACGCGACGGCGTCGCGGCCGTGGTGCTCACCGATCTCGACAGCAACGACAAGCACAACGGCGTCAATGCTGCCGCGGCCGCAGCGCTCGCGCGGGAAATCGCGATCCCGGTAATCGCCGCCGGCGGCATCGCCAGCCTCGACGACATCCGCAATCTTTGCGCGGCGCGCGACGACGGCGTGATGGGTGCCGTCCTTGGGCGGGCGCTCTACGAGGGTCGCCTCGATCTCGGTGAAGCCCAGCAATTAGTGGGCTCCTTGTCGGAATAAAGGCCCCTTAGTAGTACAATAGGTCTCGATCGCCGCCAATTGGGGCGCGGTCAGGAGACATCATGTTTGACGGAATCGGTATCTGGGAACTACTCCTCATTCTGGCGATCGCCATCGTCATCTTCGGCACCAAGCGGTTGGCGAACGTAGGCGGCGACGTCGGCAAGGCGATCAAGAGCTTCAAGAAAGCCATGCACGAGGACGATGAAGTGCCGGCCCAGCAGGACGCACAATTCACCGCGGCCGATCGGCAGGCCGACACCGAATCCAGCTCCGCCCACAAGCAGTAACAGTCGCCGGGACTCGGCATGTTCGACATCGGCTTCTGGGAGCTGGTCCTCATCTTTGTGCTGGCGGTGGTCGTGTTCGGCCCCGAACGGCTGCCCGACCTTGCGCGCAAGCTGGGGCGGTTCGCCGCGCGCGGGCGGGCGATGGCGCGTTCGTTGCAGGCGCAGCTTGAAGAAGAAATCAATTTTGAGGAGCAGAAAAAGAACAAGACGTTGCCGGCCGAGCCGCCGCCCGCCACCATAGAATCCAAACGCGAGACCGCCAGCCGCGATGGCTGAACAGGAAGAAACGCTGGGAAGCGGCACGCTGCTCTCGCACCTCCTCGAACTGCGCCGGCGGCTGATGTACGCGATCATCGCCGTCATCATCGTGTTCGTCGCGCTGGTGCCGTTCGCCAACCGGCTGTTCACCTGGATTGCGATTCCGCTGATCGACCAGATGCCGGCCGGCAGCCACATGATTGCGACGCAGGTGACCTCCCCGTTCATCGCGCCGGTCAAGCTGGCGCTGGTCACCGCCATCTTCATCGCGGTGCCGATCCTGCTCTACCAGATGTGGGCGTTCGTGGCCCCGGGCCTGTACCGCTCCGAGCGGCGCATGGTTCTGCCGCTGCTCACATCGAGCACCGTGTTGTTCTACACCGGCATGGTATTCGCGTATTTCGTCGTGTTCCCGATGATGTTCGGTTTCTTCGCGCACGCGGCGCCCGAGGGCGTCACCGTGATGACGGACATCAACGCCTACCTTGACTTCGTGTTCGCGCTGCTGTTCGCATTCGGTTTCGCGTTCGAGATCCCGGTCGCGACGGTGCTGCTGGTGTGGACCCGTATCGTCAAGATCGACTGGCTGAAGAAGAACCGGCCGTACGTGCTGATCGGCGTATTCATCGTCGGCATGCTGCTGACCCCGCCGGACGTCGTCTCGCAGACGCTGCTGGCGGTACCGATGTACGCGCTTTACGAGTTGGGGATTATCTTCGCGAAGATCATGGTGCCGGCCAGGAAGGGCGAGGCGAGCAGCGAAACGTGATTAGGGCGGACGGAGTGAAGAAAAGAACCGTTCTTTCTACTCAGTCCTAAGTCCTTAGCACTCAGCCCTTTGCTGGAGGCAGCGGAAAAACCGTTTTGCCTTCAAACACCGGCCCGTCCACACACACGCGCTTCATCGCCGGGCCGCTCGCCGTTTCCACCAGCACCGTGCAGCCGGCGCAGCCGCCGACCGCGCAGGCCATGAATTCCTCCAGCGACACCTGGCAGGGCAGGTCGTATTCCTGTGCGAGATGCGCAGTCGCCTTGAGCATAGGCGTGGGACCGCAGGCGAAGATTTCGATTTCGCTGAGTGCCGCGTCGTCCAGGCTCGCGAGCCAGACGCGCGCGAGGTCCGGCGCGTAACCTTCGTAGCAGCCGGGAAAGCCTGACAGGCTGGCAAGGCGGCTGGGCACGCCCCAATCTTCGAGCTGCGGCATGGCGGCGATCACGCCATCCGGCATGCCCGGCACCATGATTGCCGACGGCCGGCTGCGAAACGGAAACGGCACTTCGGAACCCAGCACGACCAGCGGCCGCCAGTCGGCCCGGTCGTCGTTGCGCAGCGCATCGGCGACGAAAATCATCGGCGGCATGCCGACGCCGCCGCCGATCAGCAGCGGCCGCGGGCGCTCGGGATGCAGCTCGAACGGCCGCCCGATCGGGCCCATGATGCTCAGCAGGTCGCCTGCCTGCTGGCGCGCGAGCAGCCGCGTGCCGTCGCCGACGACCTTGTAGAGCACGTCGATCCAGCCGATCTTGGCATCGACCCGCATCACCGACATCGGCCGGCGCATCGGCAGCGCCGGGTCGCAACTCACGTGCACGAAGCTGCCGGGCTGGGCGCGCGCGGCAATCTGCGGCGCCTTGAAGCGCATGATGTACTGGTCGCCCGGGTGCGCCGCCTGGCTCAGTACCTTGGCTTCCTCGACCAGGATGGAATTGCGGTTCGAATTCATATCATGTCGTGCGGGTGCGGGTTGTTTTCGAGCAGCCGCAGCATGACGGCCATACGCACGGCGACGCCGAGGCGGACCTGTTCGCGGATGACCGAACGCCAACCGTCGGCCACTTCATCGTCGATTTCGACGCCGCGATTCATTGGCCCGGGGTGCATCACGATCGCATCGGGTGCGGCGGCCCCGAGGCGCGCTTCAGTCAGCCCATAGCGGGCGAAATAGCTGGCGAAGTCCGGCAGCTCGGCGCTTCGCATGCGCTCTTTCTGAATGCGCAGCGCCATCACCACATCCGCATCGGCGATGCCTTCTTCAAGTTGCGTAAACTGCGCTGCGTCTCCGAACGCCGCGTCGTGCTCCGGGAGCCATTCGGCCGGGCCGACGAGGCGCAGATCAGGCACCCCGAGCGTCCGTAAGGCTGCAACGGTCGAGCGGGCGACGCGCGAATGGGCAATGTCACCGACGATGGCGACGCGCAGGTTGGCAAAATCGGGTTTGTGCTGCCGGATCGTCAGCGTGTCCAGCAGGCCCTGGGTCGGATGATCGCGCCGGCCCTCGCCGGCATTGATGATGGCCGTGTGCGGCCCGGCCAGCGCGGCCAGCTTCGCACATACGCCCGTGTCCCGATGCCGCACGATCAGCAGATCGACGTTCATCGCTTCAAGCGTGTAGAGCGTATCGGTCAGCGATTCGCCCTTGACCGTGGACGAGCCGGCAGCGCCCAGATTGACGACCTGCGCGCCAAGCCGTTTGGCAGCCAGCTCAAACGAGCAGCGCGTGCGCGTGCTGGGTTCGAAGAACAGCATCGCAACGGTGCGCCCGTCGAGCGCCGGCGGATAGTTCGCCGCCTCGCCCGGCGCTGCGACCAGCGACTCGGCGGCCGTCAGCAGCGCTTCGATCTCCGCCGCCGGCATGGCGTCGAGCGTCAGCAGGTGGCGCAGGCGCCCCTGCGCGTCGAATTGAGGTGATGGTTTAATCAAGCTCTCGCAGCCACGATTCCAGAATCAGCCGCGCCGCGCGGCTGTCGATGTCGCCCTTGCGCAGCCGCCGCCGACCGACCTGGCGCTCGCTCTTGAGCTCCGCTTCGGCTGCGTGCGACGACAGGCGTTCGTCCACCAGGGAGACCGGCAGAGCGAGGCGCTCGCCCAGCGCTTGCGCAAAATCGCGCGCCCGCGCTGTCAGCGGCTGCTCGCTGCCGTCGGCATTATACGGAAGGCCGACGACCAGTGCTTGCGGGTGCCAATCCGCCGCCAACCGCTCGATCGCCGCCCAGTCCGGCTCGCCGTCCCGGGCGGCGACGATGCCCAGCCCGCCGGCAGTTTGTGTCACGCTCTGACCGACCGCAACGCCGATGCGCCGCAGACCGAAATCGAATGCAAGAGCGGTAGTGGGCGGAGGCGGGATAGAGGTCATGCATGCCCGGCATCGCCGGAAATCATGTTGATGTCGATGCCGATCAGCCGTGCGGCCGCGCGCCAGCGCTCGGCCGGCGGCGTCTCGAACAGCAGCGACGCGTCCGCCGCCGCAGTCAGCCAGGCATTGGCGGCGAATTCCGCTTCGAGTTGGCCGGCCCCCCAGCCGGCGCAGCCGAGCGCGAACAGGCTGTATTCCGGCCCCTTGCCCTGCGCCATCGCGGCGACGATATCCTGTGAGCTGGTGATGCCGATGTCGTCGGCCACCTGCATCGTGCCCTGCCATTCGCCGATCGGCCGGTGAACCACGAAGCCGCGTTGCTGCTGCACCGGGCCGCCGGCGAAGACCGTCTGCGACGCGGCTTCGGGGGCGGTCACTTCCAGATCGAGTTGCGAAAACACCTCGCCAAGGGTGATTTCCATCGGCCGGTTAATGACGACGCCGGCGGCGCCTTCCGCGTTGTGTGCCCAGATCCACGTGACCGTTTCGTGGAAGTTGGGATCGCCGAGGGTCGGCATCGCGATCAGGAATTGGTTGGTAAGAAAGCTTTGTTTCGACATGCCATCAGCTTACAACACCCGCTCAAGACATTCGATCAACCGGTTCACTTCATCGTGCGTGTTGTAATGCGCCATCGACACCCGCACCACGCCGTTTTGGGGGGCGAGGCCGAGGTGGTCGATCAGCCGCTTCGCATAAAAATGACCGTAGCGGACTGCAACGCGGTGCGGGTCGAGCTGCGGCGGGATGGTGCCGGAATCGCGCCCGGCGACGGTGAACGATACAGTCGGCAGCCGACCGTCACCGGCTTGCCTGTCGCCGACGACCGCCACGTCGGGCTTGCCGTTCAGGTAATCGAGCAGCCGGGCGGCGAGGGTGCGTTCGTGCGCGGCGAAGGCCACGCCCACGGCTTCGACGTGCGCGCGCAAGGGCGCATCCGATGCGATGCCGAGCCGCATGCCCAGGTCGCAGAAATAGGCCGCCACACCGGTCGTGCCCCAGACCAGCTCGTGCGTGGCGCCGCCGGGCTGCAGCTTGAGCGGCACCGCGTCGGCGTCGAAGAAGTCATGGTTGAGGTTGGCCAGCGCGCGCAGCTTGTCGCGCTTGCCGTAGAGCACCGACAGATGCGGCCCGAACACCTTGTAGGTGCTGAAGACGTAGTAATCTACGTCGGTCGCCCTGACATCGATCGCGCCATGCGCCGCCGCGGCGACACCGTCTACGCAGACTTCCGCGCCGTACTCATGCGCGAAGCGCACGATATCGGCGATTGGTGTCAGGCTGCCGATGACGTTCGACGCCTGCGGGCAGCACACCAGACGCGTGCGCGCGGTCAGCAGCGGCGCGAGATCTTCAACGTGGAGCTGATACGTCTCCGGTCGCACCTGCCACTCGCGGATTTCGATACCGGCCGCGGCCAGGAGCCGCCATGGCGTGATGTTCGCCTCATGGTCGAGATCCGTCACGACAATTTCATCGCCCGGCTCGAGTCGCGGCAGCAGCGCTCGCGCGAGCCGGCCGATCATCACACTGCTGGACGGGCCGAAAACGATTTCGCTCGGCTCACGCGCGTTGATGAAAGCGGCCATCGTCGCGGCGGCCTCGTCCTGCCGCTGCGTCGCCAGTTCCGATACCGCATACGTCGCGCCGATCTGGACCGGCGACGTGCTCATGTAATCGGCGACGCGCTCGATCACGCTGTCCAGCACCTGCGTGCCGCCGGCGTTGTCGAAGTAGGCCCAGCCGTCGGCGAGTGCCGGAAAGCGGCTGCGGACGTAGTCGATGTCGAGTTTATTGTTCATGGCGTCGTCGGTCCGTTTCATCGTACCAGCGCAGGCCGGCATCCAGTTTTTCATTCTCGATCTCCAGCACCAGGTCCCGCAGTGTTTTCGGTTCGGCCGTGGCGGTAATGGCACGATCGACGGCGTTCGCAATCCGGTCGACCGCCGCGAGCGAGTGCAAGGCGCGCTCGCCGGTGCCCGGCTGCGGCTCGTAATGGCGCACCGCCATCAATATCTCGGCGAGCGGGATGTCGCTCATGTCGCGTCCGGGCACATAGCCGGGCTTCGGTTCCTCGACGGTGAGCAACAGACCGGCGGCGTAAAGCTGGTCGCACACATTGGCGACCGCGTCGCCGGAGGCGTGGGTGCGGTGCGTCAGGTCGTTGACCGACAACGGCGTTTCGCGCCGATGAAACGTGCCGCCGATCGCAACCATCACCAGCAGCGCAAGTTTTTCCCGCAGGCGGCTGCCGAGATAGTGGTGTATGTGGTAGCGGCTGACGAAGTCGGGGTTCTGCGCGTAGAACGTGATCTCGGCACCGATCAGCAGAATCAGCCAGCTGAGATACAGCCAGATCAGGAAGAAAATGACGATCGCGAAGCCGGAGTAAATCGCGGTCACGCGCGTCGTCGAGCCGGTGAACAGCGTAAACGCGAGGCCGGCCGTCTGCCATAGCGCGCCGCCGATGATGCCGCCGATCAGCGCCGGCTTGAATCGGACGCGCGTGTTCGGCGCGAAGACGTAAATAAATGTGAACGCGCCGATCACCAGGATGTAGGGCGCAACATGCGCGCCGATCAGCGCGAGCGTGCCGAACGGCTCGATGCTGGTCAGGTGCGCGACGGTCTTCTGGCTGCTGATCGTTGCCGTCAGTGTCAGCGCACCGACCGTCAGCACCGGGCCGATGATGACCACGCTCAGGTAGTCGCTGAAGCGGCGCAGCAGGAGCCGCGCCCGGTGCACGTGCCAGATGCGGTTGAAGGCGCCTTCGACCTTCTGCAGCATCGAAATGACGGTGATGAGCAGCAGCACCACGCCCACGCTGCCCAGCACACTCGCATTGACGTTGTTGACGAAGGACGCGATCTGGTCGGCGAGCTGCTGGCCCTTAGTGCCGAGCGGCGCGAGGAACTGGTAGAGCGCGGGCTCCAGCACGTTGTGCATGCCGAAGCCCTTGAGCAGCGAAAAGCTCAGCGCGATCAGCGGCACCAGCGCAAGCAGCGTCGTGTAGACGAGGCTCATCGCCTGCAGGGTCAGTTGTCCCTCGAGCGCGTCGCGCGCCACTACGAAGCCGATGCGCGTAATGTTGATCGGCACGCGCTGATACCACGGCAGATCGACCGTTTCGATACCCCAGAGCCGGTCGAGCCATCGATTGGTGAAGCGTTTTAAGGCCATCAGGCCTGCCGCTTGCGATCGAGGCGTGCGGCAAACTCGAGCAGGATCGTGCGGTACAGCGCCTCGTCGAGCAGTTTGTCTTCGATGCCCGCGTCGATGTTCGGGTTGTCGTTGACTTCGATCACGTACAGCTTGCCGTCATGCTGCTTGATGTCCACGCCGTAAAGCCCGTCGCCGATCAGGTTGGCCGCCTTGAGCGCGGCGTCGACCACCTCGGCGGGCGCGTCCTCGACCAGGAGTGTTTCGAAGCCACCCTCGGTAAACCGGCCGCCGGCCTTGTGATTGACGATCTGCCAGTGGTTTTTCGACATGAAATACCGGCACGCGAAAATCGCCCGGCGGTTGAGAATGCCGATGCGCCAATCGAACGCAGTATAAACATATTCCTGCGCGAGAATCAGATCGGATTCCTTGAACAACTGCGCCGTCAACGTCTTGAACTCGGCCGCATCCTTCGCCTTGTGAACACCGCGTGAAAACGAGCCGTCGGGGATCTTCAGCACGACCGGCCAGCTCAACGTGTCGTCGATCGTCTCCGTTACGCCCTTCTGCAAAATCAGCGTCTTCGGGCGCGGCACGCGGTTGGCGCGCAACAGTTCGGCGAGATAAACCTTGTTGGTGCACTTCAGAATCGAATTGGGATCGTCGATAACGACCATGCCTTCGCTTTCCGCTTTGCGCGCGAAGCGATAGGTGTAGTGGTCGATGCGGGTGGTTTCGCGGATGAACAGCGCGTCGTACTCGGCGAGGCGCGCGTAATCCTTCCTGGCAATGACGTCGATGTCGAAGCCGAGGCTCTTGCCGACGCGCTCGAATTTGTGGATCGCCTTCATGTCCGACGGCGGCAGCGGGTCGTCACGGTTGTACAGAATTGCGAGATCGTAGCGCGCGCTCGCGGGCGTGCGCCGCGCGCGCCAGCGGCGGTTCAGTTGCGCGTCGATCGCCTCCGCGAACGTCTCGTGCTGTGCCGGCTTGAGCTGGTTCAGAAACACCGGCCGGATACGCGTGATGTGCCATTCCGGGTCCTTGCGGAACTCGACGTACAGCAGCGGGCACGGAAACATTTCGAAGATCTGACGGCCGATGTCTTCGAAACGCGGATCGGGTGAGCGTCCGAAAAACAGGAACAGATCGAAGTGTTCGCGCACCGATCGCTTGAGGCGTTTGTGCACCAGTTCGTCGAGGTCGGACGCATCGAGCGAATACAGCGATTTGCGGCTCAGTTCCGACATGGTGCGCACGCTCGGGATCACGCGGTGACGACGCGCCTCGGCGAGCAGCGAGCAATAGTAGCCGACGCTCAGGTAGCCGTAGCCGCGACACAGGTTGATGATCTTGAGGCCGCGCTGCGTTTGCAGCTCTCCGCCCGAAAGGTATTCCTTCGCGGTCACGACACGCAATTGGGGAAAGCTTTCGTGCCAGTCGTTTTTGTTTTCAACGACGATGATCGTATTGGACATCCGAAGCCGTGCCTTCTAAATCTTGTCATTCCTGCGTAGGCAGGAATCCAGTCTAATCAGTCGCGGCCTTCGGCCGCACTCATTCTGACTGGACGCCAGCCTTCGCTGGCATGACGGAAAAATGTTGTGCTTCATTCAACGCGTCTTCGTATCACCAGCGCCGCGCGTTGCGCCGCCTTGCCGTAACGCGCCATGCCTTCGAACTCGCGCTTCAGAATCGGCATGTTGATCGAGTCGAGCGGGCCCTTGTGCTTGTCGTACTCGACGTAGGGGTCATGCACGTAGACGAAGCGGTCGTCGAAGCCGGTCACTGTCACCCAGTGCGGAAACTTCTCGCGGTAGATTCGATATGAGCTGATCAGCACCACGGGAATCGCGCCGGCTTCGAACTGGGTCTGCATCGTGCGCAGGTTCAGCGCATGGTAGTGCACCCGGATCGCGCTTTCGCGGATCTCGTCGAGGAAATCCTCCTGTGTGAGCCGAATCACCGCCTTCTTTTCCGGATTGCGCACCGAATCGACGAACAGCGCGCTTTTGTCGTTGACGAAAATTTCGACATCGAAGCCCCGGCGCCATGCCGACAGCGCCATGCCGTAGGGTCCGCAGCCGCCGTGGCCGGACGTCATGAAGACGGTCGTCGCCTCGCGCCACAAGCGAATCTCGAGCTTGCGGCTGGGCACCAGCGCCGGGTCGAGCGCCTGCATCGCCATGATCATCGTCGCCGGGCCGCAGGTGAAATCCAGCGTCTGTTCGTAATAGGGCACGCGCGTCGTCGCCGGCTTGAGATGCGCGATCAGCGACTTCTCCATGCGCAACGCGTCGGCGTGGTCCTCGTAGTAATCGGGGTACGTGCCAAACGGCCGGTAGCCCATTTTGCGATACAGCCGCTCGGCGGCGGCGTTGTCGACGCGAATTTCGAGCCGCATCGCAATGCAGTCGCGCTCGCGGCTGACATCCTCCGCACGCTCCAGCAGTGCCTGCGCAAGACCCGCCCCACGATGCTCCGGCGCCACCGCAATCGAATACAGCCGCGCGAGCGAGGTTCCGGTGCGAAACAGCACCAGCGCGTAGCCTCGCAGTTCATCCCGTTCGACATCGACCAGCAGCGCCGCATTGCCACGACCGATCAGGTAGCGGAAGTTGCGGCGGCTCAGGCGGTCGCTGTCGAAGCAGCATTCTTCGAGGCGAACCAGCGGCTCCAGGTCGTCGAGCGTGGCGGGGCGGATCATGGGATCAATTATAAGGCGGAGTTGATTAGCTATACCTGCAGCGTTATGTTTCATCTTGCTGAGAGAGTGTTTGATAGTCAAAATTTAGGAGGCAAGTATGAAAATCCAGCTAATATTGGGATCTATCGGGATTTTGGCTTTGGCTCTCGTGGGGTGTGCCAGCCAAGGCGCCGGCCAGTCGAGGAGCCAATCGGCCCAGGCCGCGAGCGCATCGGCGTTACGCATCGACGGGCGTACGCGGGCTTCAACAAAATCGACCTTGATGGCGATGTATCGGGCGCACTCGGACAGCGACCAGTGCATGCTGCATCACGCCCTTCTGCGACTGCACCACGCCGAGCAATCGGGGATGCTTGATCCGGACGGCGATACGAGTACGCCACCGCCGCCGCTCAGAGTGCTCATCAATGGGAAAACGTACGATCAGATAATCAAGTTGTCGGATCATTATCCGGATATCCAGAGCAAGTGCGAAAGCAGCTTTCAGGGCTTCGGGTACGGCAGCGGATCGAATCCTTCCTGAACTAGCCGTTGCGCATGTGGTAAAAGTGCAACAGAGCGAAAGCATCGTGTTTCAGTTCGCGAAGGCCGGCCTGTACGCCCTGAGGCCGAAGGCGGCAAATTGATTTACGACAAAGGGTTGACATTCTGTTGTTTCTGAACTACGGTCGCTGCTGGAAGTTGCCAAAACAGCCGTGCAGGTTTCGCCTGCACGGCTGATGGGGCTTTCCTGAAGGGAACGGTGGAGTGGCAGTACGTGTCCACGTTCTCCAGCTGGCTGCGCCGGCTGTTAAGGGGTAAACATTTCTTCGGCCGGGGCGCAGCGACGGCTGGAGGGGGTATTTCTAAATGAAACGATTTAACAGACGCAGCGTCTTAGGTGCGCTCGTCCTGTCGTTTGCGTTGGGCGCTATGGGCGTCAGCACAGGCGCGTGGGCGGCGAACCGGACGTCTGGTGGTATGTATGGCGAGGCTACGGCCGGCGCGACCATTACCGCCACCAACCAGGCGGGTCTGACTCGCACCGCGACTGTCGGCAACGACGGTCACTTTACTTTTGTTGCCCTGCCGCCGGGAACCTACACCGTGCAGGAGATGGAGGACGGCAACGTCGTCGCGAGCAGGACCGTTCAGGTCCAGATCAACACGTCGGCTCACGTCTCATTTGTAGGCGGAGCGCAGCAGCTCGGCACCATCCAGGTTGTCGGCGGCGCGATCAACCCGATCGACGTCACTACTTCCAACACGTCACTGGTCATTAGCTCCCAGCAGTTCAAACAGCTGCCGGTTGCTCGCAATCAGACCGACGTGGCCTTACTGGCACCGACGACGCTGCAGTCCAGCCCGACGCTCGGGGTTGAGACGAATTCGTTCGGCGGCGCTTCGGCGGCCGAGAATGCATATTTCCTGAACGGTCTGAATGTCACCGACAGCCTGAACTTCGTCAATTTTGCTCAGCCGCCGTTTGAGGCGCTGGAGACGTTCCAGGTCAAGACGGGCGGCTTGAACGCGGCCTATGGCGCAGCCTTGGGCGGTATCCTCAACGTCGTTACGAAGAGCGGCACCAACACGTTCCACGCCGGCGCCAACATTTTCTGGCGGCCGCGCGGGCTGCATGCCTCTTCCCCGGACTCCGTTATCAGGGTTCTCGACGATCCCACGACGAAGGACGTCGATGAGGGCCAATACCTGCAGTACTACGCACGTCGCAGCGACGATAACCAAAATCATTTCCGTTACAACGTCTACGGTAGTGGGCCGATCATTAAGGACCACCTGTTTTTCTATGCCCTGTACCAGGGTACGAAAGACGTCACCGACGATTACAGCTCCACGCTGTACACGCGTGGTCAGTCAAACAGCCCGCAGGGGCTGGCCAAGATCGACTGGCAGATCAACGACGCGAACCTGCTGGAACTGACGGCATTCAACGCCAAGGAAGAGGACGACTACGACCAGTACGACCTGGTGGTACCGAACAGCAACTGGGCCGATGCATCGACCGATGCGCCGTACAACAACAACGTCGGCTCCAGCGCGTATATCGGTAAATATACGCTGACTCCGACGGCGGACTTCAACATCTCCGCGTTGTGGGGCTATGTGAGGTTCGACCACGGCCAGAGTTCCCCGACTATCAATTGCCCGGCCGCCTACGACGAGCGTAGCGGCACGGCGATCCAGATCGGCTGCTTTGCGCATCAGGTGTACGCGGGCACAACTGACTTCGACGCTCGCCACCAGTTGCGAATCGACGGCGAATGGCAGATCGGCAACCATGACGTGACGTTCGGCTACGACAAGGAAGCCTTCTTCGGCAACGTTCACACCCACTATTCAGGCCCGATGCCGCCTGGCCCGACACTTGCTGGTCAGGCCGGTTATACGTGGATTTATTTCCCGCCGACAAAGGATTGCAAGATCGCATCTGGTGATCCAATACCTGGTTGCTCCGACTACGTGCGTCGGCGCGTATTTGTTGACGCGGCGTCTTTCAACACCTATACGCGGGCTATCTATCTGCAGGATAACTGGCGCATCGGCAACTTCTACTTCCGCTATGGCGCCCGTGCCATGTCGTATGAAAACGATAATCCGGCGGGTGAAGCCTATATTGACGTCAACAACAAGATCGCGCCGCGCCTGGGCCTGTCCTGGGACGTGTTCGGCGATTCCAGCCTGAAGGTGTACGCTAACGCCGGTCGGTACTACATCGCGCCGTCGGGTGATAGCAACGTGCGCCTGGCAGGTGCGGAGCTGGATTACTACCAGTACTACACCTTCACGGGTATCGACCAGGCCACCGGCGAGCCGATCGGCGCCAAGCAATTCGGGCCAATGCCGGTCGAATACGAAAATGGTGCCATGGGGCAGTTGAATAATGTAGAGTCCGTGGTCGCCAGCAACATCAAGCCGATGTACGAGGATGAATACATCATTGGTGCGCAGCAGCGGATCTCGGGCACGCAGTGGTCGTTGGGCATTCGCGCCATCCGTCGCAACTTGAAGGCGGGTATGGACGATGTCTGCACGTTCCCGTATCCGTCCTTTGGTGCAGTACAGTACGTCGCGCAGAAGTCGGGCGAAACGCCTGAAGATGTTTCGGCCTCTCTGCCCGGCTGTATTCTGCTGAACCCGGGATACGACGCCAGCATCGGCGTGACCTTCCCGGACGGCAAGTCGGGGACTTACGACATTCCGGCGTCCGCGATCGGTGTGCCGAAAGCCACGCGTTACTACAACGCGGTCGAGTTCCTGTTCGAACGTGCGTTCGACGGCAAGTGGTTCCTCAATGGGTCCTTGACCTGGTCGCACAACTACGGCAACGAAGAGGGCTATGTGCTCTCCGACATCGGTCAGGTTGACGCTGGTCTTACCGAAGCGTTCGACTTCCCGGGTCTGACGGAGGGCGCCACCGGCGACCTGCCGAACGACCGCCGTTGGGTGCTTAAGGTGTTCGGTGCCTACAACTTTACGCCGGAATGGCAGTTGGGCCTTAATTTCCATTACTCGAGCGGTGGCCCGCTGAGCTGCTTTGGCCTGAAGGATGCAGCCCTCGGCGGTTTCGCGCATTACTACGGTAACGACTCGCACTACTGCCACTTGAACGGCGCCCCGCCGCAGTTGGCGGTGGTCGTGCCACGTGGCTCGATGGGACGCGGTCCGCGGAACTACTCTCTGGATCTTGCCATTCACTACATGCCGAGTTGGGCGCCGGGCCTGCGGCTGGGCGTGTCAGTGGTCAATGTGTTCAACTTCCAGAACCCGAGCCTGCTGAACCAGACGTACGAGAACTCAGACGGCGTTCCGCTGCCGTCCTGGCTGGCGCCATACGCGTATCAGCAGCCGCAGTACTTCCGCTTCAGCGTAGAGTACGACTTCCTCTAAGTCGGAATAACAAGAAAGGATGGGCGGGCCGAGCAATCGGTCCCTCATCCACAAACCTTGAGCCGCCGGTCTACCACCGGCGGCTTTTTTGTGGTGCGCCCGGCAGGGCGCACCCGCTAGGAGGTGAAAGTCCTCTACACACCCGGCAAGGGGAAGTGTTAGCCGAACGGCAAGGGCGTCCATCGCGAGGTGGAGTCTGAAGGAAGCCGAAGGCAAAGCGCTG
>DASSNE010000010.1:0-31963 GCA_035688265.1 Gammaproteobacteria bacterium
AACAAGGAACATTGTCCGAAGCCATGGACGGCTGAGTTATGTTCCGGCCCCCCTTTTTCAGCCCGATCTTCGGGAAGTCCAAAGTGCAGGGATGCACTTTGGACCAAGCGCCATGAGCAGTGGCTTTGGTTACTTTCCCCGTAAGGAAAGTAACTCGCCGTAGGGGGTCGACACCCCCGCCCAATCAGCCCGCCGCCGCAGGCGGCACAAAACCCCTCTAGCGATCCCGCCGAACAATAAACTCCGCCATCCACCGCAGCGGCTCGGCGGCGCCTCCAAACGCCTCCAACTCAGCCAATGCGGATTCGTAGATCTCATCGGCATGCTGCCGCGCAGCATCCAATCCCATCAACGCCGGATAAGTAGACTTGCCATGCGCCGCATCAGCCCCCTGCGTCTTGCCAATGACAGCAGTATCCCCCTCGACATCAAGCACATCATCACGAATCTGAAACGCAAGACCGATGTTGGCGGCAAATCGGTCCAGGTGTCCCCGCCGATCGACATCGAGCGACGGACAGGCACAGCAGGCCATCGCGACGGCCGAGTGAATGAGACAGCCGGTCTTGCGCCGGTGCAGGGTTTCGAGTTCCGCCAATGAAATCTCGCGGCCTTCAGCAGCCAGATCCATTGCCTGACCACCTGTCATGCCTTCTGACCCCGTCGCGTCGGCAAGGATGCGCAGCATTCCGAGCCGGCCCGGCCCGTTGCCGCGCGCGAGCACGTTGAACGCAAGCGTTTGCAGCGCATCGCCGGCCAGGATCGCGGTGGCGGTGTCGAAAGCCTTGTGCGTGGTCGGGCGGCCGCGGCGCAATTCGTCGTCGTCCATCGCCGGCAGGTCATCGTGCACCAGCGAGAAGGCGTGAATCAGCTCGACCGCACAGGCAGCATCATCAAGCGCGCCCGGGCCGATGCCAAGCGTTTCGCCGGCCGCATAGCACAGCAGCGGCCGGATGCGCTTGCCGCCGCCCAGAACCGAGTAGCGCATGGCGGAGTGCAGCGCTTCGGGTGCCGCATCCGCGGCCGGCAGGCGGGCGTCAAGGGCATCTTCGACGCGGGAGAGGTAGGCGGGGATACGGTCTTGAAAGGGTGTCATGGGCGCGCAAGCGTAGCCCCAAGCCGGGCCGGTGTCCAGAAGTCCGCGTTTCCCCGCGGTTGCATCCCCCGCCTCAAATGTTTAACCATACTCGTCTGCATGCCGGCTTCGAGTCCCGCGGGCGGAAATTTGCTATATTTGCGGAGCAGCCAGAATAACGACGGAGCAAACGCCATGAACGAGTCTGCCGACGCTGCGGACCTTGCGAGTGATCCGGAGCGCTACCAGAATGAAATCCTTACCGGCGTCTCCCGAACTTTCGCGCTGACGATTCCGCAATTGCCGGAAGCGTTGCGGCGGGTGGTGACGAACGCGTATCTGCTGTGCCGGATCGCCGACACGATCGAGGACGAATCGAGTCTGACGGCGGAGCGAAAGCGGCATTACCATGAGTGGTTCGTGGCCGTGGTCGCGGGAACGGCCGATCCGCAGGCGTTCGCCGATGAGCTGACCCCGTTGCTCGTCACCGATGCGCTAGATGCCGAGAAGAACCTGGTCGCGAACACACCCGCGATCATTCGCGTGACGCAAACGTTCAACAAGGCGCAGCGCGCGGCGCTGACGCGCTGCTTGACAATCATGTGCGAAGGCATGCCACGCTACGAGCGCAACGCGAGCGTCAATGGCCTGCCTGACCTGCGCTCGCTCGACCAGTATTGCTATTACGTTGCCGGGGTGGTCGGCGAAACGCTGACGGAACTGTTCTGCGACTATTCGCCCGAAACCGCCCGTCATCGCGACGCGATGGCGAATCTGGGCGTGTCGTTCGGCCAGGGCCTGCAGATGACCAATATCCTCAAGGACTTCTGGGAGGATCACGACCGGGGCGTCTGCTGGATGCCGCGCGACGTGTTCAAGGCCAACGGCGTCGAACTCGGCGAAGTCAGCCGCGATTCCTATCAGCCGGGATTCGGCAACGCCTACGCCAGTCTTATCAGCATTGCCCACAGCCACCTGCGCAACGCGTTCGAGTACACTTTGCTGATTCCGGAAGAGGAAGTCGGCATTCGCCGCTTTTGCCTGATTGCGCTGGGCCTCGCGGTCCGGACCCTGCAGTCGATTCACGACTGCCCTGACTTCAAGTCGGGCAACGAAGTGAAAATTTCGCGGCGCGCGGTCAAGAACACCGTGATCGTGACACGCCTGTTTCCCACCTATGATCGCGTGCTGCGCCGCTGGTTTGCCCGTCTCGCCCGCGACTTGCCGTTGCAGCCGATCGCGCCCGACTGGTCGCCGGCCGCGCTGCATGGCGCCGCCTATGCCGCTCCGCTGACGCCGCACGCCGTCCAACGCTAAAATCAGCCGGATCGATTATGTACGGTATGTCGAGACAAGACGAAGGCACTGTCGTGGACGCGGCGGCGTCTGAAACGATTTCCAGCGATCGACTGGACGCGGCGATCGCGGCCGCGCGCGAGGCGATTCTCGCCCGGCAGCATGCAGACGGGCACTGGTGCTACGAACTCGAAACCGACTGCACCATTTCCGCCGAGTACATCCTCATGTTGCGCTACCTGGGTGAGCGCGAGCCGGAGCTGGAAGCCAGGCTCGCCACCTACATGCGCCGCTGCCAGGACACGCACGGCGGCTGGCCGTTGTACAGCGGCGGCGAACTGGACATCAGTTGCAGCGTCAAGGTCTATTTCGCGCTGAAGCTGGTTGGCGATGACATCGATGCGCCGCACATGCGGGCCGCGCGAGAGGCGATCCTGCAACGCGGCGGCGCGGCGCGCGCCAATGTCTTTACCCGCATCGCGCTGGCAATGTTTGGTGAGGTACCGTGGCGTGCGGTGCCGTTCGTGCCGGTCGAATTCGTGCTGCTACCGCGCTGGTGTCCGTTTCATCTGCTCAAGGTGTCTTATTGGTCGCGCACCGTGATGACGCCGCTTGCGATTCTCTGCTCGCTCAAGGCGCGTGCCGTGAATCCGGACGACTTGCACGTGCGTGAATTGTTCACCGTGCCGCCGGAAGAGGAGAAGCATTACTTCCAGGTGCGTTCCGTGCTGGGGCGCGTGTTTCTCGTGCTCGACAAGATAGGCCGCACGCTCGAGCCGCTGGTTCCGAAGTTCGTGCGACGTCGCGCACTCAAGCGGGCCGAGGAGTGGATTGTGCCGCGTCTGAACGGTACGGGCGGACTCGGCGCCATCTTTCCGGCGATCGTCAATGCCTACGAAGCGCTGGCGCTGCTTGGCTGGCCGGCGGACGATCCGCGCCAGCAGGAAACGCGCCAGGCGATTCGTGATCTTCTGGTCATTCGGGAAGACGAAGCCTACTGCCAGCCATGCGTATCCCCGGTGTGGGATACGGGCCTGACGGCTCTGGCGCTACAGGAAGACGTGCAAGGCGCGCCCCTGCCGGCGCTGGCGCAGGCGCTCGACTGGCTTGAGGCGCGCCAGTTGCTGGACGCCCCTGGCGACTGGCGCGAGACGCACCCGGACCTGCCCGGCGGCGGCTGGGCATTTCAATATCGCAACGATGCCTATCCCGATCTCGACGACACTGCCGTGGTCGGCTGGGCGATGCACCGTGCCGGCGCCGGCGAGCGCTATGCGGAAGCAATACGACGCGCCGCCGACTGGCTGGTCGGTATGCAGTCGAAGAACGGTGGATTCGCCGCGTTCGATTCCGACAACGATCACGAATATCTCAACCAGATCCCGTTTGCCGATCACGGTGCGCTGCTCGACCCGCCGACCAGCGACGTCAGTGGCCGTGTGCTGATGTTGCTGGCTTATCTCGATCGGCCCGGCGACGCCGCGGCGCGTGAACGCGTGCTGGACTTCCTGCGTCGCGAGCAGTTGGACAACGGCGCATGGTTCGGCCGCTGGGGCACCAATTACATTTATGGCACCTGGTCGGTGTTGATGGCCCTGGAGGCAGCAGGGATCGATCCCCAGGCGCCGGAAATACGTCGCGCCGCGGCTTGGCTCAAGAGTTGCCAGCGCGATGACGGCAGTTGGGGCGAGACCAATGACACCTACTTTGAGCCGGTGCAGGCCGGCCGCGGCACGCGCGGTAGTGCCGCGCAGACGGCATGGGCGCTGCTGGGGCTGGTCGCCAGTGGCGAAGCGGCCAGTCCGGAAGCGGCACGCGGCGTCGCCTACCTGCTGCGCACGCAGTGCGACGGCGGTTGGACGGACCCCGGCTTTAACGCCCCGGGTTTTCCGCGTGTTTTTTATTTGAAGTATCACGGCTACAGCCACTACTTTCCGTACTGGGCGCTGGCGCGCTACCGGAACGCAACGGCTTCCATGTAAGGCGCACACAAGATTCCAAACCAGGTCGGCATCGTGGTGGCGCTGCCCGCCGAGGCGGAAACGTTGGGTGGCCGCAAATCTCGTGCGGGCGACTCGTTCGAAGTCGCGGGAGGCGCCGTGATCGTCTGCGGCATCGGGCCGCGTCGGGCGGCGGCGGCGGCCGAACGGCTCGTCGCGCGCGGCGCGCGGGCGCTGTTGAGCTGGGGCACGGCCGGCGGATTATCGTCGGCGTTGAGATGTGGGGACATCATGATTCCTGAACGGGTTCTGACGCCCGATAATCACGACGGCATAGCAGTCGATGCCGACTGGCGCGCGCGAACTGTGAAAGAGCTCGCCACGCGGGTTCCGGTGAGCTCCGGCGCGTTGTGGTCGAGTCGTGAGCCGGTGACGGCGGTCGAAGCCAAGCGTGTCCTTTCGAACCAGGGCATGGCCGCTGTGGACATGGAAAGCGGCGCCGTCGCGTCGGTTGCCAATCGGAACGGGCTGCCGTTTTTTGCCGTCAAGGCGATTTGCGATCCGGCGGAACGCGCTTTGCCGGCAGCGCTGCTGGGACTGATGGATGCCGACGGCACATTTCGGCCGCGCGGCTTGTCCGGCCTGCTGCGCGGCGGCATCCCCGCCTGGCGCGCCGCGGGTGCGCTACGTGCCGACTTCGCCGCGGCACGGCAAGCGCTTAAGCTGGCCGCCGAGGCCTTGCCGGTTATACTGCACCCATGACCGATACTGTTTTAGTCACCGGCGCGACCGGATTCGTCGGTTCCGCCGTAGCGCGGCGGCTGCTCGATGCGGGGTACACGGTGCGCACGCTGGTGCGCGAATCGAGCCGCCTGGACAACCTGCGAGGTCTCGACGTGGAACTGTTCGTCGGCGACTTGCGGGTCCCGGATTCGCTGGCGCGCGCCATGAAAGGCTGCGACGGCTTGTTTCATGTCGCCGCCGATTACCGCTTGTGGGCGCGCAGCCCGCACGAAATCTACGCCAGCAATCTGCGCGGCAGCCGCAATATCATTCTGGCGGCCATCCGCGCCGGCGTCGGTCGCATCGTCTATACCAGCAGCGTCGCGACGCTCGGGTTGCCGGCGGACGGTTCGCAGGGCGACGAGGAGACGCCGGTTAGCGCGTCCGACATGATCGGACACTACAAGCGGTCCAAGTTTCTGGCCGAGCAGAAAGTTCGCAAGCTGGCCGACAAGGAAGGCCTCGACGTGGTGACCGTCAACCCTTCGGCGCCGGTCGGGCCCCGTGACATCAAGCCGACGCCGACCGGCCGGCTGATCCTCGACGCGGCGCGCGGCCGGATGCCGGCCTACGTCGACACCGGCCTCAACGTCGTGCACGTGGATGATGTCGCCAACGGTCATTTGCAGGCGTACGAACATGGTACGCGGGGCCGCCGCTACGTCCTCGGCGGCGAAGACATGACGCTGCAGCAGATCATCCTGGAGGCGGCGGCCGTGGCCGGACGCAAGCCGCGGCTCGTGAGGATGCCGCACAACGTCGTGATGCCGTTTGCTTACGTGTCCGAGGGTGTCGCGCAACTGACCGGTCGCGCGCCCGCACTGACAGTCGCCGGCGCGAAGCTCGCCAAAAAGAAAATGTTCTTTTCGCACGCGCGCGCCGACCGCGAGCTGGGGTATCAGCCGCGGCCGGCGAAGGCAGCGTTTGTCGATGCGGTGGAGTGGTTTCGGAGCAATGGATACTTCTGAAGAAAAGTGCTCAGGACTGAGTGCTAAGGACTAGGTGAAGAGGCCGGTAGTCGCTGATTCCAGCTACTCAGTCCTTAGTCCTCAGTTCTTTTTTACCAGGCAACTCGATTTGGAAAAACAAACGCCAACGCCGTCGCAAGCCGCCGCCCAGGCCCAACCCAACATCGCGCTGATCAAGTATTGGGGCAAGCGCGACATTGCGCTGAATCTCCCCGCGGCGGGTTCGCTGTCGATCACGCTCGAATCGCTGTGGACGCGCACCCGCGTCGCCTTTGATCCGGCGCTCGAGCGCGATCGGTTGCACCTGAACGGCGCGGAAAACGCAGATCAAGCCGAGCGAGCGTCGGCCTGCCTTGATCTGCTGCGTGCCCGCGCCGGTGTCAGTTGGCGCGCGCAAATCGACAGCCATAACAATTTTCCCACCGGTGCCGGCCTCGCTTCGTCGGCGTCCGGTTTTGCCGCGCTGGTGCGCGCGGCGGCCGCCGCGCTCGATCTCGATCTGGAGGCACGCGAGCTGTCGATTCTTGCTCGCCGCGGGTCTGGTTCCGCGGCGCGATCGATCTTCGGCGGCTTCGTGGAAATGGCGGCCGGTACGCGCGCCGACGGCGAGGACGCCTTCGCGCAGCCGGTACTGGACGCGGCGGAGTGGCCGCTTCAGGTGGTCGTCGCAGTGACATCCAAACGCGCCAAAAGCATCGGCTCGACCGCCGGCATGGAACTGTCGCGCCGGACATCGCCGTTCTATGCCGACTATGTCGCGACAACGCCCGGCGATCTTGGTGCCGCCCGGCGCGCGGTGCCGGCACGCGACTTCGAGGCGCTGGCAACGCTCAGCGAGCACAGTTGCCTCAAGATGCACGGGATGATGCTGGCGACACAGCCGGGGTTGCTGTACTGGTCCGGCGCGACGGTCGAATGCCTGCATCGCGTGCGAACGCTTCGAGAACAAGAGGGTGTCGGCGTATTTTTCACGGTGGACGCCGGGCCACAAGTCAAGGCGATCTGCCTCCCGGATGACGCCGCACGCGTGGCCGCGGCGCTGGCGGACGTGCCGGGTGTGGAAGAGATAATGACGACCGGCCTGGGCGAGGGTGCTCGCGTGATTGAAGGCGCTTTAGAGTTGTCGTGCGCGTCATAGCCTCAGCGCCCGGCAAGCTAGTGCTGCTGGGCGAATACGCGGTCCTTGAAGGCGCGCCCGCGGTGGTGATGGCGGTCGATCGCCGCGCGCGGGTGATGTTGTCGGGTGCAACCAGCGGCGATTACCTCATCGATGCTCCGACCCTGGGCATTCACGGCGCCCGCGGCCGCCTCGGCGACGGGCGGATTGAGTGGTCGGATCTCGCGTCGGCTGACGCGGACAAGTTGCAGCTCACCGGCGCCGTCATCGCTGCAGCGGGCGGCCAAGAGCCGCTGCCGCCGTTTCGCGCCGAACTGGACACCGATGCTTTTTTTGTCGACCACAACAAGCTCGGGCTGGGCTCAAGCGCCGCACTGACAGTCGCGCTGTCCGGCGCCTTGTGTGCGCTGCGCGACCAGGCGGCGCCCAGCGCCAGTCGGCTGATCGCCGCCCATCGCGCGATGCAGGGCGGTCGCGGCAGTGGCCTCGATATTGCCGCGAGCCTGCACGGCGGCACGATCGTCTATCGGCTGGAAGAGGGAGGGCCGCGGGTGGAGCCGGTGACACTGCCGGCCGGGCTGCACATCGGTTGCGTCTGGTCCGGCAAATCGGCTTCGACGGGCGATTTCCTGCGCCGCATCGGCGCTTGGCGCGAGGACGCTCCGACCCGCTATAGCAAGGTGATGAACGAGATCAAATCGTGCGCGGGCGCCGGCGCGATGGCGGCCCTGTGCGGCGATGCGGCGACCGTCGTCGAAGCGGCGGCGGCCTACGCCGAGGCGCTGGCCGAACTCGGTCGGGCGAGCGGGGCAGACATAATCAGCGCCGAACACGTTAAAATAGGCAGGATAGCCGCGGCTTGCGGCATCACCTACAAAACCTGCGGCGCCGGCGGCGGCGACATCGGCATCGTGCTGACGACCGACGATGACAGGCTGGCGCAGTTTGGCCGGCGAGTTGAGCAGGCGGGTTTTCGGATGCTCGACCTCGTGACGGATGCGCGCGGCCTGCAAGTCGAAGTCGAACACGACTAAGGAGTTCAAGATGGACCAATCACGCATGCCCGGGTTTTACAAACTGTCGGTGCCGGAACGGGTGCGCCTCGTGCGCGAGCGCGGGCTGCTGTCCAGGGAGGACTACCAGGCGCTCGTGAGCGGCGAGCACACGCTGAACATTCAGCGCGCCGACAAGATGATCGAAAACGTCATCGGCGTGATGGGTTTGCCGGTCGGCCTCGGGCTGAACTTCCTGATCAACGGCAAGGACTACGTCGTGCCGCTGGTGGTTGAGGAGCCGTCGATTGTCGCGGCGCTGAGTTCGGCTGCCAAGCTGATGCGCAACGCCGGCGGTTTCAGCACCGAAAGCACCGATCCGATCTTGATCGGCCAGATCCAGGTGGTCGACGTCGCGCACTCGACCAAGGCGCAGGCGGCGCTGTTGCAGCGCAAGGAAGAAATCATCAATCTCGCCAACAGTCTGCACCCGAACATGGTCGCGCGCGGTGGCGGCGCGCAGGATATCGAAGTCATCATTCACGCGTCGCCCGACGGCAGTCGCGACATGGTCGTGCTGCATCTGCTGGTCAACACCTGCGACGCGATGGGTGCGAATCTCGTCAACACGATGTGCGAAGGCGTCGCGCCGCTGGTCGAGGCGATTACCGGCGGCAAGGTATTTTTGCGCATTCTGTCGAACCTGACCGACCGCGCGCTGGTCTGGGCGAAGGCGGTGATTCCGACAAAGCTGCTGGCCGGCAAGGGCTATGCCGGCGAGGAAGTCCGCGACGGCATCATCCTCGCCAATGATCTCGCCATCGTCGATCCGTATCGCGCGGCAACGCACAACAAGGGCGTGATGAACGGGGTTGATGCCGTGGCGCTCGCCACGGGTAACGATTGGCGTGCGCTGGAAGCCGCTGCGCACGCCTATGCCGCGCGCGGCAAGTCGTATACCTCCCTGACGCGTTGGTACAAAAACGAAAACGGCGATCTCGTCGGCAGCATCGAAATTCCGATGAAGGTCGGCACCGTCGGCGGGCCGCTGCAGTCGAACCCGACGGTCGCCGTCAATCATCGCCTGCTGGGCGCGAAGTCCGCGCGCGAGCTGGCGGAAATTATGGGCGCGGTGGGCCTGGCCCAAAACTTTTCGGCGTTGCGCGCGTTGGTGACGAGCGGCATCCAGGAAGGCCACATGACGCTGCACGCGCGCAGCGTGGCCATGGCGGCCGGCGCGACCGCCGATATTTTCGACACGGTCGTCGACCGACTGCTCCAATGCGGCGAGATCAAGATCTGGAAGGCGGAAGAGTTGATTGCCGAGGTACGCGAGCAATCGCAGCCGAAACCGGCGGCGAAAAAGCGCACGCAGGTCAGCGAGGAAGACTACGCTGCCGGTCACGGCAAGGCGATTCTGCTCGGCGAGCATTCGGTCGTGTACGGCCGCCACGCGATCGCCGCGCCGGTGCCGCTCGCGATTCGCGCACGCGTCGAGGACTCGGAAGCCGGCACGACCTTCATGATTCCGCGCTGGGGCATCGAGCAGCGCCTGAACCCCGGCAACGAGCACCCCGGGTCGTTCCTGCAGTCGCTGGCATTGATCCTGAAGAAATTTGACATCGCCGACCGGTCGATGCGCATCCAGGTGTACCCGAACGTGCCGCGCGCGATGGGGCTCGGCGGTTCGGCGGCGCTTGCGGTCGCCGTGATTCGTGCGCTCGACCGGCATTGCCAACTGAATCTGTCCGACGACGATGTCTGCCAGTTGTCGTACGAATGCGAAAAAGTGGCGCACGGCACGCCGTCCGGCATCGACAACACCGTCGCCACCTACGGCCGCACACTGTTGTACCGGCGCGGCGAGCCGCCGTTGATCAAGCGGTTGCATCTCAAGGAACCGCTGCCGCTGGTAATCGGCCTGTCCGGCGTCGAAAGCCTGACGGCGAAGATGGTCGCGCGCGTGCGCCGCTCCTGGGAGCGCAACAAGACGCTGTACGAGCGCATCTTCGACGACATCGATGCGCTGACGTTGCAGGGCATCGAAGCGATCGAAAATCACGACCTCGAACAGCTTGGCGAACTGATGAACATCTGCCAGGGCCAGTTGAACGCGCTGCAGGTGTCCAGCTGGGAAATCGAGGAGTTGATTCAGGTTGCGCGTGACAATGGCGCGGTTGGCGCCAAGTTGACCGGCGGTGGCGGCGGCGGGTCGATGATCGCATTGTGCCCGGCCGATCGCGAGCGCGTGATTCGCGCGATGCAGAATGCAGGTTACCAGGCGATGGAGGTTGAAATTGGATAGCGCGGTCCGCGACAAGATTGTGTCGTTTGAGTCGGAAGAACTGATTCTTGTCGATTCGGACGATCGGGAAATCGGCCACGACAGCAAGGCTGCCTGCCACGACGGCGACGGAACGCTGCATCGCGCCTTTTCGCTGTTCATTTTCAATGAACGCGGCGAATTGCTGTTGCAGCAGCGCGGCCGCGAAAAACGGTTATGGCCTGGCTACTGGGCGAACAGCTGCTGCAGCCATCCGCGCCGCGGGGAAACCATGACGGAGGCAACGCAGCGCCGCCTGCGCCAGGAGCTGGGTTTCGAATGCCCGCTCGAATTCGTGTTCAAATTCGAATACCACGCCGACTTCGGCGACCTCGGCGCCGAGCACGAACTGTGCTGGGTTTATACTGGCGTCGCACCCGCCGATGCGGTGCGGGCGAACGTTAATGAAATCGAGGCGACACGGTTCGTCACGCCGGCCGAGCTCGATCGTGAAATCGCGGCGATGCCGGCGCAGTTCACGCCGTGGCTCAAGCTCGAATGGCAGCGGCTTCGGGGCGAATTTCGGGACCGGCTGCCGTCGGTCGCCGGGTAAAAAAGAGAGCGCGGCGGTTTGACTCAATCTGCCGCGGCGCATACGCTAATTAATTGAAATTTTCGCGGCGATGGAACACGCCTGAAACAAGAACATCGGTTAAGGAGGATGACATGGGCATACCCCTGGTCCAGCAATATCGTGTCGCACGTTACGTCCTGACGCAAAAGCTCAAGGGCGTGAAGCGGTATCCACTGACCCTGATGCTGGAGCCGCTGTTTCAGTGCAACCTGGCGTGTCCGGGTTGCGGCAAGATCGATTACGAGGACGACATCCTCAAAAAGCGCATGAGCGTCGAGGATGCGCTGCGCGCGGTCGACGAATGCGGCGCGCCGATGGTGTCGATCCCCGGCGGCGAGCCGCTGATCCACAAGGAAATCGTCGAGATCGTCGAAGGCATCACCGCGCGCAAGAAGTTCGTCTACCTGTGCACCAACGCGATTCTGCTCAAGCAGAAGCTGCACCTGTTCAAGCCGTCGCCGTACCTGACTTTCTCGGTACACCTGGATGGCGATCGCGAACGCCACGATCAATCGGTTGATCGCGAAGGCATTTTCGACAAGGCCACCGAGGCGATTTCCGCGGCGCTCGAAAAAGGCTTTCGCGTCACCATCAACTGCACGTTGTTCGACGGCGAGGACCCGAAGCGGGTGGCGGACTTCTTCGACTACGCCACCGAGCTGGGCGTGGAAGGCATCATGATTTCGCCCGGCTACAGCTACCAGCACGCCCCGAAACAGGACGCGTTCCTGCCACGCAGCAAGAGCAAGGAATTGTTCCGGGATATCTTCAAGCACGGCAAGGACCGCGGCGCCAACTGGCCCTTCAACCAGTCCGGCCTGTTTCTCGATTTTCTGGCCGGCAACCAGTCGTATCAGTGCACGCCATGGTCCATGCCGTGCTACAACATTTTCGGCTGGCAGAAGCCGTGTTACTTGCTGGTCGACGAAGGTTATGTGCCGACGTTCAAGCAGCTAATGGAAGATACCGACTGGGACAAGTACGGTTTCGGCAAGAACCCGAAGTGCGACAACTGCATGGCTCATTGCGGCTATGAAGGCACCGCTGTCGACGACACCTTCGCGCATCCCATCAAGGCGCTCATGGCGTCGTTACGCGGTCCGCGCACGGAGGGGCCGATGGCGCCGGAATTGCCGATCCTCTACGGTAACCGCGCCGAAGCGGTCGCCGCCGGCAGCGAAACACGAGTTTCCGTCAGCGAAATCGGCCACCGTTAAGCGGCCATGGTCGCGGCGGCGCTGGCCGGAGTCTCGGCCGTCATCTGGTGGGGCATTCTGCTCGCGCCGTGGCGGCCCTGGAGCACTCGTGAGCGGCTGGAAATCGGCGATGCGTCCACGAGCGATTTCGCCGATCTAACTGTACTGATTCCGGCGCGCGACGAAGCGGCTGTCCTGCCGCGTACGCTTGCCGCACTCGCGGAGCAGGGCGGCCATCCGAAAGTGATCGTGATCGACGATCAGTCGAGCGACGGGACGGCGGCGGTCGCGGCCGATGCCGGTGCAAATGTAATCGCCGGCGCGCCATTGCCAACCGGCTGGACCGGCAAGGTCTGGGCGCTCGAACAGGGCCGCCGGCGCGCCGACACCCGCTGGCTGCTGCTTCTCGACGCCGATATCGAGCTCAAGCCGGGCGCGCTCGCGGCGTTGCGGGCGCGGGCGGTGCAGGACGACCGCCAGTTCGTATCGGTAATGGCGTGGTTGCGCATGGAGACCTTCTGGGAACGTCTGCTGATGCCGGCGTTCATTTATTTCTTCAAGCTGCTCTATCCGTTCGCGCTGGCCAATTCGGCGCGCCGCTGGATCGCCGCGGCGGCCGGCGGTTGCGTGCTGGTCGAAGCGGACGTGCTGGCGGAACTCGGCGGTTTCGGCGCGATCAAGGGCGCCGTAATCGACGATTGCGCGCTGGCCCGGGCGGTCAAGGATCGAGGCCGGCGAACCTGGATCGGCTTGTCGCAGAGTGTGGTGAGCCGGCGCGAGTACCCGTCGCTCGCCTCGATCTGGGAGATGGTCGCGCGCACCGCGTTCACGCAACTGCACTATTCGTCATTGCTGCTGGCATTGTGCACGCTGGCGTTGGCACTGGCGTGCTGGATGCCGGTCGCGGGATTGTGTTTCCCTGCCGGCCGTTGGCTGGCGGTGGCGGCATGGGCCGCAATGGCGGCCTCGTATGGGCCCACGCTGCGCTATTATGATCGTTCACCATTATGGTGCATCGCGATGCCGGCGATCGGCACGCTGTACCTGGCGATGACCTGGCATTCGGCGTGGCGCTACTGGCGCGGCGTCCGGTCGCGCTGGAAGAACCGGGACTACAGTCGCCAGGCGGCGTGAAGCCCTACTCAACAAGCGGCGCATGGAGGAATAAATGACCGGCGACAGATCGACGTTGCGCCTGGCGCTTTCCGCATTGGCCACTGGCGGCTTCGTCAAACACGACCACGACGTATACGCCGGCCCGGATGCCTCGGTATCGTCTCTCCCTCCACCCGCTGAAGCCGCCGCTTTCGAATACACTCGCACACCGGTCGAATTCAAAAACCGCGTCCTGACGAAACTTGAAACCGCAGATCACGTCGTTCGCTACGTGCGTTTCCCGTCGGCCGGCATTACCCGGCAACCGGATGGGCTGGTGCGCGCGCGCTACTGGCACAGCAAGTCGCCGGGCCGCCATAAGCTGATCATCGTGCTGCCGATTTTCGGCAGCTATACGTATCCGACCGAGGCAATGGTGCGGACGCTCCGGCGCCATTACGGCGGTAACTGCCACGTCATGCAGATTCTGGCAGAGAACTACTTGCTCGACTGGTTCGGCCTGGCCGCCGTCGAAAGTTACGAAGCGCTGACGGCGAAGGCTGACGAAATGGCCGAATGCATGCGCATCGCGGTGATCGACCTGATGCGCTGCATCGACTGGGCGCTGGACCGGCCGGAGGTCGACGGCGACCACATCGGCCTGCTCGGCTTCAGCATGGGCGCGTTTCTGGCCGCGCTGACGCTGGGCGTCGAGCCGCGCCTGCGCGCCGGCGTCGTGGTGCTGGGCGGCGCGCATCCGGCCGATATCATCGCGAGTTGCGGCGGCAAGCCGGGCATGGCAAAAGCGGCGGTCATGGAAAAGCTGGGATTAAGCTGGGAAGAATATTACCGCGTTCTGGAGTCGGCGGCGTACGCTAACGACCCGGCGCACTTTGCCGGGCAATACCGCGCGGAGCGCATTTTGCTGTTCGACGCGCTGTACGACACTTGCATGCCGACGCGTTCACGTGCAGCCTTATGGGAGGCCATGGGGCGGCCGGAGCGATATACGATGCATTATGGACACAAAAGCGCTTTTCTCGCGATGACGCCGCTCGGGCGCAATTTCATGCGCCGCAAGACGCTCGCGTTTCTGGATCGGGTGCTGTGATGCTGCGCGCACGCACGGCGATTCGCTCTTACAAGGATGCCGAACTGGTGGCGCCGGTTCGGGCCGGTGCGCGCGAACCGGGTAGTCCGCCGCGCACGCTGATTATCGGCATCGATGCCATTCCGTACACGCTGGTACGGCAGATGACGGGCGGCAGCTCGCTGTTTGCAGATTTCCACGGTCCAACGGCGCTCAACAGCACGTTTCCGTCGATTTCCTACACCGCCTGGTCGAGCCTGCTGGAGCCGCTGGGCAGCACGCGCCCGCTCGGCTACGAGACGCGCTACTTCGATGCAAAGTCAAAGAAGCTTAAGGGCGGGTTAAGCCTTGTCGAAGTGCCGGCATCCTGGAAGGAGACGTTCGACTGGAAACTTCACGGCCTGGTGCGCACGGCTGTCGCCTACGGCCTGCCGCGCCGCTACAGCATCTGGGAGTTGAAGCACGGGCTGCAGGCATTCGCAGACTCGCCGTCGGCGATTTTCTCGATGTATATCGTATCGACCGATGGTCTGGCGCACCTGAGCGGACCTGACGGTCTGGCGGAGGTGCTGCAAGCCGTCGATGCGCAGGTGAAGGCGTTCAAGGTCCGCCATCCGGATATGCCGTTCAATACGATTCTGTTGTCGGATCATGGCATTGCCGGCGGTGAGCCATTGGTCAATGTCTGGCCGGCAGTGCGCAGCGCGGTGAAGCAGGCAGGGTTCAGGGTGCGCCATCGCCTGGGCGGCGCACACGATGTCGTGTTCAATCCCTACGGCCTGGTGACGAATCTGGTCGCTTATGCGGCGCCCGGTGCGGCGACGGCGCTGGCGGAAGTATTCGCGCAGGTGCCCGGCGTCGATCTGGCGGTGACCTGCGCCGGCGCGAGTGCGTGGCGATTGTGCAGCAGCCGTGGGCGGGCATTGATCGAGCGGCGCCCCGGGCATGCCGGATGTGTCTGGCGCTATCGCGAGGAGGATGGCGATCCGCTGGGTTACGCGCCGGTGGTGGCAGCGCTCAAGCGGCGGGCACGCGACGCGACGGCGGAGTGGTTCCCGGATCGCTGGTGGTTCGAGGCGACGCGCCGGTCGTTTTATCCGGATGCCTTGCACCGGTTGGCGCAGAGTTTCGACTTGACGGATACGCCGCCGGCGGTGATTTGTTCCTGTACCCCCGGTTACATGTTTGGCGGTCTGAAGACGGAGTACATTTCCCGCGCGACGGTGGGCCGGTTGCGCTGGACGCACGGGGCATTGCATCGCGATGCGAGCCTCGGGTTCATGATGACGGACCTGCCGGAATGGGAGGCGCCGGAAATGGTGCGGGCGGAAGAAGCGCTGACGTGCCTGACGGCCTCCGAGACGGAAGCGGCGGTCGCGGATTTGAACGAGGCTTGAAGGACATTGCAGGAGCGGTGGGGTAGCTCCTTCCGAAAGACGCCGTGAACCCATCCATGGGGGCTTCCCTCGGACATCCCTGTCCTCAGAGACTTTCGGAAGAAGCTACCCCACCGCCTCGAGACGTTGTCGCAGCCCGAATCCCGAACCCCGTTCTGCTAATTATTCCGGTCGACTGCGAAGCGGGCGAGGTTTTCGAGTGCGTCGCGATAGGTGGAGGCGGGGAAACGAGATAGCGCTTCCAGCGCTGCGTCCGCTTCGGCTTGCGCGCGCGAGCGGGTGTAGTCGAGCGCGCCGGTTTCGGAAATGGCCGTGGTGATGTCAGTAAGGCAGTCGGCGCGGCCGTTTTCGATCGCTTCGCGGACCAGGCGCGCCTGGGTGTTCGAGCCGTGGCGCATGGCGTAAATCAGCGGCAGGGTGGGTTTGCCTTCGGCGAGGTCGTTGCCGACGTTCTTGCCGAGCTCGTCGCTGTCGCCGCCGTAGTCGAGGGCGTCGTCGATGAGCTGGAAGGCAATCCCGAGATGCATGCCGTAGCGCGCGAGGGCCTGTTCGTTGGCGACCGGCTGTCCGGCCAAAACGGCGCCTACCTGGGCGGCGGCTTCGAACAGCTTCGCGGTTTTGCGGCGGATGACTTCGAGGTGGCGTTCTTCGGTCGTGGCCGGGTCGTGCGCGTTGAGGAGCTGCAGGACTTCGCCTTCGGCGATCATGTTGGTGGTGTCGGCCATGATTTCCATGACGCGCATGTCGCCGACGCGCACCATCATCTGGAAGGTGCGCGAGTAGAGGAAGTCGCCGACCAGAACGGCGGCTTCATTGCCCCAGATTTCGTTGGCGGTTTCGCGGCCGCGGCGCAGTTTGGAGGTGTCGACGACGTCATCGTGCAGCAGCGTGGCGGTGTGGATGAATTCGATGATCGCGGCGAGGTCGATGTGGGCGCGGCCCTGGTAGTCGCACAGGCGCGCGGTGAGCAGCACGAGCAGCGGGCGCAGGCGCTTGCCGCCGCCGTTGACGATGTAGTGCCCCAGCTGGTTGATCAGCGCGACTTCCGAGTGCAGCTCGGAATGGATCATCGCATCGACAGCGCGAAAGTCTTCGTCGATCAGCGTACGGATATGTTGCAGGACGACTGGAAATGACATGAGGGGCGGTATCCCCGAGCGAAAAAAAGCCGGTCTTCGGGACCGGCTTATTATTATACGTTAAGCGTGCGGAGCTTTAGCCCATGGCGCGAACGCGCGCGTTCAGGCGGCTCTTGTGGCGCGCGGCCTTGTTCTTGTGAATGATGCCCTTGTTGACCATGCTGTCGATCACCGGCACGGCTGCCTTGTAGGCGCGTGCGGCGTCTTCGGCATTGCCGCTGTCGATCGCCTTGATGGTCTTCTTGATGTAGGTGCGAACCTCGGAACGGAGGCTGGCATTATGATCCCGGTGCTCTTCCGCCTGCCGTGCCCGCTTTCTGGCCTGATTGCTGTTCGCCAAGGTCTTGATCTCCTGAAGCGCCGAACTGTGCGCCCATAAAACTCGAAAGACTGCGCATGATGCGGATTTTCGGTCCGCTTGTCAATTGTGACGGTGTGGCCAGCATTGTTCCGGCGGCGCGTGTAGTTTGGACGGACCGTCAACATCGACATGGAGGAATGCCAATGAAGGAGCTTCAAGGCAAGAAGGTCGCCATTCTGGTCGCGAATGGCTTTGAACAGTCCGAACTCGCGGAGCCGAAGAAGGCGCTCCAGGAGGCGGGCGCGGAGACGCAGATCGTGTCGCCGGAGGACAAGGAGGTCAAGGGTTGGCAGCACAAGGAGTGGGGCGACAGCTTCCCGGTGGATGTCCCGCTCGACGACGCGGATGCGGCCGATTTCGATGCCCTGGTGCTGCCCGGCGGCCAGATGAATCCAGACAATCTGCGCCTGCAGCCGAAGGCAATTGAATTCGCCCGGCGGTTTTTCGAGGAGGGCAAGCCCGTTGCCGCAATTTGCCACGGCCCCTGGCTGCTGATCGAAACCGGCGCGATCAAGGGCAGGACGATGACCTCGTGGCCGACGTTGAAGAGCGACCTGACCAACGCGGGCGCGAATTGGGTGGACGAGGAGGTCGTAGTGGACGGCGGCCTCGTCACCAGCCGCAAGCCGGGCGACATCCCGGCGTTCAACCGGAAAATGATCGAAGAATTCGCCGAAGGGCATCATCGACAGCAGCAAGTCGCCTGACACTCTCCGCCCGGTCGCTTCAGGCCGGGCTTTTTTTTGACGCGCCCGCTATCATTGCCGCTGAAACATTGGGGGCTTAATGGCGCGCTCACTTCTAAGATCAACCTCCGTCGTCGGTGGCATGACGTTGCTGTCGCGCGTACTCGGTTTCGCGCGCGACATCATCTTTGCCCACTCGTTCGGCGCCGGATTGGTCATGGACGCGTTCTTCGTCGCGTTCAAGATCCCCAACTTCATGCGCCGCATGTTCGCCGAGGGCGCCTTTTCGCAGGCATTTGTACCGGTACTCGGCGAAGTGCGCGCCGAGGGCGGCGACGCGGCGGTACGCGAATTCGTCGCGCGCATCACCGGCACCCTCAGCCTGATCGTCGGCGTCATTACCGTCATCGGCATCGTCGCCGCGCCGATTCTGATCTACGTTTTCGCGGCCGGCTTTGCCGCCGACCCGGACAAATATGCGCTGTCGGTCGCGATGTTGCGGCTGACGTTTCCGTACCTGCTGTTCATCTCGCTGACAGCGCTCGCCGGCGGCGTGCTGAACACTTACGGCCGCTTCGGCGTACCGGCATTCACGCCGGTCATCCTCAATATCCTGCTGATCGGCGCTGCGATCGGCCTCGCGCCGATGCTGCCGAATCCCGGCATGGCGCTCGCATGGGGTGTGCTGATCGCAGGTATCGTCCAGCTCGCCTTCCAGTTCCCGTTCCTGTGGCGGCTGCGACTGCTGCCGCGCCCGCGGCTGCCGCGTGGGCACCCGGCCGTGCGCCGCACCCTGCGGCTGATGCTGCCGGCGCTGTTCGGCTCGTCCGCGTCGCAGTTCAATCTGCTGATCGACAACCTGATCGCCTCATTCCTCGCCACCGGCAGCGTCAGCTGGCTGTATTACTCCGATCGGCTGATGGAATTCCCGCTCGGCGTCTTCGCGATCGCTCTGGCCACCGTCATCCTGCCGGGCCTGTCGGCGCATCATGCGAAGCGCGCGGGCGAGGCCTTCTCGGCGACGATCGACTGGGCGCTGCGCCTGGTGCTGGTCGTCGTCCTGCCGGCCGCCGTCGGGCTGTTCATGCTCGCCGGCCCGCTGATAGCCACCCTGTTCCGCTACGGCGAATTCAGCGCTTACGATGTGCGCATGGCGCACTGGAGCCTGATGGCCTATGCCTTCGGGCTGATGGGCTTCACGCTGGTCAAGGTACTCGCGCCGGGCTTTTACGCCCGCCAGGACGTGCGAACGCCGGTGCGGGTAGGCGTCATCGCCGTGTGCGCCAACATTGCGCTGAACGGCGCGATTACGGCCCCGATGGCGCTGCTCGGTTTTCGTGCGCCGCACGCGGGACTGGCGCTGGCAACGTCACTGGCGGCGTTCGTGAACGCCGGCTTGCTGTTCCGGGGGCTGCGCCGCAAAGGGATTTATCGCGCCGCGAGTGGGTGGGCGGCACTGGCGATTCGCGTGGCGATTGCCAACGGCGCGATGGCGGCCGTGCTGGCGGTCGGCGTGGGGCCGTTGTCGTTGTGGCTGGGATGGGCGGGGCTCGAGCGGGCATGGCATCTGGCGCTCTGGATTGGCGTCGCCGTGGTGGTGTACTTTGCGGTTCTGCTGCTGAGCGGGTTGCGGCCCCGGCATCTTAAGGCGGAGGACTCAGGACTGAGGACTCAGGACTGAGTCAAGAGAAGCGGCCTTTGTTCACTTAGCCCTCAGCACTTAGTCCTCAGCACTTAGCCCTAAGTCCTTCGGGCGGCTCCTGTATAATCACACCCTTTTGAGGGCGCTCCACGCATGGAGCTGATTCGCGGCCTGCACAACCTGCGCGCCCGCCACCGCGGCAGTGCCGTCACGATCGGCAACTTCGACGGCATGCACCTGGGGCACCAGGCCATGCTGAAGCAGTTGCGCGCACGAGCGCGGGCGCTGGGTGCCAAGGCGACGGTGATGATATTCGAGCCGGCGCCGCGCGAGTTTTTCGAGGGCGACGCCGCGCCGGCCCGGCTGAGCAGCCTGCGCGAAAAGTATGTCGCCCTCGCGGCGGCCGGCGCCGAACAAGTACTCGTGGTGCGGTTCGATCGGGCATTTTCCCATCTGGCGCCGCAGGACTTTATACAGCGCCTGCTGATCGACGGTCTCGGCGCGCGATACGTGCTGGTGGGCGACGATTTCCGGTTCGGCCATCAGCGGGCAGGGGACTTCGCGACTCTCGAAGCGGCAGGCGCACAACACGGTTTTGAAGTCGCCGCTGTGCCCACTGTCGAAGTCGACGGCGCGAGAGTGAGTTCGACGCGCGTGCGCGCCGCGCTCGCGGCGCATGATTTTGAGCTGGCGCGTCGCCTGCTCGGGCGCGACTACTCGATTTGCGGCCGCGTCCGCCACGGCAACGAACTGGGCCGGGAGCTGGGATTTCCGACCGCGAACTTCGCCCTCAAGCGGCGTGTCAGCCCGGTCAATGGCATTTATGTCGTGCGCGTGCGCGGCATTGGCTATGGTGTCGCCAGCGTCGGGACGCGGCCGACGGTGCAGGGCAGGGATCGGCTGCTTGAAGTGTACTGCTACGATTTTGACGGCGACCTGTATGGCCGCCACCTGGAAGTTGGATTTCTGCATTGGCTGCGCGATGAAGTGAAGTTTCCGGATGTGAAGACGATGCGAAAACAGATAGCCATGGACGCAGAACAAGGGCGAGATTGGCTTGTTTCTTCCGCACGAACCCACGACAACCATGACTGAGGCGGTGGTGTGTCTTCTTTCAGGGCTGTGTGAGGCAGGATGCCGAACCCAGAGCCTACAGGGACGTATCTACGGCGTCCCTGAAAGGAGACACACCACCGCCTCCCGCGACACACCTGAACTGAACAGGAACGCCAGGTGACCGACTACAAATCAACATTGAACCTGCCCCGCACGGACTTCCCGATGAAGGCCAATCTCGCCCAGCGCGAGCCTGAAATGCTCAAGCGCTGGTACGACGAGGATCTGTACGGCCAGATTCGCAAGGTGTCTGAAGGCCGGCCGCGCTACGTCATGCCTGACGGCCCGCCGTACGCCAACGGCGACATTCACATCGGTCACGCCGTCAACAAAATCCTCAAAGACATCGTCATCAAGTCGCACACGCTGGCGGGCTTCGACGCCCCGTACGTCCCCGGCTGGGACTGCCACGGCCTGCCGATCGAACTGATGGTCGAAAAGAAATACGGCAAGGCCGGGCAGAAACTCGACGCGCGCGCCTTCCGCGCCGCGTGCCGCGAATACGCCGGCAAACAGGTCGACCGCCAGCGCGCCGACTTCAAGCGCCTTGGCGTGCTGGGCGACTGGGACCGGCCGTACCTCACCATGAACCCGCGCTACGAAGCCGACGAACTGCGCGCGTTTGCTCGCATCCTCGAGCGCGGCCACGTCTACAAAGGTTTCAAGCCCGTGCACTGGTGCATGGACTGTGGCTCGGCGCTCGCGGAGGCCGAGGTCGAATATGCCGACAAAACCTCGCCGGCTATCGACGTGCGTTTCCGCGTCGTCGACGAAGCGGATTTTCTGGCACGTTTCGACGCCCAAACTGCGGTCAAAGGTCCGATCTCCATACCGATCTGGACCACCACGCCATGGACGCTGCCGGCCAACCAGGCGGTCGCGCTGAATGCCGCACTGGACTACGTGCTGGTCGAGGTCGAGCTTAGCGCCGGCCCGGAAAGATTGCTGGTGGCCGACGCATTACTTGCCGAGGTGATGAAACGCTACGGCGCAGGGAAGTACGAGATCCTCGGCCGCGCCACCGGCCAGGCGTTCGAGCGCGTGCTGCTCGCACACCCGTTTTACGATCGCCGGGTGCCGGTCATCCTCGGCGACCACGTCACCACCGACGCCGGTACCGGCGCCGTGCATACCTCGCCCGGCCACGGCCAGGAAGACTTCGCCGTCGGCCAGAAGTACGACCTGCCGATCGACAATCCGGTCGGCTCGAACGGCGTTTTCCTCGACCACACGCCGCTGTTTGCGGGGGAACATGTCTTCAAGGCGAATCCGAAGATCGTCGAGCTGCTGCGCGACCGCGGCATGCTGCTGCATCACGCCACGATTCAGCACAGCTACCCGCACTGCTGGCGACACAAGACGCCGGTCATCTTTCGTGCGACGCCGCAGTGGTTCATCGGCATGGATACCAACGGGCTGCGCCGGCAGACGCTGGACGAGATCAAAAAGGTGCAGTGGATGCCCGGCTGGGGCGAGGAACGCATTCGGCTCATGGTCGCGAACCGGCCGGACTGGTGCATCTCGCGGCAGCGCACCTGGGGCGTGCCGATTCCGTTGTTCATCCACAAGCAGACCGGCGAGTGGCACCCGGATACGCTCGACCTGATCGAGAAGGTCGCCGAGCGCGTCGAAAAAGACAGCATCGATGCGTGGTTCGAGCTCGACCCGGCCGAACTGCTGGGCGCTGACGCCGCACAGTACGAAAAAGTGACCGACACGCTCGACGTCTGGTTCGACTCCGGCTGCGTCCATTACGCGGTACTGGAACGTCGCCCGGACATGGGGCTGCCGGCGGACTTGTATCTGGAAGGCTCCGATCAGCATCGCGGCTGGTTCCAGTCGTCGCTGCTGACGGGCGTGGCGATGCGCGGCAAGGCGCCGTACCAGGCGGTGCTCACGCATGGCTTCACGGTCGACGCGCAGGGCCGCAAGATGTCCAAGTCGATCGGCAATACCGTCGCGCCGCAACAGGTGATGAAGACGCTGGGCGCCGACGTGCTGCGCCTGTGGGTCGCGGCGACCGACTTCAGCGGCGAGATGAACGTCTCCGACGAAATCCTCAAGCGGATGGCCGACTCGTACCGGCGCATGCGCAACACGCTGCGTTTCCTGCTCGCCAACCTGAACGAGTTTGATCCGGCCAAGCACGCAGTCGATCCGGACCGCATGATTGCGCTCGACCGCTGGCTGCTGGAACGGCTGACGGCGCTGCAGGACGAAGTCGAAACCGCCTACCGGGACATGGGCTTTCACCAGATCTACCAGCGCCTGCACAACTTCTGCGTGCGCGATCTCGGCGGCTTTTACCTCGACGTGATCAAGGACCGCCAATACACCGCGCAGGCCGACAGCCTCGCGCGGCGCTCGTGCCAGACGGCGATGTACCACGCTGCTGAGGCGATGGTGCGCTGGCTTGCGCCGATCCTGAGCTTTACGGCCGAGGAAGCCTGGAGCCATCTGCCGGGCGAGCGGCCGGCGGCGGTGATGCTGACGACCTGGTACGCGACGCCGGCCGCGAGCGTGCCGCAACCGATCGACTGGAGCTTCGTGCTGCGCGTGCGCGTCGAAGTGGCGCGCGAGTTGGAGCGGCTGCGCGTCGCCGGAGAGATCGGTTCGTCGCTGGATGCAGCGGTGGACCTGTATTGCGAGGCGGCCGCGTACAACGCGCTGGCGCCGCTCGGTGATGAACTGCGCTTTGCGCTGATCACGTCGGAAGCGCATTTGCATCCGGCGGCGGACAAGCCGGCCGATGCCGTGGCGGCGAGCGACTGCGAAGGCGTGTATATTGCCGCAAGACGCTCGGCTAACGACAAGTGCGTGCGCTGCTGGCAGCGGCGCCCGGATGTCGGTAGTTCCGCGGAACATCCGGAATTGTGCGGCCGGTGCGTCGAAAACGTGGCAGGCGAGGGCGAAACCCGAGAGTTCGCATGAACGAGACGACGTCGGAGATGGGCATGACGGAGCCCGTGGAAACGGGGCGGCAGACCGGTCGACACGGGGCGCTGGGCCAGGTGCGGTGGCTGTGGATTTCAGCGGCGGTGATCGTATTCGACCAGATCACCAAGCTGCTGATCAGCCATCACATGGGCCTGTTCGATTCGATCGGCCTGACGCCGTTCCTGCGCCTGACGCTGCTACACAACAGCGGCGCCGCGTTCAGCTTCCTGAGCCAGGCGTCCGGCTGGCAGCGCTGGTTCTTTATCGGCCTGGGCCTCGTCGTCAGCATCGTCATCCTGCTGTGGCTGCGAAAGCTGCCGCGCAAGCGCCGGCGGCTGCTCGGCATCGGTCTCGCGCTCGTGCTGGGCGGCGCGCTCGGCAACGTGATCGACCGCGTTGCCTACGGCTACGTCATCGATTTCATCGATTTCTTCTACCATGGCTGGAACTTCCCGCCGTTCAACGTGGCGGATTCATCGATTACCGTCGGCGCAATCCTGGTGATTATCGATACGCTGCTCGCGAGTCGTCAGCAGAGCGGCAGCATCCCACAAGGCTAATCGCACGTTACCGGCTCGCCGTCGTACCGCGCCGACGTCCGCACCCGGCCCGTATAGCTGACGATAATCGCCTGATTGTGATGGTTGCGCGTGCAGACGAACAGGCTGCCGGCCGTCGAGCGGACAGACCGGGGCCGGAAATTGAAGCCCTCGCGGTTTGCCGTCACCTCCAGCGCTTCTTCCACCGGCCCGTGCCGTAGCAGTACGCGCTCACCGTCGTCGATTTCGGGCGGCGATTCCGGATCCAGATTGATGAATACGAGCCAGCCCGCATCCCACTGCGATTCATCGGCGGCGCAGGTCTGGCTGTCGACGCTGGCACAGACGGCCACGTAGCGGCCGGATGAAATGGCGCGGGATCGCGCCAGGTTCAGCGCATGCACCAGCGACATGACCGTGCTGACGCGGCGCTGGTGCGCGACGAAGCGGTTGAATCCCGGAATCGCGGTGGTGACGAGAATGGCCAGAACGGCGATGACGACGATGAGTTCGACGAGCGTAAAGCCCCGCGCGTTACGCATAAGTCCCCCTTTCTATACTCCCCCGCCTATGGTGGCAGAGGCTCCCGCGCTACTTCAACCTCACTGGTGAAAGACGCGCAATCTTGACTATACTGACCGGGTGACCGGCACAATCAACAACGACGGGAGCGACCCGATAGCGGCTCGACTGGCCGCCGCCGGCGTGCAGCCGACGGCGCAGCGGGTCGAAATTGCGCGCGTTCTGCTGGAGCGCCCGCGCCATCTGTCGGCCGACCGGCTGTCCGCAATCCTGATGGAACAAGGGGCGCGCGTTTCCAAGGCGACGGTTTACAACACGCTCAAACTGCTGTGCGCCAGGGGCCTGCTCAAGGCCGTCAACGTGGACCCGAACCGGATTTTCTATGATTCCACGACCCGTCCGCATCATCACTTCTACAACGTCGACAGCGGCGAACTGACCGACATCCCGGCAGAACAGGTGCGCTTCGCGGACCTGCCGGCGCTGCCGCGGGGCACGGCGCAGGAAGGGGTCGACGTGATCGTGCGCGTCCGCAATACCGCACCCGCACGGTAGTTTGCCGGTCCCGGAGCCTTTCGTTATACTTCCCGACTGCCCTTGGTATAGGTCAAGCCTCTCTCAGCGAGTCACTGCCGGGTCAGATGCAAGGGGCGCGTTCGCCGGAATGGTCGCCCATTTCAAGAACGCGCAACGCCGCAGATGGCCCGGCAGAGGCTCGCCCGGAGGGAGCTACGGCTCTGAGAGTGACTTTACCTATGCCAAGGGCAGTTTTGCGCCGGAGTAGCTCAGTCGGTAGAGCAGCTGATTCGTAACCAGCAGGTCGGAGGTTCAATTCCTCTCTCCGGCACCACTTCCTTCCTGTCCCGTTTCCATCGCGCTCCCGTTCCGTGAACCTGAAAACCTACGACGGTCGGCGTAGAATTTCGCACGAAATAACGGGAGCCTGCCATGAAAGTATCCGACCTGCTGGTCAAGTGCCTCGAAAACGAGGGCGTGAAGTACGTCTTCGGATTGCCCGGCGAAGAAACCGAGGATCTGATGTTCTCGCTGGAGAAGTCCTCGATTCAGTTCGTGCCGTGCCGGCATGAGCAGGGCGCGGCCTTCATCGCCAATATCTGGGGCCGGATTACCGGCAAGGCGGGTGTCTGTCTGTCGACGCTCGGGCCCGGGGCGACCAACCTGATTACGGGCCTGGCCGACGCGCAGCTCGACATGGCGCCGGTGGTGGCGATCACGGCGCAGGGCGGGCTCGACCGCATGCACAACCAGAGCCACCAGATGCTTGACATCGTGAGCATGTTCAAGCCGATCGTGAAGTGGAACGCGAGCATTCATTCCGAGCGCATCGTGACCGAGGTCGTGCGCAAAGCATTCAAGTTGGCGGAGCTGCAGAAGCCGGGCGTGACGCATCTGGAGCTGCCTGAGGATGTCGCCGCGCTGGAAGTGAACGGCTACGAGCCGATCGCGCCGGGCAAGATATTGCGCGCGGATCCGGACATGACGGCGATCGGCCAGGCGCTCGACGTGCTGACGAAGGCGAAGCGACCGCTGATCATCGCCGGCAACGGTGCGATCCGCGAGAAGTGCAGCACGGCGCTGACCGAACTGGTCGATCATTTCGGCATCCCGGTCGCCGCGACGTTCATGGGCAAGGGGGCGGTGTCGGATCACAACGCCGCGTCGCTGCTGTCGATCGGCCTGAGCTTCAAGGACTATGTGCTCGAAGCAGTCGAGCAGGCGGATGTCGTCGTGACCATCGGCTACGACATCGGCGAGTACGCGCCGCAGAAGTGGAACGAAAACAACGACAAGACGATTATCCACATCGATCACGTCCCGGCGGAGGTGTATACGCATTACCAGCCGGCGGTGGAAGTCGTCGGCGACCTGGCGGCGTCGGTGCGCGCGCTGCATGCGGGACTCGACGAGCGCGAGCCGCGGCCTGATCACTACTGGGACCGCGACTGGTACGCGCCGGTGCGCAAGCGCATCCTCGACGACATCGCCGGATACAATCTCGACGACAGCGCCACGACCTTCACGATTCCCGCGGTGATCAATGTCATCCGTGATATTCTCGACGACGACGGCCTGCTGATCTCGGACGTCGGCAGCCACAAGATGTGGATCGCGCGCAATTTCCCCACCTACACGCCGAACGGCTGCATCATCACCAACGGCCTTGCGAGCATGAGCATGGCGCTGCCCGGCGGCATCGCCGCGTCGATGATCGATCCCGACCGTCAGGTCGTGTCGGTGATGGGCGACGGCGGGTTCATGATGAATTCGCAGGAGCTGGAAACCGCCAGGCGCATCGGCGCCGGATTCACCGCCGTCATTCTCAACGACAACGACTACGGCCTGATTCGCTGGAAGCAGGAGATGTCGCGCAACGACTCCTTCGGTACCCGCATCAGCAATCCGGACTTCAAGGCCTATGCAGAAAGCTTCGGCATCAAGGCATACCACCCGGCAAGCGTCGGCGAACTCAGAAAGCAACTGACCGAGGCGATTACCTCGACCGAACTGCGCGTGGTGGCCGTCGATGTCGATGCCAGCGTGAATACCGAACTGTTCGACAAGTGCAACCGCTATTGGGCACAAAAAGGATGAACAACATGACCATGGAAACCATCAATCCCGCCACCGGGAAAACCATCCAAAGCTACCCGCTGATGCAGGACGCGGAGGTCGAGACGATCCTCCGCCAGGCGCACGAGGCGCATACGCAATGGCGCAAGACGCCGTTCGCCGAGCGCACCAAGCTGATGAATAATGCCGCGGCCGTGTTGCGCAAAAACAGTGACCGGTATGCGGCGCGCATGACGGAGGAGATGGGCAAGCCGATCAAGCAATCGCATGCGGAAATCGAGAAATGTGCCTGGGCCTGCGAGTATTTCGCCGAGCACGCCGAACAGTTCCTGGCGCAGCAGGAAGTCCAGACCGACGCGCGCCGGAGTTTCGTCACGTTTCAGCCGCTCGGCGTCGTGTTTGCGATCATGCCGTGGAACTATCCGCTGTGGCAGGTGTTCCGCTTTATCGCCCCGAACATCATGGCCGGCAACGCGGGTGTGTTGAAGCATTCGCCCAACGTAACCGGCTGCGCGCTCGACATCGAGTCGATCATGCGCGAGGCGGGTTTCCCGAAGGAACTGTTCCGCACTGTCATTATCGACACCGATCAGGCGGCCAAGGTGATCGGCAACGATGACGTTCAGGCGGTCACGCTGACAGGCAGCGTCGGCGCCGGCCGCGCGGTGGCGAGCGAAGCCGGCAAGGCACTCAAGAAAACGGTGCTGGAACTCGGCGGCAGCGATGCCTACGTGGTGCTTGAAGACGCCGATGTCGAAGCCGCGGCGAAGCTGTGCGTGCAGGGGCGGCTGACGAATTCCGGCCAGAGCTGCATCGCGGCGAAGCGGTTTATCGTCGTCGACGCGGTGCGCGAGCAGTTTGAAAAGCTGGCGCTGGCGGAGATCGAGGCGGCGAAGATGGGCGACCCGACCGACGAGGCCATGACGATCGGGCCGATGGCGCGCAGTGATCTGCGCGACCAGTTGCACACCCAGGTCGAAAAAAGCGTCGCCGCCGGAGCGCGTTGCCTTACCGGCGGCAGGCTGCCCGACGGGCCGGGCTTTTACTATCCGCCGACATTCCTGGTCGACGTTAAGCCTGGCATGCCGGCCTATTCGGAAGAGTTGTTCGGGCCGGTTGCGACGCTGATTTCGGTGGCCGACGAGGCCGAGGCGCTGAAGGTCGCCAACGGCACCAGTTTCGGCCTGGGTTCGGCAGTATTTACGCAGGATCTCGATCGCGGTATCAGGCTCGCAACCAGCGAGATTCACGCCGGTGCCTGCTTCGTCAACGATTTCGTCCGCTCCGATCCGCGCCTGCCTTTCGGCGGCATCAAGAACAGCGGCTATGGCCGCGAGCTTTCAGTGTTCGGCATTCACGAGTTCGTGAACATCAAGGCCGTGTCGGTGAAATAGGCATCGCTCGAATGACCGACAGGCGGCCGATATGGTAGCTTAACCGCAGTGGAGAGTTTGCCGGAGTTTGCGTGCAATTGACTTGGCTGGCCGATCACTGGATGCTTCTGGTGGGCGATGTGGTAGGCGCGCTGACGGCCGCGTATGCCGCGGTTGCGCTCGCCGCAGCCGTGCATTGGCTGCGGCGGCGACGTACCGCCGTCGGCGGCCGGCATGTCCCGGTGACGATCCTGAAGCCGCTGTGCGGTGCCGAAGTCGATCTTTACGAAAGTCTGCGTTCCTGTTGCGAGCAGGATTACCCGGAGTTCCAGATTGTCTTCGGTGTGCGCCGCGCGTCGGATCCCGCCGTGCAGATCGTCAAGCGGCTCAAGGCGGAATATCCCCATCTGGAGCTGACGCTGATCGCCGACGACCGGTTGATCGGCAGCAACTACAAGGTCAGTAATCTCGACAACATGCTGCCGGCAGCGCGCCACGACCTGCTGGTGATCGCCGACAGCGACATTCGCGTCGGACGCGATTACCTGGCGGCGGTGACCGCGCCGCTGGATCGTCCCGGCGTCGGACTTGCGACGTGCATTTACCAGGCGCGGGCCGAGAAGGGCGTTCATGCGCGGCTGACGGCCATGTTCGTCAACGGCTGGTTCACGCCGTCGGTGCTGGTCTCGCGGTTATTCGGCTGGCAGGCGTTCGGTTTCGGCGCGACGCTCGTCATGCGCCGCTCGGTGCTGGACGAAATCGGCGGATTTGGCGCTGTCGCGAATCATGTGGCCGACGACTACATGCTCGGGGAGCTGGTGCGCCGACGGGGCTACCGCACGGTGCTGGCCGATTACGTGGTCGAGACGTCGGTACCGAACCACAGCCTGGGGGACCTGTTGCGCCACGAGCTGCGCCAGGCGCGCGCGCTCAGGGTGTTGCAGCCACTCGGCTACGGCTTCACATTCATCAGTTTCGGCATCCCGCTTTGCGGGGCGATGCTGGCGCTGACGGGGCCGCAGGCATTCATGCTGGCAATGCTCGCGGTGACCGTGGCGGCGAAATGGGGGGCTCAAATTGCAACCAATCCGGACCGCGAACAGGCGTTGGCCGACGGCTGGCTGGTGCCGATTCGAGATGTCGTCAGCCTGGGTGTCTGGTTGTGGTGTCACGCCGGCCGGCGCATTTGCTGGCGCTCGCATTATTTCACCATCCGCCGCGACGGGACGCTGGTGGAGGCGGCGGCGCCGGCACTCGCGGCCTGGAAACCGGGAACTTACGTGGCTGCCTGGTTCCGACTGCGCAACGTCATTAAAAATCTCTGATACGGCGCCGCTTTGAGAGCCAAACTGATCGCCTGGGCTGCGGGCCTGATCGGCCTGCTGCTGGCCGTCGCGCTGGTGGTGATGGCAGGGTCCGGCGATATTCTGCACGTTCTGGAAATCGCCGGCTGGGGCCTGTTCTGGCTCGGCCCGTTGCATATTGTGCCGGTGCTCCTCGATGCGCTCGCCTTCCGGGCATTGCTGCGCGCCCGGCCGGACGCGCCATCGTTGTTGTATGTGTTCTGGGTGTCGGCCGTGCGCGAGGGTGTCAACAACCTGCTGCCGGTGGCGCGGGTCGGCGGCGAGCTGGCGGGAATCCGGCTGTTGCACAAGCGCGGCATTTCGATCGCGCTGGGCGGCGCATGCGTCATCCTGCTACTGACACTGACCGCGATCGGGCTGTACCTGCTGACATTGGCCGGGCTCGGCCTGCTGCTGTCGAATATCCCCGGTGCCGCGATTGCGGGCCCCGCTGGCGTTGTGCTGCTGGCGATGCTGCCGGGTATGGCCTTGATGGTGGCGGTACAGCGCTATGGCAACGTCTTTGAGCGGCTGGATCGCCTGATTGAAGTCATCACGGGCGGCCACAAGCTGCTGGCGCGCTGGGTACAGCCCGCGGAGCTCGACGCCGAAATTCGCCAGTTCTACGGCCGGCTGGGTTTGCTCGCCGTTTCCGGCACCTGGAAATTCCTGTCGCTGGCAGCCGAGGCCGCCGAAGTATGGGTGATCATGTATCTGCTGCACCACCCGGTCGCGGTGTGGCAGGCGATCGTGATGGAGACGATGAGTCTCGCGGCGCGCGGCGCCGCGTTCATCGTGCCCGCCGGAGTCGGCGTTCAGGAAGGCAGCTTCGTGCTGATCGGGCAACTGATCGGTGTTCCCGCCGATTTTGCGATCGCGGTTTCGCTGGCGAAGCGCTTTCGCGAATTGTTGTTCGGCGTGCCGAGCATTCTGAGTTGGCAATGGCGCGAGGGGCGCCAGCTGCACAAACTCTGGAACCGGGGCGCTGAATGAAGTCGATCGATAGCAGAAATTGATGCATTCCTGACATATTGTGGTATCTTGCTCCGCATCAATGGAACTATCAGGAAAAGGACATTTCCATGGTCGACGATCCTACTCATCATTATCAACAAGATATCGTTGCCGCCAGCTACGATGAACTGCGCTTCTCCAGCCTTGCAGGCAAGGCATTTGATTTGTTGGAGAAACGCTATGTCCGAAGCGCCTTCAGAGGACTTGATAGCGGCAGCACGATAGTCGATGTGCCATGTGGCACCGGACGTCTGGCGGAAGCGCTATTGGGCGACGGCTTTCGGGTGGTCGGCCTGGATATCTCCGCCGCGATGCTAGCGCAGGCTCAGCGTAAGCTCGCGCGCTTCGGCGAGTGGTTTACCTGGCGGACCGCCAACATGATGAAGCACGAGTCCTTGCCTCAGGAGCGCTATGATGCTGCCTTGTGCGCAAGGGTCTTGATGCATTTCCCGCTGGATCAGCAGGTGGCTTTTCTGCGGAATGTGGCGGCAATTACAAACGGACGCATCGTATTCACCCACTCGTGGGTGAGCGGCTACCAGAAGCTGCGGCGCTCGTTGAAACGGCTGCTGCGGCATCAGACTTCGGTGCAATATCCTGTTTCAAAAGACGATCTGGCACGATTGCTCGACGGGGCAGGGCTGCGTGAGCTGGACAGGCTGCGGCCGTGCTCCCCCTTGACCGAAGAAATTATTGTCATCGCTGAGCGGCGAGCTAGTGCATCATCCCTTCTGTAATTTGGTCTGAGCGAGAAAGCGACAGGCCACCGGCGTATCCTTTCGATGGATTGTTCGACGATTCAAAGAAAGGAGCCAGCCAATGGCCTGTCGGGTGCAGGATAAAACGATTACGA
>DASSNE010000011.1:0-24280 GCA_035688265.1 Gammaproteobacteria bacterium
TCGTAATCGTTTTATCCTGCACCCGACAGGCCATTGGCTGGCTCCTTTCTTTGAATCGTCGAACAATCCATCGAAAGGATACGCCGGTGGCCTGTCGCTTTCTCGCTCAGACCAAATTACAGAAGGGATGATGCACTAGCGGTTTGCAAAACTGTTGTTCCGATACCCCACCATCGGAAAAGCTGTTAACCTCAGATGCACGGCACCGCTCTTGTGGCGCTCGGTTCCGATACCCCACCATCGGAAAAGCTGTTAACCTCGTAGTCGCCGTAGCACCAAGCGCAACCTTCGTTCCGATACCCCACCATCGGAAAAGCTGTTAACCTCCAGGTCAACAAAGGCCCCATCGCGCTCCCCGTTCCGATACCCCACCATCGGAAAAGCTGTTAACCTCCCGAAGAGCAGCGACAACCTCGAACGAGGGGTTCCGATACCCCACCATCGGAAAAGCTGTTAACCTCACAGCATTGGCGATCTGCTGACAGCGGAGCGTTCCGATACCCCACCATCGGAAAAGCTGTTAACCTCTCGATACCTACTTGAACGGTCAGCGTAGCCGTTCCGATACCCCACCATCGGAAAAGCTGTTAACCTCCCGAGCCTTCCATGTGATTCTTATACAGGTCGTTCCGATACCCCACCATCGGAAAAGCTGTTAACCTCCTCGTCGTCGCCGTAGCGCCAAGCGCATTCGTTCCGATATCCCACCATCGGAAAAGCTGTTAACCTCGTCATGCGGCCTCGCGTGGGTAGATGTCGGGTTCCGATACCCCACCATCGGAAAAGCTGTTAACCTCGGCCATGTACGCGAACAAGCAGGACCGCGTGTTCCGATACCCCACCATCGGAAAAGCTGTTAACCTCCGTGAAAGGAGAGAGAAGTGGCTGAGGAATGTTCCGATACCCCACCATCGGAAAAGCTGTTAACCTCGTGCGGAAGACACTACAACGGCCAGCGCCAGTTCCGATACCCCACCATCGGAAAAGCTGTTAACCTCCGGGTAGCCGTTCAACCAGCGGGATACAGCGTTCCGATACCCCACCATCGGAAAAGCTGTTAACCTCGACTATTGATGGCGGACGACCTCGAAGCAAGTTCCGATACCCCACCATCGGAAAAGCTGTTAACCTCTTGACCAAGCTTCGGTGCAGATGTCCAACTGTTCCGATACCCCACCATCGGAAAAGCTGTTAACCTCCGCATTACCCGCACCTGGCGCGGTTCGTGCGTTCCGATACCCCACCATCGGAAAAGCTGTTAACCTCTGAATTAGGCGGGCAACCGCCGCCGCGTCAGTTCCGATACCCCACCATCGGAAAAGCTGTTAACCTCGGTGAGGCCGAAGCTCGTATGACCACCCAAGTTCCGATACCCCACCATCGGAAAAGCTGTTAACCTCACAAGGCGCGGATCACCGCCTTCTCGCGACGTTCCGATACCCCACCATCGGAAAAGCTGTTAACCTCGTAACGCTCTACTCGCAACGGGTACTCCCAGTTCCGATACCCCACCATCGGAAAAGCTGTTAACCTCGCAGGTCTCCGTTTCGTACACAGTCGAACAGTTCCGATACCCCACCATCGGAAAAGCTGTTAACCTCGCCGGCGGAATAAACTGCATCATCATCGCTGTTCCGATACCCCACCATCGGAAAAGCTGTTAACCTCGATGCTGTCATTCAGCACGCTGGCGTCGATGTTCCGATACCCCACCATCGGAAAAGCTGTTAACCTCTCAAATTCCTGGAAGGATCGATCGGCGAGCGTTCCGATACCCCACCATCGGAAAAGCTGTTAACCTCCGACCTATAACTACCTCGACAACCTCGGCTGTTCCGATACCCCACCATCGGAAAAGCTGTTAACCTCTGGTCACCCGCAACTCATTGAGTTGCGGGTGCTTTTTAAACGAGTAGGAGCTGTTCCGGCGCATCTGGACGTGCTTTTGTTCGCTTCGGCCCGCGAAATTCGCGGGTCATTCCATACTGTTTATCCGTGATAAAGAAGAACGCAACATGCGCGTCTTCGGGAATGAACGTGCGCAATCTCTCAATTTGGGATTGCGCTGCAGACAATGTTGGGAAATGCTTGAGGTACACAGAAAATTGGTGCTGCGTGAAATTTTCCGCCAGCAACGTCCTCCGGAACACGGTGTAATCATGCCGTTCTTCCCGGGTGCCAACCGGGCAATCGAACGAGGCTAAAATCCACATCACTCGCCAACTATTGATCGCCATGTTTAACCAGGCGCAGCAAGGCTACCTCTGCAGCTGTCCAAGATTCTGCAATAGCTGCTAACGGTTTCCCGAACCGCCGCCGGCAAACGGAAGTTCATGTCGCCTAGCTTCACAGTAGCTTTGATGAATCCCAAGATCAACATACGCGTTTCGGTAGTAAATTCGTCCAGCCTGCTCTCATGCCGCCGAATGTGCCGTTCAACAACAAAGCGATAGGGCTCCATCAGATCATCGACGAGATTAAATGGATTGTCGCGATTGGCATGTCCCACACCCAGCATCGGCACAAGACTGGCAACGGCTACCTCACGTGCGACGAGAGCTCTTAACGCAGCGTACCCATAGTTGAGAGCTATATTAAGGGTATCGTCGGCGCCGCGCTTATCGCGTCTAAAGTCAGCACCAAAAAAGTGGATCCAATAGTGCTTAGCCGCTTGGCCTTCCGCATGCGCTTTATCGCCTGGTTCAACTTCCTTTTCTAACCGCTCCAGGCGTAGTGCGCCCTTCAATTGAAAATGACGCAGATTCAAAGCTTCAGTTCTGATCCGAGCACGAACAATATTCTGCCAAAGACGTGCTTGCACTTCAGGTGGCAGCGCCAATTGCTGCTGTAACCGCATAGAGGCCTGCGGCAGCCCATACATAGGTGTTAGGTATCCGCTGGGATGGTGCTTGTCATCAGTGACAATCAGCACCGACCGGCTATCGGCTAAAACCCGTAATACTTGCGACGTCATCTCGATCGTGTGGTGGTGCAATACCAGCGCCGCCACATCCGAAGGCAGCACAAACAGATCTTTATGCTCATCTCTCTCAATACGAATCCGACCCAGATCGACAGAGAGCCGAGCCGGATTTTCAATCAAGAGTATCCGATGCTCAGACATCTACAACGCATGCCTTCGCTAGGGATTCACCACTAAGCGTTCGCATCTTCAACCCCCTCTTTTTTAGCTGACCAAAGGTGCAAGTCTCCGTCACTGGGACGAGACGCAGTAGTCCGCCGCCCTGTGAGTTAATCTCACCGATGATGTGTCGCGTACCGTCGGGCAATTCAACGGTATCTCCTTTCCAGAATCGCTTTACGCCGGGGCGCGGGTCCGAGCCCTTTTCGTGCAAAGCTTCTTGTATGGTGACTAGACGTGGCTTCCCGGAAAGCCGGCCGTCTTCCATGGAGACCTCCAGATACGCATTGCCCGCATGCGGATACCGCTTTTCGAGTTTCTGGCCTTGTTGATTCGTGTGGGTGACCGTTGCAGCGGTGCGCACAGAGTTGCCCAACATACGTACACGGCGAATCGGTGTCCCGAATTGCGGGTGAAAAATCGGCTCGTTGAAGGCTTCTTTGATAGGAGTTCCCGCTGCAATGCGGTTATCAAAAGCTTGTAGCAGGGTTGTTCGCGTCGCTTCGCTCTCAATACCCTCAATCGCCTGGCGCGTCTTTTCCGCATTACCTTCTCGATTTATTAAAGCGGATAGCGGCCTGTTTAGCGCCAACATGCGCTTGCCATTATCGTCACTCTCGCGACTTATTCCATAGGCAGTCTGATCAAATAAGGGTCCGTCAGGGTGCCGGTCCGGCTTATGCCTTATCACAACATTCCTAACCATTTCGACTGCCAACTGCCTTAGCACTGGAACGGGTGGTGCTTCGTACAAAGATAGCTTCGCGCGCTGGCCATACTTTTCCTTTTCGCGCTCCCGCTTGTAGTTTCCAGCCATGCTCCGGAAAAGCCGACGGTCTGTGAGAGAAATAACCAAAGCGTCCAGCACGTGGTGCCGGTGGTCGATACGCTTGTCAGGCTTCCTCTCTGTCGGAACACCCCCCGCTTCGCGCCCGTGGCCCTCCCACCACAGCTTGTGGCGTTCAAAATCATCCTTTGATATTGGAGTCTCTTGATGATCCAACGCTGGTAAATGACTCTCAAGGCGCACCTCCGGGATGACTGTGTCCAGCTTCCAGATGCGTCGGAGATGTGCAGTCAACTCTCCGCGAGACACGGCAACATCGCTACAGACGCTGCGTAGCCATTGAGCGGTAAGCTTCGCTATCCAGGAGCTTTCGTGAAACTGCCGATCCGTGAAGCCTTTGATAGCTTCATTATCGAGTACCTCGTCTTCCCATTCCTTGAGGAGTAGCAGGCGCGCCTTGCCGCGCTGCCTCTTCTTTTCAAGTTGCGCCGCACGCTCCTCGATGATCCGCCACCGCTCCTCGTCCTGTCCAAAAGCCTGCCATGGCGTACGATTCCCCTTTTCTTTGTTACACGACTTGTGAGCCAATACGAGCTGACTGCGCTTACCGCCGACGCGAGTTAGCGTGCGCGGCAAGATGTGCTCCCGTTCGGTTTCTCCGCCGAGAGCTTCATGCAGATCGATACGTTGGTCGCAGTAGGGGCAATAATGCATCTGCTGCTCCCAAAGCATATAGCGGTTGACTCTCTTGTCGGTCGCCTGCTGGCCATACGCTTCAATCGCTTTTGCCGCTTCTCGCCGAGCTTTATTATTGATTTTGATTTTGGTCTCTATTTCATAGCGTTTTTTTAGCCCCAAAGCCATGTCGCGCGATAACTCCACAATAACTTGCGAGGGAGGCCCACCAAGACTCTTCGTTGCGCGATCAACCGCCCGGTACACCTGCCGCAGCGCCACATCCACAACGGTATTTCCCGTTTCCTTCGGAAGTGGCAGCACATTCACTGACGGCTTCTCCTTCAAATGGTTTGGATATTCTTTCTCAATCGCTGCATACTCGTCGTAGCCATCTTGCATTAATGCCGTGAGATTCTTCAGTGCCTTGATCGAGTAGCCCATTCGGCCACCGTCAAACCCCATCGACGACAGCCTCCCAAAGGCGGGTTGTTTGCGAAGTTGATTTATAAAGGCGACAGTCTCCGGCGTGAATTTCCGCCTCTTAAAACAACCGCTGGAATCCCTTTTTTCGGTCACGAAATTCCGGTGCCAATCATCATTATCCAGCGCGTCGGGAGACCCTATATCAGCGAGAAGATTTATCACCTGGATCTGCGCCTTTTCATCCAAATCTTGCCATTCAGCTTCAAGTTTCAGCTTTCGAAAGGCAGCCAACGTAGAGTTTCCTTTCAAGCTTTCCCGGCTCGGACGGTGCATGTTAATCCCTAATCCCACAGGCCCCGGGCAGCTCGCTTTGCGCAATGCGCTAATTATGGAGCCAAACGAAATCTCCCGCCGTTCGTCTAGCAAATTTCGAACCACGTCTTTTTGCTCGGGGGATAAAGGTTGGGCGCGCCTTCCAATACCCCAACGCAAGTCACTGATCTGCTTTTCGATTCGGAAAGTTTGCGCCGCCATTTGCGCCGCAGGCGCTCGAGGCAGGGTGGGTTCCAGAGGGCAGCGTCCAACCATCGGTGCAGGTGATTTGAGTGGGCGTTGATGGAAAATTGCTTCGAAGAATTCTTTACGCACGTGGGGGGCAGCCAGGATCGGGTAAAACTTCTGCTGCGTGTCCCAAATGCGGGCAAATTCCCGCTCAACCATGCGTCGGCTTGGATAAAGTCCGACCTCAGCTTTACCCAAGATGACGCTCTCGCCCTTCCGACGGCGGAACGACAGGTATTCGCCCAGCGTGATTTCGTCTTTCCGCATCGCCTTAGCAGCCCGGGCCATTTCGTCTTCAAGCTTGCGCACGCCGCCAACGACCTTTTTTTGCTCTTCCTCTGCATGCTTGTCGGCACCTAGCGATTTTGACCGATCCCGCTGATCGTAGACCCAGTCGCCCGAAGGGCCGCGCTTCTTCGCAAGGTGTAATAGGACGCGCAAGAAATCCGGAAGATCAATCTGCCGTTCGGCAGCCAAGGCACGCAGACGGTGAATGTCGTGACCGTTTCGGCTGCTTCTTGCAGTGGCTGGGTCAATGTTCAAAAGATTCGCCAAATGCGCGATCCGGCGCAACCGCCTTGCGCGACGGCAAACTCCGCGTCTTGCCTGCCTGGCTGCCCGACGTGCCGCCTTCTTTGGTTGCCCAACGCCGCCGGATTTGGAAGGCAGGAGCGGCTCAGGCCAGATGTCCAATGAGTAATAGGCCAATGCCGACGGCTGGCCTTCCTTCGTTAGATTCCATGCCACCAGTCCGCATGAAGCCGTGCCCAGATCAAGTCCTAGTCGGTAAGACATTTGACATTCCCCTCTTCTTCAACTATACCTAGTACCGTAGCAGCTTTTTCGATGGTGGGGACTATCGGCAACAAAGCTACGGAAATTACTTTCCAAAGCTACCAATACACCCTCTCCCGCGGAGAAGGTGGAAACGGCCTCTTCGGAGGCCGTTTTTCTATCCTGCGCTGCGTTTCCATTGCATTCTGACCTACCGCTGTCACCACTTTCACGCCGCGGAGGCTCAATCCATGAGCCTGTCGGAAAACTCCGCATATAGTTCATCCATCCTCTTTAGCCGCTCCGCGACTTCCCGACGCAATTCCACGGGCTCCAGGGTCTCGGCGTCAGGCCCGTATTTCATGATCTGCATGATGAGTTCGCGCGGGTCGGCATACGGGACTCTTAGCTCATAGCCACCGTCGGGCAGCGTCTTGCCCTGTTGATCCGGGTGCCAGAGCTCGTCGGCTACCCAGCGCGCCTGTTCGGATGTAAAGCGCACGACCGCCGTTTGCTTTGCCGGGCCGGCAAAGATGCCGTAGCCGCTTTTGAAGTGGGCGTCGAGTTCGGCAGCGTCGCATTCCCGCGCGGACTCGTCGAGCAGTTCGATCGGGTGCAGACGGTCGAGCGAGAACGTGCGCAGGCCCTTGCTCTCGTGACACCAGGCGTCGAGGTACCAGTTGTCGCGGTAGTACACGAGGCGTTGCGGCGAAACGGTGCGCTCGGTAGTTTTGTCGCGTTCGCGACCGTGATAGAGAACATGGAGCTGCCGCCGGCTGCCAAGCGCTTCGGCGATTCGGCGAAACCCGTCCGTGTTCACGGGACGCGCCTCGGTCTGGAAGATGCGGATGCGCTTGAGCAGTTCGCCGGCGCCCAACTGGCGGCGTTCGAGCAGGCGCGCCAGCCGTTCGCGCAGCGGTTCGATAATGGGCGCGAGGACGCCCGGCTCGACTTCCGCGAGCAGGTGTTCGCTGGCGATCAGCGCCATCAGTTCGGAGGGGTTGAGCCACAGGCCCGGCAATTCGTAAACGGCGGTGCCGGCGTAGCGGTAGCCGTTCAGATCGCGGTCGTATTCGAGCGGTGCGCCGAGGTCGTCGCGTAATGTCCGAATTGCGCGGTTCGCCGTTGCCCGGGAGCATTCCAGCTTCGCCATGATGTCCTCGAGCGGAATCGGAACGCGGCAGCCGTCAAGCAGGCGATGCAGCAGTGTGATGCGGTCAAATCGGTCCACGCATCCCGTTGTAGCGGAATCGGGAGCCCAAGTAAAGGGTTTACCCCAGATCGGGAGGAAATGTTTACTTGATCATGGGCAGATCGACGCCCCGTTCTTTGGCAACCTTGACGGCCTTCTCGTAGCCTGCATCGGCATGGCGCATGACGCCGGTGCCGGGGTCGTTGGTGAGAACGCGCTTCAGCGCGCGTTCGGCGCGGTCGCTGCCGTCGGCGACGATGACGACGCCTGCGTGCAGCGCGTAGCCCATGCCGACGCCGCCGCCGTGGTGGAAGCTGACCCATGACGCGCCGCTCGCGGTGTTGAGCAGCGCGTTGAGGATCGGCCAGTCGGCTACCGCATCTGAACCATCTTTCATTGCTTCGGTTTCGCGGTTGGGCGAGGCGACGGAGCCGGCATCCAGGTGATCGCGGCCGATGACGATCGGCGCTTTCAATTCGCCGCTTTTGACCATCTCGTTGAATGCGAGGCCGAGCTTGTCGCGCTCGCGATAGCCGAGCCAGCAGATGCGGCACGGGAGGCCCTGGAAGTGGATGCGCTCGCGCGCCTTGTCGAGCCAGTTGTGCAGGCGCTTGTTGTCGGGAAATAATTCGCGCGCCTTGGCATCGGTCTTGTAAATGTCTTCCGGATCGCCCGACAGCGCGGCCCAGCGAAATGGGCCGATGCCCTCGCAGAACATCGGCCGCACGTACAGCGGCACGAAGCCCTTGAAGTCGAACGCGTTCTCGCAGCCGCCGTCCTTCGCCATTGCGCGGATGTTGTTGCCGTAGTCGAACGTCGGGATGCCGCGCTTGTGAAAAGCCAGCATCGCGCGCACCTGCATCGCCATCGACGCCTTGGAGCGTTCGACGTAGGTATCCGGATCGTGGTCACGCAGCACCTGCGCGTCGTGCAGCGAATAGCCGGCGGGGATGTAACCGTTCAGCGGGTCGTGCGCGGACGTCTGGTCGGTGACGAGATCCGGCTGCATGCCGCCTGCCTGGATTTCCGGAAAGATTTCGGCAGCATTGCCGAGCAGGCCGACCGACACCGCCTTGCCCGTCTCCAGCGATTCACGAATCATTGCCAGCGCTTCGTCGAGCGTCTCCGCCTTCTTGTCCAGATAACCGGTTTCGAGGCGCTTCTCGATCCGCGCCGGATCGACCTCCACCGCGAGGCACGATAACCCGGCAAAGACCGCCGCCAGCGGCTGTGCGCCGCCCATGCCGCCGAGGCCGCCGGTCAAGAGCCATTTGCCCTTCGGGTCGCCGTCGTAATGCTGGCGCACGGCTTCGGCGAAGGTCTCGTAGGTGCCCTGCACGATGCCCTGCGAGCCGATGTAAATCCACGAGCCGGCCGTCATCTGGCCGAACATCATCAGGCCCTTCTTGTCGAGTTCGAAGAAGTGCTCCCAGTTGGCCCAGTTGCCGACGAGATTGGAGTTGGCGATCAGCACCCGCGGCGCATCTTCATGCGTGGTGAAGACGCCGACCGGCTTGCCGGACTGGATCAGTAGCGTTTCGTCGTTCCCGAGCCGCTTCAGCGTGGCGACGATCGCGTCGTAGCACTCCCAGTTGCGCGCCGCACGACCGATGCCGCCGTACACCACCAGTTCCTTCGGCTTCTCGGCCACGCGCGGGTCGAGGTTGTTCATCAACATGCGCAGCGCCGCTTCCTGCTGCCATCCACGGCAGCTCATTTCCTGCCCCGTCGGGGCGTGAATTTCGATATCTCTGTAGCGGCTCGGCACGATTCGGCTCCATTTTTCGTAAAGGGAAAGTGTACCCGATATGCAAAAACCTATGGAAATTACTACGAAGCGCAGCGTGAACGATCGGTCTATACTCGGGAAATATGGCCAAGGTTTCCACAACCAAACGCCGCCCCACGCCGGCCGAACTTGCGTTGCTGCAGGTACTTTGGCGGCGCGGCCCGAGCACGGTGCGCGAACTGCACGACTCGTTGCCCGAAGACAGGCAGACCGGCTACACGACAGTCCTGAAGTTGATGCAGATCATGTACGACAAAGGCTTGGTGACGCGTGACGAAAGCCGGCGCGCGCACGTTTACGCGGCGACCAAAAGCAAACGGGAAACGCAGCGGCAACTGTTGGGCGATTTCATCGAGCGGGTCTACGAAGGCGCGGCGACGACGCTCGCGGTCCAGGCGCTGAATCAGACCGAATCGATCAACGACGATGACGTGGCACGCCTGCGCCGGTCACTGGACGAGCTGGAACATCGGGCCTGACGAAGAATCTTATCCCACCCACTTCCTCGCATTCCTGAACAGCCGCAGCCACGGCCCGTCCTCCCGCCACTCCGCCGGTCGCCATGAATGCTGCACGGCGCGGAACACGCGCTCCGGGTGCGGCATCGTGATCGTGAAGCGCCCGTCCGGCGTCGTCACGCCGGCAATGCCGCCCGGCGAACCGTTCGGATTGGCGGGATACGTTTCCGCGACACCGCCGCGATTGTTGACGTAGCGAAGCGCCACCAGCTCGTCGTTTTCCAGCCGATCGCGATTGCCGCCGAGGCCGAACTCGGCGCGGCCTTCGCCGTGCGCGACGACGATCGGCATCACGGATCCGGTCATGCCGGCGAACAGCAGCGACGGCGAATGCGGCACCTCGACGAGGCTCAGGCGCGCTTCGTACTGCTCGGAGCGATTGCGCACGAAGTGCGGCCAGTGCTCGCTGCCCGGAATCAGGTCGCGCAGCGCCGACATCATCTGGCAGCCGTTGCAGGCGCCGAAGCCGAAGCTGTCCTGGCGCTGGAAGAACGCTTCGAACTCGTCGCGCGCGCGGCTGTTGAACAGGATCGATTTCGCCCAGCCGCCGCCGGCGCCGAGCACATCGCCGTACGAGAAGCCGCCGCAGGCCGCGATGCCTTTGAAGTCGGCGAGACTGACGCGGCCTTCGAGGATATCGCTCATGTGAACGTCCACGGCCTCGAAGCCGGCGCGATCGAATGCCGCCGCCATTTCGATCTGCCCGTTGACGCCCTGCTCGCGCAACACCGCAACGCGCGGCCGCGCCCCCGCGTTCACGAACGGTGCGGCGACATCGTCGTTCACGTCGAACGTCAGCGTCGCATGCAGCCCGGGATCGTCGTTGGCAAGCTTGGCTTCGAATTCCTCGCGTGCGCAATCGGGATCGTCGCGTAGCACCTGCATCCGGTAGCTCGTTTCCGACCAGGCGCGCTGCAATTCGAGCCGCGTCGCCGACAGCAGCTCGCGCTCGCCGCAACGGAACACCAGCTTGTCGTCCGCGCACGGCGCGCCGATGGCCTGAACGCAGTCGCCCAGGCCGACCTCTTCGAACGCCTTGACGACCGCCGCCTTGTCGGCAGCGCGAACCTGCACCACCGCGCCGAGTTCTTCGCTGAACAGCGCCGCGACGCCGTCGACCCGAATCTCGACGCCGCAATGTCCGGCGAAGGCCATTTCGGCGACACAGGCGAACAGACCGCCGTCGGAGCGGTCGTGGTAGGCCAGCAGCTTGTCCTCGCCAATCAATGCCTGGATCGCCGTAAAGAATTTGCGGATACGGCCGACGTCGCCGCAATCGGGGACGGTGTTGCCGATAAACGAATGCACCTGCGCGAAGCACGAGCCGCCGAGCCGGTTGCGGCCGGCGCCGAGGTCGATCAGCAGCAACTCGCTCTCGCCCTTGATATCGCGCAACATCGGCGTAACGGTCCGGCGCACGTCGCCGACCGGCGCGAACGCGGAAACGACCAGCGACACCGGCGAGACGACGCTGCGGCTTTCGCCGCCGGCTTCCCACCTCGCTGCCATCGACAGCGAATCCTTGCCGACGGGAATCGCGATACCGAGCGCAATGCACTGCTCCGAAATCGCCTGCACCGTATCGAACAGCGCGGCGTCTTCGCCTGGTTGACCCGCGGCCGCCATCCAGTTCGCCGACAGGCGCACTTTCTTCAAATCGCCCACCGGCGCGGCGGCGATATTGGTCAGCGCTTCGGCCACGGCCATGCGACCGGACGCCGGGGCATCCAGCACCGCGAGCGGCGTGCGCTCGCCCATCGCCATCGCTTCGCCCGCATAACCTTTGAAATCGGTCAGCGTCACCGCCACGTCGCTGACCGGCACCTGCCACGGCCCGACCATCTGATCGCGATGCGACAGGCCGCCGACCGTGCGGTCACCGATCGTGATCAAAAAGCCTTTGTCGGCGACGGCCGGATGGCGCAGCACGCGCAATGCGGCTTCATGCACATCGACGGCTTCCGGGTCGAACTCGTCGCCCGCCCGCGTGACGTGCTGCACGTCGCGCAGCATCTTCGGCGGCTTGCCGAACAGCGTCTCCATCGACAGATCGACCGGCCGGTTGGCGAACAACTCGTCCGCGACCACCAGTTGCTCATCGCCGGTCGCTTCGCCCAGCACCGCGAACGGGCAGCGCTCGCGTTCGGCGAGCGCGCTGAATTCATCCAGCCGCTCCGGCCTGACCGCGAGCACGTAGCGCTCCTGCGACTCGTTACACCACAGCTCCATCGGCGACAGGCTGTCGTCGTCGGCCGGAATCGCGCGCAAGTCGATGCGCCCGCCGCGACCCGCCGCTTCGAGCAACTCCGGCACCGCATTGGCGAGACCACCCGCGCCGACATCGTGAATCGACAGGATCGGGTTGCCGTCGCCGCGCTCCCAGCAGCGATCGATCAGTTCCTGCGCGCGGCGCTGCATTTCCGGATTGCCGCGCTGCACCGAGGCGAAGTCGATCGTCTCGCCGGCTTCGCCGCTCGCGAGTGACGAGGCCGCACCGCCGCCGAGGCCGATCAGCATCGCCGGGCCGCCGATGACGATCACCTTAGCGCCGGCGGGAATCGGCTGCTTGTCGACGTGCGGCCCGCGGATGTTGCCCAGGCCGCCGGCCAGCATGATCGGCTTGTGGTAGCCGCGAATCGTGTCGCCGACGCGCTGCTCGAACGTGCGGAAATAGCCGGCGAGGTTCGGCCGGCCGAATTCGTTGTTGAACGCCGCCGCGCCGATCGGCCCGGCCAGCATTATGTCGAGCGCCGACGCCATGCGTGCCGGCTTGCCGTGGTCTTCTTCCCACGGCTGCACGAAATCGGGAATCTTGAGATTGGAAACCGAAAAGCCGACGAGCCCGGCCTTGGGCTTGGCGCCGCGGCCGGTCGCGCCCTCGTCGCGGATCTCGCCGCCGGCGCCGGTCGCCGCGCCCGCGAACGGCGAAATCGCCGTCGGATGATTGTGCGTTTCCACCTTCATCAGCAGGTGGACGTCTTCGTCGCTGTAGCGGTAGCCGCCGTCCGCGCCGCCGGGGAAAAACCGGCTGGCGCGATGGCCTTCGATTACCGACGCATTGTCGCGATACGCGGACAACACGCCTGCCGGATTCGCCGCATGCGTCGCGCGAATCATGCCGAACAGAGTGTCGTCGCGCGGTTCGCCGTCGATGATCCAGCGGCCGTTGAAAATCTTGTGGCGGCAATGCTCGGAATTCGCCTGCGCGAACATCATCAGTTCGCAATCGGTCGGGTTGCGGCCGCGGCGGGTGAAGGCGTCGACGAGATAATCGATCTCGTCAGCCGACAGCGCGAGGCCAAACTCGGCATCGGCCGCGAGCAGCGCTTCGCGCCCCTGGCCCAGCACATCGACCGTCAGCAGCGGCTTCGGCTCCAGCGATTCGAACAGGTGTGCCGCTTCGTCAACATCGGTGATGACCATTTCGGTCATCGGATCGTGCAACTCGCCGGCCAGCAGGCCCAGCGTCGCGCGATCGCCGGGGTGGGAGAATTCAAGATAGTACGCAGTGCCACGCTCGATGCGGCGGATGCCGGCCAGCCCGCAGTTGTGCGCAATGTCGGTCGCCTTGCTGGCCCAGGGCGAGACCGTGCCGAAGCGGGGAATCGCAAGCAGCAGTTCGCCGCGCGGCTCGACCGTGTGCGCCGGCGGGCCGTATGTCAGCAGGCGCTTCAGAACCGCCTCGTCGCCGGCATGCAGTTCGCCATGAACCAGGTGCAGATATTCGCTGTGGATGCTCGTCAGCGACGGCGCGATCGCCTGCAGTCGGGGATACAGCTTATCGATGCGAAAGGCGGACAGCGCCCGGGCGCCGCGGAAATGGAATATCACGTCGAGCCTTTTGAAGACGGGCCTGGTAGGCGCGCTATTTTCTCATATAGCGGGCAATAATTCGCGCCAGTCCAGGCCTTCCTCCTGATCCGCTACCGCGATCCAGTCGGTCTCGCAACCAACCGCTTCGGCGAGCGCCGCGCGCGCATGTTCCGGCGTATTGTTGTGCTCGCTTAAATGAGCCGCAACCAGGTGCTGCAAATGCGACAGGTCCAGCCCGCCCAGAAGCCCCGCGGCCTGGGCGTTGCTCAAGTGGCCGAGCAACCCGCCGACGCGCTGCTTGAGCCGTGGCGGGTAAGGCCCGCCGATGAGCATCGCTTCATCGTGGTTGCACTCCAGAATCAGCGCATCGCAAACGCTGAGCGTGCGCGTGATGTGGGCGGTGATGTGGCCGGCGTCCGTCAGCAACCCCAGCCGGCGCGCGCCGTCGCTGAACAGGAACTGCGTCGGCTCGCGCGCGTCGTGCGGCACGGCGATCGGCGTAATTTCGAGGCCGCCGATCGCGAAGCCCTCGTGGGCGTTGAATGGCTCCGCGGACTCAACCTGATAGCGTCCGCACGCGGCCAGCGTCCCGGCAGTCGCGCGTACCGGGATGTTGAAACGCGCTGCAAAGCGCGCGACGCCGCGAACGTGGTCGGCGTGCTCGTGCGTGATCAGAATGGCGTCGATGTCTTCGGGGCGGCGCTTGAGCCGCGCGAGCCGGCGCTCGGTTTCGGCGATCGAAAAACCGCAATCGACCAGCAGGCAGGTGCCGTCCGTCTCGATCAGCGTGCCGTTGCCGCGGCTGCCGCTGCCGAGCGATGCAAACCTCACGGCTTCGTCGGTTTATTCGGTGTATAGGCCGGATACGGAAAAGGCGTGACGTTGCTGCCGCCCTCGACATCCGACACCTTCGCGATACCTTCTTTCGCGACCTCGTCGATGCGCACGATCGAATGCAGCGGAATATACGTCCGCCGCACGTCCTCGAACTCCGTTTTCAGCCGTTCCTCGCCGGGGTCGACCACCACCGAAGTGCGTTCGCCGAAGACCAGTTTTTCGACTTCGACGAAGCCGAACAGCGCTCCCTGCGAGACGCTGCGCGCATAAATTTCATAAACCTTACCCTGGTTCAAAAAAACGATCTTGTAGATGTGTTTGACTGCCATTCAAGGGATTCCCGACGACATGGATCGAGGCCGGGGAAGGATACCACGGTAGCGGGAATATTTCCCCGGAAAAACATAGGGTTGATCCTCGTTCGCCAGGGGTTGGCCCGGATTCAGGAAGCTGTATTCATGCGCTACGCTTTGTCGTGTTATCTGTGGAATCGTGGGCGATTCTCGCTCCCTGATACCAACCGGAAGAATAACAAAGTGCCGTCCTTCGGAAGGGGCAGTCCCCAGATTTGCCGAGGGTTCGACCGGATATTCGCGGCGCTCGCGTTGACATAGGCTGAAAGTCCGCGCGCAACGCCAAAGAAACGGAGGCTCGATAACAATGACTTGGTACAAGGTAAAACTGGATCAGCAGGAATTGGCCCGCTACCCCAGCCAGAATCTGATTCGCCGATTGCGCGCGTTGATGCGTGCGACCGGGTTGTCCGGCGCGCGCGTGTTTGCCACCCGGCAGCGCAGTGGTGAGGTCTGCCTCTACATTTCGCCGCGCGCGGTCAACCGCCGCAAGAGCGAGAATCGCTCCGGCACGGCGCAGCTCTGCCTGTTCCCGGGCAAGGCCAGGCGGCGGGCTGTGTCGTCATCGGTACTTCGTACCTTCCCGAACGCCTTCACGACGAGAGAAAACCGGTAAATGCAGATGTCGCGCAACCTGGACGCCGCGAAGCTGGGGAATACGCGGACCGCGTTGCCCCTGCCCGCCAAGCTGCCCCCCGCCGGCCGGCTGGCCGACGCCGTGCAGCCGGCATTGTCCGTCACGCCCGCGGTCAATCCCGAGTTGCGTACCCTGGCGCTTGCGCGCGAAGCGCTGGATGCGGCCTACACCGGCGTGATGTGGCTGGATGCGGACGATAACGTACACCGCCAGGTGGTCGGGCCGGACGCTCCCGAGCCGGCGTTCGAAAATGCCCTTTTCACCCATACCTGCCGCACCGATGACGTGGCCGTGGTTCTCGATACGCGGAACGATAGGCATCTGCGTGAAAGCCGCCTGGTACGCGAGTTCGGCATGCGGTTTTTCGCCACTTATCCGATTCAGCGCCAGGGCGAGGACAAGATCGGCGTTCTGTATGCCTGCGGCCCGCGCGCCACGCGCACTGAAGACGAATACATTCCGCTGCTCGCCCATGCAGCCTCCTGCCTCGCGGTCGAGCTGCGCAGCCTGACGCTGGAAAAGAGCAACCGCACATTGTCGCGGCAACTCGCCGAAGCCGAGCGCCGCGCGCTGGTCGATCCGTTGACCTCCGTCTGGAACCATTCCGGCATCGTCGACCTCCTCCACCGGCGGCTGGAACAGGCCGAGCGCGAGGACGACAGCCTGACGCTGCTGTTCATCGACATCGACCAGTTCAAGCAGATCAACGACACCCTCGGCCACCAGCCGGGCAACCAGGTGCTGCAGACCGTCTGCCGGCGCATCGAAAGGGCGTTGCGGCCGTACGACGAAGTGGGCCGCTACGGCGGCGACGAATTGGTCGCGATCGTCACCGGCCGCTCCGAGCCGATGCTGCAAGAACTTGCCGAGCGGGTGCGCAGCGCGATTGCGGATACCCCCGTCGAGACCCGCGCCGGGCCGGTCAATGTCACCATCAGCATCGGGATCGCCTCGACCGGCGCCGACAACCTCGGCACGCTCGAAGACCTGATGCTGCGTGCGGACGCGGCGCTCTACCAGGCCAAGCGGCTCGGCCGCAACCGGGTGCACCTGTCGCGGCCGCATTAATAAGTCGCCAGATCGATCAGAAATACGCGCTTCCGTAGGCGCCCGTGCCTTCGTGGAGGCTGCCGTCCTCGATCGGCAGTTCAACATGAAAGCAGACGCCGAACGGCTTCACCCGCTCGACGTACAATCGGCCGCCGAATGCCTCAACAACGGAGCGGCTGACCGCCAGCCCCATGCCGATGCTTCCCCGGCGCGTCGAAAAGAACGGTTCGAAGATCTTTTCCAGCGCCTCGTCGGAAATCCCTTCCCCCTTGTCGCAAACGGTGATGCGGATATGCTCGCTGTCCAGCCTGAGCGACGTCAGCGTAATCAGGCGTTCGCGACCTTCGACCTTCTCCATCGCCTCGACCGCGTTCATCAACAAACCGATAAACACCTGCTCCATCTGCATTGGATCGACGTAAACGGGAGGCAGCGTCGTGTCGAAATTTTCCTCGATCGAGATGCTTGCACTACGGGCCGCCGGCTGCACCAGCGCCAGCGCGTTGCCGAGCGGCTCGTGGATGTCGAGCGCGCGCGGCGCCGGCTGCTGGCGGCGGGCGTAACCACGCATATGCTCGATGTATCCCGCGGCGCGCTGGGCCTGCTCGCCGATGCTCTCGCAGACCTTCAGTATCCGGTCATTGTCCGGGTTTTCACCCTGCAGCAGCCGGCGCACGGCCGACGTGTAGTTGAGGATCGCCGTCAGCGGCTGGTTCAACTGGTGCGCGATGCTGCCCGCCATCTCGCCGATGACCGCCAGCCGCGTCATTTGCGCGAGGCCGCGCTGCTGGCGCAGCGTGCGGAATTCAAGCTGCTGGCGCTCGACGATGTAGCCGAGTTCGCTGCCGATCTGGTCGATCAGCGCCAGCACCGGCTCGCGCCGGGTGGCGCCGGACGGCGAATAGAACTCCACCGCGGCGACGATCTGCCGGTTGGCGCGCACCGGCATGATCAGCGCCAGCGGCGGGTTGAAATTGATCGCCGCAACCCCGCGCCGCGCCAGGCCCGGCAAGCCGGCCACGTCGATCCACGACGGGCTGTCCGGCACGTCGACGTCGCCCAGCAGGCCTTCGCCGCTGCGCGGCGGCCGACTGCGCCACGCGGCGACCACGTCCGTATACCGTTCACGCGCCCCACGCGACCATACGTCCAGATCGCCAAAGCGGCCTTCGTCGGCCGGCGGCATCGCGTAGCCGTGGCCGATCGGCCAGCCGAGATATTCGCAGACCGCATCGATTACCTCCTGGAACGCGACCTCCACCGAGCGCGCGCTGTTGACGGTTGCCGCCACGCGCTGCAGCAGCTCCAGCGTGCGCACGCGCTCACGCACCCGGCTTTCCAGTGTCGCGTTGAGGATCTGCTGGCGGGTGACGTCGGTAAACGTCACCACGGCGCCGTCCGTCTGCCCATGCACCCGGTAGGATGAAATGCGCCGCCGGTACCAGCAGCCGTCGTTGCCCTTGATCTCCTTCTCGCGCGGCTCGCCGTCCTCCATCGCCGCCGCGATCTCGCCACTCATGCCATTGACAGGCAATTCGTTCATAATCTCGCTGGCGGGCCGGCCGATGTCGTCCCTGGTCAGCTTGAACAACCGGGCCGCACCCGGGGTGAAACGGCGCAGCCTCTGGTTCGGGTCGAGGAACAAAACGGCCGCCGTCACGTTGCCGGACAGATTATCGAGGTCGCTCTGCAGGGTCTTGATTTGTGCCTGAAGCGCCTTTTTTTCGTGATCCGAATCAAGATTCATGGGTTCGTCCTTGAAAAAGATGGGCTTCACCATTGCATGATTGCCCGGAAAACATAACAATGGAATTTTTGCGGCGTGAAGAAGAATAATGCTCTGGCGCCCATGGAGGGACTTTAAACGCCAATTCAGGCTTCAAGTGTAGGACAGTACGATGATTGAGCATAATGATGCAGAGCAGGTTACGGTGTACGTGGTTGACGACGACGAGGCGGTCCGCGCATCGCTCGACATGCTGTTGTCGTCGGTATCGCTGAACGTCGAGACGTACGCCTCGGGTCAGGACTTCCTCGCCAACTGGAAGCCCGAACGGCCGGGTGTCCTGCTGGTCGACTTGCGAATGCCGGGCATGAGCGGCCTCGAGCTTCAACAGAAGCTGGTCGCGGCCGGCCACCGAATTCCCATTATTTTCATTTCCGCGCACGGCGACGTCTCCTCGGCGGTGCGTGCGATGCGTACCGGCGCAGACGAGTTCCTCACCAAGCCCTTCGGCGAGGAAGTTCTGCTCGACCGAATCCAGAAGGCGATCCGGGCCGAACTGTCGCAGCGTGAATCCGAGCGCAAGCACTCGAAGGTACGGGCGCATTACGATACGCTTACGCCGCGCCAACGGGAAGTGCTGGAATGTGTCGTGGCCGGCAAATCCAACAAGGAAATCGCCCGCGAGCTGGATATCAGCGTCAAAACCGTCGAATTGCACCGGGGCCAGATGATGTCGCGGATGGCCGCGCAGTCGATCGCCGACCTGGTCAAGATGCACATGGAACTGCGCCAGGCCGAGCAACCGCCGGCGCGCGCCCGCAAGATCGCAGCCGAGCAACAGCCGACTCTCTAGTTAATCAAGATCAAAAAGGCAGACATGGCGGATATCAATAGCGCCGACCTGGAGATGGACCCCGCGGCACTGTACCGCGAGGAAATTTTCACCGATCGGAGCGTGGGGACAATTCAGAAACTGACGCCGGTGACGGGCGACGGCGACGTCGACGCCGCGCGCGACACGCTGTACGTCGGCCAGACCCAGCTAATGACGCCGATGGGGGCATTGCCGGTCAGCTTCGAGATCGAGGCCGACTCGCTCGAACAGGCCGCGCGCGGCTTCGCCGAGCATGCCAAAGACGCGGTCCAGGACACGATGGACCGGCTGAACGACCTGCGCCGCGAGGCGGCCTCGTCAATCGTCACGCCCGGCCAGGGTGGAGCCGGTGGGCTTGGAGGCCTCGGTGGAGCCGGCGGGCTCGGCGGGAATATTCGGATTCCCTGAAAAATAAGTTGCTAGTGGCTAGTGCCTAGTAGCTAGTGAAGAAGATTGGATGGCACCACTAGCGACTAGCGACTAGCGACTAGCAACTAGCAACTAGCGACTAGCAACTAGCGACTATCGGACCGCCGCCCCCGGACTCGCGTTAACCATAAACGCAACCATCCGCCAATCCCCGTCCTCCTTGTCCCACACCGCCAGAAACTTCCCGTAGCCGACCCTTTGGCTGCCCCCGGCGTCGGTACTGGCGATATAGGTGCCCCACGTGCTGCCGAAGTCGCCGGAAGCGTCAATGCGCGCCTCGTCGCCGACCCAGTGCACCTGCAGGTGGCCCTGCTGCGCCAGCGCCGCGGCAATTGCATCCCCGCCCTGCACGATCGCGCCGCCATTGGGCAGAAATACGGCCTGTTCGCCGGCGTACTGCTTGAACGCGGCCGCGAGACCGTGCGCCGCGGCCGCCCGCTCGAATGCCGACTGGGCCGCCAGCATCGCCTGTCGGTTCGCATGCGGCGAGGACCCGCACGCGGACAGCAGCACGCCCAGCATGGCAGCCATGGCCATACGTGTTGGTATTTTCATCAGGTCGGCCTCGATATGATTGTTGTGGTGTAATAGGAACGGCTAGAACGGCTATTTCAACAAGGACCGGCATGGCAATCAATCCACTGCGCGAAAAAAGTGCGTCAGCAAGCGAACAACTGGAACAGCTGGTGGCCAGCGCGGCCGGGGTGGTGCTCGGCAAGCAGCGGCAAATCCGCCTTGCGATCGCCTGCCTGCTCGCCGGCGGCAACCTGCTGATCGAGGACATCCCGGGCGTCGGCAAAACCACGCTCGCACAGACGCTGGCGCGCGCGCTGGGCCTGTCGTTCCAGCGCATCCAGTTCACCAGCGATCTGCTGCCCGCCGACATCATCGGCGCGTCGGTCTACGATCGCAACAGCGGCGAGTTCCACTTCCGCGCCGGCCCCCTTTTCGCTGAACTGGTACTCGCCGACGAAGTGAACCGCGCCACGCCGAAAACGCAAAGCGCGCTGCTCGAAGCGATGGAAGAGCGCCAGGTCACCGTGGACGGCTTCAGTCGGCCGCTGCCGCAGCCGTTCTTCGTAATCGCGACTCAGAATCCGCAAACCCAGGTCGGCACGTTCCCGCTGCCCGAATCGCAGCTCGACCGCTTCCCGATGTGCATCACGCTCGGCTACCCCGACAGCAGCGCCGAACGCGCCCTGCTCGACGGCGAAGATCCGCGTGGCCGACTGGCTACGCTCGAGCCGGTGCTGACGCCCGAATCGATCGTCGACCTGCAGGCAGCGGTGCGCCAGGTGCACGTCGCGCCGGCCTGGCTCGACTACGCGCAGGACGTGGTGCGCTTCACCCGCGCCAGCGGACGCTACATCAATGGCCTGTCGCCGCGCGCGGCGCTGCATCTCAAGTGGACCGCCCAGGCCTGGGCGCTGATGGCGGGCCGCAGCGCGACAGTACCCGAAGACCTGCAGGCCGTGCTGCCCGGCGTCGTCAGCCACCGCCTCATCCGCCGCCCCGGCGCCAGCGAAGGCGCCGTCCCGGAGCCGGCCCGGGAGATCCTGGAGTCGGTGCCGATTCCGTAGACCATCGATGAAAGCGGCGGTAGCACAGCGCTGGCTGAGAGGACGCGCCATCGCCTGGGTCACGCGCCGGCAGGGCGTCGATCCGGTGCCGGTGACACTGCACCGCCGCCGCATCTACATCCTGCCCACCGGCCAGGGGGTGCTCTACGGCCTCAGCGTGCTTGCGATGCTGCTCGCCTCGCTCAACTACAACAACAACCTCGGCCTGCTGCTGACTTTCCTGCTCGCCGGCATCGGCGTCGCGGCGATGTACCGCTGCCAGCACAACCTCGCCGGCCTGGTCGTTCACGCGCAGCCCGCTCCACCCGTATTCGCGGGCGAGACGCTGCAGTTCCCCGTTCTGCTGCACCACGACGGCGGCCAGTACCGCTTCGCCATCAGCGGCGCCGCCAAGCCGGTCGACGTGCCGGTCGGCCGCGGCACCATCGTGCGCATCGCACAACCGACACGCCGCCGCGGCCGCCAGCCGCTCAAGCGGTTTTCGCTGTCGACGACATTCCCGCTCGGCCTGTTCCGCGCCTGGGTCTGGATCGAAACCGATGTCGCAGGCCTTGCCTGGCCGCGCCCGGCCGCGGTGCCCGCCGCCAGCGCGCCGGCGCCCGCACAAGGCGCCGCCGCAGGCGCCAATCTCGCCGGTGACGACGACTTCGCCGGCCTGCGCGCCTGGCGCGAAGGCGACTCCATCCGTCACGTGGACTGGCACGCGGTCGCCCGCGGACGCGGCCTGTTGACCAAGCAGTTCTCGGCCGGCCCGCCATCGCTGGAGTTCTACGACCTCGCCGCACTCGGCGGCCTGCCGATCGAACAGGCGCTGTCGCGACTCGCGCGCAGCGTCCTCGACGCCGACGCCGCCGGCGCGACCTACGGCCTGCGCCTCGGCGACCAGACCTTCGGCCCCGACAGCGGCGCGGCGCACTGCGAACGCTGCCTGAGCGCCATGGCGCTTTTCCAGGCATGACGGCGAAAGCCGCAGTGACCGAAGAGGTCGTCACGCCGGCGGTCGCGCGCCAGCGCCTGCTGTGGTCGCTGGCCGCGCTGCTCGCCATGCTGATGCCGGCCCTCAGCCACACGCGGCCGTGGGCCATGGCGCTGATCGGCGTGCTGATTTTCTGGCGCCTGGGTTACGCCTACTTCCGCCTGCCGCTGCCGGGGCGACTGCCGCGCGGCGTGCTGACGCTGGCCGCGCTGGTCGCGATCTGGCTGACCTACGGCACCCTGCTCGGCGTCGTCGCCGGCAGCGCGCTGCTGATCGTCATGGCCGGACTCAAGCTGATCGAAAGCCACACCCGCCGCGATTATTTCCTGCTGCTGGTGATCACGCTGTTCATCGGCCTCGCCGACTTCCTCTACGCGCCGCGCGTCGGCCTCGCCGCCTACATGCTGCCGGCGCTGTGGCTGACGCTCACCGCCCTCGTCATCGTCGGCCACGGCGAACGCGGCATGCCCGCCCGCCAGGCCGGCCGCATCGCCGCCAGCCTGCTGCTGCCCGCCGTGCCGGTCGCGGCGCTGCTGTTTTTCATCTTCCCGCGCATCGCCGGCCCCGTCTGGCGACTACCGTCCACCGGCAGCGCCGCCACCGGCATTGGCGACTCGATGGCGCCGGGCAGTATCAGCAAGCTCGCCGTCTCCAGCCGCGTCGCCTTCCGCGTCCACTTCGACAGTCCGCCGCCGGCGCATCGCTACTGGCGCGGCCCGGTGCTGCACCACTTCTCCCACGGCGTCTGGACGCGCGGCAACACCGCCATCACCTCGCTGCCGCAAGTGCAACTCCGCGGCGCGCCGGTGCGATACACGATTACGCTGGAACCGGACAACCACCGCTGGCTGTACGCACTCGCCGCGCCGGCATCGTGGCCGGACAGCGCCGTCCTCGCCGACGACTACACCCTCTACACAGCAAAGCCGATTCGCGAGCGGCGCCAGTACACCATCATCTCCTACCCCAAGGCGCACTATGGCCTCAACCTCACGCTCGCGAACCTGCAACGCGACCTGCAACTGCCGCCCGGCGGCAATCCGCGCGCGCGCCTGCTGGCTGCGCGCTGGCAGCACAACCTGAGCACCCCGCAGGAGATCGTCCGCAAAGCCCTCAACTTGTTCCGCGACGGCGACTTCTACTACACCCTGAAGCCGCCGCCGCTCGGCAAAAACGGCATCGACCGATTCCTGTTCGAAACCCGTCGCGGCTTCTGCGGCCACTATGCCAGCGCCTTCGCATTTTTGATGCGCGCCGCCGGCATACCCGCACACGTCGTCACCGGCTACGCCGGCGGCGAACTCAACCCGATCGACGACTACTGGACCGTCCGCGACGCCCGCGCGCACGCCTGGGACGAAGTCTGGCTGAAAGGCCAGGGCTGGGTCCGGGTTGATCCCACCGCGGTCCTACCGCCCAGCCAAATCGCCCCCGACGCCGCCGCCGCCATCCGTGCCGCGAGCGCCGGCACCGCCGGCAACAGCCATTGGCTACGCCAACTCAACTACGCCTGGGAGGCCGCCAACACCTTCTGGAACCGCTGGGTCATGAGCTACGGCCCCAGCCTTCAAAAGGCCGCCTTCGCCCGCCTGGGCGTCGACTACGGCAGTTGGACGAGCATCGCAATGACAATGCTCGCGGCCTTCGTCCTGATCTTCGCGACGGTAGGCGCCTGGTTCGCCTGGCGCGCATGGTTCAATCGAGGCGAACCGGTCGTCCGGCTCTACGCGCAATTCTGCCGCAAGCTGGCAAGAGTAGGACTACATCGGGAGCGAACCGAAGGCCCCCTAGACTTCGCAGCGCGCATCATCCACGACCGCCCCGACTGCGCCCCGACCGTCAACGCAATAACAAACCACTACGTCGCCCTGCGCTACGAACCCAACCCGCCCCGCGACACGTTGAGAAAGCTGGCCACAGCCATAGCAAACTTCCAGCCGGAACGGAGAATCTAAGTCGCTAGTAGCTAGTGCCTGGTCGCTAGTAATGCGATTTTCAGCACTAGCAACTAGTGTACTGCGACAGAATTAAAGGAACATAAAGTCGTATGTTCTGTCTTAGTCAGAGAGTGGAGCGAAACAGGACAAGCGAAATGCGAGTTGCCGCAGCAATTAAACTGACCCCGCAAGAAGAACAGCGAC
>DASSNE010000012.1:0-19003 GCA_035688265.1 Gammaproteobacteria bacterium
TCGTAATCGTTTTATCCTGCACCCGACAGGCCATTGGCTGGCTCCTTTCTTTGAATCGTCGAACAATCCATCGAAAGGATACGCCGGTGGCCTGTCGCTTTCTCGCTCAGACCAAATTACAGAAGGGATGATGCACTAGCGCGAGAACTTCGCCGAGTCCCCAGTCATCTTTTGACGGGTGCCTCACCCTGTCACCCTTTTTGTAGTCCATCTCTTTTCCTCATATTCGGATAACTCATCATTCCGCTTCATCCTCGACCTCGAATCCGGCCATTTCCGGGAATCGTGTAGATGGCATCGCGCCAAGCCTGCTCAAGTTCCGCATCCATCATCCGACTGTTCCTCCTACCAGCTTATGGCCAGCTCGCCACTTCGGGCACCCCAGACGCCCTGCAAAGCCATTCCCCGTGCTTTCCCGGCAATCATTGTAGTAGCCGCTATCCAACCAGCGGCTTCAATCGGTAGCCGCCTGGATACTCGAAAAAGATTTCGCCCTTTGCCGCAACATCATCCGCTCCTTCAATTAGGCGCACCCCGCTCCAGTACCTGACCGCATCCCTCACTTCATCCCTGAATGGGTAAAGTGCGGCGGTTTGAAATAGCCCCTCGACATCATCCTTTCCAAGGCAGGGCAAAAACAGGCGCCCCGCTTCGCTCTTTTCAGACAATGGCAGACTGAGCCATTGAGCGCCCAGCAATTTCATCAGCAGCTTCTTAAGGGAGCGGCATTCAGGATGGTACTTGGCATCGTCGTAGTCAGTGAGTTGGGCGATGGTGTGTGCGCCAAGGAACTCCACCTCGAATGCTATTGCATCTCCGTGGACGGATTCGATCGCAAGCTCGCGGCTCGGACTGGCAAAAGCACTTCGCCGGCGATCGGGATACTCTTCCGGCCGTACCCATTCCCAAAGGTTATCGACAACATAGGGCACGTTCGCCGGGTGCCTTAAGGTTTGATGCGGATATTGCACGCCGTTTTTTGGCTGTTTGCGGGCGCGATAGATCATTTTCTGCGTTCCCCCAATTCAAGCACCCCAATGTACGTGCAATAAATCGTCACGCCGACTCCTCGGCGATTCCGACCTCAATGCCGGTTTCCGCCACAATGGCGGCGACCGTCCGGGCGAGCTCTTCAACCAGCGCCTGGTGCATTCGCCGCTGTCGGAATACGGATGTCAGCTGCTGGTAATACCAGATCTGCCCATCGCGTCCAACATTGAAGCGGCTCCAGAGGGCTTCTCCCTGCTGCCGATAATCAGTCAGGATCGACCGGGCGTTGTGAAGCTTGTCAGCCGCCGAGACGAGAATCACCGATGATGGCGCCGTCTCAAGGTGCTTCAGGTAAGCTTCCTTGCGCGCCCGCCACGGCGGCTTGGGGACGACGTCTGTGTCGCTACAGGCTTCAACGATGGCGGCGACGTTCTCACCGAACCGCTGCCGGATTTCTTCCAATGTCGACTGCCCGCCCTGGTCTTCGACCGCGTCGTGAAGTAATGCGGCGATCGCCTCGTCTTCTGAGCCCCCGTACTCAAGTACCAGTGCGCAGACGGCGAGAAGATGGCTGATGTACGGGATTCCGGAGCCCTTCCGCATCTGTTCCTGATGCAGGTCGGCCGCATAGGTCAAGGCTTCCTCAAATCGTTTGGATAGAATCATTTTTATGCTCCCTCCATAACAGGTGGGCTCCTGGTGACATTGCTCCTGATCAGTCTCGCGAGCACGTTCAGTTGTCGGATGTTTTCCGGATTTTTTGCCGGCGCGGCCAAGAGCCCCGGGTTGCCGACGACAATTGCCAGGCATTGGGCCCGGCTGACGGCAACATTCAGACGGTTCCGGTCGAGAATGAATCCAAGACCCCGCGGTCCGAATTCGCCGGGGCTCGCGCACAACGAGACAAAAACCACGGCCGCCTGCTGACCTTGGAACAGGTTGACCGAGCCCACGCGGGCGCTCGACGGCAGTATGTCCCGCAGACGCCTGACCTGAAGGTTGTAGGGACTCACATACAGGAAATCGTCAATCGTGAGCGGCCTCTCCCGATCACCGTCACGAAAAGTGGTGCCGATAAGCTTGTCTGTGAGGTCGGCGATAAGCTCCGCCTCCTCCGGACTGTCCTGGCAGTTCCCGTCGTGCTCAACCGGCAGGTAGACCAGTCCGTTAAGCGTCGGCAATTCGGCTGGGCCGCCGCCGACCGCGTCGATCACACGGCTCTTGGTGGTCGACGCTGGGTGCAGGCGGGACGCGTAGCTCAGGTCCGAAACGAAGGCGCAAATTTCAGGACGAAGCCGATAGGTAACAGGCAGAAACAGACCCTGGTCTTCGGCCAGCACATCGGCACCGTCGAGCGCGTACTCCAGGCACGACTGCCCGCCGCAACCAGGATGGCTTCCCTGGATAACTTGCGGCAGTTGTTGCGGGTCGCCGATCAGGACAAGTGATCGAGCGACGGGTGACAGCGCCACGAGATCCGCCAGCGCGAATTGCCCCGCCTCATCGACGAAAAGGTAGTCGAACTCGCAGACGGCATCTTCGCGCGCGAAGAAGAAGTGCGTGCCGGCGACGAATCGGGCGTCCTCATGCCACTCTTCCCACTTGAAGGCTGTGGCGCAGGGCACCGCCTCCTCCAGTTCGTTTCTGTCGTTACCTTTGAATTGGCAGAAAAGGGGTGTCGCTTTCCGCTCCCCGCCGATATCCTCAGCGGCCTTCCCGACTGCGCGCACGAAGTTGCGCACCACCTCGTGCGAGCCTGCCACCATGCCGACGCGCTTGCCGGACTCGACCAAACGCGCGGCAATACGCGCGAAACTGTGCGTCTTGCCGGTGCCCGGCGGCCCCTGTACGCAGAGCGCAAAGTCGCTTGCCTCCGCCAAGCGCCGGGCGATCTCGTCAGCATTGATGCCACCCTCGGTGACAACTCCGGGCGTCGCATTCGCGACCGGCGGCTTTGCGCGCTCGACGAAGCGTCGAAGCGCCGGCGGCACCGGCTTGTCGGCAAGCGCCGCCTGCGCGAGTTCCAGCAGGCGGACCAGGAAGCCTGTCGGGTCGGGCGGGTTCGGCTTGAGAACAATCGTCACTGGCGGCAATTCGTCGGGGGAGACGCGCGCCGCCAATTTCTTGTTCGTGATTTTGAGCTTGATGTGTCCCGACTGCTCCAGTTCGGTAATCTCGCCATCCGCGCCCCACCCCGCCTCGTCCTGCCACTCGATAACTTCCGCCCGGTCTCCAACTTTGAATTCGCAATCCTGCTCGGGATCGAAGCTGAAGGTAACGCTGCTAGAACGGGACCTGCCCCCGACCGCCTGACAGGACTCGAAGCGGGCGGCGGCAATGGCATCGCCGGCATCATGTAACTCGTCCGCATCGGCATCCTTGAGTTCGAAGTACCGCCACCAGATCGGCTTGGCCTCACGTTCGTGGTAATTGAGAACGTCGGCGAGGACTTTGCAGACGGCGTCGTTGGACGTCGCCGCCTTCTCGCGAAGGAGCAACGCATGGTCACGCAAAGCCTGCTGCAACGCCCTTCTCCGCGCCGCCTTTTCGCTCAAGGGCCGCTCTTCGGCTTCCGCAGCCTCGTCATCATCGTCGGGCACATCCTCTGCCGCGCTGTCAGCCACCTCCGGCTGGTTGGCCCGCAACCAGTCGGCCAGTTCCAATGTCGAATCGCAGTCGAGCCGGTTGTACTTCATGATTTCGTCGAGGATCTTTTGCGCCGCTTCGCGGCTCTCGGCATCATCGGTGCCGCAGAGCTGGCGGTAGCGGTCGTACTGGATGACGGAATCACCCGCCGTGGTGACCTCGCCCTCCCGCGCGCCAAGGTAGAGATGTTCCACCGATTTCAACGAGTAGTTGGGCTCGCCGATCCGCAGGGCGTTGCGTACGACGCTATACAGATCCACAAGCACGCTTTCGCGCAACAGCGTATCCACTTCGTCCAGATACACATCGTGACGGGAGGCCAACGCCTTCAGCGCCGCATTCTCGTAGGCGGCATAGTGATAGATGTGCATATCCGGGTGCTGACACCGCCGCCCGAGAATCCACTCCATGAATTGCGTGAAGGACTTGCGCTCCTCATCGAAGCTGTGCGCCCAGAAGGCGCGAAACTGCCGTTCGCCATTTTCGACGTAGCTCACGCCCAGCAGATATTCCAGCCGCTCGTCCTGCATCGGGTCGCCCTCGATGTCGAAATAGACATCACCTTCGGGATCGGGCGCTGGTAACGCGGCAAATCCGAGGCCCGGCCGGCATTCGTCCGGCTCAAGCAGCGCCCACGCCGGCGTTGCTTGGGGATCAGCCTCCCTCGACAAGCGCGTGGCTAACTGTAGAGCCGCCTGGCTATGGAGCCGCGCAAACCGCGCTGGGTCGATCCCCGTAACGCGGCGCTTGCGGGTGTTCGCCAATCCTTCGAGGGTGGTGATTCCAGCCGCTTTCAGGCAGTTGATCTGGCGGCGCGTGATATTGGCAACTTGCACGAGATGGTCGCTCGCAAGCCAGAGCCGCTCGGCAGCGCCGGACCAGCGGCCATGATCGGCGCCGATTTCCGGTTCGGGACGCGGTGCGCCGGCTTCGCAGAGCGCCATGAATGCCAGGAACTCGTCGCGCTTATAGCTGTAGTAATCGAAGTACTCCGGGACGTGAAAGCGCACCTCGCTGCCGTCGCCGAGAATTACGCCGGCGGTCAGGATGCGTTCGCCGGTCATGTGTTCAAGCATATCGACGTAGGCGCAGAGCTGAATGAGGTACTCGGGTTTGACGTGCTTTGAAAGCTTTGTATCCCAGACTTCGTACCCCGATCCGTCCGCCGAGCGCTTGAGGAAATCGGCATAGCCGCCAAACGGTCCATTTTCGAGGCAGGCTTGATAAATGACATCTGCGCCGCCCTCGATAGCTTCAAGCGTGTCGGCACCGGTGTTTTCGCGATCCAGGGCGATAATGTTGAGGCCACCATCGCGAAGCGCGGCCAGGTAATCACTCTCATGCTCGCCACCACGTCTCGCTAGCAGCGTCAGGAGCGGATCAGGCTTATCCAGTTCGGCAGCCAGCGCCGGATCGTCCAGCAACCGCCGATCCATCCAGCTGAGGAACGGGCTGCGGGTGAAATTGACGAGGTCGGTCGGCGAGAAGCGAACTTCGCGCGTTTTCGGGTCCCGCCTCATACCGTTTCGCGATCGAGCTGCGCGACACGCAACGCCTCGAGCTCCGATTCAGGCCATCCGCCAGCTTGGTACGGCACGCGAAGATACTCGGTGTAGCGGCTATCGATGGTCATTCCCCTGCAGTGATTATTCGGATAAGGCACATAATACATCCTGTTCTTCGGGTGTCTTTGTCGCTCAGTATGACCGGCACCTGCGACAATTCGCGTCGCACCCTTTGCCTTCATAGGCGGCCGGGCGCTTGTCGAACAAACGTCGAGCCGATCCGGGTTGTCCTTTCCTGAAAAGCATCCAGGATTCGCTCACTGAATGAAGCCAATCGCCACTTTGGCACCTTCTTTCAGGGCACATTCGGCCACCAAGGCATCAACCAGAGCACCCGCATCTTTGATAGGCCGGAACCTGGCTTGCCTGATGGCGGCCGCGAAATCGCCAGGCGTCAGATTGGGCATTGAACCCAGGCGCGCCAATTCCTGCTCCCCGGGCTGCCCGATATCCAGCTCCCGGCAATAGCGGTGCAGCATGTCCCAGCCTTGCTCAGGCCTCATATAGTCGAACTTGACCTTGAGGTCGAACCGCCGCAGGGCGGCTTGATCGAGCCCGTCCACCAGGTTCGTCGAAGCGATGAAAACACCGCCGAACGATTCCATCTGCGTCAGCATCTCGTTAACGAGGGTGACTTCCCAACCTCGCTGAGCCTGGCGTCGATCCTGCAAAAAGCTGTCGATCTCGTCGATCAGCAGAATGGCGCCTGCCTGTCCCGCTTGCCGGAATGCCCGCGCGATGTTTTTCTCGTTGCCCCCGACCCACATCGACATCAGGTCGGAGGCGCGCTTCACGATCAGCGGGAGTGCCAGTTGCTCCGCCAGCCAGCGGGCGAAGGCGGTTTTGCCTGTGCCGGGCGGTCCATAGAGACAGAGGCGCCCTGCTTTCGCCCGGGCGAGACCGGCCGCGAGTTCCTCGAGATCGGCGTCCGCGCGCACGAATGCCGGATCATAGACCTGTGGCAACCGGTTCGGATCCTGGCGGCGGACCGGCTTGTGCCCCTGGGCCTCGAGCGTATTGTTGATCAACAGCTCGAAAGCCTCGGATCTTCCGGACGCACCCAGCTCATCGCCCACGGCCCGGGCCACGGTAGCAGCGCGCGTGATTACCGCCGGCGCGAGTTCCTCACATTCGGCGACGCGCTTCAATGTTGCAGCGTCGATCATGCCCGAACAGGCTTTTTGCAGAATTCGTTCGCGCTGGTGCCTGGGCGGTACCGGCAACTCGAAGATCATGTCGAAGCGGCGCACGAAGGCCGGGTCGAGGCCCTGGACCGAGTTGGACAACCACAGGGTCGGCACGCCGTTGTCCTCGAGCATGCGGTTTACCCAGCCCTTGCGCTTTTGCGCGATGCTCCGGTGTCCGAAGAAATGGTCCGTGTCGCTGAACACGTCTTCGGCCTCGTCGAAGACAATCAACGATTGGCGGCGCTCGAAGAAGCTTTGGGCCGCCCGGAAGGCGCGCAGGCGGCGTTCGCCGTTGATGGGATCGCCATCGTCATCCTCGCTCGCGACCTCGAACAGCTCGCATCCATGTTCCTCGGCCAGCACCCGCGCAAGCTGGCTCTTACCGGTGCCCGGCGGCCCGTAAATGAAAACATTGACGCCCCTGCGCTTGTTATCAGACGCGTGAGCGAGATAGGAGCGCAGCACGGTGAGGCGCGAGCCCACATGCTCGTAGTCGGCAAAGGTCAACTCCGCGGGCGCCGCCGGCATGACCATGTTGCGCAACAGCGCGACCGGATCGGCGTCGGGCGCCGCCACGGAGTCCGCAAAGCTCTCAGACAGCAGGTCCAGCTTGTTCCGCAGCGGCATGACGCCGTTGCGGTCGACCGACACCAGGCCGGATTTGGTCAAGGCGCCATTGGATCCCAGCGACTGCCGGATATCGCCCTCGGGCAAATCCAGGACTACCGACAACACCTGGCACACCTTGGCCGACGACAGCGCGCCGAGTAAATCCGCCGCGTCATCGAGCAGCGACTCGTTGTGGATGGACACGGCGAATTCGAGGACGCGGCAGTCCGCTTGGGTGAGATTGACGAGCGCGGCCAGCCTGGCCACATTGGCCGCCAGCTCCGGTGACACCGTGGCGCTGCCCCACTTGCGTTCCGCGAGTCGGTGCTGCTCGCGCAGCGCCTTGCGGACGACCGCTGGGTCGAATTCATGGCGCGGCGGATCGATCCATTCGGCGAGGCCAACCGCCTCGGCAATGGCATCATTGCAAAAGCTGTGTGACGAAATTAAGCGCTGGTGGCCTCCGAGGGGCACAAGCATGCGCAACAGCCACAGGCGCGCGATGTCCGGCAGGTCCGAATCTGCAATGCCCTGGCGACGATGACGGCGAAAGTTGGCCATAGAGTCTCCCGTTTGTTGGTGAGACTATTGTCCACACGCCTGCGTCAAATTGTGTCGCATGTGGCCGTCGCTCGACATCGGCGGCGCCCGGGATACTGCCGGTTCTGCCGCGGGCGCTCGCTCCCCTCCCAATTCTTCACGAATCCGCTTGACGATCTTCCCCGGCAGGCGCTGCGAATAGAAATCGCGCGCCACTTCGGCCACGGAGCGAAATCGAAGGTCGTACCGGGCGCTTGTCGTAGCTGTAGATCGTCCGCCCTTCGATTTCGCCGTCGGCTCCGATCCAGACATCCTCCCGACGCGAAGGCATCAGCCGCATGCGCCAATGGTGCTCGCGCGCATAGGCCCGCGCCCATGCTTCCGCCGCCTGCTCCGTGGTGCAGCTTGCAGGCGCGGCAAGTACGCCCATGGCGCGAGTAAACAACGGCCCCCAGTTGCGGAAGAGCATCGGCCGAACCGGCTCGTCGGCCCACGCCTCCCACGCCGCCCGCCGCGCCGCTTCGTCCTCCAGGTACAACGCCTTTGCACGGCCGCGGTCCACATCGAGCACCGCCAGCACCTTGTCCACGAATTCCTGCGTTTCAAGCCCGGCGTCCTCGAGGTGCTGCAGGCGACGCGCGCCCTTGTTGGTATTGCGATAGCCAATCGCCTGCGCCAGGGTTTGCGGGTTATAACCCAGCGCCTCGCGCCGGGCGCGGATGTGTCGACCAAATTCGGATGTCACCGGTAAGTCTCCTCTTAGCCGCGGCAGGATAGCGTTTGACTGCGACGTCTCGTGTCGCAGCATCATTGACGCGGCAGGTTGGCTGTGGTTCGCTAACGTGATCTTTGCGGCAATGGGGGCACGATGAGCGACACGCTATACCGGCAGTGGTGCATGCTGCGGATGATTCCGCGCCCACCGCGACGCATCAGCGTCGAAGAGATTCGCTCGCGCCTCTCGACGGACGGGTATGAAGTTACTGTTCGCACCCTTCAGCGCGATCTGAACAACCTGTCGAACCGGTTCCCCCTCGTCAATGACACCCGCAGCAAGCCGTACGGCTGGTATTGGGCGAAGAACGGCGTCGCGTTTGATGTGCCCGGCATGGATCCCGAAACCGCCCTGGCGTTCAAACTGGCGGAGATGTTTCTGACACCGGCGTTGGCACCTGCGATGCGCGAACAGCTTGACCCGCACTTCCAACTCGCGACGAATACTTTAAAGCCGCTGCCCCTGCGTCACTGGGCGGAGCGAGTCCGCATCGTGCCACGCGGCCAGCCGCTGATTGCGCCACCTATCCGCCCGGAGGTCGTACAAGCCGTGTATGAAGTGCTGCTCTACAACCGCCGCCTGCAGATAAAGTACCGCTCACGTCAAAAAGACGATCAGACACCGCGCGACGCAGAAGTCAGCCCGTTTGGCCTCGTCATCCGCGACGCGGCCACCTACCTCGTCTGTGGCTTCTGGGATTATGACGACGCGCGCACGCTCGCTGTGCATCGGATTCAGTCGGCGGAGGTTCTGGAGACGGCCGCGCACAAGCCATCGGGGTTTGACTTGGACAGCTACATCAGCGCCGGTGGCTTCGACATCCGGGTCGGCGAGCCAATCAGGCTTGTTGCCCGCTTCACCGTCGGCGCCGCCTATCATCTGCACGAAGGCGGCTTGAGCAAAGATCAGCGGATCGAGCCCATCGATGAAGAGTGGGTGCGCGTGACGGCGACAGTCGCGGATACGGCGCAGCTACGTTGGTGGCTGCTGGGTTTCGGCGAACAGGTGGTGGTGGAAAAGCCAGCAGCGTTGCGGCGGGAATTGGGTCGAGCCGCGGCAAAGATGGCTAGCCAGTATGGGCAATCGGTCCTCCCGGCTACTACCTGAGCGGGCATCGGGCGTTTCCTGAGGCTCCACGCATCGATACCATCAGACGATAGGATAAGCGATGGCGTCAAAATCTTCTCCCGTACCCTGCATCATCAGGTCGATGACGATCGGGACCAATACATCCAAGATCGCAACGCCATCCCTAACCTGGACCCGGTTGGTAGCGCCATTCCAGGTGGCCCCACCATGGATCAACTGGTTCCGGAGCACGTAGAGGCGGTCCAGTACGATCGAGAGCAGGACGTCGGTTTCTTTCTTCATCACAGCCTGCAGGGCCCGCTTCCGACTTGCTGCGAATGAGGCCTCCCAGGCGCCGTCGGCCTCGTGGTTGCGGATGGCTCGCCAGAACGGCTCAAACACGAAGCGGTTGTCGATCAACATGCGAATCGGCCCGCTGAACTGACGGAACAGCGCATCATGCAGGTGCTGCCCAAGATCAAGCCGCAGTAGCCGCTCGATGAACCGCCGAACTTGTTCTCGTTCTTGCTGCTCGAACCCGAATTCACTGGCATAGGCCGCATTGAAGGCAATCCAGAGAAAAATATAGCGGGCATCCAAATCTTCATTTTCCTGCTCTGCCCTGGAAAGCCAACTAATCGCGCGATGGATTCGTATACGCAGGGATTCAGGCTGGCTGTCCCGCAAACGACGATGGCACTCTTTGAGCCCGCTGGCATCCATTGACTCCCCCTTCTAACTGGAACAGACGCCATGAAGACAGCATACGGTATCGTAGCATCTTCATCATCCGATTACCCGAGCATCATCTCGTCAACATAGCACCAACGCCAGCGTTCGGGTGACTCGAACGACTCGATGATCGGATGGCGGGTCGCGTGATAATGCTTGGTCGCATGCTTGTTTTTCGAGGAGTCGCAGCAGCCGACATGTCCGCATGTCAGACACAAGCGCAATTGAACCCAATCATCGCCACTTCGCAGGCACTCTTCGCAGCCCTGTGTTCGTGGCTCGACATCTTTGATTTGGCCGACATGTTTGCACTCCATTGCCATTTCAATGCTCCAATCCCAGCACGATGATCGTCGATGAACAAATGCTATGTTACGCCGCTGGATATTCCTGTCCAGCGCGCCGGGTGTTCACGAATAGGTGAAGCCGACGCGCTATAATGACAACGATGCTGAACCAACAAGAAAAAGCGGATCGATTCAGGACGCTGCACGAGCGCGGTACCTTCGTCATCCCCAATCCGTGGGATATCGGTTCGGCGCGCCTGCTCGCTTCGCTCGGCTTCGAGGCCCTGGCGACGACCAGCTCCGGCCATGCCTATTCTCTGGGTCGGCTTGATGGCGATGTCGGTCTGGAGCGGGCGCTCGAACATTGCCGCGCCTTGGCCGGCGCGACGCAACTGCCGGTCAGCGCCGATTTCGAAAATGCCTTTGCGGCAGAGCCCCGACTTGCGGCCGCCAACATTCTGCGGGCGGCTGAAACCGGCATCGCCGGCTGTTCCATCGAAGACTTCAGCGGCGACGCCGACAAGCCGATCTACGACTTTGAACTGGCCGTGGAACGCGTCGCGGCTGCGGTCGAAGCCGTGCGCGGACTCGATTTCCCCTTCACCCTGACCGCCCGGGCCGAAAACCTGCTGCACGGCGTGAACGACCTCGACGATACGATCCGGCGCCTGCAGGCTTTCGAAGCGGCCGGCGCGGATGTGCTGTACGCGCCCGGGCTCAAAACGCTCGATGAAATCCGCACGGTTGTCGGTGCCGTCGGCAGGCCGATCAATGTGCTGGGACCCATGGTGAAGGGCGCGACAGTGGCGGACATGGCCGCGGCCGGTGTCAGGCGCATCAGCACGGGCGGTGCGCTGGCGAATGTGGCGATCGGCGCCCTGCTGCGCGCCGGCGAAGCCCTGCAGGAGCGGGGCGATTTCGGCTGGACGGCCGACGCGGCGCCTCGCAGCGCGATCAGCGAAGTATTCGCGACTTTCGTGGATTCGAACCAGCAGTAGAATTTTCCATTTCGGGCTTGCGCCACTCCTGCCGGATGCTGTACAAATATACAGTATCTCCAGGAGGCCGCCATGTCCGCGCTTACTCCCCGTCAATCCGAAGTACTCGCCTTCATCCGCCAGATGCTGGACGAGCGCGGCCTGCCACCGACCCGCGCCGAAATTGCCGCCCGACTGGGCTTTCGTTCGGCCAACGCCGCCGAGGCGCATTTGCGCGCGCTGGCGCGCAAGGGCGTCATCGACATGCTGCCGGGCACGTCACGCGGCATTCGTCTGCGCGATGCGCCGCCCGCGCGGAACGAGCAGGTTCGCCTGCCGCTGGTAGGCCAGGTCGCGGCCGGTGCACCCATACTGGCCATCGAGCATATCGAAGATGAGTACCAGGTCGACCCGCGCCTGTTCCGGCCGCGGGCCGACTACCTGTTGCGGGTGCGCGGCGAGAGCATGATCGACGCCGGCATTCTCGACGGCGATTTGCTGGCCGTGCATCGGGTGGCCGAAGCCGCCAACGGCGCCATCGTCGTGGCGCGCCTCGACGACGAGGTCACCGTAAAGCGCTTCCGGCGCCGGGGCCGGCACGTGGAACTCCTGCCCGCCAATCCCGCTTTCGAGCCGATCAAGGTCGATCTGAAACGTCAGGCGCTGACGATCGAAGGCTTGGGCGTGGGGGTTGTTCGTAACCATGAATTCGCTTGAGACCCTGCTCGCGCGCCCGGATATCCGTTACGGCAGCACCCCGGATCGAGGCGAAAAACAGCCCACCGGTTTCGCTGCCCTCGATGCCTGTCTCGGCGGCGGCTGGCCTTCCCGTGGTTTGATCGAGGTGCTGCACGACGAGCACGGCGGCGGCGAACTGTCCCTGTTCGCGCCGCTTTGTCGCGCGTTGGCAGCAGCCGGGCGACAGATCGTCTTCGTAAATCCGCCTTTTTCGCCATACGCACCGGCGCTGACGCGCTGGAGCCCGCTCGATCAACTGATGCTGGTCGAGACCCGGACCGACGCGGACGGTCTCTGGGCGGCCGAAACCTGCCTGCGCGCCGGCTGCGGCGCAATGCTCTGCCGGCTGATCCGGCTGACCAACCGAGCGCTGCGGCGGCTGCAATTGGCAGCGGAAGAAGGTAACGCACTCGCCCTGTTGTTCCGCCCGACGCGGGCATCCGCGCAACCGTCGCCGGCGGTGCTGCGGCTGGCCATTGAGCCGCGATCGGACGGCGGCGTAACGGTGAACTTGCTGAAGTGCCGCGGCCGACCGCCGCACCGCGTGCATCTGCCGGATCCGGTTTTTGCCTGAGCGACCATTCGTTGGCGTTTCGCTCCTGCCATGCCCCAGTCTCTGCCGCTTCCGCTTCCTGCTCCGTCGCCGTCGCCGACCGTACGCCCGGCGCCGGCGGCGCGTGCTCGCCACAAAACCGCTCCCGCCGCGCTCTGGGCAGCCATTCATCTGCCGGCGCTGCCGATTGAAGCAGCAGGCGAACGTGCCGATGCCGCCCGCCCCGTCGCCATAATCGAAAACGACACACCGCGCGCCCCGCTCATTGCCTTGAGCGCCGGCGCGTGCACGGCCGGGCTTCGCCCGGGGATGGCTGCTGGCGTGGCTGCCGCGCGCGTCGCCGCCCTGGATTTACGGGTGCGCGATCCCGTCCGGGAGGCAGCGCTGCTCGACCGGCTGGCGCGCTGGAGCCAGGACTTTACCTCCGTCGTCAGCACGGAGCCGCCGGCGACACTGCTGCTGGAAATCGGCGGCAGTCTCAAGCTGTTTGGCGGCATTGAAACATTACGGGAAAGACTGCGAACGGAACTTGACGCACAGGGTCATGCGGCCACGGTGGCGCTTGCGCCCACGCCACGTGCGGCGCTGTGGCTGGCACGCGCCGGCGCGGAAAGGTCCCTTACCGACCAGCATGATCTCGCCGGTCAACTGGGCACCCTGCCGCTGACCGCGCTGGAATTGCCGGAACGCGCGGCGCGGGATTTCGAGCGGCTGGGCGTGCGGACACTGCGTGAAGCTTTCCGCCTGCCCCGCGACGGACTCGTCAAGCGGTTCGATTCCGCTTTATTGCGTGATTGGGATCGCGCGCTGGGGCATCTGCCGGAGGCGCGACGGTACTGGCAGGCCAATCGCCATTTCACGGCCGAACACGAATTGCCGATCGCGCTGCGCGAAACCGGCCGCCTCGACATTTTCATCGATGACCTGCTGGCTGAACTCGTGACGATACTGCGCCGTCACGATGCCGGCATCGACAGCCTGACGTTCGAGTTCGGGCACGTGCGGCTGCCGCCGACGCGAATCGAGATGCGACTGCTGGCCGTCAGCCGCGACCTCGCGCATTTCAAACGGCTGACGCGAACGCGGCTGGAGCGGCTGCGCCTGCCGGCGGCCGTCACGGCGATCGCACTGCGCAGCGGCCATTTCAAGCCGGTTACGTCCGGCACGACTTCCCTGCTTGAGACTCGGCCGGCACCGTCGGCGGAACGAACGACGCTGGTCGAAACGCTGCGCGCTCGACTGGGCCGGGAGGCCGTGTGCAGCCTGGCGGCAGTGGCCGACCCGCGACCCGAGAACGCTTCGCGGCGCGCCGAACCCGGCACGACAATGTCCATTCAGCAGCCACAGCTGCCGAGGCCCGCCTGGCTGCTCGATACGCCGCAACCTTTACGTCGGCAGCCGGAGTTGATGCAGGGTCCCGAACGCATCGAAGCCGGCTGGTGGAGCGAGAACGCGGTCGGGCGGGACTATTACATCGCGCGCACACCCGCCGGCGCCCGGCTGTGGGTGTATCGCGAGCATGACTCGCGGCGCTGGTTTCTGCATGGGTATTTTGCATGAGCGCCTTGCCCGACTATGCGGAGCTGCACGCGCTCAGCAATTTCAGTTTTTTGCGCGGCGCATCGCACCCGGCCGAACTGATCGATCGCGCCGTCGCACTTCGTTACACCGCACTGGCGCTGACCGACGAATGTTCGGTTGCCGGCCTGGTGCGCGCGCATCTCGCCGCGAAAGAAAAAAACCTGCACCTGATCGCCGGCAGTGAGTTTCAACTGGATGAGGGCGCCAAACTGGTTTTGCTGGCGGAAAACAGGCAAGGCTACGGCGCGTTGTGCTCGCTGATCACGCGCGCGCGACGGCGCAGCGACAAGGGTTCCTATTCGATCAGCCGAACCGATTTCGACGGCCTGTCGAATTGCATCGCACTGTGGGTGCCCGATGTGAAGCGGCGGGAATGCTGGCAGGCGACCGCTAGCTGGGTCAGCGAATGCTTTGGCGAGCGTGCCTGGATTGCAGTCGAGTTGCTGCTGTCGGGCGAGGACGCCAGGCAACTCGCCGACCTGCAAAACCTCGGCCGTTCGTTTCAGTTGCCACTGGTCGCGAGCGGCGACGTCCACATGCATATCCGCAAACGCCGCAGGTTGCAGGACACGCTGACCGCGATCCGGCTCAGGCAGCCGATACAGGCGGTGCGCGGCCAGCTGTATCCCAACGGCGAGCGGCACTTGCGCTCGCGGGCGCGGCTTGCGCAACTTTATCCACCGGCGCTGCTGACCGAAACCTGCGCCATCGCCGCGCGCTGCACCTTCTCGCTCGACGAGCTGCGCTATGAATATCCGGAGGAAATCGTTCCGCCGAAGGCCACGCCCACGGAACATTTGCGTGCACTCACCTACGCCGGCGCCGCGCACCGCTGGCCGAGCGGGGTGCCTGAAAAAGCACGCGATCAGATCGAGCGCGAACTGGCGCTGATCTCGGAACTTGAATACGAAGCCTATTTCCTGACGGTGCACGACATCGTCAACTTCGCCCGTAGCCGCAACATTCTGTGCCAGGGCCGCGGCTCGGCGGCGAACTCGGCCGTGTGCTTTTGCCTTGGCATTACCGAACTCGATCCAGCACATTCCAACCTGCTGTTCGAGCGATTCATTTCGAAGGAGCGCGCCGAGCCGCCGGATATCGACGTGGATTTCGAGCACCAGCGCCGCGAGGAAGTGATTCAGTACATTTATCGAAAATACGGTCGCGAGCGCGCGGCGCTCGCCGCGACATTGATCACTTATCATCCGAAGAGTGCGATTCGCGATGTCGGCAAGGCGCTGGGCCTCGATGCATTGCAGGTCGATAAGCTGTCGAAGACGCTACAGTGGTGGGATGGCGGCATCGGACCGGAGCGTCTTCGTGAAGCCGGCCTCGATCCCGCAAGCGCCACGGCGAAATGGCTGCTCGCGCTGGTCGCCGAGTTGATCGGCTTTCCGCGTCACTTGTCGCAGCACGTCGGCGGCTTCGTTATCAGTCGTGGTCCATTGGCGGAACTTGTGCCGGTTGAGAATGCGGCAATGCCGGAGCGGACGGTAATTCAATGGGACAAGGACGATCTCGATGCGGTCGGATTGCTCAAGGTCGATGTGCTCGCGCTGGGCATGCTGACGGCGCTGAAAAAGGCGCTTGACATGGTAAACGCGATTCGCGGCAGCACACTGACGCTGGCGACGATTCCAGCCGAGGATCAGAACGTTTACTCCATGCTGCAACGAGCCGACAGCATCGGCCTGTTCCAGGTCGAATCGCGCGCGCAGATGGCGATGCTGCCACGTCTCGAACCGAAGACGTTTTACGACCTCGTGATCCAGGTCGCGATCGTGCGGCCCGGCCCGATTCAGGGCGACATGGTGCACCCTTACCTGGCCCGACGCAGCAAACGTGAAGCAGTGACGTATCCCGGAAAGGCAATCCGAAAAATACTGGAACGAACGCTGGGCGTACCCATCTTCCAGGAACAGGTCATGCAAATTGCAATCGACGCGGCCGGCTTCACGCCCGGCGAAGCGGATCAACTGCGCCGCGCGATGGGCGCCTGGAAACGCACCGGCTCGCTCAGCCCGTTTCAGCGGAAGTTGATGGAAGGCTTGCGCCGGAACGGCTATCCGGAAGATTTTGCGCGCCAGCTGTACCACCAGATCGAAGGCTTCGGCGAGTACGGCTTTCCCGAATCGCACTCCGCCAGCTTCGCGTTGCTTGCCTACGCCTCGGCCTGGCTCAAATATTACGAGCCGGCAGCCTTTACCTGCGCGTTGCTCAATTCACAGCCAATGGGCTTTTACGCGCCCGCACAACTGGTTGGCGATGCGCGCCGGCACAGCGTTGAAGTACGGCCGGTCGATGTGACGATCAGCAACTGGGAGTGCACGCTGGAACCGATTGACGGCAGCACGCAACCGGCACTTCGGCTGGGCTTGCTGATGGTAAAAGGATTGCCGGAAAAAGCCGCGCGCTCGCTGGCAGCAGCGCGTACTGAAAAGCCTTTTGCATCGGTAGCCGATCTGGCCCATCGCGCCGCTCTCGACCGTCGCGCACTGCAGGCATTAAGCGATGCGGGTGCACTCAAGCCGCTGGCCGGCCACCGCCATCGCAGCGCCTGGCAGGCGCTGGGCATCGAGGCGCCGCTGGCATTGGGCGATGCGCCGGTTGCCGAAGCGGAACCGCTGCTCGAGGCACCGAGCGAAGGCCGCGACATCGTCGCCGATTACGCCAGCATTGGCCTCACGCTGGGGCGCCATCCACTCGCGCTGTTGCGCCGGCATCTTGATCGACAACGCATCAAAACCGCCGTCGAAATCAGCCGTCAGCCGCATGGCCGGCTGGTGCATGCCGCGGGCCTGGTCACGCACCGACAGCGTCCCGGCAGCGCCGAAGTCACATTCATTACGCTGGAAGATGAAACCGGCTACGTGAACGCCATCGTTCGGCCCGGCATAGCGGAGCGACACCGGCGCACTTTTCTCGACGCGCAGCTATTGGGCGTGACCGGCATTGTGCAGCGCGAGGACAAGGTGTTGCATGTTCTGGCAGGGCGACTCACCGATCATAGCGCCCTGCTGGGCGACCTGGTGCAGCGGTCGCGGGATTTCCGCTGAAGTCAGCCGATGGTGTCTGCATCATCCTTTAGCTTATTTCCTTGACCAGCCATTCAAAGCGCAAATCGTCGCGACGCGGGATGCCGAAGCGCTCCTGCCCGTACGGGAACGGCGCGTGTTCGCCGGTGCGGCGGTACCCGCGCCGAAGGTACCAGGCGATCAGGTCTTCGCGCAGGTCGATCACCGTCATGCGCATTGTCTGCGACTGCCACAACGCTTGAGCACGGCGCTCCGCCTCGGTCAGCAGAGCCTTACCAAGCCCGGCGCCTTGCATTTCCGGTCGCACCGCAAACATGCCGAAATAGCAAGCGTCGCCGCGCCTTTCAATATGCGCGCACGCAACCGTTACATCATCGCGCTCGGCCAGCAGTACGTAACTGTCCGGCTTGCCGATTGCATCACGAATCCCTTCACAATCGATGCGCTGACCATCGAGAAAATCCGCCTCGGTGGTCCAACCCGCGCGGCTGGCTTCACCTCGATAGGCTGATTCGACCAACCCATGTATCGCCGCCACATCGGCCGGCTCCGCCTGACGAAAAGAAAGCTGCATAGGCGCTGTGCTTATAATAACCAGAATGAAATATTGCAATCAGTGCGGCCAGCCGGTGACGCAGATCGTCCCGCCCGGCGACAACCGCCTCCGCTACGTCTGCACGGCGTGCGAGACTGTACATTATCAAAATCCCAAGCTCGTGGTCGGTTGTGTGCCCGAATGGGAGGGCCGCATCCTGATCTGCCGGCGCGCGATCGAGCCGCGCTATGGCTACTGGACGCTGCCGGCCGGATTCATGGAGAACGCGGAAACGACAGCGGAGGCGGCGGCGCGGGAAACGCAGGAAGAAGCCCTCGCCGACGTGCGAATACTCGAACCCCTCGCCATGGTAAACGTGCCGCGGATCAACCAGGTGCACCTGATGTATCGGGCCGAGATGATATCCGGCGACTTCGCGCCGGGTCCCGAAAGCCTTGAAGTCTCTCTGATTGCCGAGGCGGAAGTCCCATGGAGCCGGATTGCGTTTCCGAGCGTGCGCTTCACGCTCGAGAACTACTTCGCCGACCTTCGCGCCGGCGGCCCCTTCCGGTTCCGGACCACCAGCATCTCCTGATTACAACTTTCGGTTGTGGCAGAATTAGTGTATTTCTTAACCCGGAGCCACCATGACCTTCGTCGTCACCGAAGACTGCATCAAGTGCAAATATACAGACTGTGTGGAAGTTTGCCCCGTGGATTGTTTCCACGAGGGCCCGAACTTCCTGGTCATCGATCCGGACGAGTGCATCGACTGCACCCTGTGCGAGCCGGAGTGCCCGATCGATGCCATCGTCTCCGAAGACGACCTGCCCGAAGACCAGCAGCGGTTCCTCAAGATCAACGCGGAACTCGCTGCCGAGTGGCCGGTGATCACCGAGCAGAAAGACCCGCCGCCCGATGCGAAGGAATGGGAAGGAAAGCCAGGGAAATTGGAGATGCTCGAAAGATAAGTAGCTAGTGCTGAGTCGCTAGGACTGAGTAAAGAGGAGGTTTTTTTCTCTTCCACTCAGTCCTAGGCACTAGCAAGTAACCATCCCCCGGCAAAGCCGGGGGCTTTAATTGTGAGCCGCTCAAAGCGGCATGGACGGGACCGCTACGCGGCCCCTTGCGCCCCCTAAAGGGGGCCGTTTACATCAGGTTCAGTTGATCGATTCGACGATCTTC
>DASSNE010000013.1:0-36032 GCA_035688265.1 Gammaproteobacteria bacterium
TTAAACTGCCTACTTGTCTCATAGTTTCTCCTTAGCGTGTTGCTTGGCGGCTCACGCTTTGGAGTTACTATGAGGCGTCCGGAATTGTCAAACTCCGACTGCCTCCCCAGCAGAGCTGGGGGGTCTCCCGCTTGGACTAGCTACTATTTTCAGACGCCTTTACGCTTCAACTCTTCCCGGCACTGCGGGCAAATCCCGTAGATGTACAGCGAATGATCGGTCATCTCGTAGCCGGTGCGGTCGGCAATGGCGCGCTGACGCTGCTCGATGACATCGTCGGTGAACTCATCCACCCGCCCGCATTTGACGCAGACGATATGGTCGTGGTGGCTGCCCTCGTTGATTTCGAAAACGGAATGCCCGCCTTCGAAATGATGGCGCGTCACCAGCCCCGCCGTCTCGAACTGCGTCAACACCCGGTAGACGGTCGCAAGCCCGATATCCTCGCCCGACTCCAGCAGCGCCTTGTACATATCCTCGGCGCTCATGTGCCGGACATTATTGCTTTCAAGGATCTCGAGAATCTTCACCCGCGGCAGCGTGACTTTCAGCCCCGCCTTGCGCAGCTCCTGATTTTCCATGATTACCCCCCACGGCGCCCGCTGGCCGGGCAAACGTGAATTGCGGTATTATCGCCCACTCTTCAACCAGCGCCAAATTCTCCCCATGCTCAAACTAGTGCCGATCCTGATCCTCGCCGCCGTCGCGGCCGGTTGCGCCTACGCGCCGCCCATCCGCCAGGGCAATTTCATCGACCAGGACAGCATCAGCAAGGTCCAAAAGGGCATGACCAAGGCGCAGGTGCAGTTCGCGCTCGGCACGCCGATGCTCGACGACGTGTTCCAGGCCCATCGCTGGGACTACGTGTACTACCTGCAGCCGAACAACGGCGACCCGATTCAGCGCAAGCATGTCGTGATCTACTTTCAGAACGACAAGGTCACGCGAATCGTCAAACTGGACATGAAGACGCCGCAAGAGAAGAAGCAAAGCTAGGCGGCCTCGTCCGCCGTCCCCGACGCGTCGCGCTGCTTCTTTTTCTCCTTGATATCCTTCATGAACAGCAGCAACGGCAACGTGACCAGCACGCTCAGTCCCAGCACCAGGAACGAATCCAGGTAGGCGCGCATTTCCGCCTGGCGCCCGACCATTGCGCTCAAAAGCGCCCCCGCTTCACTGTTCAGCGACGTGTGCAGCTGGCCCAGCAGATGCTGTAGCGCCGGATTGGAACGTGTGACGTGCCCGCCGATCTGGTTCCACGACACCTGCGTCATGCGGGTGATGATCGCGCTCGACAGCGCTGCCCCCATTGACGCGCCGATCGTACGCCCGAGCTGGCGCATGCCGGCCGCCTCGGCATTCTCCTCCGGCTTGAGCATCGAAAACGCCAGCGTGCTGAGCGGCACGAACGTCATGCCGACACCGAAGCCACGAAGCAACTGCGGCCAGATGATGAACCACATGCCGGTGTGCAGGTCATAGCCGGTTGTGACGTAAGTGCCGTACGCGACCAGGAGCGTACCGACGAAAATAAACGGCTTGGCGCCCACGCGGTTGATATAGCGGCCGACCAGCAGCATACCCGGTATGGCCGCGAGACCGCGCGGCGCAAATACCAGCCCGGTCGTCAGCACCGGGTAATGATAAAGCCCCTCCACCAATTGCGGCAGCAGCGTCAACGACCCGTACATGCTGAACATGAACAACGCGAACGTCAGCGTTGAAATCCCGAAATTGCGATTGGCGAACAGCCTGATATCGAACACCGCCTGCTTGCCGAGCTTGAGGCAATGGCTGATCAACAATACGAAGCCGATCACGCTTGCGATCGCGAGTACCTGGATCAGATGCGAGCTGAACCAGTCGTAGCGGGTGCCGCGGTCGAGCATGAATTGCAGGCAGCCAACCGCCATCGCCAGATAGACGAAGCCGCTCCAGTCCATGTGCCGTTCTTTGGTCTCGGTTTCCGGAATGAACAGCCACGCGCCGATAAAGGCGGCGATGCCGATCGGCACGTTAATGAAGAAAGTCCAGCGCCAGGTCGCGATTTGGGTAAGCAGACCACCCAGCGTCGGCCCGAGAATCGGCCCGATCATCGCGCCCAGACCGAATATCGCCATTGCGCGGCCGTGCTCTTTTTTCGGATACACCGTGACCAGGATCGCCTGCGCCGAAGGCGCGAGCCCCGCACCCGCGACACCCTGCAACAGGCGGAACAGGACGATCTCCTGCAAGCTGGTCGACAGCCCGCACATGATCGACGCCGCGACAAAACCGACGATGCTGATCAGAAGATAACGCTTGCGGCCGATCCGGTCGGTGAAGTAGCCGGTGAGCGGCATGAAGATGCCCGAAGAGATCAGGTAGCTGGTCAATACCCACGAAATCTGGTCCGTGGTCGCCGACAGCGTCCCCTTCATGTGGGGCAGCGCGATCGTAACGATGGTGGTATCGACGATCTGCATGATCGCGGCCGCCATGACGGCGACCGTAATCCAGCCTCGGTTTTTAACGCGCTCCCCGGTCACTTCCTGCCCATGGTTTTGCCGGCGGCCGCCAGCGCCCGACGCACCTCCTTCGGATCGGCCTTGAGCGGCCGGTAAATTTCGACCCGGTCGCCCGCCCGCAAGGGATGATCCGGTTCAATCTTTTTGCCGAAAATGCCCAGAACGTGGCTATCGAGATCAAGTGGCGGTAACTCACGCGCGGCAATCGCCGCGCGCGCTGCATCCAGCGCAGTGGCATCCGGCTGCACCTCGACCAATGCAAGCCACTGCCGCTCCGGCAGCGCGTAAGCAACCTCGACCTTCATTGGCCGTAAACGGTATTGGCGCGGCGGGTGAAACTGGAGACGAGCGTATTGCAGACTTCGCTGAAAATCGGGCCGAAGGCCATACCCACCAGTGCGTTGGCGAACTCGAACTCCATGTTCACCTCGATCTTGGAGCCCTCCTCGCCCAACGGCGTGAAACTCCAGTGACCTTCCAGGTGCCGGAACGGGCCGTTGACCAGGCGGATGTCGATCCGGTCCGGCTCGTGCAGACGATTGAGCGTCGTAAACCAGCGGCTGACCGCGCCGCGGCCGAAACGCAGGCTCGCATGCACTTCATCATCCGCGCGCGATTCGACCCGCGCATCCAGACACCACGGCAAAAATTCCGGGTAAGCCTGAAAGTTGTTGACGAGATCGAACATCTGCGGCGCCGAATACGGCACCAGCGCCGATTTGTAGATCTTCTGCATCGGGAATCCGATCGAGGGTACGGCAAGAACCGGTCATTTTCGGCCAAAAAATGCTTCGTAACAAGCAAACAGGTCTCGCTTCCGTATAATGCGCCCCATGAACGCCAACGCCAAAAAGACGGCCGGAACCGCGACAATCGCGCTCAACAAGAAGGCGCGCCACGACTATTTCATTGAAGAACGCGCCGAGGCGGGGCTGGCGCTCGAAGGCTGGGAAGTCAAGAGCTTGCGCGCGGCGAAGGGCCAGCTAACGGAAGCCTACGTGCTGATCAAGGACGGCGAAGCCTACCTGTTCGGCGCGCACATCACGCCGTTACCGACCGCGTCCACGCACATCCAGCCCGACCCGTCGCGTACGCGAAAATTGCTGCTGCATCGCCGCGAACTGGATCACCTGATCGGCGCCGTCGAGCGCAGAGGCTACACCCTCGTGCCGCTGGCACTGTACTGGAAGCAGGGCCGCGCCAAGCTTGAGGTCGGTCTGGCGAAAGGCAAAAAGCAACACGACAAACGGGCAACCGAAAAAGCCCGCGACTGGCAACGGCAAAAGCAGCGGATTCTGAAAACATAGTTTCCAGAATATCTAGTGCTGTCCGGCCTTTGGGTATCGGCGCCGCGACAGCGCTCCGAGCAACAGTAGCCCGCCGAAGAGGCTGAGCGCACCGCCGCCGCCACTGCCACTACTCGCGTCGTGATCAGGGATGCCGTCACTGCCGTTCGGGCTGCTGCCCGGCGGATTGCTGCCTGGATCCGCGGAAGGCAGCTTGTTCACAGTGATGCCGACCGTCGCGGGCTTCGAAGTCTCCACGCCGTCGCTGACTGTGAAGGTGAAGCTGTCCGGCCCGCTGTAGCCGCTGGTGGGGGTATAAGTGAACGCGCCGCTGGCTGCATCCGTCACTTTGGCTTTGCCGTGTGCGGGCGGCGTCGCGATGCGGTACTTCAGCGGCTTGCCGGCGCGATCGGTGGCGGGGAGCGTGCCGGACACGGTCTGGCCCGCGTAGGCGGTGATTGAAAAACTGACAGCGACTGGTGGATTGCCAACCGTGACAACAAATGCCGCCGTACCTGTCTGACCATAGACGTCGGTCGCCGTCAGTGTGATTGTCGCCTTGCCGGTCGTGGCGGGCGGCGATAGCGTGAGTTGACAGTGGTAATGCGATGTATTCGAACCGCATCCAGAGCTGAACTGAATATTGCTCGCCGGCAGGAAGCTGGGATCGGATGAACTCACACTCAGCGTCAGGGCATGACCCAAAATGCCGCCACCGGTCAGCGTAAAGTCCTGAACGTCCGCTGCTCCGCCGATCTGGATACCCATGTCGGACAGCGAACTGAATGTCGGCGGCGGCAATTGCGCTCCCTGCTCGTACGCACCCACGTCCGGCCGCGCATCACGCGGCAGGCTACGCTGGTCAATCGCCGGAACGGGGCCCAGCGACGTGCCGGTATCGCCCATATCAATCGCAGGACTGGTGTCCGCGATCGCCATCGTTTCAGTCGGACCGCCATTATCCGCCAGCGCCGAGACTTGCGGGTCGGCCGACTGATCGTTGTTCGTGAAGCTGCATGTTGAGCCGGGCGTTTGCACCACGTCATAGCCGCCGGTGAAGGTTACATGGGCGCCGCCGCTACCGATGAACGCGCCGCTGGCATAGCTGCCGCTTTCGCAGTCGCTCACGGCGTTGCCATTGCCGTCCGTAGAACCGGAAAGGATCGAGGAATTGACTGTCATCGTCGCCGCCGTGCCAGCGTCGGCCGCGGGCGAGCCGGGGCTGGCGAGATAGAGGTTGTAGATCGCACCACCCTTGCCCACGCCGGCGATACCGCCGCTACCACCGGACCCGCCCGCGACCGTATTGCCTGCAAAGGTAGCGTAACGCAGGGTGACAGCGCCGTTCAGGTTGAACAGCGCTCCGCCGTAACCGTCGCCGCCCCCACCTCCGGCGACGCCGCCGCCGTTTCCGCCCGCGCCGCCCTGTGCGATGTTGGCGGCAAAAGTGCTGTTCAGCACGGTGACCTTACCGCCGTCGTTGAAGACCGCGCCGCCGAGTCCCGCGCCGCCACCGCCAGCAAACGCGTTGCCGTTACCGCCACCAAAGCCGCCTTTGCCGGCGTTGCTGCCGCTGCCGCCGCCTCCGCCGAAGCCGCCGTTGCCGCCACTGCTGTTGAGGGGAAGGCTGCCCCCGCCGCCCCCGCCAAAGCCACCGTTGCCGCCGTTGATACCCGGATCCAAGGCGCCGCCACCGCCTCCGCCGACGCCACCCATACCGCCGCTGCTGCCGCCATTTCCGAAGTCTCCCGGGGCCGCGGCGGCATTGGGCCAAGGCGCGCTGGCAAAGCCGCCGCCATCCGCGCTGGTCGAGCCACCGCCGATGCCGCCGCCACCAAAGCCGCCGGGGGCCTGCTGCGTGCCGCCAAAAACACGGTTGTCGCGCAGAGTCACGCCGCGCAACCTGAGCTTGCCTTGGTTGTAAATCGCGCCGCCTGCACCCATGCCCGCACCAGCGAGATTGGTGCCGCCGCCACCCTTGGCAAGGCCGTTGCGCACGGTGAGATTCACGAGCGCAAGCTTACCGGGGCCAGGTAGCTTGCCGCTGGCGACGTTCGGCGCGTTGTAGCCGGCGAGCGATTGGCCGCCGCCGACGTAGAACAGCCGGAACGGCGGCGTTCCCGACGCATCGCTGCGTTCGATTACGCTGCCCGCCGGATCGCCAACTATGATGATGTCCGTCGCGATCGGCGGCAGACCGTTGGGCCCATACCAATAGTTGTCGGGCTGAGTGAGCCTGTAGATCCCCGCTGCAAGTTGAATAACGTTGCCATGATCGTAGCCGTCTCCGCCGCCGTTTGGAGTGCCGGTCGGAACGCATGCACCGACCGTGGTGTTCTTCGTCACGCTGGCGTTGGCTGCATTGACCGCGTCAATCAGCGAACAGGCGTTGACGTCGTTCGGGGTGACATCGCCGGCAGCGACTTTAATCACCGACGCCGCAGCGGGCGTTGCTGCGATAACGAGTACGCCCGCGAATAGTGTCAGTACTGCAATGCCTTTGTTCTTCATGCCCGTTTCCCGTGTATTTTGATGCAATTCGCCCATTCGCGCCGTTGAGTCGACGATCGGATTTCCAGTTCAAAGGATAGTGGGCCAACGTAAACGGCAGGTGAACTGGATGTAACGTTTTGTATCGTTTTGTAACAACATGTAAACAAGAGACGGCTTCGATGCAGCAGAAAGCCCCCCCTTGAAACGCAAAAATGCCGCCCAATATTTGCTATACTGATGACGCTTCCGGGGGCGACCTGGCTTCGACGTGGGTCGCGAAACCCGAGGTGCATGCCGAGGTACAGTCCACCTCGTAAAACCGACTGTACAACCATAGTTGCCAACGACGACAACTACGCTTTAGCGGCCTAAACACCCGCGAAAGCCCTTTGACCGGAAGCGTGCTTGTGCGCGCCGGATTCCAAAGGTCATACCCACACAAGATCGCGGCAAGGCGCGTCCGGCGCCGAGCCGTTAAAACCCTTTCCGGACTAGTCACAGGTCTTCCCTGCCCGTCGGGTAGCCTGCGGCGAAACTCAAAGACCGGGCTAAGCATGTAGAGCCAAAGGCAGAGGGCTCGCGGACGCGGGTTCGATCAACAAGGGTCGCCTTTGCTCGCAAGGGCAAAGTGACAACGGGGCTCACATCGGCGAAACCTAAACCGAAAGGTACGGCAACGCCGAGGGGTAGGAAGAGGGCCAACCTCAGACCTGCCCTGTAGAGACTCATAGACCTGCTGACCATGATGGCGAGCAGGCACTAGGATGCGCCGATGTTGGCGCATAACACGCCCCGCATCCTGCACACGCAGGATGAAGGCATAGTCCAGCCCGTCTCGAAAGAGACGGATCAAGCTGTCCCGCCGCCTCCACCAACTAAAGCCGCCGGCCCAAAGCCGGCGGCTCTTTTAACGAAACAAAGAAAAGCCGGGGGATTGCGTGTGGCTTCGGAAACGGTCAATGCGCTAACACCAGAGAGTGCCGCCTATATCGCTGGGTTGATAGATGGTGAAGGCACCATCACGCTTACACGCGAACACCGCAATGAAAATCGGCGGTTAGTCGTAAGCATCAGCAACACCGAAATGCCGATCTTGAAGTTTGCGCAACAAGCTATCGGTGCGGGCAAGATTACCAACAAGTGCACCTATTCTGACAAGCACACCCCCAGCTACGCCTATAGGCTTACAAATCGACAGGCACTGGCCTTATTGGACCAGATTGTGGATTATCTACGGTCATACAAACGCCTGCGGGCAGCGCTGGCGCTCGAATGCTACGTCGCAGTGACGCCGCGTAACGGCTATTACACGCCTGAACTGCGTGCGGCCCGCCGAGAGTTCGAAAATAAGTTTCTCGGCATCGCTGTGGAATTGTAACCGCACTAACCCTACGATTACGCGGCTTCACCAGGTTGGTCACACAAGCAAATGTTGCGGACCAGCAAAGCCGGCACGAATAGCGGCGCATTTCCGGCTCCGTATAGGGATGAGCCGGTTATCATGTGTCATATCTTTAACACACGCACGATGGTTCCCGGCACATGGATCATTTGGATGCTTTGAGAGCGGCCATTGGCGCGTCGCAGGTTCTGACCGGGGCAGATGCCGAGCCCTACTCGGTCGACTGGCGCGAACGCTACCGCGGGCGGGCGTTGGCCGTGGTACGGCCGGGTTCGACTGACGAGGTCGCCGCCGTCGTGCGCCTGTGCGCGCAAGCCGACATCCCCGTGATTCCGCAGGGCGGCAACACCGGCCTGTGCGGCGGGGCCACGCCCGACGATACCGGTCGCGCCGTGATCCTCTCCCTGCAGCGCCTGAACCGGATCCGCGATATCGATACCGACAACGACACCATGGAAGTCGAAGCCGGCTGCATTCTTCAGTCGGTGCAGGATGCGGCGCGCGACGCCGGACGCCTGTTCCCCTTGAGCCTCGCGGCCGAGGGCAGCTGTACGATCGGCGGCAACCTCGCCGCCAACGCAGGCGGCACGCAGGTGCTGCGCTACGGCAATATGCGCGAGCTGACGCTGGGGCTCGAAGTCGTCACCGCTCAGGGCGATATCTGGCACGGTCTGCGCGGTTTGCGCAAGGACAACACCGGCTACGATCTGCGCGACCTGTTCATCGGCAGCGAGGGTACGCTGGGCGTAATTACTGCGGCGACGCTGAAGCTTTATCCGTTGCCGGTGGCACGCGTGACGGCATTGCTGGCGGTGGATTCTATTGAGGCGGCAATCGCCATGCTGGGCCGCGCTCGGGCAGGCCTCGCCGCATCGCTCACCGGCTTTGAACTGATGGCCGGGAATTGCCTGCAGGATGTGGTCCGCTGTTTTCCCCAACAGCGCCTGCCCTTCGACGGCCCCTCTGCGGACATACCCTGGTACGTGCTGCTGGAAATGTCGGACAGCGAGTCCGAAGACCATGCGCGGGAGCGCTTTGAAGTTGTGGTTGGCGAAGCCATCGAAGCAGGTTGCGTGCAGGACGGCGTAATCGCGGAGTCGCTCGCGCAAAGCCAGGCCCTGTGGCATCTGCGCGAAAGCATTCCGCTGGCGGAGAAGGAACTCGGCAAGAGCATCAAGCACGACGTGTCGGTTCCGGTGTCGCGGATGGCGGAATTCGTGCTCGGCACGAACGCCGCGCTCCAGCAGGCATTTCCCGGCGTCCGGCACGTGATCTTCGGACATCTTGGCGATGGCAATCTGCACTACAACGTGGCGCGCGGACCGGAGTGGACGGAAGATAAACTGCTGGCGCGCCAGGACGATGTCTACGCGCTGGTGCACGATCGCGTGCATGCTGTGAGCGGGTCGATCAGCGCGGAACATGGTGTAGGCCAGCTCAAACGCGATGTCCTGCCGCGTTACAAGGATCCGGTGGAAATAGCGTTGATGCAGCGGATCAAGTTAGCGCTGGATCCGCGGGGAATCATGAATCCGGGCAAGGTGCTGGACGCTCTGGAGGGGCCGCCACAAACAAGTTTCCCCTGAACGATTGGCCAGTGTTAGAATACCGGCCGCGGTCACGGGCCGCTGTCGCAAATGGGGCGGTAGCTCAGCTGGGAGAGCGTCGCGTTCGCAATGCGAAGGTCGGGAGTTCGATCCTCCTCCGCTCCACCATTTACTGAAGGCCGGGCTATGCCCGGCCTTTGCGTTTATGCCCCGGTAGCTCAGCTGGGTGAGCCGTGACCGAAATGCCACTGGCATTTCGCAGCACAGGCGAACGCGAGACAGGAGTCGAGCTGGTTGCGCACCATGGACGGTTGCAGACGACACATTTATATTCTGTCAATTGCCCCGGTAGCTCAGTTGGATAGAGCGTCCGCCTCCTAAGCGGAAGGTCGCAGGTTCAAATCCTGCTCGGGGCACCATCCTCAATTTCAGCCTGCTGGACTTGGCTGTCGCTCGGCGGTTAAGCTCGCTTTAGCCGCGTCCAAAGCTGCGCGGCCGCTTGAGGTTACAGGTGAATACAGCGACAGCGGGGATCAGGGCGGCGATCATATTTGCGGGCATTGCTTTGTTGTGCCCGCGCGCCGACGCGGTGCGGGCGAAACAGGCTGCGCCGTTGCCGCTCGTGGTGCCGAACCAGATCGTGGTCAAATACCGTGAATCCGCCAGTCGCGACGAAATTCTCGACTCGCTGAGCAAATCAGGCATCCGCGGCCACCTCACACCGCGCGGGCCCAACCCGGACCTGCTGCACCTCGACAAGGGGCAGCGCATCAAGGCGGTACTGCGGGCGCTGCGCGCCAATCCCGCGGTGCGGTACGCCGAGCGTGTCTATTACCGCTACCCCCAGTCGCTGGCCCGTGCGGTTCCGAACGATCCGCGGTTTTCGCAGCAATGGGCCTGGGATAATTCGGGCGCCGACCTCGATTCGGTGCCCGATGCGGACATGGACATGCCCGAGGCCTGGCAGATTCTGCACGACGCGCCGGACATCAAGGTCGCGATCGTCGACGATGGCTTCGACCTGACCCATGAGGACCTGCAGGGCAACTTCGATCCGGGCGGTGGCGTGAGTTGCATCGACGGCACCTGCACGGACGGCACGACGGCTGCGGATCAGGATACGAAGAAAGAGTATCACGGTACTCTGGTCGCCGGCGTGCTGGGCGCGGTCGGCAATAACGGTACCGGCATGGCCGGCGCCATCTGGCACGGCAACCTGCTGCCGATTCGCACCGACCTGCGCAGCGATTCGCTTGCGGCCGCGGTGCGCTATGCGGTCGATCACGGCGCCCGGATCATCAACATGAGCCTCGGCGGCCCGGTGGCGACCGAGGACGAAAGAAGCGCCATCGACTATGCACGGCAGAACGGCGTACTGATCGTGGTCGCCGCGGGCAACCACGACTCCGATCTCGACTATTCGGTATTCGCCTATCCGGCCAATTACGATTTGCCCAACATCATCGCCGCCGCGGCGAGCGACAAGTCGGACGACATCGCCTACTTCAGCCAGTGGGGCTCGTACTCGGTCGATGTTGCCGCGCCAGGCGTCGATATGCTGTCGACCGATGCTGATGGCGGCTACGCATCGGCGAGCGGCACCTCGTTTTCGAGCCCGGCGACCGCCGGCGTCGCCGCGCTGGTGGCACAGCACCTGAAAGACGTGACCGGTACGCTGCCGGATTACCGGACAATCAAGGCGCACCTGCTCGCGGGTGCGGAGCTGGCCGGAGACACCGGCGAGGGCGGAATCGAGGGCCGCGTCGCGACCGGGCGCATCAACGCCTACAAAGCCCTGACTGCGAAGAAGGCCAGTCTGCTGGTCATCAAAAATGTGACGATCAGCGACGATCCCGCGCTGTACCCCGCGGACAACGGCGATGGACTGATCGACCCGGGCGAGACCGTCAACCTGAACATCACGCTCGACAATGTCTGGCAGGATGAAAGCGACGTGCGCGGCACGCTGATTTCGCGGAACACGTTCACGACCGCGGCACCCACGACGCAGGACTTCGGGGCGATCGTTGCCGCCGGCGACCAGGACGGCACGGCAACGCAATCGTTTCCGGTGACGGTCAACGATTTTACCGGCAACCAGCATCTGCTGTTCGAACTGGACATCACTACCTCGAGCGGCAACACGTTCAAGCGATACTTCTACCTGAACGTGGGCCGGCTCGACGACAACAAGACCCTGAACCTGACGATGCAGCGCACCAACTGGGACGAATTCCAGAACTTTCACATCGACGTGCCGACGGGCGCCACCGATCTGGTCATTTACACGCACACCGCGAACAACACCGACATCGACCTGCTCGCGCGTTACGCGCAGCACCCGGAATTCAACATTGCGCTGGGCGTCGACCCGGAGGGCGACGACGCGATGTTTTACGTCGACAACGATCCGGACCACCCGAAGGGTCACACCAAAATCAGCGGCAACAAATCCGGCGATGAAAGCATCGGCTTTGCCGACGCGACGCAAGCGGGCGTCTACCAGATCGTCACCGTGAACTACGCTGATTTCGAACACCCGTATGACATCACGGCCTGCTACGCGCCGGCCGGCAGCGACCAGGTCAGCTTTACCGGCAGCAACACCGAAATCCTGGAGAACGACAAGGCGGGCTCCGTTACATTGTCGGTCACCCGGTCCGGCACGAGCGGCCCCGCCAGCGTCGACTACACGACGCAGGACGGGACAGCCCTGGCCGGCACCAACTACAAAACTGTCTCCGGCACGCTGACCTGGGCCGACGGCGACGACACGACCAAGACCATCAGCGTGCCGATCATCGACAGCGGTGCGATCGGCAAGGAGGCGTCCGACATCAAGCGCTTCGAGGTGATGCTGTCCAACCCGACCGGCGACATCAAGTTCGGCTGTTTGAACACGACCACCGTCAGCCTGACCGGTCCCGACAAAACCCAATCCACCACCAGCGGCGGCGACGGCAACCAGCCGCCACCACCAACGCCGCCGCCGCAACCGCAACCGCCACCCTCCTCCGGATCGGGCGGTGGCGGCGGTGCGCTCGGGCTCCTGGCGCTGCTTGCGTTGCTGTCGACGGTGGCACTGCGCCGCCGGGGGAGACGCGGATGACGTCCGCCGTCGTTCGACCGGCCACCGCTGCCGATCAGCCTGCCATCGTTGCCGGCAACCTGGCAATGGCGCTGGAGACCGAGCACAAGCAGCTTGACGAAGCGACCGTCACCGCGGGGGTCGCCGCGCTGCTTGCCGACCCGGCACGCGGCGTGTACTACGTGGCCGAAGAAGATGGCCGCCTCATCGGTCAACTCGCTTTGACGTGGGAATGGAGCGACTGGCGCAACGGCACGTTCTGGTGGATTCAAAGCGTTTACGTGGCGCCGGATCGCCGCGGGGCCGGCATATTCAAAACGCTTTACCGATACGTCCTCGCCGAGGCGCGCCGGCGCGACGGCGTCTGCGGCGTCCGGCTGTACGTCGACAAGGCGAATGACAACGCCATGACAGTCTATCGACGTCTCGGTATGGAGATCACGCATTACGATCTTCTGGAGGTCGATTTCACCCTCGAATGATCGTCAGCGGAACACGAATTCCGCCGCGCATGCCGTCGATCAAAAAATGCGAATCAGGCTATTGGCTTTTTTGAAATCCTGCTGTATATAGCTTTCAAAATTGGTCAGTCCTGAGAGGACAACATGCACATCAATCCGCCTTCCGACATCGATAACGATGCCGATAACGACTACGATGACTCCTGGTTCGACCTTGAACACGAGACGCCCCGCAAGGCGCACAAGCCGCGCAACCCGGGGGCGTGGCGCAACGTCGAAGCGTGGCTTGAAGAGCGGCGCCTGCAACAGGCGCTGAAGGAGTACTACGACGACTGATGCGGGCCGGGGACTGAATGATAGATCGCCGACGGTTCGCCGGCGGCGATCGCCTTTGCGCGACAGCTCGGCGACAGCATCGACGCGTTGAGCAGGTACCAGTGATCGCCGCTACGGTAGCCGATATCCTCGGCTTGCTGTGGCTTCGCGCACCCGTTTTTCAGCGCATGAAGGCTGACCAGTACCCAATGATTCGGTGATTCCACCGCCCACGCCAGCGCATCGGCCATCTCGCCCGGCTTGCCGCCGCGCCGGAAACCGAAATGCACGATTGGGCGATGCGCCTGCAGAATGTATTGCGCGCGCCAGTCGACGATCGCAAGCTGGTCGCCCGGCTGCAGCGCCGCATTGACGCGCTGCATCAGGCCGGCGGCCGAGCGGTCGGGGTTGATCAGACCGTAGCCGTAAAAGCCGTAGATAATCCATATCGACAGAAAAAATCCCGCCAGCGCATGTGCGCCGTAGCGCGCCCGCCCGATCAGCGCCGCCAGCCACGCCGCCCCCATTAAGGCACCGATAAAGCCCCACGGCTCGACATTGAAGCGCGTCACGAGCCGCGCCGCCTGTTCCGGCGCGACAGCCAGGTAATAGAGCAACGCGAGGCCGAGCAACAGCCCGAAGCCGGCCGTCAATGCCAGCCCCGTCAGTCGGAACGTCGTCAGCCGGATCAAGCCGACCAGGAGCGGCGCGGCGGCCAGCGCCAGCGCCGGCACCGCCGGCAGCAAATACACATTGCGCTTGCCGGCGCTCAGGCTGAAGAACACGACCACCAGGACCACCCAACCGAGCAGCAGCAGGTAGCGAGAGTCGCGGCGCGTCAGGCGCCGGCCCCACGCGGGCACGAGCCACGGCAGCGCAGCGCTCAGCGGCAGCCAGTACAGCGGGATGGTTTCGACAAGGTAATACCACCAGGCGTGAAAATGATGCCAGGCATTGGCGTAACGATCCGCTGTCTGGTGAAACAGGATGTTGTCGCGATAGGCATCCAGCGCCGGGTTATGACTCAGTGCTACCACGGTAAGCATCGGCACCAGCCAGATGGCGACTGCCGCGATTAATGCCACCGGCCCCAGCGCCCATCGCCAGACATTGCCGTTCAGCTTGGGCAGCGGCCAGCGAAAGCCGCGCGCGAACGCGTACGGAATGAACACCAGGATCGGCAGAAAACCGACGCCCTTCGTGATGATGCCGAGCCCCATCGCGAAGAAGCCGGCCCAGTACCAGCCCCAGGCGGGGCCGCGCAGCAGGTGGCGCAGTACGCCGTAGAGGCCCAGCGTCGTCCACAGGCATTCATAGCCGTCGATCTGCGCACGCTTCATCAGCAGTGTGAACTGCAGCGTCACGAGCAGCGCGGTCGCGGCCATCAGCCCGACGCGACGGTTCCATAACCGCCCGCCGAGATCGAATATCAGCCACAGGCTGCCGAGGCCAGCGAGCAGCGACGGCAGCAGGAACGAAATGCGCAGCGAGCCGGTCAGCCAGTAGAACGTGGCGATCGTCCACATGAACAGCGGTGGCTTGTCGGGGTACAGGACGCCCGCGATATGCGGGAACAGCCAGTCGCCGGTCAGCACCATGTCGCGCGCGATCAGCGCAAAGCGCGGCTCGTCGACCGGCCACGGATCGCGCAGGCCCAGGCCCGCGCCGATGACGACCAGCGCGACCAGCGCCAGCAGCCAGAAGGCACGGTCGATACCCGGTGCGTGGGGCGGGCGGTAGCGGAAACCCGCCATCCTCAACGTGATTCCTGGCGGCTATTTGCCACTGGTCGATGTCTGTGTGCGCCGCAGGAAAATGAGGTTGCGACCGTAGATGATGGGCAGAAAAACGTAGCCGAGGATAAAGGGCACTTTATCGATGTGCAAAGCATAGACCAGAGAAATCAGGCTGCCCCAGAAACTCAGGTGCCAGAATATCGGCGGAACGACCAGTTTCTTACTCCGCTCGGACGAGAGCCACTGGATAAAGAACCGGGAACCGAAAAGAGCATTACCCAGCAATCCGACGGCCGTCCAGACCACGGAATTCGCGTAGAGCCATGGAACAATCTGGCCAATCAGCGGCTGCAGGAACCCACTTGAATCCGTCATAGAGGCATTTACCTCGATTTAGCCCGCATCTACGATATCCTCCGGCGGCGGCCGCCGGCCGCGACGCTTCAGCCACATGACGCCGAACAGGTCGACGATGCCGACCCACAGGCGGTTGCCGACGCCGTATTTCGAGCGGCCGCGCTCGCGCGGCCGGTGATGCACCGGCACGGACACGACGGTGCCGCCTTCGCGCAGCACCAGCGCCGGCAGAAAACGATGCATGTGGTCGAAATAAGGCAGCGACAGGTACAGGTCGCGCCGGAAAACCTTCAGCCCGCAGCCGGTATCGGGCGTGTCGTCGCCCAGCAGCCGGGAACGAATGCCATTGGCGATGCGCGACGACAGCCGCTTGAGCCAGCTGTCGCGCCGGGTGGCACGATGGCCGGCGACCATGCGGCGGGCGGTGTCGCCGCCGGCTTCGAGCTTGTCGAGCAGCAGCGGAATGTCCGCCGGATCGTTCTGCGCATCGCCATCAAGCGTTGCTATGATCGCCCCGCGCGCCGCCCGGATGCCGCTCCACAGCGCGGCGCTCTGGCCGTAGTTGGTCCGATGCGCAATGCAGCGCACCGGCGCCCCCGGTTCGCGACCGGCCGCCGCGACGCAGGCGGCGCTGCCGTCGCCGCTGCCGTCGTCGACATAAACGATTTCGTAGGGCCGGCCGAGCGGATCGAGCGCGGCACGGATTTCCCCGATCAGCGGCGCGACGTTGTCCGCCTCGTCGCGCACGGGCACCACGACGGAAATCTCGACCGCCGGTCCGGCCGCGGCTTCAGTCGCCATTGACGGTAATCGTCACCCGTCGCGAATGTCCCTGATGACGGTGTTCCCAGATATACACGCCCTGCCACGTCCCCAGGTCAAGGCTGCCGTCGCGCACCGGCATCGTCAGGCTCGAATCCGTCAGCACGGCGCGCACGTGCGACGGCATGTCGTCCGGTCCTTCTGCCGTGTGCTCGAACATTGGATCGCCATCCGGCGCCAGTCGGCTCATGAAGGTTTCCAGATCGGCGCGCACTTGCGGATCGGCGTTTTCGCAAAGCATCAGCGACGCGCTGGTGTGATGAATGAAGACCGAACACAGGCCCGTGCGCGCGTCCGATTCATGCACCACGTCCCGCACGGCCGCGGTAATGTCCAGCGTGCCGCGCCCGCGGGTGTCGAAATTGAGTGTTTTCTGATGAATCAAAGTGTGCAGCCGCCGCCGGAAAACTGGCAATTTTAACGCAAGTGACGGGCCAATGTTGCGGAAGCGCGATGTAACGGAGCGAGTCGATTTATTCCAGCCTGCTGCCCGCATCCCGCGGTAGCGCCAGCGTCGCCTCGAGCCCGCCTTCCGGATGGTTGCGCAGCATCAGCGTGCCGCCGTGCGCCTGCGCGATATTCTGCGCGATCGCCAGCCCCAGCCCGGTACTGCCGGTATCGCGGCTGCGCGAATTATCCACGCGGTAAAACGGTTCCATGACGCGCTCCAGTTGATCCGCCGGAATCCCCGGCCCGCGGTCGCGGGCACGGATGACGAGGCGCTCCGGGCCGTCCTCGACAGTGATGGCCGCGCTGCCGCCGTAGCGCAGCGCGTTGTCGATCAGGTTCGTGACGCAGCGCCGCAGAGCTTGCGGCTGCGCGGTATAAGTCGCCGCGGCCCGCCCCGTCACGCTGACCGGGCGGCCCAGGTCCTCGGCATCCGCCTGCAGGCTATGCAACAGCGCGTTGATATCGACCGGCCGCGCCGCCTCGTACGCGTCGGCATCGCGCAAAAAGGCCAGCGTCGCCCCCACCATCGACTCCATTTCCGCCACGTCCTGCGTAATCTTCTCGCGCAGTGCCGGATCGTCCAGCAGCTCCGCGCGCAGCCTGAGGCGCGTGATTGGCGTCTTGAGGTCATGCGAAATCGCCGTGAACAACTGCACCCGACTGTCAATGTAGCGCACCAGCCGCGCCTGCATGGCGTTGAAGGCACGCGCCGCGCGGCGCACCTCGCGCGGCCCGGTCTCGGCCAAAGGCGGGCGGTGAATGTCCTGCCCCAGCTTGAGGGCCGCCTTCGCCAGCACCGATAGCGGCCGCGTGATCCACGTGACAGCCAGCAGCGCCAGCAGCAGCACCGCGCAAAACAGCACCACCAGCTTCACCAGCAAGCCATGCGGCCAGTGGGCCGGGAAGTTGGGCCGCCGCTGGGCAATGCGCACCCAGGCGCCGTCCCTGAGCTGCGCTTCGATGCGCACTGCCGGCGGATGCTGCCTGCCGATCAGCCAGCGCAGCGGCGCGAAGCCGGGTGATTCATGCGGCGTCTCCATCGCCTGCACAATGAAGTTGCGGCCCGGACCGAGCAGTTCGCGCAGCCCCGCCCGCAGTTCGCGTACTTCCGGGACAGTAGCCGGACCGGGCGCCTCTACAGGCGGCTGGTCCGCCGGCTCGATGCGCCAGCGGCGGCTGGAGAGGATGGCGGAGACGCGCGGGCGCTGGGCCGGCGACAGCGTATCAAGAATATGAATCGCGTCGGCGGCGCGCTGCGCCCAGCGCAAGCCGCTCACACGCTCGATCGCCTGGGCGCGCTCGCGCAGGTTGAAAGCCGCGCTCAGCGCCTGCGCCAGGATCAGCCCGACGACCAGCACCAATACCAGCCGCCCGAACAGCGATTGCGGGACCGGCTTCAAGCCGCTTCCACCGGCACGGCCAGCACGTAGCCTTCGTTGCGCACGGTCTTGATGATGCGCGGATTGCGGGCATCGTCGCCGAGGGCGTTGCGCAGGCGGCTGATCTGGACATCGATGCTGCGGTCGAACGGCTCCGCCTCGCGGCCCTTGGCGAGATCCATGATCTGATCGCGATTGAGCACCCGGTTCGGGTGCTGCAGCAGGATGCTCAGCAGCCGGTACTCGCCGCCGCTCAACGGGACGACCACACCCTCAGGCGACAGCAGTTGCCGCGCGAGCGTATCCAGCGTCCAGTCCGCGAAGCGCAGGTTGCCTTCCGGCTGCGCCGTCCGCTCCGCCGGCGGCAGGCTGCGGGTGCGCCGCAGCACGCCCTTGATGCGCGCCAGCAGCTCGCGCGGGTTGAACGGCTTGGGCAGATAGTCGTCCGCACCCATCTCGAGACCGAGAATGCGGTCCACCTCCTCGCCGCGCGCGGTCAGCATGATGACCGGGATGTTCGACCGGCTGCGCAGGTCGCGACACAGCGACAGGCCGTCCTCGCCCGGCAGCATCAGGTCGAGCACGACCAAATCCGGCGCGGCCGGTTCCAGCAACTCGCGCATCTCGCGACCGTTGGCCGCGGCACTGACGCGATAGCCGTTGTTGCGCAGGTACGTGCTCAGCAGCGTGCGGATTTCGGCGTCGTCGTCGACGACGAGGATGTGATCGCTCATGGCCCGACTTTATACATGTAAATCTCCCGCTGCGCCCCCGCGTTTGTAACGCAATGTTACCGCGTCGGAACCGGTAACAAACGGTTACAAAATCGCCCATTTTCGACACATCCCGTTTACATACGGGCGATTTACTATGCGTGCCGGAGCATCCCGGCAGACAGAGGTTAAAGTGATGAACACCATTTCCAAAGCCGTATTCACCACCATGCTGGCCGCGGGCATCGCCGCCGGCGCGCCGCAGGTATTAGCCCAGAACGCGCCCACCAGGACGGCCCACACCTGGAAGCGCCACCACGGCCCGTCGCAGCGCCTCGCGCACCTGAAGGCGCAGTTGAAGATTACTTCGGAGCAGGAAGGCGCCTGGAACGCCTTCGTTCAGGCGATGGCGAACACGCGCCCGCAACACGCGCATCATGCAATGCATCACCAGCCCGGCGCGCTGACGCCGGCGCCGGAAGTGCTTGAAGCGCGCGCCCAGCGCATGCAGGAGTGGGCACAGCGGGCGGCCGCGCGGGCGCAGGCGATGAAAGCGCTTTATTCGGCCCTGACACCGACGCAGCGAGCAATTATCGACACGCATCTCGCCGACATGCAGCACCGTTTCCGCGCCCGTTTTCATCGCGGATAAGCACCGGCAATTGAGGTAACGAGCAATGCACGCAGTCACCGATCTGGAGCACGAACCCGCCCGGCGCTGGCCGCTGGGCGTACTCCGGCACGGCCGGCGCTGGCTGATCCTGGCTGTCATTGCGGCCGTGGCGGGTGGCGGCGCCCTCGCCTACGGCCGCTTTGCCGCACCGTCCGCGCTGGCATACAAGACCGTGACCGTGCAAACCGGCACGATCGAAAAAACCGTCACCGCGCTGGGCTCGCTGAAGCCGAAGGAATCGGTCGACGTGGGTACGCAGGTGTCCGGGCAGTTGAAGCAATTGACGGTGAAGATTGGCGACCGCGTCAAGCAGGGCCAGCTATTGGCCGAGATTGATCCGGCGGTGTACGAGACGCAGGTCAGCACCGACAAGGCCGATCTCGCGAACCTGCAGGCGCAGCTCGCCGAGCAGCAGGCGACCCTGGCGCTGGCCGAACAGCAACTCGCGCGCAACCGCAGCCTGTACAAGCAAAAGGCCGTCAGCAAGGATACGCTCGACACGCAGACGACAGCGGTCAAGGTCGCGACCGCCAGGGTGACGTCGTTCAGGGCACAGATTGTCTCCGCGCAGGCGAAGCTCGCCGGCGACACGGCCAAGCTCGGCTACACCAAGATCTACGCGCCGATGAGCGGCACGGTGGTATCGGAGCCGGCGGTCGTCGGCCAGACGCTGAACGCCAACCAGATGGCGCCGACGATTCTCAGCATCGCCAACCTCGGCACGATGACCGTGTGGGCACAGGTCGCGGAAGCGGACGTGCCCAAGCTGAAAGTTGGCATGCCGGTGTATTTCACCACGCTCGGCCAGCCGAATCGGCGTTGGCAGGCGACGGTGCAGCAGATTCTGCCGACACCGGAGATCGTCAACGACGTGGTGCTGTACGACGTGCTGATCGACGTAGCCAACCCGGACGACGCCCTGATGACCAGCATGACGGCGCAAGTGTTCTTCGTGCTCGGCCGCGCGCAAAACGTGCCGACGGTGCCGCTCGCGGCGCTCAAGCACCACGAGGGCATGCCGGCCGATGCTTATCGCGCGCTGGTGCTGACGAAGGATGGGCCGCGGCCGCGGATGGTGCGCGCGGGCCTCGAAAACCGCACCGAGGCGCAGATCGTCTCCGGCCTGGCCGTCGGCGACCGCGTGATCGTCGGCGGCCAGGCCGGCAGCCGGTCCGCGGCGCGCGGCGGCCACTACCACATGCGGGCGCGCATATGACCACGTCCGACGGCGCCACGCCGCTGCTCGAAATGACGCGCGTCGGCAAAGTGTACGCGCACGGCGGCGTCGAGGTGCGCGCACTCGACGACGTGACGCTGACGATCTATCCCGGCGAGTTCGTCGCGATCATGGGCCAGTCCGGCTCCGGCAAATCAACGCTGATGAACCTGATCGGCTGCCTGGACCGACCCACCGCGGGTCGCTACCGCGTCGCCGGTCACGACGTGGCGGCGCTCGATGCCAATGAACTCGCCGCCCTGCGCCGCGACACCTTCGGCTTCGTGTTCCAGCGCTATAACCTGTTAGGCACCGCGACCGCCGCCGAGAACGTCGAGATACCGGCGATCTATGCCGGCCGTCCGCACCGCGAACGCGCGCGGCGCGCGCGTGAGCTGCTGGCGTCGCTGGGCCTCGCCGAACGCGCCGCGCACAGGCCGAACGAAATGTCCGGCGGTCAGCAGCAGCGCGTGTCGATCGCGCGCGCGCTGATGAACGACGCCGACGTCATTCTTGCCGACGAGCCCACCGGCGCGCTCGACAGCCACAGCGGCGAGGAAGTCCTCAACCTCCTGCGCGAACTGCATGCACAAGGCCGCACGATTCTGCTGATCACCCACGACGCCGATGTCGCGGCGCACGCCGAACGCATCATCCAGATCAGCGACGGACGCATCGTCGAGGATTCGGGCGTGGTGCATCGGTGGCCGCCGGCGGCCGCACCTGCACGGCGCCCGGCGACGCGCAGCAACCTCATGGCGGACTTCGGCGAAGCCGCGAAAATGGCGCTGCGTTCGCTCAACGCCAACCTGTTCCGCTCGGCGCTGACGCTGCTCGGCATCATGATCGGCGTGGCGTCGGTCGTCGCGATGCTCGCGATCGGTAACGGCAGCAAGCAGGATGTGATGCGGCGTATCGAATCGATGGGCACCAACCTGCTGCTGGTGCGCCCGGGCGCACCCGGCGTGCGCGGCTCCGGCGACATCGCCACGTTGACGCCGGCCGACGCCACGGCCGTCGCGGCGTTGCCGAACATCGCCGAGGTGAGCCCGGAGCGGCGTACGCAGGCAACCGTGCGCTACGGCGACGTCGACTACAACACGTCCGTGGAAGGCGCGTGCCCCGGCTACGCGACCGCACGCGACTGGGATATGGCGTCGGGCGGGTTCATCACCGCCGACGACGTGAAAAGCTACGCGCCGGTGATCGTGCTCGGCCAGACCGTCGCCAGGAACCTGTTCCCGGATGGCGGCGACCCGATTGGCCACTATGTGCTGGTCAAGAACGTGCCGTTCCAAGTCATCGGCGTGCTCGCGCCGAAAGGCGCCACGGCCTTCGGTTCGGACCAGGACGACGTCGCGATAGTGCCGCTGTCCACCGGCTTTATGCGGCTGTTCGGGCACCAGTACCTGAACAGCATCACGGTTAAAGTCGCGAATGCCGCGAGCATCGACGCCACTGAAAATGCGATGACGGCGCTGTTGAAAAGCCGCCACCGCACCGACGACTTCCAGATCCGCAACACCGCGTCGATCCTCGACATGGCGGAGGCGACGCAGAACACGATGACGGTGCTGCTCGGCGCGGTGGCCGCGATCTCGCTGCTGGTCGGCGGGATCGGCGTAATGAACATCATGCTCGTCAGCGTCACCGAGCGGCGGCGCGAAATCGGCATTCGTATGGCGACCGGCGCGCGCACCGGCAACATCCTATTGCAGTTCAATACCGAGGCGCTGGTCGTCTGCGGGATAGGTGGGCTGATCGGCGTGGCGCTGGGGCTGGCGGCCGCCTTGCTCGCCGGCTTTTTCGGCCTGCCCGCGGCACTGTCGGCGCCGCCGGCAATACTCGCCTTTTCGTGCGCTTTCGCGACCGGCCTGCTGTTCGGTTTTCTGCCCGCGCGCCAGGCGGCGCGACTGGATCCGGTGGTAGCGCTCGCGTCGGAATAAAATAGAGGTTCCGAAGGAGGAGACTATGAAACTCAAGCAATTTGCAGTTGCGGTGACGGCGTTGCTGGCCGCCACGGCCTGTGCGGTGCCGAGTTGGGCCCGCGGACGCCACGACGATTACCACGGCCGCCGCGATTTTCATCAGCAGCATGTCATTCGCGTACTGCCTCATGGCTATCGCCACGTCTGGGTGGGCCATCGCGATTATTTCTTTCACGGCCACCGCTTTTACGTGCGCCGGCCCGGCGGTTTCGTGCTGGTGAGAGCGCCGTTCGGCGCGGTGGTCGCGCGACTGCCGGTCGGATACGTCACCGTCCACATCGGCGGTATCCGCTATTTCACCTTCGGCGGTTTGTACTATCGCCCCGTGCCTGCGGGCTATGAGATCGTCGAGGTACCGGTACCCGCGTCGCAGCCTGTCGCCGCGGCTACCGGCAACGTGATTGTGCAGGTGCAGACACTGAACGTTCGTTCCGGGCCCGGGCAGTCATTTTCGATCGTCGGGCAAGTCAACATGGGGACCAGCCTGCCAGTTCATGGCAATGCGCCGGGCTGGTATTACGTGCAGTTGCCGGATGGGCAGTATGGATGGGTGATGACGCAGTTTGCTGCGCCGTTTGTTAATGGTGCTTCGGGGTAAAGCGCCGAGATTACTACCATAGCAGAGATCGTGCAGCGCTCCGCTCCCGCAAGTCTGCTGCGAATTTGCGGCGCCGCTGACGCATCTGCGATTGTAATTCCGTACGCAACGCCGCCAGCCATTCCTCGCGATTGGCACCGGCCTGCCCTTTGCGCTTCCGGAAACTGCAAAACTCCCGGTAGGCCTCGATCTCCGCCTGCAGTTCGTTGACGACAAGTTCGACCATGATTGCATCGTCCAGAAACCCGAGCCCTGGCACCTGATCGGGAACCAGATCATCGGGATTGCTGAAGTAAGCAAGCGCGCTCAGCACCTGGCTGCATTCCGGCTCCGGCATGGCCCATTCCTTGTTTTCGACCATCTCGATCAGCGCTTCAAGCTTGCCCAGGCGCTCGGCGATAAAGGCCGGCAGCCGGTCGGCCTTGACCTCGGCCAGTAGTTGACGGCTAGCGGCAATAACCTGCTCGGCGCCCGCCTGTTCTGCCGCCGTGCGCGCTCGGGCGATTTGATCGTGAAAATACTTGAGATCCTGATCCTCAAGCTCGAAACAGACTGCCACGCCCATAGTTCTATCCTTCGATAAAGGCAACGTGAGGCTGCCATTTGCAGGCGGTTATTGCACGATAATGGCGGAGAGGGTGGGATTCGAACCCACGGTACCCGTAAGGGTACAACGGTTTTCGAGACCGTCCCGTTCGACCACTCCGGCACCTCTCCGCAGAAAACCTAATTTTTTAACTAGCGCTGCTCGCGCAGCGCGAGAGGGTGGGATTACTCCGGGCTATCCTGCCCTCCGCCCCTTCGGGGCCCGCCTGCGGCGGTTCAAATTCGCTCCCGGCGAATTTGTCGAACCCACGGTACCCGTAAGGGTACAACGGTTTTCGAGACCGTCCCGTTCGACCACTCCGGCACCTCTCCGCATAAACTCAAACTTTAACCGGCGCCGCTTCGCGACGCTGTACAACGGTTTTACTCCGGGCATTCCTGCCCTCCGCCCTTCGGGCCCGCCTGCGGCGGTTCAAAATCGCTCCCGGCGTTTTTGTCGAGACCGTCCCATTCGACCACTCCGGCACCTCTGCGCAGAAAAGCTAATTTTTTATTCAGCGCTAATTACGCAGGGGGGATTACTGCAGGCCTTCTGCTTTCGCCCCTTCGGCGGTCACATTCGCTCCGGCGAATTTGCCGAATTCATCCCAATTGTCCAGTCCGGCACCTCTCGACTTGCAACCGATATAATGTCGCAAATGACCGGCCGGGTCGCCATTCTACAACAACTGTACCTGGTAGCCTATGCGTCTGAGCCAGATAACAATGGGGCTGCGAACAGGACGATCGATCGCCAGGACAGTTGTGTCCTGCGCAACAGGGGTTTCTGCGCGGCTCGCTTGTGCTGCCGTGGTCGCCCTGATGCTGGCGACCTGTGCGCAGCGGCCGTCATTGCTGGCGCAAATCAAGCAGCTCGGCGTATTGCGCGTGGTCACGCGCAACAGCCCTACGACGTTTTATTTCGGTCCCCACGGGCCCACCGGCTTCGAATACGATCTCGCCAAACTGTTTGCCGATAGCCTCGGCGTGCGGCTTGAGATTTACGCACCCCTCAGCTTGAGAAACGTGCTTGACGCGGTGGGAGACGGGCGCGCCGACATTGCGGCGGCAGGTCTGAGCGTCACTCGCACGCGCGAGAAGCGGCTGCGCTTCGGGCCGCCTTACCAGTACGTCACGCAAAAAGTCATTTACCGTTATGGCGAGCCGCGCCCCGATTCGCCGGCGGATCTCGTCGGCCACAAGCTGGTCGTGCTGGCCGGCAGCTCGCATGCGGCCCGGCTGAAGGTGCTGCAGCACGCGTATCCGCAGTTGAAGTGGACTGCGAGCGACGATGTCGAAAGCGAGGAACTGCTGGGCCGGGTGGCGCGCGGTGAACTGGATTACACCGTCGCCGATTCCAACGAATTCGAACTCGATCGCCGCTATTACCCTGAATTGCGCGCGGCGTTCAATCTCAAGCCGCCGGAGCCGGTCGCGTGGGCGTTCCGCCGCGGCGACGACTTGAGTCTCTACGACGCGGCGATTGCGTTCTTCGCCCGCATTCGCGCCGACGGGAAGCTGGCGCAGATCACCGAGCGTTATTACGGCCACAGCGATAATTTCGACTACGTCGGCACGCGCACCTTCATCCACGACGTCAAAACGCTGCTGCCGACCTACCGCCAATGGTTCAAGGAGGCGGCGCAAGAGACCGGCATAGATTGGCGGCTGCTCGCCGCTATCGGTTATCAAGAATCGCACTGGAACGCGCATGCGGTGTCGCCGACCGGCGTGCGCGGCGTGATGATGCTGACGCTCGACACCGCCGGCGACCTCGGTATCGACAATCGCATCAACCCGAAGCAAAGTATCCTCGGCGGTGCGCAGTATTTCGCGCTGATGAAGTCGCGCATCCCGGACGAAGTGCAGGAGCCGGACCGGACGTGGATGGCGCTGGCTGCTTACAACATCGGCCTTGGCCATATCATGGATGCACGCGAAATTACGCGCGAGCGCGGCGGCAACCCGAACCGCTGGATGGACGTGCGGGCCAGCCTGCCGCTGCTGACGGAAAAGAAGTGGTATTCGCAGACGACCTACGGCTACGCGCGCGGCGAGGAACCGCTGATCTACGTCGCCAATATCCGCAGCTACTACAGCATTCTGAACTGGATCACGACCCGTCCGCAGCAGCCGCCACCCGAAATCGAAACTGCCGCCACGGCGTCGAATTAGGCCTGGCGTCGCGCGACGAAAAACTGCCGAAGCTGCGTGCTCGCCTCGTCCGACAGGATACCGCCCTCGACCACAACCCGATGGTTAAGCTGCGGCAGTGCAAAAATATTCGCGATACTGCCGGCCGCGCCGGCCTTCGGATCGGCAGCCCCGTATACCAGCCGCGCGACTCGCGCATGCACGATGGCGCCCGCGCACATCGCGCAGGGTTCGAGAGTGACATAGAGGGTGGTGCCGGGGAGCCGGTAGTTGGCGAGAGTGTTCGCGCCATCCCGCAACGCGGCGATTTCGGCATGGGCCGTCGGATCGTGCGCACCGATAGGATGATTCCAGCCCTCGCCGACGATCTCCCCGTCCTTCACCAGCACCGCGCCGACCGGCACTTCGCCGCCGGCTTCAGCACACGCCGCGAGTTCGAGCGCGCGGCGCATGAAGGTTGCATCGAGGTTCGCGGTTAGTTCCCCGCTTACCTCTGACCCCTGACCACTGACCGGATTCATTCCCATTCAATCGTTGCCGGCGGTTTGCCCGACACGTCATACACGACGCGGGAGATGCCATCGATCTCGTTGATGATCCGACGCGACACGTGGTCGAGAAACTCGTACGGCAGATGCGCCCAGCGGGCGGTCATGAAATCCACCGTTTCGACCGCGCGCAGCGCGACGACATAGTCGTAACGCCGGCCGTCGCCCATCACGCCGACGGAACGTACCGGCAGAAATACCGCGAATGCCTGGCTGACCTTGTCGTACAGCGACTGGCGGCGCAGTTCGTCGATGAAGATGTGGTCGGCGCGCCGCAGCAGATCGGCATACGGCTTTTTCACTTCGCCGAGAATGCGTACGCCGAGCCCCGGCCCCGGGAACGGATGGCGATACACCATCTCGCGCGGCAGGCCGAGTTCGACGCCGATCTTGCGCACCTCGTCCTTGAACAGTTCGCGCAGCGGCTCGATCAGCTTGAGCCGCATCGTCTCCGGCAGGCCGCCAACGTTGTGGTGCGACTTGATGACATGCGCCTTGCCGGTTTTGGCGGCGGCCGATTCGATCACGTCCGGGTAAATCGTACCTTGGGCGAGCCAGTCAATACCGGTCAATTTTTCGGCCTGTTCCTCGAACACCTCGATAAAGGTCCGGCCGATAATCTTGCGCTTCTGCTCGGGATCTGCGACACCCGCCAGCCGGTCGAGAAACCGCTTTTCAGCGTCGACGCGAATCACGTTGATCCCCATATGCTCGGCAAAGGTCGCCATGACCTGGTCGCCTTCATTCAGGCGCAGCAGGCCGTTGTCGACGAACACGCAGACGAGCCGGTCGCCGATCGCTTCGTGCAGCAAAGCCGCGACCACCGACGAGTCGACGCCGCCGGACAGCGCCAGCAGCACCTTGCCATGCTCGCCGATCTGCTCGTGTACGCGCTGGATGCCGTCTTCGATGATGTTCGCCGACGTCCACGAGCCGCTGCAGCCGCAGATCTCGCGCACGAAGCGGCGCAGCAGCCGCGTACCCTGCACAGTATGGGTCACTTCGGGATGGAACTGGATGCCGTAAAACCGGCGGCTGTCGTCCGCCATCGCCGCAACCGGCGCGTTATCGCTGATGCCGGCGGTACAGAAGCCTTGCGGCAGTTCCGCAACGCGGTCGCCGTGGCTCATCCACACGTCGAGCTGCGCGGAGCCGTCAGTATCGATGTGATCCTCGATGCCGGCAAACAGCTTCGACTCGCCCGCCACCCGCAGCCGCGCATAGCCGAACTCGCGCTCGCGGCTCGCCTCGACACGGCCGCCGAGCTGCGCCGCCATCGTGTGCATGCCGTAGCAGATGCCGAGCACCGGCACGCCCAGCTCGAATACCGCTTGCGGCACGCGCGGCGTGTCGCTGAATGTGGTGGACTCGGGCCCGCCGGAGAGAATCACGCCGCGTGGCGCGAAAGCATGCAGCGTCTCGGCATCAATGTCCGAATCGTGCAACTCGCAGTAAACGCCGGCTTCGCGCACGCGGCGCGCAATCAACTGCGTGTACTGGGAACCGAAATCGAGGATCAGGATACGTTCGGCATGCAGCGGCTTTGCCGCTGCGGTACGCGGTAAGGGGTCCGCGGTCAGTGATGAAGAATTTGGATCAGTAACCATTAAGGCCTCAAGTTGAACGATAGCCGCTTACCGCTTGCCGCTTACCGCCGCGTCATTCGACGCGGTAGTTCGGCGCTTCCTTGGTGATCGTGACGTCATGCACGTGGCTCTCCTTGAACCCCGCGCCGGTGATGCGGACGAAATTCGGCCGGGTGCGCATCTCCTCGATCGTGGCGCTGCCGGTGTAGCCCATGCTCGAACGCAGCCCGCCGATCAACTGCTGGATGATCGCGACCACGCTGCCCTTGTACGGCACGCGCCCCTCGATGCCTTCCGGCACCAGCTTTTCGATTTCCTCGGTCGGGTCCTGGAAGTAGCGGTCGCTGGAACCGTACTTGCCGGCCATCGCGCCCAGCGAGCCCATCCCGCGATAGGACTTGTACGAACGGCCCTGGTACAGCTCGACTTCGCCGGGGGCTTCCTCGGTGCCGGCGAACAGGCTGCCGAGCATCACCGAATAGGCGCCCGCCGCGATGGCCTTGGCGACGTCGCCGGAAAACCGGATGCCGCCATCGGCAATCAGCGGAATGCCGCTGCCTTCCAGTTCCGCCGCGACGTTGCCGACGGCGGAAATTTGCGGTACGCCGACGCCGGCGATAATGCGCGTGGTGCAAATCGAGCCGGGGCCAATGCCGACCTTGACGCCGTCCGCGCCGGCATCGACCAGTGCGCGCGCCGCCTCGGCAGTGACGATATTGCCGCCGATCACGGCCAGATCGGGGTGCGCCTGCTTGATCGCGCGCACCCGGTCGATCACGCCCTTGCTGTGGCCGTGCGAAGTATCGACGACCACCACATCGACACCGGCATCGACCAGCGCCGCGACACGCGATTCGGTATCCGCCGCAGTGCCGACTGCGGCGCCGACCCGCAGCCGACCGTGCTCGTCCTTGCAGGCGCTCGGGTAGTCCTTCGCCTTCTGGATGTCCTTCACGGTGATCATGCCGCGCAACTGGAACTTGTCGTTGATCACCAGGATCTTCTCGATCCGGTGCTGGTGCAGCCGGTCGACCACTTCGTCCTTGTCGGCGCCCTCGCTGACCGTGACAAGCTTCTCCTTGGGCGTCATCGCCTGCGTAATCGGCGCGTCGTAGCGCGTCTCGAAACGCAGGTCGCGGCTGGTGACGATGCCGACCAGATCTTCGCCGTCGACGACCGGCACGCCGGAAATCTGGTGCGCCCGCGTCAGTTCCATCACCTCGCGAATCGTCGCCGTCGGCGCGACCGTGATCGGGTCCTTGATGACGCCGCTTTCGAATTTCTTCACCAGCCGCACCTGGCGCGCCTGCTCGGCCGGCGTCATGCTCTTGTGGATGATGCCGATGCCGCCTTCCTGGGCGAGCGCAATCGCGAGCCGCGCCTCGGTGACGGTGTCCATCGCCGACGACAGCAGCGGGATATTGAGCGCGATGTCGCGGGTGAGTTGGGTACGAAGATCGACGTCGCGCGGCAAGACGGCCGAAAAAGCCGGTTGCAGCAGGACATCATCGAAGGTGAGAGCCTCTTGGGCGATGCGCATGACCTACCCCGCGGGACGGTGGTAAATCGCGTAATTATAACAGACTCGGGATTCAGGACTGAGTGCTAAGGACTTAGGACTAAGTGAAGAAAAGAGCAGAAGCCGCTCTTGACTCAGTCCTCAGTCCTCAGTCCTCAGTCCTCAGTCCTCAGTCCTCAGTCCTTTGCATGCTACTGCCGCGTCGTTATGATGTTCCCCCGATGACCCCCGACCTCTTCGACCGCAAAATCTACTCGGTTTCCGAACTCGGCGCCGCCGCGCGGATGCTGCTCGAAGAGCACTTCCCGTCGGTCTGGATCCAGGGCGAAATCTCCAATCTCGCCCGCCCCGGCTCCGGCCACTGGTACTTCACGCTGAAGGATGACGCCGCGCAGGTGCGCTGCGCGATGTTCCGCATGGACAACCGGCGGGTCCGGTTCACGCCGAAGGACGGCATGCTGATCCTGCTGCGCGCGCGCGTCAGCCTGTACCCGCAACGCGGCGATTTTCAGCTGATCTGCCAATCGATGGAGCCCGCCGGCGAAGGCGCGCTGCGCCAGGCATTCGAGGCGCTGAAGGAAAAACTGGCGGCCGAAGGCCTGTTCGATGAGGCCAGCAAGCGGCCGCTGCCGGCGCTACCGCGCACCATCGGCGTGATTACTTCGCCGACCGGCGCCGCGATCCGCGACATCCTGAGCACCCTCGCCCGGCGCTGGCCGCTGGCGCGGGTCCGCCTGTACCCGACGGCCGTGCAGGGTGCGCAGGCTGCACCTGAAATCTGCGCCGCCCTCGCTCGCGCGTCGGCCGATGCTGCCTGCGATCTGCTGATTCTCGCCCGCGGCGGCGGCTCCCTCGAAGACCTGTGGGCGTTCAACGATGAAGCGCTGGCGCGGGCCATTCGCGCCTCGGCGATCCCGGTGATTGCCGGCATCGGCCACGAAATCGACTTCACGATTGCGGACTTCGCCGCCGATTTGCGCGCGCCGACGCCCACCGGGGCGGCCGAGCACGCCGTGCCCGATCAGCGCGACGTGCTGCAGACGCTGGCGGAACGCGAGACGCGCCTGGTGCGTGAATTCGATCGGCGCTTGTGCGCCGTCCGCGAACGCATCGATTGGGCGACACGGCGACTCGACCAGCTCCATCCGCGCGTGAAGCTGCAGCAACAGGCGCAACGGCTCGATGAGCTGACGGCGCGCCTCAGGCAATGCTCGAAAGCCAGGCTCAACGAACACCGCCAGCACTTCGCGCGCGTCGCCGCAGAGCTGCGCCAGCACACGCCGTGGCACCGGTTGCAGACGATGAACGAGCGGTTGTGCAGCTACCGCGAGCGGCTGCGTTTCGCGATACGGCAGAGCGTGACCGCGTCGCGCAATCATTACCTGCTGGCCGCGCGCGGGCTCGACACCGTCAGCCCGCTGGCGACGCTCGAACGCGGCTACGCGATCGTCAGCGATGCGGATGGCCGGACGCTGACTGATGCCGCCGCGGTACGTGTAGATGACGAAATCCGCGCCCGCCTCTCGCGCGGCGAATTGGTCGCAAAGGTAAAACATGTAGGAGCGAGCGCCGCTCGCGATTCATAATCATCGCGGCCGGCGGCCGCTCCTACAAGACATAAGGGAACGCAATGCTCAGAATACTGCTCATTTTCCTGTCGACGGTGCCGACGGCTTTTGCCGCAACTCTTCCGACGCCCAGCCCCGTCCCCGGCGGCATCGCCATCGTTCCATTGCCGGCACACGCCGAGCAGGCGAGCTACGACGGCCGCCGCGTGATGGTCATGCCGCACGACGGCCGGCGCTACGCGGTGATCGGCGTGCCGCTCGACACGCAACCGGGCGAACAGACGCTGACGGTAAAAACCGCCGGCGGAGAGCGCCGGCTGTCGTTCCAGGTGAACCCGAAGCAGTACGCGACGCAGCGCCTGACGATCAAGAACAAGAGCATGGTGACGCTGTCGAAGGCTGATCTTGAGCGCGTGCATCGCGAGCGCAAGATCATCGATGCCGTCTACGACGACTTCACGCCGTCGCTCTACGCAAAACTGCCGTTTGCGTTGCCGGTCGACGGCATCGAATCCAGCCCGTTCGGCGTCCGGCGCATTCTGAACGGCAAGCCGCGCTCGCCGCATTCGGGCATCGACATCGCGGCGCCGGCGGGCACGCCGGTGCGCGCCCCGGCCGACGGCGTCGTCGCCGAGGTCGGCGATTTTTTCTTCAACGGCAACACCGTCATCATCAATCACGGCGAAGGCCTGGTCAGCGTCTACGTCCACCTGAGCAAGATCAAGGTGCACGAAGGCGATCACGTCAAACGTGGTCAGATCATCGCGCAGGTCGGCTCGACCGGCCGCACCACCGGCGCCGATCTGCACTGGACCGTGACGCTGAACGGCACGAAGATCAATCCCGAGTTGCTGCTGTCGCCGGCAGCACTCGCGTCGTTGCATTGATGCCGGCGGTTCGAACGCTTTACTGGTCCGCCCGGTAATACTTGACCCACGGCTCGTCCCAGCCGGCCGGGACCGGCGCACGCGCCACGATCACCAGCGGCTTCACATTGAGGCCCTGCAACTGGGCATTCAACCGGGCGAGCGGCTTGCCCTTGAGCTTGTGCCAGCGCGCAAGCAGCGCTTGCATCGCATGGCTGGCGTGCTTGAATGCCGCCGCCTGGCCTTCCGTGGGCGCGCGATCGGCGTTTTCCACCTGGCCCATCACGCTCCTCAGCTTGTAGGCGACGCCGGAGATGATCGGCGGGCCGGCGTATGAATAGAAGTAATACGGCCCGGCGTCGCGCGGCCCAGCCAGCGCCGTCAATTGCTTCTGGAAAGCGGTGATCGCCGCGGAATTCGCCTTGCGCTCATCCAGTTGTTTCTGCAGGTCGCGAATTTCTCCCAGCGCCTTCAAGCCGCTGATGGTCTCGTCGTAGGCGCGCTTCGCCAGCTCGAACTGTCGCTTGAGATCGGCCGGCGACGTTGTCACGCGCGGGTCCATGCGGACCTTCAACGGTTGCGTGTAACTGTGCCCGTTGACGGTGAGCTTTACGGTGTAGGCGCCCGGCAGCACCCACGGCGCCATCGCGACCTTCGGCGTTTCGTTGTCCCGCACCGCCTGGTCGGCGTCCAGGCGCCGCGTCAGGCCCGGGATCGGTGCGTAATGCATGTTCCAGATGTAGCGGTGATGGCCTGCCGTGGCCGATAAATGCTGCGGCGGGCGCGGCCACCAGGCCGGCACGCGCAGTTCATCCAGCGGAATCGGCTTCTCCGGATCGTCGCTCGAATAATGCCGCACCAGGTTGCCGTTGGCGTCCAAAATATCGAGCGTAATCGGGCCTTGCACGTCCTTGCCGAGGTAATAGTCGATGATCGCGCCGGGAGGCGGATTGTCCATGAACGGCATCCGCCACGGCGTCGGTGGATTCATCCCCCAGCGCACGCGGGTCGCGAGTTCGGGCTTGTAGAGCGTGACCTCGGACTTGGCAACCTTGGCATCAATCTGACGCAGCGGCGTGATGTCGTCGAGAATCTGGAAGCCCCGGCCGTGCGTGGCGGCGATCAGATCGTTGGCCTTGATTTCGAGATCGCGCACCGAGATCGCCGGCATATTCAGGCGCAGCGACTGCCACTGATCGCCGTCGTCGAACGACACGTACACCTGCGTTTCGGTGCCGGCGAACAACAGGCCCTGGCGCTTGGGATCCTCGATGATCACGTTGGTGGCGGCGCCGTCCGGAATACCCGTGTCGATCTCGGTCCAGGTCTTGCCGAAATCGCGCGTCCGAAACAGATGCGGACGCTGATCGTCGAGCTGCATCGTGTTGATTGCGGCGTACGCGGTGCCGCGGTCGAAGTGCGATGCCTCCATGCCGTACACGGCCCACCACGGCTTCATCTTCGGCGGCGTGACATTTTTCCAGTGCTTGCCGCCGTCAGTGGTCAGCTGAATCAAGCCGTCGTCGGTGCCGGCCCAGATAACGTTAATGTCCAGCGGCGACGGCGCCAGCGCATACACGACCGCGCGGTTCTTCGATTTGGGCTTGATCGTCTTCGCGTATTTGCCGACGTTTTCCGGCACCTTCCAGTGCCCCTTGCGCGTCAGGTCGGGACTGATTTGCGTCCAGTGATTGCCGCCGTCGCGCGTCTTCCAGACGACATTGGAAGCGAAGTACAGAATGTGCGGATCCACCGGCGAAAACAGCAGCGGCATGGTGCGCAGAATGCGATAGTTGTCGCCCTTGGGCGGCCCGACGTACTGGATCTGACCGGTCTTGCGGTTGTAACGCGTGACGCGCCCACCGTAGACGATATTTGGATCGAGCGGGTCCGGCGCCGCCCGGCCATATTCGATCACGCCCACCGGATGCCAGTCGTGCGCCGTGATCTGACCGTCGTTGCCGCGGCTCAAGACGCAGGCGGAACCGCTGTCCTGGTCGCCGCCGCAGACGCGGTACGGATAATGATTGTCGGTGGCCACGTCGTACATTGCCGCGGTCGGCTGGTTGTACCACGAGCTCCACGACTTGCCGCCGTTCACACTGATGATGGTGCCCTGGTCGACCACCGCGAACAGCAGTTTTGAATTGTTCGGGCTGATCCACAGGCGCTGGTAATCGTCGCCGCCCGGCGCGCCGCGAAGGCCGGTCCAGGTCTTGCCGCCGTCGGTCGACTTCCACAAGACCGGCGTGCAGCTGTAGACGATGTCCGGGTTCTTCGGATCCACCGTCAGCGTGGGCAGATCGCCGCCGCCGACGCGGGCAGCGGGGCGCGGGTCGGTCGTGATCTTGCGCCAGTGGGCGCCGGCGTCGTCGGATCGATAAATGTGAACGTCGCGGCCGGTCGCGACCGAGGCGTACAGCCGCGCAGGATCGCTCGGCGCCACTGTCAGTTGAACCTGCGACACGCCTTTGGGCAGCCCGACTGTCAGGCGATGCCAAGTGTCGCCGCCGTCGGTGGATTTGAAGATGCCGCCCGACGTGCCGCCGAACGAGTCGCTTTCCCACGGCGCCTGTTGCTGCTGCCACATCGTCGCGTACAGAATCTGCGGGTTGGACGGATCGAAGTCGACGTCGTCGCCGCTGGTGTACGCGTCGATGTAGAGCACTTTCTCGAACGTCTTGCCGCCGTCGGTCGAACGAAAAATACCGCGCTGCTTGTTGGGCCCGTAAGGGTGGCCCATCGCAGCGACGAACAGGCGGTTCGGATTGTGCGGATCGACGATGACCTTGGCGATCTTCTGCGTATCGCGCAGCCCCAGGTGCGTCCAGGTCTTGCCGGCATCGGTCGACTTGTACATGCCGTTGCCGAGGGCGCCGTCGGGGCGGATGATCCCCTCGCCGCTGCCGACGTAAATGATATTCGGATCGGACGGCGCCACCGCGATGGAGCCGATCGAGCCGGTGGATTGCTGGTCGAAGATCGGCTTCCAGGTGCGACCGTAGTCGCTGGACTTCCAGATGCCGCCGTTATCGGCGCCCGCGTAGAACACCGGCGGATTGCCGGGCACGGCATCGAGCGCATGCATGCGCCCGCCGCGCAGCGGACCAATCGCCCGCCAGTGCAGCTGCGAAAAAAGCGCCTGGTCGTAGGTTCCGGAGGTATGCCGGGATCGAGCCTGAGCCGCCGGACACGCCGTGCCGAACGAAAAAGCCGCCAGCGCGGCAGCAATGGTCAACAGGGATGGTCTCACGGGTCTCCTCCTTTAACGGCAACAGCGCAGCACAGGCAGCGGCCGTAAGGGTCGGGCCCAACAGGGCGGTATGTCAAGGGCAGCGCCAGTTCGTGACACCGGTGGGATCGCCTGTGACAGTTGTCACGAAGAACTATTGACACTTTCGACTGGCGGGCGGGCGGCAGGGCACGCATCCTGTTGCCGTCCCTGGGAGTAATGACATGCACATCAGTCACGAGCGCAGCGGCGACGTAATCGCCGAACTGCACAAAGTCACCAAGCGGTACGGCAAAGTAACCGCGGTCGACGATATTGCACTGAGCGTCCGCTGCGGCGAGGTGCTGGCGCTACTCGGCCCCAACGGGGCCGGCAAGACCACCAGCATCAACATGTTGCTGGGTCTCGTGCGACCCACGGCCGGCGAAGTGCGATTGTTCGGCCGTCCGCCGCGGGAACTCGCGGCCCGGCGCCGGGTCGGGGCGATGCTCCAGGAGGCGCGCTTCGACGGCCGCGTCCGGGTGTCGGAATGCCTGGCTTTGTACGCCGGCTATTACCCGGCCCCGCTTGCCGTCGACACCGCGTTGCGGCTCGCCGGCATCGGCGACCTGGCAAAGCGGCCCATTACCAAGCTGTCGGGAGGACAAAAGCAGCGGCTGATGTTCGCCCTGGCGCTCGTCGGCAACCCCGAGTTGCTGTTCCTCGACGAGCCCACGGCCGGGCTCGACGTCGAAGGGCGACGCGCCGTCTGGACGGCGCTGCGCGAGCTGATCGGCGCCGGCCGCACGATCGTGCTGACGACGCATTACCTCGAGGAAGCCGATGCGCTCGCCGACCGCATCGTCGTCGTCAATCATGGCCGCGTCATCGCCGAAGGCAGTCCCGCCGAAATCAAGGCGCGCGCAGCACTCGTGCGTATTCGCTGCAGCACGCACCTGTCGAT